>CAYVQZ010000004.1:0-113640 GCA_964453435.1 uncultured bacterium
ATGGCGGGTTTTAAACCGACCATCACTGGCGGGGTTTGAAGCGATCGGTGACATTGAAATAGGGCGGTTCCAAATTTATAAATCTCCCCTGCCTCATCCATATTGAAGCTAAGCGTAAGGGCGAGGCTGAGCAAGAATGTTATGAATATGTTTTTCCAATCTACACGGCCCAGTCGAGCTAATGCCCCTTCGACATAACGAAAACCATTCTCCACCTTTTCTTGCTGCTCTTCAACAAGCCCCCTTGTTTCCAGTACATACCTCTTTAACTCACCAAGCATCACAGAAATCTTTTCTTGCTCCTGCTCAGTGAAAGGTGCATTTTGCTCTTCTTGCTGTGCCGTGGCCAACTCAAGCATTTCCCGTTCCTGATAAGCGATACTCCAAAGGTCAGGAGCTTCGTGTTCCTTTTTGACCCTATGGAGCCATGGGGACAAAGAATACTTTTTCGTATTCTCCCAATTCCCCCACCTCCCATGTTCAATAGGATATTCTACGCCAGGAGAGAAATGAGATATATAATAATCTCCTTCAAAGTCGAAGACAAAATAATATCCCGTAGGTTTGTGAATAAGGCGGTGAACCCAATATTCGGTAAATCGCCAGCCTCGGGTTTCTTGCCATTCAAAGGACGCCGGGTCGAGACCACATTTTCTTATCATCTCATAAGCTTCGTTCTTTTGCGTTCTTGACAGGAAATGGTTGTATTTCAATCTCAGCTCCTCCCAGTATTTTTCAACTCCGTGTCGCCAGACAATTCTTTGAGGGTCTCAGTTATCTGGTCAAGAATGTTCAGGGCCCGTCCTGCAATCACGTGTGCCACATTAATTCGGCGGCGTATCCACTTCTCTGTTTTTCCGACGGGTTCATTTTGCATTTGCATTTCAAGAAAATACTGATACTTTTCAATATCCTCGTTGAGCCAATCGAATTTTGTCATTACAGAGAATATAGATTGCTGATGATTTGCCCCTAATAGATGCAAGGACGAAATTCCGGCTTCGAGTGCTGGAACTCTAAATTTATTAACCATTTTGGGGTGAAGCTTTCCACTTACAATTTCATCTATGTTTGTTAATTTATCATCCGTCATTTCAGCCAATTCTCTCCATCTTTCAACATCCTTATTTCCCTGTATATCAACAAGGTTGTTACAGAGCCTTTGAAGGTTAACTTGATTAACGCCACCAATCTCAACCATTTCTTGGTAACATGTGTTAGCAAGACGAAGTCGGAGTTCTCTGAATTGGGAACACAGACCTCTCTGAAAATCTTCTTTTGTTTGCTCCCTTTTTTTGTTATCTTTTTGGATGGAGAAAAAGTAAGTTATCCCGGCGCCGATTAGCAGACCAATAAAAGTGTTCCAATCAAGCTCGCGTAATATCTGGCCAAGCACTCGTGATATTTGAGCAAGCACGCGTAATATTTGGGCAGAATCCTCGGGCACGAGGCTTCCTCCAAAAATAGGCAAAACTCACTGCCGTGTCAGAATCTCAAAATCATGTTTGGTTACTTTGCGTGTGGCTTTATGAACCAGACCCTTTTGAATATTTTTTATGGGTAGCCCAAAGAGGCTTCCCCATACCCTGTCCGTCATGGACATGTTTGGTCGAAATCTGATAATAATGATTATTCATTTCGATTCTGCTGAAAGCAGAGTATACCTTTTACCGTAAATTTGGTATTTCTTTCTTGATTTATATTCCATGGATGGCTCTAAATTAGAAGAATATCCAGCAACAATGTCAACAATTGCCCCTTGCTCTTCAATTATTCTTTTCACTAAAGCCTCTGGTGAATCTTCATCTCTCTCTCCTTGAAAGCGAGTTGTAATAATTAATGGTTCACTATCACCGGGGGCAAGCTCCATAATTATTGGGAGGTCTTCGTCGAGAGGACAAGCCTTTTCTCCTAAAAAGGCGTCGACAAAGAAAGAGAGGTCTTTCGCAGCATGCTTTCCGAAATTTTCGATATGACATTTATACTCAACTGTAGTTTTTCCATCCTCGTTATAAATATAATAATACGAATTGTTCTGGTACCTATGTAATTTCAATCTAAGCCATGGTCTATTTTCCAAAACGAAGAATCTTTCTGAGTAGTCTAATGCCTTTTCACTTACTGAACAGCTGCGAATAGAAACAACAAGGGCAGCCACTGCAGCTACGAATGTAAACAGTTTTGTGATAAATTTTTTCGAATCCATTCTTCTCTCCCTTAAGAATCTCCTGGCAGATTCCGGCGTGTTTCAATCGGTATGGTAATATGTTAATTGCAATTTTGTCAAGAAAGTTACTTTTCTGCGTGAGAAGCTGGAGACATTCGATTATCAGGATTTTTGCGCCGTCGCCGTTTCTTATGTAATACGTCCGCTATCCCTTTGCCGACCCGTTCGCGACACTGCTTAACCCATTCGGCCTCAGCATCTTTTCACCGGATATTCCACGTCCACGTTGTTCTTTTGGGCGTCTAATCTGTACGTGAGAGCCAACACGTGCGAATAAATTCGCGCCTACCAATCCGCATTTCGGTGAAAAAGGGGGAATGTCTTCTAGTTTGGGAAACAGGTCGTTGCAACACGGCAAAGTATCCATGCAAGACGATGACCGAAATCTTTGCAGCGTCAAGAAGAAAACCGGAAAGGTCCGGACGGTGGGATGGATGAAGCGCGGCCAGTCGGCCCCTGCTCTCCCGATGCGCTCCTAGGCCGCGAAACGGAGAATTTCGATTTCAACGCCTTTCCTAATTGATTCCTCGGCGCGATTCATTACCTTTTCGGTGATGGATTCCGAAAGGTAATACTCGCCGCAGTTCTCGCAGATGTCTGCGGGGACATCCTTCATGATGATCGTGCTTTCTCCCCGTTGGAGCGTGACTGTCGCCATGCCGGCGCGTGTCTCCCCCTGTTTACAGATAACGCATTTCATAGGTTTCTCCTTGTGCGAAAGTCTTCGCTCCATATTCCGACTTCAGGAACATATGCCGTAACAACGTAACACCTCTTTCGTTCCTCTTCCAGCGCCGCGACGACATGAATAGGACGCCCGTCTACGACTGCAAAAAGCAGGCGACTCGGGAAAGGCGTGTCCGCCGGGTATTCCGCGATAATTTCCCCTGATTCAAGAACCGCCCGCACCTGAGCAGGAGTAATCTTGCGTTCGAACATTCTTTGAGCGGCATGGCCGCTGAAAATGATTTCTCCACACTCCATAATTTAAAATATCATCTTCACAACAAGGAAGTCAATGTTCGTTGGCCTTCGTCCACGGGAGAAAACGCCTGTCGTAAGCGGACCAGTGAGCCGTTGGGTCTCCTGCAATACAACAATATATCAAATGGAAGACCATGACCCTGAATCTCACCTCCTGCATTTAGAAATCGTTGCGTCGTCGCGTCAATTTGTTATTGAGCGCCGCCCCCATCCCTTTGCCGACCCGTTCGCGACACTGCTTCATGGGTTCGGCCTCGGCTTCCGGATATTCGACACGTGTCAACTAATTGGTGTAATTCGCGGTCAAATTAAACCTTCCGTTTTTTCGTGTCCCTCGTTATCCATTCGCTCGATGAGCTTGCCCTGAGTGAGCCCGGCGAACGGGGTGTTCCCGGTTCTAAGATAATCAGCGCGATCTGCGGATGGAAATCTTGATGCCTTTCTTAGAACACGAATTAACCGAATTGGGCGAATCACACAAATTTTTTGACTCACGACTTTGGATGTTGGACTTTGGACCTGAAACTCTGATCGATCTTCGTCCTTCGTCCCTTCCCCGTGTCGCCCGGTTCCCCCCGTGATCCACGAAGAAATTTTTTCTTCGCGCCAGCGACTCTGCAATTTTCTCTTTGCGTCCTTCGTGCCTTTGCGGATCAATAGTAGTTTTATGCGTTTGTGATCGATCGTATTTCTTTCGCGTCCTTCAGCATTCATTCGCCGGTTCCAAGATCTTGATGTCTTTTTCGTGTAATTCGCGTAATTAGTGGTCCAATCAAGCCCTTCATCCTTTCATTTGTGCGATTTGAACACATTCGTGGCATTCGTGTTCCGGCACTTCCGCGCGAAGCGCGCCACTGAAAAAGTCTTTCCTCCTTCTCCGCGCTCTCTGCGTCTCTGCGGTGCAACAATGTTTCCGGTGTCTTTTTTTGCCGTGGCGTTTGAGACATGAATCCCGGATTCCTGCCTTCGCAGGAATGGCGGACAGGGAGGCAGGAACGACGGAAAGAAAATCAGTTTTTCCTGGAACACGAATTGGACGAATTGGGCGAACTTGCCGAAGGAAAAGAGAGGTTCCTCGTCGCATGGCTTCTCGGAATGACAGAAAAGGGCGCACGGCCGCGCTCCCCTGCAAGAGATTTGGTGTAGATTGCTTATTCCAGGGACGCGGAACCAAGAAATCCATATCCCCGGATTCAGGCTTCGGCCTTTGGCGAGCGGTGTAATTGCCTCGCGGTTCAATTGCGGTTGCTCCGTTCAGGGGACAGCGAGTGTGTTCCCGCTACAAGCAACACCGAAAGCGCTCTTTTGATTCTATTATCTCCCCGGAACATCCAGGCTTTAGTGAACATTGACAAACCGGCGCTTCACCGGCTATAACTTAAGATACCGTTTTCTACCTTTGGACAACCTACCGGAGAAGGCCATGCTCGCGAAGATTTTCAGCAGTTCCGTGTTCGGTGTCGATGCGTACCAGGTGGAAGTGGAAGTGGATCTGGGCGGCGGCCTGCCCTCGTACACGGTCGTCGGATTGCCGGATACGGCGGTCAGGGAGAGCAGGGAACGCGTGGCGGCGGCGATCAAGAACTCGGGCTACAAACTCCCGAGCAAGCGCATCACCGTGAACCTCGCGCCCGCCGACGTGAAGAAGGAAGGCTCGTCGTTCGACCTCCCGATTGCGGTCGGAATCCTCGCGGCGTCGGAACAAGTCAAGAGCGAGAAGTTTCTCGATTACTATATCACGGGCGAACTCTCGCTCGACGGCGCGATCCGAGGCGTGGCGGGCGTGCTGCCGATGACGCTGCAGGCGTCGAAGGCGAAGATGCGCGGCATCGTCGTTCCGCTCGACAACGCCGCCGAGGCCGCAGTGGTCGACAAGGTCGAGGTGATACCGGCGAAAACGCTGCGCGCGCTCGTCGATTTCCTGGAAGACTTCGCGCCCATCGAGCCGCACACCATCGACCTCAAGACGGCGTTCAAGCGGAGCTCGAAGTATCCCATCGACTTTCAGGACGTGAAGGGACAGGCGCACGTGAAGCGCGCGCTCGAGGTGGCGGCCGCGGGCGCGCACAACGTGCTGATGATAGGGCCGCCGGGTTCGGGCAAGACGATGCTCGCGAAACGGCTCGCCACCGTGCTTCCCGATATGGCGCTGGACGAATCGCACGAGATAACGAAAATCCACAGCATCAGCGGGCTGCTTCCGCCCGGCAAGGCGCTCATCGCCACGCGCCCGTTCCGCTCGCCGCACCACACCATCTCCGATGTCGCGCTCGTGGGCGGCGGCAACCATCCGAAACCCGGCGAGGTGAGCCTCGCGCACAACGGCGTGCTGTTCCTCGACGAACTGCCGGAATTCAACCGAAAGGCGCTGGCGGCGCTCAGGCAGCCGCTCGAGGACGGTTGCGTCACAATCTCGCGGGCGGCGTACTCGCTCACGTTTCCCGCCGACTTCATGCTCGCGGCCGCGATGAACCCGTGCCCGTGCGGGAACCTGGGCGACCCTCGGCGCGAGTGCACATGCCAGCCGTCGGCGGTGCACCGCTACCTCGGGCGGCTCTCGGGACCGCTGCTCGACCGGATCGATATGCACATGGAGGTGCCGGGTCTGAAATACGCCGAGCTGTCGTCGTCCGAACCGTCGGGCGAGCCGTCATCAGCCATCAGGGACCGGGTTCAAAAGGCGCGGAATCTCCAGCGCGAGCGGTTTGTGAAGGACTCCATCCGCTGTAACTCGCAGATGGGGCCGAAACAGGTGAAAAAGCACTGCGTCACGACCGACGACGCGAAGGAATTGCTGAAGGCGGCGATTCTGAATCTCGGCATCTCGGCGCGCGCCTACGACCGAATCCTGAAAGTCGCCCGCACGATCGCCGACCTGGCGGAATCGGAGATCATCCGGGCGGAACACATTTCGGAGGCGATACAGTACAGGAGCTTTGATAGGGGGTTGTGGAGATAGGGATAAGTTCAGAGCTGAAGATTCAATCCGCGGATTGCGCAGATTTCCGCAGACTGGTCTTGTATTGTGAAACGAACAGAAAAGAGGAACGCTGTGCTAAGGCTTGGTGTTGACGATGACTTTTGAGACAGAAGGATTTTTAAGCAAAGAGGCCGAAGTTGCTGCCGGACAGATTTTTGAACAACATAGGGGGCTTTTTGAATCCTGCTCCGAAATCAACAGATTTGCCTGTTCAATCAAACGCCAACTCAAAATCCATAATCAATACGTTCGAGAACTCGCTGCGGCTGTTTTGTTCACTCGACTTTTGGAAGGATTTCAGGCCGTCTATTTGTTATGTAATCGCGGATTCCTCGAGGAAACAGCCATTCAGCTAAGAGGAATGCTTGAATCATTGGTTCAATTGGAGCTTTGCTGCGTCAATTGGGAATTCTACTCCTTGTATCTGTCGTACACCGAAATCAGGAACAAGCTAAAGACGATAAATGTCGCCATTAATTCATTAGAAGATGAGGTGCTTCCGTCATTAAAGGAATATGCGACCACTGACCGCAAGGAAAAGCTGGAGTCCCAATTACAGCCGATACTTCAAATAATGGAATCTAAGGGAATCAAGAAAGAGCATTTTGAGACGATAGAGAATCTTGCACGAAAAGCAGGATTGACGCTGTATTATAATTCGATGTATCGATATTTAAGTGAGGCTGCCCATTCATCTCCCGCATCTCTTACAAGCTATTTCAAGCGGAATCAAAAAGGAGATGTCGTGGGGCTTTTGCATGGATTTACAGATAGAAACATCTATATGTTCTTGGTTTCAGCTGCACACTTTCTGCTCAATTCCGTTGAAGCGATATCGCAAATTTTCGCGTTGGAAACAAAGAAGGGAACAAGCGATTACTTCTCGCGGCTTGGCAAATTCAAGGAATCATATTACGGTTGAGCCTTTTGGGCCTGTAATCGAAAAGGGACCGCCGTATTCGCGCCAAGCCTGCGGACGAAACGCCTCACGGAGGAATATGAGCCGGTGAAACCGCTTTCATAGACCAGATCCTGCCAGATCCGCTGGGCGGACAGCCACTGATCGAGCTTCTTCCCTATGGCCTCTCTGAACGGCTCGCACAGGCTATCCCTGCCTGGGGGATGCCCGGACGCCGGAAAAACCAAATCTCCGAGCAAAGACCCGGCGGTCGGAATGGCGGGGTTTGAGCGGCTACGCCTCAGCCGATCGTATCGCGCCACTGTCTCGCGGTCTACTCCAAGCTCCCGCGCTATGCGCCGATACGACCAATTCCGCTCCAGCAAGCCTATTATTGCGTGGATTCTTGCCATCTTGAGCCTGTTTGCCATGCATACCTCCTTTGCAAATGTGCAAAGAAGATATACACCATCTCATCTCAAAATGGCTGGGTTTGATTCGACCCTGAGTGGCGGGTTTTGAGTGACCGCTGACATTACACCTCGCGTGACCAATTCCACGGCTTTAATACCTGTGTTTCAGGCACAGATATCGCATGAATTTCTTGGGAATTTTGAGCGAACTTTGACGATGATTGCCAGCTTATTCAACCTAGCCGAACGCCAAAACTTTTTAAGCATTCTCCTACTCGATGGCTTAGCCGTCAATCGAATTGAATGTAATCCTATTTTCGAATTTGATTTTCTTTGCTGAAGAGTGTAAGGGGCTTCATGGAAACTCCTGTCTGCAAATTTCAAAACTGTTTCCAAGCGTTACATTTGGCGCTTTATGGTACCAGCAATGAATCGGAGGGCAAGTGGTGATTTATGATTTGAAGTTTTTCATCTATTCCAGGAACGTGTATTCCTTCGCGTTCCAGTTCCGACACTTTTTTTTGTGCTGCGTATCTGAGTACCTCCAACCCCCCTTCCTCATGCTGAATGGTTTTTAACACGACCGTGATATCATCTATGTCAGCGGACAGTATGGTTGGTACAATATCTTTCTTTGGGATTCTCTGCAATTCCAACACTAACAGATTGGAATAAACCTCTCTTCCTTTTTCGTAGAAGGATTCAGCTTTATTGTAAGCAGCTTTTCCCTCAGGCGAAAGGTTGGCTGCAGCACGCATTTCTTTTATGAGAACTTCCCTCATCTCTCCGAGAACCTCTCGTTGCTCATCCAACCCTTTGCCGCAAAGTTTGCAGGCATTTAACAATTCATCCACCTTGGTTTGGATTTCATGGGTTTCTTCAAATGTCATTTCCTTTGGCATTTCGCTTATGCTTACCACAAACTGCGACACTTTCATTTCAACATCAACAGCTTCAAAAATATCTTCAAGTACGGCTTCGTCTATTTCTTCTTGAGTTACTAATCTCGATGAAGGAGGAAATAGAGGATTCTGGAAACGACGTCTCAGATGTCTTTCTCGCCAACCCGGGTTATCGCTCCACACCAACGTTTTTTCTGGGTTGGCACTGACCTTTTCAGATGGAAACCATTGCGGAAATTGAATCTGAAGGTCTTTGATGAAGGAATCAGCCCATTCCGAATTGGCCAGGTTTTGCCCCCACTCCTCACCGGCTGCTGCTGCCTCTCGCATAATTACAGGGGTGAGAGTAGTAAGCTTCTTTCCGACAGGTGTATTGTAAAACTGATTTATCTTGGCAATCTCTTCGTAGGAAAAATGTTTTGCCAAAACCGGCAAAAGCAAATCCTCAATAATCGAGTACGGCATGAACTCGCGTGTCTTTTCTAAACAAAAAATTCGGAGTCGTTCCCTTTCTCTTTCGGTTAATTCTCTCTGTAACATTAGTTGCATATCCTTATCTAATGATAAAGCCATATAGCCGGAAATCTCTAAATAAATCTCTTCGACATACTCCGCAGTGAATAGATTTCTTATCAAATTGCGTATTTTTTCCACTTGGGATGATGGAATATTCAGGCCAGATTTTTGTGCCGGTGAGTGTTCCGATTCCGCCGATTCACCTTCATTTCCAGACTGCTGAAATTGCGGGAAAGTTGCTGTTGGTCTCAGGCAAAATGTAATTACCAAAATTGAAAATAAGATGAGGGTTTTGAATAGGACTAGGCTGCGATTTCTCCTCATTGATGGATCACTCCTCCCGATTACTGAGATGGTATCCATTCTTTGTCCGGTTAAATCAACTCCATACTATAAAAGGTGAAATGTAAATGTCAAGTGAAAAGCTATCGTGAAAATGGACAAAATATATCCAAAACATACGGAATTAAAGCAGTTGACAATATGCCAGCTTTTTGATAAAAAAATAACTAGAAATAATTTAAATTTGCATTAATAATAAAACCGAAAAATATTATCGAAGGTGCGCTGTTTGAGAGTTTCCTCTTGCCTAATAATAGTGGTGCTGTTCCAAGTTTGAGATATTGATCAGAAATAAGGAGGCAAAGAATGTCAAACCAACTTCGTATTGATAGACATTTTCTCATAGCCGTAATGGGAGTCGGCTCGTCTGCTTTAACCGGGGTTGTTCTTGGGCTGATCGAGGCCTGGACAGGATTTGCCCTTTATTCCCTAATGTTCTGGTTTATAATTCCCGTGGGAGCAATTTTGGCCGGTTTTGCAGCTGCAAGCGGTTATTTCTTGGGAGCAAAGCTGTTCCATCAGAAACCCGCGGGTGGTGTTGCACTTAACATGATTTTTGCTTCTGTCAGTGCATATTTATTAGTTCACTATATTCCTTACTATTTGTTGGAGATCGATGGTGTCAGAGTTAAGGACGGCCTCTCATTCTGGAGTTACCTGGATTTATATATTCGCAATACATCGCTTTCGTTTAGAGGAAAGGTATCAACCGGAGAACTCGGCTCAATGTGGGGATATATATACGCAGTAATTCAGCTTATTGGTTTTTCGCTTGGTGGTTTTGCGGTTTTTGCCATTCTTCTCGACTCTCCATACTGCGAAAAGTGCTCAAAATACCTTAACAAGACCAGTACTCAGGATCGTTACACAAGGGAAGGCGAGGTCCTTTTTAAACAGGTGAATACATTTGCAGATATGTTGAACAGAAAAAGGTATCTTGAGGCTCTAGAATTTCATTCTCTCAATATGGGAAGCGCTGAACGTTCTAACCATCACTTGAGAACACGAATTACTACACACAATTGCAAAACCTGCGGGATTAATCATCTCAATTTTATTGTTTCTCGTTTAGAAAAAGGTGATTGGAAAGACGTTGAAGAAACTAGGATGCGAGTATGGTTTGGCGAAAACATAGCTGTTGGTAGCCAGAAAGATTGATGTCTCTAAAAACATTCAGATATCATTTATCAAGGAACCAACCAACCAACCAATAGAGGCGGCTTGTCAAGAGAAAACACTTCTCCTGTTTCCCCCAGCAGGGGGCTTTCCTTGTGTTGCAAGCTTGCCGACCACCCGCCGAGCACCGTCCGTTTTTTACTGACTCGCTGTTTTCGCTGTCGTTCTCAGAGGTTTTCTCTGCACCAACCAACCAACCAGATGGCCACAGTTGCACACAGATTAAATCCGCTGACGGAGAAGGTCATTGGATGCGCGTATCGAGTAGGCAACACTTTGGGATGCGGTTTCCTTGAAAAGGTATATGAAAATGCGCTGTGAATTGAACTCAAAAAAAATCGGTCTTCTTGTGGAACAGCAATTTCCAGTGTCTGTTTTATATAAATGGGCAGGTTGTCGGAGAATACGTGGCGGATCTTCTGGTCGAGAAAGAGGTACTCGTGGAGAGGAAGGCAGTCAAAGCTTTCGATGATGTGCATTTCGCACAATGCATGAACTACTTGAAAGCGACAGGACTGCAAATATGTCTTCTGATCAATTTTGGAAATACCAGAGTCGAGGTCAAGCGTATCGCCGGACCAATTTAATTTTCATCTGTGTGCATCTGTGGTTTCAAAAATCTTTTGGGTTTTCAGACTGGTAGGTGCACTCGCTGATGAAGCGTTGTTGTTGAAATCAAGGCCGTAGCTTCTCTCGAACCGATTCATGAGGCCCAGGTTCTGACGTATCTGAAGCTGGGGGAATGGCAGGTTGGCCTGCTGATGAATTTCAATGTGGTCGTGTTGCAAGACGGCATTCGTCGAATCGTCAACAACTTTTCACAAGACTCCGCGTCCTCCGCGCGGTGAGGAAAAAGAAGGGCGAGACGTTGTGCTATAATGAATCCGGTCGCCCGAGCCCGAACGCATATGCGCCACAACTCTTCAGAGAATCTTAATTTGTCGGAAGGAGATGTTTGAGAGATGAGCGAGCGTAAACTTCCCGAATCTGTTCGGTTAGCTCTCGAGGAGTTCAAAAAGGTTCTTAGCGACCTTTACGGTGACCGGTTTCGAGGCATCTACCTGTACGGTTCTTACGCTCGTGGGTCCGCCGATCAGGACTCCGATGTGGATGTAGTCGTAATTCTCTCGGGGGAAGTCAATCCATACCGCGAAATTGACCGCTTCAGCGAGGCGCTGTCGGATATCTGCCTCCGACACGATGTTCTGATTGCCGCCTACCCTGTTCCGGAAGCATGGCTGCGCGAACGGAAGTCCTCTCTCTTCGAAAATATCCGCCGCGAGGGAATCCTCCTATGACGCTCTCGGACGAACTGCGGGGAATGCTTGAAAAGGCGAGACGCTATGTGAACTCGGCCGAGACTCTGCAACGTGAAAAGGATTATGATTCCGCCGTCTCCCGCCTTTACTATGCGATGTTTTATTGTGCCGAAGCCTTACTTCTCTCCAAAGGTCTCACCTTTTCCAGCCATCGAGCCGTAATCTCTGCATTTGCCCAGCATTTTATTAAGACTAATATCCTGCCGAAGGAATTCCATCAGTGGCTCCACGAAGCCTTCGAAAAGAGACAGATCAGCGACTATGATTTCGGGGCTCCTGCCTCTGACCCGGATGCAGAGGGTCTCAGGACAAAAGCGAAAACGTTTATTGCCCGAACCGAAGAGCTGTTAAGACAAGAAAAAGCCCTCTGATATCGACTCCAGCGCCCCGGGCGTTCAGCCTCGGGACGAACTTGCGCGCCTACGACCGCATCCTGAAAGTCGCCCGCACCATCGCCGACCTGGCGGAATCGGAGATCATCCGGGCGGAACACATTTCGGAGGCGATCCAGTATCGCTCGTTCGACAGGGGGCTGTGGAGATAGGTTGTCCAAAGTCCAAAGTCAATTTTCGAATTGAGGAGAAGACGGATGGCAAGAATATCGAAATTTGAAGATATCGAGGCATGGCAAAAGGCACGTGAGCTGACCAAAGAAATATATGCTGTGTCCGATCAGGGACGGTTTGGAAAGGATTATGGACTGCGGGATCAAATTCGCCGAGCATCCGTTTCTATAATGTCAAATGTCGCAGAAGGATTCGAGCGTGGCGGCGATAGGGAATTCAGTCAGTTTCTTGCTCAAGCGAAGGGCTCTGCAGGGGAAGTGCGTGCCCAACTGTATGTTGCTCTCGACCAAGGATATCTCGACAAGTCGGTATTTGATCATCTAAACAATTTGACCATACAAATTGGGCGAATGCTGTCGGGACTGATGAAATATCTTCAGAATTCACAATTTAAAGGTAGTAAATACAAGTAACTTGTCTCATCACGGACTTTGGACATTGGATTTTAGACATTGGACTTCTTTCGATACAGGAGTTTTGATAGAGGATTGTGGAGATGATGACCTTCCGACAGTTTTCTAGACTGAAGACCATACCCGCGACCACCGCTTGGTACCTGGCCGATCTGGGAGAAGCCCGCGGCAAACAGGAACTGTTTACACGGCAGTCTCCACAAAGGCTTAGGGCGCTGCGGGAGCATGCCCTGATCGAGAGCGCTGTTTCATCAAACCGCATCGAGGGCGTGACCATCGACCAGGCGCGCATCGCAACGGTTATGTTCGGCAGGCCGACGCTTCGCGACCGGAACGAGGAAGAAGTGCGCGGCTATCGCGATGCTCTGAAACTCATTCACGAGCAGGCTGCGAAGGTCTCCGTTTCAGAGGAGACAATACTGAGGCTGCATCGATTGATTCGCGGCGCCACCGCAGATGCAGGCGAGTACAGGAACAAACCTGGGGACATAATTGAGAAATATCCAAATGGCCGCCAGAGGATACGCTTTAAGACTGTCGCACATGCCAAAGTTGCGGCGTACACGAGCGAGCTTGTCGAGTCATGGAACCGCTGCATTGCCGATCGCTGGGCGCATCCACTTGTTGCTCTTGCGGGCTTCGACCTCGATTTCCTGTGCATTCATCCCTTTCGCGATGGCAACGGACGGGTTTCTCGCCTCTTACTTCTCTTGCAATGCTACCACTTGGGTTATGAGGTCGGCCGCTACATAAGCCTCGAGCGCCTGATCGAGCAGAATAAAGAACGCTATTATGAGACACTTGAGCAAAGTTCCCATAACTGGCATGAGAGCAAGCACGACGCGTGGCCTTATATAAATTATGTGCTTTATATTCTCAAAACCGCATATCGCGAATTCGAGGAACGCGTCGGCAAGATGGCTGCGCCGAGAGGGGCTAAGACAGAAATGGTCGTGGACGCCGTCAAGAGATTCCCCGGCGAATTCACGCTGGGCGCCTTGGAACGGACCTGCCCGGGCGTCAGCCGGGATATGGTTCGGCGGGTCCTCAAGCAGCTTCAAAAGAGTGGGTACGTCGAGTGTCTTGGCCGCGGGCCTGGCGCCGTTTGGCGGAGAAAGGGTAATACCACAAAGAAAGGGTAATAATAAGGGTAATATGGCATCTCGGCGCGCGCCTACGACCGAATCCTGAAAGTCGCCCGCACGATTGCCGATTTGGCCGAAAGCGAGACAATTCGCGCGGAGCATATCAGCGAAGCTATCCAGTATCGCTCATTCGATAGAGGGTTGTGGAGATAGGTTGTCCAAAGTCCAAGGGCCAAAGGCCAAAGTCAATTTTCGAATTGAGGAGAAGACGGATGGCAAGAATATCGAAATTTGAAGATATCGAGGCATGGCAAAAGGCACGCGAGCTGACAAATGGAAACAGATGCCCACAGCGCGGCTACGCCGCGCTGTGGGCATCTGTGGTTTCAAAAATCTTTTGGGTTTTCAGACTGGTAGGCGCACTCGCTGATGAAGCGTTGTTGTTGAAATCAAAGCTGTTGCCAAACTCGAACCGATTCATGAGGCCCAGGTTCTGACGTATCTGAAACTGGGAAAATGGCAGGTTGGTCTGCTGATGAATTTCAATGTGGTCGTGTTGCAAGACGGCATTCGTCGAATCGTCAACAACTTTTCACAAGACTCCGCGTCCTCCGCGCGGTGAGAAAAAAATCGTTGCCCGATGCCAAAGGCAAAAGGGTCCGTTAATATCAATTAATTGCATACTATAAAAGCCGGGATGCTGCGGGCCGGCAATGGATTTCGGACGTATTCACCAGTGAGCGCAGGAAATGCGCGGCGCGGGAGATATTGCGGGTTACCAGACCTCTTTCTTCAACTGGGAAAGGACTCTCAGGAATCGGAGCCAGTCGAGCAGGCGGACTTTGTGAATGGAAAGACCGACAACGCGGGAGGAGCCTTCACCCTGGGCTGGCAGGATCCATCTGACCCGCGCCCGGATTCGAATGGGGCCGACATACTTGGTCTTCAGTTCGATGTCGGCCGTGGAGCCTTTCTTCAAGTTGCAGGAGGTCCTTGCGCACAGCCCCCTGAGCCCGAGGTTCTCGACCTTTGCGTCGTCCTCCACGTTGCCGCCCGCGGAGATGCGCGCGGAGAAAAACGGCGGGCACTGGTATCGTTCGGAATTTCTGTGCGGACCTTTTCCGGGTTCAAACTTGAGCATAGGCGGTCACTCCGGGGTAAAGGACATTACATCTCACATGTACAAAAATACCATACCGGCACGCCGAAAAACAAGCTGCGGACCGAGGAGGCGGGAAAAGGGTTTGCGAGCGGCTGCATGCGAGTTAAAAGGGCGACCTGCCGCGATGTGGTGTTGCACAAGTGTCATTTCACACTGTAACGGACATGTCAGTGGGAACAAGAACGAAGCGGAGTCTCTGCTTGCTCGGGGGCTGGTTGTTCCGGTATAATGGAGTCGGAAAATCCGAGGGAAAGCCCATACAGTAAAAGGATTCGACGCATGCCGAAAAGTAAGGTTGTCTGCCCGTTGTGCGGTTCGCAGGTCACGAAGGACTCCTTCAAGGACCACTTCGAAGCGGAGAAATATGTGCTGGAGAGAATCGCCAAAGACCATCCGGACTGGAAGGAAGAGAACGGCGGATGTAAGAAGTGTTTAGAATACTACCTGGAACTCGGAAAATGACGGTCACCGAAAAGTTTATACCTCCATACGGCGGTTGATTCTTTCGGTCCGCCGGATTCCGAAAAAGCAGCATGTCGAAACGCAAGCGCACAAAGAAGAAAAAGACCAAGCCGAGTCGCACCATCTCCGAATCCGCCAATCCCACGAGGTTTTTGATTTTTCTCGCCATCGGCCTCGCCCTGTTCCTCGTGTTCATGTATTTCGTTGTCACGCGCAACGAGATGTTGCAGTAAGCAGAGGATACAGGTTCAGCCGCGGAATGATTACGGCCTTCATTTGACCGGCCAAAGTGTCAATGGTAGACTATGTCGCGACCGAATTGTATCGCGGCAGTTATTTGAGAGAGGATAATTCAGATGGCAAAGCGAAAGCAGGTTGTCGCTTCGAAACCCAGTTATGAAAAGCTTCGAAAGCGCGCGCTCGAACTGGGCGCGAAGAATGCGAAGGTCATTTCGATTGACACCGTCGTGACCGCGCCATGGGTGCGTATGCGATGCCAGTACGGCTGCGCCGGTTATGGCAGACGATTGTCGTGCCCGCCCTATTCGCCGACGCCGGAGCAGACACAAAAAATTCTGGATTGCTACACGACCGGAATTCTGATGGAGGGCGACCTGTGGCAGGTCAACCCGATATTGGTTGCGTTGGAGCGCGAAATTTTCCTGTCTGGCTATTACAAGGCATGGTCGCTGGGGGAAGGCCCATGCCATTTGTGCGACGCGTGCGCCCTGAAGGCGGGATGCCGGCACCCTCAGCAGCTCAGGCCGTCGCTGGAGGCCTCGGGCGTGGATGTATTCCAGACATGCGCCAACAACGGCATCACGCTCGAGGTGGTGAAGGATTACGACTGCGCGGCGCATTACTTCGGGCTCGTGCTGGTGGAATAAGAGCGCAAAATCTTTGGAAGGAATATTCGGGGCCAGGAGAGTTCCTGGCCTTACTCTTTTTCGGTGGGTTCGCTTTCCTGGATTCCTGTCTCGGCAGGAATGACGGGAAAGCCGTCGGAATGAGGGGAGGGGCGAACAAATGAAAGAAGAAAGAAAAGGTACCGAGGCTCTTTGGTCGCTTCAAGCAGTTCCGGCTCTTTCGACTTTCGGAATCGGATGGCTCATGTATATTATTTATCTGAACAGCAAAGGCTTTACGTGGAGTCTCGGTCTCTGGGTTTTCTTTGGTATCTACTTGATGCTCGTTTTCTTGTGTCTGATCCTCTGACGGAGCCATTTGGAGCTCTGGAAAGAAATTGCGAGATTGCACGAACAAATGAAAGAAAACTCCGACGACAACTTTTCAACCGTTGTTCGGGCTTCCTGATTCAACCCACGAGTTTGAACTCCACTCACGTCAACCAACTGATTTGTCTCCTGTGTCGGTGGCGATACAAGGCACGGACCAGAATCAAAATAAAAACGAGAAGGGAAACACCAGAAACCAGTACCAGAATTCGAAACCGGGCATCCCGTCCCGGCAATCCTTCAACCATGTAATAATCCCGCCTCGGCAACCACTCGGCCCCTTTCTTTCGGAAAACAACGGTGAAAACGAGATTCCCGGATGGATAGAAAAACAAGGATTCGAATTCCGCTTCATAGCCGGGAGGCGACTCCAGCGAAGCGAAGAGCGTCTCTTCGGCGGAGGGCATCCGTTTCGTTATTCGTGAACCGGACTGATTTTCGGTTTCAATGAAGTAGTGATTGCCCGCCCGATCGCGCGCATTGCCTCGTGAGGGAATTCCTTCCTCGTACTTCACTAATTCCGAATATACAATGGAATGTGACAATCCTTCTTCCGATAAGACTACATTGATGCTTTCGGGCGTGGCAAGTTGCATGATCAGAATCAGTAACCAGGAGAGACGCATGGCAAACTCACGCTTTTTTGTCGTTTCGGACCGAGTTACTTTCTGAAATCATCCCTCGCGAACGCCTCAGGTGTTCGCGAGAATTCCGATTGCGTCGCGGCGGATGTTGATGCCGTGGATGCAGTAGCACTTGCCGCAATCGGCGCACTTGTCAATGCCAAGCGCTTTTGCCTGTTCGCGCCTGTCGATTTTGTCGCGGGGGTCCAGATGTAACTGGGCCAGCTTGACGAAGACGTAGGGTCCGGCCAGGGGGTTGTCGCTGAAATCGTAGTTGGGACAGGTGGCATTGCAGGCGAGGCATTCATGGCAGACGAGGAGCCGCGCGCGGGCTTCCGGCTCTTTCAGTACCTGCGGCTCGGAGACATCTTTCTGTTCGGGAATATACAGCTGCAGTTCGCGGAGTCCTTCGAAGAACGCGGTCCGGTCAATCACGAGGTCGCGGACGAGCGGCATTCCGGCAAGCGGCCCGATTTTCATTCCATCCGTTGCTTCGGTGAAGCATCCCATTCGTGGGCGCCCGTTGACCTCGACGGCGCAGAGGCCGCATTTGTTGAAACGGCAACCGAATCGAAATGCGAGCGTGGGGTCGACGTTTTCGTAGAGATACATGAGGGCCTCGAGCACCGTCATGCGTCGCCCGTTGGGCAGAGCGTAATCAACCCATTTCGGTTCGGAATCTGTCTGAGGATTGTATCTCTTAATTGAAATTGTCGCGCTCATCGAAATTCTCCGAGATCATAGACTTGCTTTTACCGCTTCGCTCGCCAAACAAGAACGATTTGGAACACGAATTAAACGAATTTGGTCGAATTAGACGAAGGGGAAGCGTTGCTCCCTGTTCGTTATCTTTGTCCTGCACGCGCTATTTGTTTTCAAGAAAGCATTAACCGGGCTGATTCCGGGGACACGGAGTCACGCGGAGCGTGACCTTCGGCCCATAAATCCGTGTCCCCGGAATTAGGCTTCGGCTTTTCGGGGGAGCCTTCGCAAATAATTATCGGACAGTTTCACAGTCTCCTTTGTCCGGACATATCGGGCCTCATCGTCAGTGTCTCGCCGGAGTCTGCCGGACCTTGCATTTACCATCTGTCAGCTTCACGACCATGTTCATGGTCGGGTTTTTCTCATCTTTCTCGGGAAACTCGGAGCGGACGTGGGCGCCCCTGGATTCTCTGCGTTCGAGGGCCGATACGATAATGGTCTCTGCGGCTTCCAGCATAAGCGGCAACTCGATTGCGTCCGCAATTTCCGGGTTGTACTCGCGCACTTCCGAAACACGCAAATCGCGCGCCTTTTCCTGAATTGCCCGAACCTTTTCCAAGGCCTTCTCGAGTTCCGCTCCGTTCCGCAATGGCCCGACTTTTTCCCACATCAGCTTTTGCAGGGAGCGTTTGAGGTGGACCGGCCTGTATCCTCCTTTCGCTCCAAAAAGCGATTCGAGTTTGTCGAGAGGTCCGTTGACGTTCCGCTTGTCGGCAATTTGTCTCGCGCTTGCTTCACGGGCGGCCGTTTTGCCGGCGCGTTTTCCGAAGACGAATATTTCGGTCAATGATGTCGAACCGAGCCTGTTTCCGCCCATGACGCCGCCCTGCGCCTGGCCGCATGCATAGAGAGCCGGAACGCTGCTGCGGCACCACTCGTCGGTTTTAACACCGCCCATGTTGTAATGGACCGTCGGGAGCACATCCCACGGCTCCTCGAGGTTGGCGGCTTTCTCGCCATACGCCTTCCGGATGATATCGAGGAACGGCCCGCCCATCTTCTTCACCATCATGACGAAGAATTCTCCCTCGGGCGATTCGACATTCGGCCGCAAGTCGAGTAGCAGTCCACCATGTTCCGTGGCGCCATTGTTTCTGATTTCCTCCATAATGATGCGAGCGACCTGGGCGCGGGTCATCGGCATGATGTTCTCCAGGATGACTTCTCCCCTGCTGTTCAACAATTTTCCCAGCGGGCCGGCCATTGCGGGCTCGCCGCAGGGCGCTCCGAGCATCGCCGGCGGGTGCGTGACGCCGAAGGGAAGAAACTGGACCTGCTCCATGTCAACGAGTTCCGCCCCCGCTTCGAGCGCCAGTCCGAAGCTGTCGCCCGAGACGGCGGGCATGCAGTCGGTGTGAGGATAATAGAGCGAACCTGCGCCTCCTGCGGCGAGAACAGTTGATTTTGCAAGAACCGCCATCGGGTAGCCCGATGGCAAGTGAATTGTTGCCGCGCCGACTATTTCCTCATCGAGAACGAGAAGTTCGGAACAGATGGTTTCCTCGAGGACAGTCACGTTTTCTCGCGCGAGCGCGGCGCGCATCGTGTGACCCATGGAGATACCGACTCCCGGGCTCGCTATCGCTCGCGACGCGCGGTGTCCGCCGGGCGGAAGCGCGAGCCGTTTGAGGCGGCCATCCTCATCGCGTGTAAATATGTGACCGTACCCTTCGAATGTGATAGTGGCATCGAGCGCATCGCTGACAAGCGCGCGCACGAGGGCGGGGTCGTTCAGTCCGTCGCCGCCGCGAATGATATCCTCGATGAAATCATCGGCGCTGTCGCCGATTGTGCGGTCGGGCGACGTGGACATCACGCCGAGCGATATACGGGTGTCCCCATATCCGACAGGCTCCTTGGAGAGGACGACCACGCTTGCGCCTGCGCGCGCGGCCTCGACCGCGGCGGTCACGCCGGCGCCGCCGGCGCCGATTACGAGAACGTCAGTTCGGATTGTTTCCATGTAATTCATGTTTTGGTTTTGCTCCTGTCAAAAGCAGAGATTCTTCGCCGCGCTCAGAAAGAGAACCGCGAGCCCATGGTTACAAGAAGGGAGAGGCGCCGGCATATTCGCCTGTCTAAAATGTCCGAATGAATCGGCAGCTACAAAAATATTGCGATCTTCACACGAGGACTCCGTCCTCCCATCCCAGTTTCACCAGGTCGATATCATCCAAATCCGCGTGTCCGAGTTTGTATTTTTTCTCTGCCAGGAAGACGTGTTTTGGCGGCGGGCTGATCGGCCATTCTTCTCCCTGGAATTCGCGCCGCTTCGCTTCGAGTATTTTCATGCATACGGCATCGACGGCGACGGGGTCGGTGGCGACGATGATTCCCCGGTATGGCCACAGGTATCTCGGATTGACCTGGGGCCCTCCGTGGAACAGGGGGCGGAGCGCGTCTGCAACAACCAATCGACACTTGTTTTTGATAGCCGGTATGGCGTTAATGCTTGCGCATTCGGCGCAACTGTCGCCATGAATCTTGTAGGCCACGCCCATGTCGGGAACGTTGATGTTGGTCAGGGCGCCGACCCAGTTCTTCAAAGCTACGGCCACCCCGGCAAGCCAGTGCACTTTCGTTCCCGGCACGTTCACGAGAGCCGTGGCTTCGTCCGTGACGATTCTGCTGAGCGATTTGGAGTCATATCCGTATTTCTTGTCGCGGGTGGTCGCTCCCGCCAATCCATGCCCGGCATTATTTCTGTCCCAGACAATGATTTTCTGTTCAGGGACGCGGGCGCTCATGATTCCCCGGACAACGGGGCGCGCCAATTCCGGGGAGGTCGGTGTCATCATGACATTGATCTTCACGCCGACGACGTCATCCGGACCGAAGAAGCTCGACCAAGCTGCCTGGCTGTCCTGTTTTCCGGTAAGTTCGAGCATCGCCCGCCCGAGCATTTCTTCTATTATATTTTCTCGGGGAAGTCCGTCAGAGCCGATTGCGTTTTCATCGCGAACAAGCACCACCTTGCTCTTTCCGGCTGGCAGCGAGTCTTGCGCAACGGGTTCGTGACCGGCTTCGGCGAACGGAGAGCATCCCGTAATGCCGATCGCCGCCGCGCCGGCGGCCCCGACAGCGGTGTCCTTGAGAAAGTCTCTTCTTGTAAGTTTCTGATCGGATTGTTTCTCGTTCCTTTTCTCATTCATGGCTTGTCCCCCTCCCTCAATCTCTTCTGTTATAGCCCCGCGGCAGCGATTCGTTTCTCGGCGGCGGCGGCGGCGTCGGCGGCCGTTTCAGGAGAGTCGGCATCGAGAACAACAATAAGCCACGGCGGATTCGCGAGCGCCGCTCCATGTTTTTTGTTCGGCAGCGGAGCGGTCACCGGCTGACTCCCCTCTGCGCCCGCGGTTGCCGTTTCGTGAACGTGAAGATAGTTCTGCACGAAGTCTTTGTACGCGTGTAGGGCTCGAACGTCGGAGGGATACCGTAACGCTATCTGCGTGCTCTTTTCTCGACGGTTATCCGACTGTATTGAATCCGCGTTCTGCGCGGTTTGTTTCCATGTGAGAGCCTCAACGTCGTCGTCAAGTCGAAGCAGATTTTCGTCAGACAGGAACCGTATGTTGTTCAGGGTTGTTTGCCGATGAAAGTAGCAGACGCTGTCCGCAATCACTCCGTTTTCCGGAAGCACGTTCAGAATTGTGGGGCGGCGGCTTTCTTCTCCGATGCGTTCGGCGATCTGTTCGCCGACGTTTCGAAGGAGCGGCTCGAGCGAAGAATCCATGGGAAAACACAGAACCCGCACGAAATACGGCCCTTTCCAAAACCTCAAAAGCCCGTCGCCATATGACGAGTCGGCGCCGAGCGGCCAGTGTTCTCCGGCCCGATCGGTGGAAAAGACTCCATAGGCGTTTTCCGGACTGCTCATCAGGTAGACCTCCACCGTGAGCCGGCTTCCGGCGTCACTGCGAAATTCCGTGACGGCCACTTCGCGGAAGCCGTAGGCGAGATAGAGCTCTGCGCCGCCATTAATGTAATCGGAAAGTGAAAATCCCGAGAACAACAAAGGCTCACCCACCGCCTGCCATCCGGGCGGAGGCGCCGGCAACATCCCAAGCGTCGGAATGGATGTTGCTGTTTGCCTGTTATCCTGAGTGCAGGACATAAGGACAAGGAAAATGACCGCAAAAGGCCAATATTTCAGCATTGTTTCGAGGGTTGTCGTTTATGTAACACGAGGGATGCGTATCTGTCTCCGAAGCGAGCCCCATGAATCGCCGGGCGCATGCATGTCAGCCGAACAAGAACCGAAAGAGGCGATTCATCGGTTGGCCGCTCGTGCCGAGACAATCCGTGATCCGTTGACGGCGATTCGACACCATCCCCCAGATGCTCGGTATTCGATTATTCTATTCTATCTTGCATATCGCGACTTGTCCAATGGCCGGAACTCCGCCGAAAAAAAATGAGCCGCAGGGGTGCGGCTCATTTCGGGACTCATCAACAACCCCGGATTACCAGGCCATAATCTTGTCGAGGTTATCTGCTATTTCCTGCGGGCTCCACAGGCCATCCTTCGAAACGCCCTCGGTGGTCTTCACTTCCATCATGGAAATTTGGGGGCCTCTGATCAGGAAGAACTTTCCGTTGATGTCTTTTCCCAGGTCGGACGCGAGGAGCACAATCATCGGGGATATGTGCGCGGGGTCGAGTTCGCCTTCCCCGAGTTGAGCGAACGGAGCGAGGTCCTCAGTCATACGGGTTTTGGCCACGGGCACGATGGCGTTTACGGTGATTCCGTATTTGGCGAGTTCGAGCGCACACACCCGCGTGAAACCCGCGATGCCGGCCTTGGCCGCGCCGTAGTTCGATTGTCCGAAGTTTCCGAGCAGGCCGGAGGTTGAACTTGTGTTAATGATTCTTCCGCCTTGCCCGCTTTCCTTCATCCACGCAGCCGCCGGTTGCGTACACGCAAAGGTTCCTTTCAAGTGAACGGCAATGACGGCGTCCCACATGTTTTCCTCCATTTTGAGAAGGGTCTTATCCCGAAGGATGCCGGCATTATTGACGAGAATGTCGATGCGCCCAAATGCGTCGAGCGCGGTTTGGATAATTGCCTTGCCGCCTTCCATCTCGGCAACGCTGTCGTAGTTGGCCACGGCCTCTCCGCCTGCGGCCTTGATCTCGTCGACGACCGTGTCGGCCATTGATTTACTGCCGCCGGAGCCGCTCCGGTCTCCGCCCACATCGTTGATAACCACTTTTGCGCCTTCATTTGCCAACGCAAGCGCATGGCACCGGCCGATGCCTCCTCCGGAGCCTGTAACAACCGCCACTTTTCCATCAAGCAATCCCATCTTTATTCTCCTCCCTTCGACTGTTTTCACGCCCGGCAAACTTAAAAGAAATCGAGCTGAACGTATCACCTTTTTTCATCGGGGTGTCCGAAGCGAGGTAATTCTATTAGGTTTTGCTGCGAGTGTCAAGTGCGATTTGCCGTGAAGCGCGAACCGGCGCGCAGTCGCAATCCCGCCAATCCAAGAACCCCGGAATAATGGGTGACAGAGCAGCCGAAGCAGGCTTTTTCAGATGGAAAGGTCTCCCGGATAGATGTGCAGGATATCTTCGGTAATCCTTTCGTCTTCGGTTGGATCGAAGTATTTCGTCGGGACCGTCCCTCTTCGGAACGCCTGTTTAATGCGCCGCACGCTCATTGCCTGAGGCGCCAGGAGGCCGGTGTTTGCTTCCACTTCGACGAACTCGACGTTGGCCGGCACACTGAATTCGCGGATTGGCTGACCGGCGAGCGCGTCTTTCATGAATTTTGTCCAGATGGGGGCCGCGACTCGACCGCCGGTTTGTTTTTTGCCGAGTGAGCGCATGTCATCGTAGCCGACCCATACGCCCGCTGTCAGTTCGGGGGTGTATCCGATGAACCATGCGTCGGTACAGTCGTTCGTAGTGCCGGTCTTCCCGGCTGCGGGCCGTTCGAGTTCTTGCGCCCGGCGGCCGGTTCCCCGTTCGATCACGCCTTGAAGCAGCGTCGTCATGATATATGCCGTTTCTTCGGACAACGCAATCTTTTCTTTCACCTGTTTTTCCTCGATGGTTTCTCCGTCGGGTCCCACGATTTTGAGGATGGGTGTCGGCTCGCGATATATGCCATTGCTCGCAAATGTTGCAAACGCTGCCGTGATCTCGAGGGGCGTTACGCCGGTCGAGCCGAGAGCAAGCGTGAGGTTTGGCTGGAGGTAGCTTTCTATTCCCATTCGGTGAGCCAGCCTGATGACGGGTGTCACTCCCAACTCATTGAGCAATTTGATGGATACGATATTCCGGGAATGTTCCAATGCCTCTCGCAGCGTTGTAGGCCCGTAGAAGCGTTCCTCGTAGTTCTTGGGCTCCCAGACCTTATCGCGAAAATGAAACACGATGGGACCGTCCACTATCCTGTCCGAGGCAGTCATGCCCCCCTCTAATGCCGCGGACCAGATGAAAGGCTTGAATCCGGAGCCGGGCTGCCGCTTCGCCTGAACGGCGCGATTAAATTCGCTTTTTTTGAAATCGCGCCCGCCCACCAGCGCTCGGATTTCGCCGGTGGCCGGGTCGATTGCGACGAGCGCGGCCTGCACGACATCGGTTGTCAGATTGGCTGAGATTTGGGATTCGCGGTCGGGCGCGAGACCATGGGGAATGCCTTCCTCATCGGCGAGGTCATCGCGAGGGCGCTCCGGTTCGTATTCTCTCAGGGCTTCCTCAATCGCCGATTCCGCCGCCGCCTGCATTTCAAGATTCAGCGTAGTATGGATTCGCAGGCCGCCTTTGTACAGCAAGTCATAGCCGTACCTGTCGATGACAAGCTGTCTCACGTACTCCGTGAAGTAGGGCGCAAGCGCAGTGTTCTTGGATGCGGATGTTGATAGAATGATGGGTTCGAACTTCGCCGAGATGCATTGTTCTCGTGTGATGTAGGCTTCTTGGTACATTAGTTCCAGGACGACATTTCTTCTTTGAATGGCGGCCCCGGGATTATTCTTGGGGGAGTATTTGTTTGGCGCTTTCGGCAGCGCCGCCAGCAATGCGCACTGGGCCAGAGAGAGGTTTTCGACATGTTTCCCGAAATAGATTTGGGATGCCTCTTCGACGCCATACGCTCCGTGCCCGAGATATATCTGGTTCAGATACAGTTCGAGTATTTGTTCCTTCGTATATTTGCGCTCTATCTGAAGCGCGAGGATAGTCTCCCGGAGCTTGCGGGAGAAGTCCCTGCGCCGCGTGAGAAACAGATTGCGCGCCAATTGCTGAGTAATCGTGCTGCCCCCTTGCACAACCTGTCCCGCCCTCATGTTTCTGTATGCCGCCCGGAGTATTCCGGCGGGATTAAACCCGAAATGCCAGTGGAAATACTGGTCCTCTACGGCAATGATGGCTTGTTGAAGTTGGGGTGGAATGCGGGAAAGGGACGTCCTCTTTCGCTTCTCGATGCCGAATTCGGTGACGACTTGGCCGTCAGCCGAAAGCACTACGGACGAGAGCATGGGCTTGAAGCTTTCCAGATTCGCAATTTGCGGCAGGTCGCGGCTTAGTCCGAGGGCGGTCCCGCATGCTGCTCCGAAGATGCCGCCCAAAAGAATCAATGTCAGGAGACGCCTCCCGCCGGACAGAATGGAGCTCTTGGACGTGGCGCTCGGCTTTTTGGCATCCTGCGGGACTTTTCGCGTATCTTTTGCCGGTTTCTGATTCCCTGCGGCGGGGCGTTCTGCCTTTTTCATACTGCCACCAATATTAGCATATTCGATTATTATTGTCACCCATTACGGTTCGCGCGTGAACGCAAAGGCACGGAGTGAAAGCCTGGAAGCTTAACACCCTGATAATTCATTATTTGTAGAAGCCAGTCTTGCAGGGCGAGGCAATCTTTTTCTTGACTTTTGGCTGACAGCCAATTTATAATGAAGTAGCAAATACTTAACGCTTTTTAAGTTATCGAAACCGAAAAGTTATGGTCGGTCAACCTCTTGCAGCATCATGGATTAGAGCGAGTGGACAAAATCGTCCACGAAGCGAAGCGGAAGTGCTTGGACCGAAACGGTTCGGGCGCTTCTTTTATATATCTTTACTATGGGGGGTGAGGGAAAATAGAAATAGCAGATTTGACTCAATATTTTGCTGGCGACCCCCGCATGGCATTGGGAGCAGGACTTGCCTTGGGGGCGTTAATCGTTGCATTGGGTTTTGGAGCATGGTTCTTACTGGGAGCTCGCCGGCTGAGTTCGGCGCGGAAGGCCGCAGAAAAAACAGTCGCAAGCGCGCAGAAGGAGGCGAATGCAATTATTAAGGAGGCGCTCCTTGAGATCAAGGACGAGCGCCTCAAGATGCGAACACAATTCGAAAAAGAAACATGGGACCGCAAGCAAGAGGTTTTGGAGCTTGAAAAGCGTCTGATTCAGCGGGAGGAAAACCTTGACAAGAAGGTTGAACTGCTGGAGAAGAAGGAAAACAACCTGGTAAACAGGGAAAAGGAGCTCGCCGGGCGTGACAAGCAGGTGAATCGCATGCGCGATGAGCTTCAGGGGTTGATTAACCAACAACAAGAGAAACTGCAGAGTCTTTCCGGCCTGACCGCCGCCGACGCCAAGAAAATCCTTCTATCGCAAATCGAGGAGGAATGCAGGCATGAGGCGGCACTGCGCTGTAAACGAACCGAAGACGAGATTCGCGAATCGTCGGAGAAAAAAGCCAAAGAAATAATCTGTACCGCCATTCAGCGGTGCGCTGCGGATTATGTCGCCGAGTCGACGGTCTCGGTGGTGTCCCTTCCGAACGACGAAATGAAGGGACGGATAATTGGAAGAGAGGGTCGGAACATCCGGGCTCTGGAAAATGCGACCGGAATCGACATCATTGTTGACGACACTCCCGAAGCCGTTATTCTTTCGGGATTTGACCCGATACGAAGGGAAATAGCCCGAATCTCGCTCGAACGGTTGATAACGGATGGCCGCATCCATCCCGCCAGAATCGAGGAAGTGGTTGCAAAGGTTCAGGAGGAGATGGAGACGACAATCCGTGAGGAAGGCGAGAACGCCGCGCTCGAAGCGGGAGTGCACGGGTTGCACCCGGAAGAGGTTCGGCTGATGGGTCGTTTGAAGTACAGGACGAGTTACGGTCAGAACGTTCTCCACCATTCGAAGGAGGTGGCCTTCATCTGCGGAATAATGGCTGCCGAGCTGGGATTGAACGTGCAACAGGCCAAACGCGCCGGATTCCTCCACGATATCGGCAAAGCCGTGGATTACGAAGTAGAAGGCACGCACGCGCGCATCGGAGCGCAATTGGTGAAAAAGTTCAGCGAAAGCGACATCATTATAAACGCCATTGAGGCTCATCACAATGATGTCCCCACAAAATCGCTCATTGCAGTTCTTACCCAGGCGGGTGACGCCCTCTCGGCTGCACGGCCCGGCGCGCGACGTGAGACGCTCGAAACCTATGTCAAGAGGCTGGAGAAACTGGAGCACATAGCGGACAGTTTTGTGGGGGTCGAGAAAACCTATGCGATCCAGGCGGGTCGCGAGATTCGCGTGATAATAGAACCCGAGAAACTGAGTGACGCCGAGATGTCCCAACTCGCTCGCGACATCACCAAGAAGATCGAGCAGGAGCTCGAATATCCCGGTCAAATCAAGATAATATGCATCCGCGAGACCCGAGCGGTCGAATATGCGAAATAACGCTTGATACAAAAGCCCCTCCCCGCAAAGGGGGAGGGGCTTTTTTGTCGGTGCAGAAAGGATGGCCGCGTGCGAATTCTCTTTATCGGCGATGTCGTGGGGAAACCGGGACGTTGCATCCTGCGAGACCATCTTCCCTCTGTGAAGGACCGATACAACCCGGACGTAACCATTGCCAATGGCGAAAATCTTGCGGGCGGGTTGGGAGCAACGCCGCAGTTAATTCGAGAAATCACCGGGTACGGCGTCCAAATCGTGACGATGGGGAATCATACGTGGAGACGAGCCGACCTGCTGAAAGGGATTGATTCTCTCGACAATGTGGTGCGGCCCGCCAATTATCCGCCCGCGAACCCGGGGATGACAAGCATACTCTTCGAACTTCCAGACAGGAGTCGCGTCGCGGTTTTCAACCTTGTCGGAAGAATCTTCATGGGCCCGAACGATTGCCCCTTTCGAGCGGGTTCCGAGCTGGCCCAACGACTTCGGGCGAAGACCCCTGTCATCGTGGTCGACATGCATGCCGAAGCAACCTCCGAGAAGGTGGCGATGGGATGGTATCTCGACGGCCAGGTCTCGGCCGTGCTCGGCACCCATACGCACGTGCAGACCGCGGATGAACGCATCTTGCCGCAGGGAACGGCGTACATTACGGATGTGGGCATGACCGGCCCTCATGACAGCATAATCGGGGTGAAGCAGGAGCAGGTGCTGACTCGCTTCGCGACCGGCATCCCCTCCCGGTTCGAGGTGGCAGAAGGGAACCTCCAACTACGGGGTGTAGTCGTTGATGTGGACGATGCCAGCGGTCAGGCGGTCAATATCGAGCGTGTCTGCGAAAAGGTGGAACTGTGAGCCTGTCTCACGATTGCCCAGCAAAGGGGTTATGGGGGGACACGATGCCGCATGGTGTCCCCCCATAACCCATATCAGCAACCGTGGGATATGGTTACAATGAATCTGTCTTACGGTTTGTCATGCGGCTTGTCCGCTTTAAAAAGTCCTTTCCGCCAGCATTGCGCCGATAGGTGCGAATGAATTCGCACCTGCGAAGAGATTTTATGGACCTTGTTGGAAGCGCGGATTTATCCCCACATATTTTCGAACGCGTTCAGAGTTGGTGGATATGATGTTTCGTGTCCGTAAATCCGGGGCGGCGCATACGCCCCCCTTCGTTTCGCATCTTATTGTCATTGTTGAAATTAGGAGCAAAGATGCGGCATGAAATTCACAACCAAACGTCGTCGTTTTCACCGATATCGGCACAGACCTTTGGGAACGAGTGAAAGCGCTAATTGACTCCTCCGCCCGTCGTGGTAAAAGATGTATGTCATCCCCGAGTAAGAGAGAGGAGGCCGGGAATCCCCGCGAGAAACTGTTTTTCTGCTCTTCGGTCCCGGAAGGAGGAAATGTATGTCTGACGAAGTCTCTTCCGAAGGAAAAGACCGATTGACTCAGGAACAGGCGGAAATCACTGAGGATGTCGTCGTTGACGCGGCGAAATCTCAATGGTCAGACCTCTGGAAGAAAGAGGACTATTGGGCTATCTGGCTCGGGTCCGTAATTCTTATCGTCGGGATGCTCATTTACTTTCCCCGAGCGCCCGAGCAAATGAATGAAAAGATCGCCGAGGCAAATTCCACGTTGGAAGCCGAGTCGGCACGGGCGCCATTCAAGACAATAGCCTGGTACATGGCTAATGACGCGAAGGGGACACTCAAGGCCGAGAACGACCCGCTGGCAAAAAAGATCAAGGCATTCACCGACAAGCCTCACGGGTGGGAGAACAATCCGGTCAAAGCATTCATTATGGGCCCCGAGGAAGCCGAGGGAAAGAATAAGAAAGCCCTGGAAAAATACGAGAGTGCCAAATCGAAGGAAGCGGAAAAGCTGGCTCTCGCGCGGGAAGCCCAGGCTGCGGCGGAGTCGGCAGGCTTCCAAAACCGTGAGCTGAATGCGGCGGCGACGAAAGCAATAGATGGCTGGCGCGAAGCACACCGGAAAGCATCCGATGCAAAGAAAAAAATTTCGGCCAAGCCGTACAATCAGGTTCCTTTCCTGATCGGACTCATGATTGTTCTCGCCGTATTTTTTGGCATTGGGATGAAGTTTATGGGCATTCCGTTCAGTAAGTTCGCGCCGGGATTTTTCTTCGTGTTTCTTATCGCCACGCTCGCATATCTGGCCGCGGGTCAGTCCACGATGAAGCAATACGGCATTGGGTATGCTCTCTGGGCAATTGTGATCGGACTGCTCATCAGTAATACCGTCGGCACTCCACGGTGGGCTGCGCCTGCGGTGCAAGTGGAGTACTACATAAAGACTGGTTTGGTGCTGCTCGGCGCAGAAATTCTCTTTGGAAAGATATTGTCAATCGGCATCCCCGGCATTTTTGTGGCGTGGGTAGTTACGCCCACCGTGCTTGTCAGCACCTATATATTCGGACAAAAGGTCGTCGGGATCACCTCGAAGACGCTCAACATCACGATCTCGGCGGATATGTCTGTCTGCGGGGTTTCGGCTGCCATCGCGACGGCGGCCGCTTGCAGGGCGAAAAAGGAGGAGCTGACGCTCGCCGTCGGAATGTCTATGGTTTTTACCTCGATTATGATGATCGCCATGCCGGCGTTCATCAAGGCGGTGGGAATGCCTCACGTTCTGGGCGGCGCGTGGATGGGCGGAACTATTGACGCCACGGGGGCCGTCGCGGCGGCCGGCGCATTCCTGAGCGACCGCGCCCTCTATGTCGCGGCTACGGTAAAAATGATTCAGAACGTCATGATCGGACTTATTGCGTTCTGTGTTGCGTTTTACTGGTGCGCCCGCATCGAATGCGCTCCCGGACAAAAAGTGGGAATGATCGAGATATGGCATCGGTTCCCGAAATTCGTAATCGGGTTCATTGTGGCGTCGATTGTGTTCTCGTTAATTTACCAGTCATTGGGTAAAGACGTCGGCTATGTTCTGGTCGACCACGGCGTGATAAGAGGGTTCTCCAAGATTTTCCGCGATTGGTTTTTCTGCCTTGCATTCACGAGCATCGGGCTTGCCACCAATTTCCGGCAACTCGGACACTACTTCAAGGGCGGGAAACCGCTCATTCTGTATGTATTCGGGCAGAGTTTCAACCTTATTCTGACACTCACAATGGCGTATATAATGTTTTACAAGGTATTCCCTCACATAACGGCAAATATTTAAATGCTCTCGGAATGCGCTGCGGGGAACGGTAAAGAAGGGCCGCCTCACCTATGGATTCGTTGGGCGGCATTAGCCTTCTTTTCTTTGCTCTTATGGGGTTTCATGTTCGTTGTTGCTCCGAAACTGCAGACACTTTCGCCGGTACGCTCAATGTCGGAATACATTCGAGAGAGCGATATAAACGCGAGCGCGCTGTATTACACCGGAGTGGACGAGACCGCCGAAGCCGAGATGTATTTTTACAATGCGGACCTGTATATGCCCCGGGGACCATAGCCGAGCCCTTTCCTCGAGGCCTGATGTCCCCGTTCCTTTCCGGACGGCGCTTTCTTCCGCGAGAGCCAACTCGCTCCGAGCAAATCAGCCCCCCTCACTCCAGTGACGCACCCGGAGCGTTGCGCGAAACGGTCCGCCTTGCATGCATGCTCAGAAATAAGGGAGGGTTACAATGCCATTCATTCAGATCAAGGTTTTTGAGGGCGCTCTGACAGAAGAGAAAAAAACAGAGATGATTTCCCGCGTGACGGAAGTTGTTGCGGAAATCGAAGCCCGTCCTCATCCCAAGGAGAAAATACAGCCGTACACGTGGTGCGTGATAGAAGAGATACCCGCCGCCAATTGGGGAATCGGCGGCGTTCCTTCCAGCCTGGAGTTGCTGAAAGCTCTCCTGGAAGGATGAGGGGGGAAAATCTCGAGGCGACGCGTACCGCCATACGCTGTCGAGTCGTAACCGCATGAAAAACTTTTCAAAAATCGGGGACAACTCGATTCTTGGGCCTTGTCCCGGTCTTGTTTCGGTTCCGATGGTAAAGAAGCGCCGTCTGGAACTGGAGAAGCCCACGCTGCAAGACCCGACCGGAGACGTCGACAGAATACTCTCGGCGTTGTCCGAGGTGTTGAGCGCTGAGGGTAGGTCAGCCGCGACAATAAGAGCGCCCCTGGGTTTCATGAGAGAGGCGAGTGGCGCGCTTCGGCAAGAAGGTTTTCGGATGGCTGTCGCGGTTGCCGACCATGGGGATGTTTCGGCGCTGGTCGGCATTGTCGGCGCTCACTCCAGTGACGCTTGCCTTGGCCTTGCCATTGACATTGGAACGACGACGATAAGTTCGTACCTGGTCGACATGACCACCGGACAAATACTCGGAAGCATGGCAGCGGAGAACCCTCAAACCAGGCATGGAGAAGATATTCTTACGAGGATTCACTTTTGCCAGAATCCCGGCGGACTGACGTCTCTCCAGCGAATGGTTACAGAGTGCATCAATGGCTCGGCTGAAGCATTGTGTGCGAATTGCGGGTTCAATCAAAGAGAAATTTATGCCGTGAGCGTGGCTGGAAACCCGACCATGATTCACTTGTTTCTTCGTCTTGACCCGTTCCAGTTGTGCCGCGAACCCTACGTGCCCGTGTTCAACCGACCGATGGAGCTCGAAGCGTGGGAGACCGGAATCGACATTCATCCCCATGGGCCGGTGTACGTGTTCCCGAATCTCGGCAGTTATTTCGGGGGTGACGTGGTAGCAGGCATTCTGGCTTCGGGAATGCATAAAAGCAAGGGCTTGTCCATGCTGTTAGACGTGGGAACGAATGCCGAGGTCGTTCTCGGAAACTGTGATTGGCTCGTTGTCTGCGCGGGCGCTGCGGGACCGGCGTTAGAGGCGGGTGGAGCAAAAGCAGGCATGCGCGCGGTCGAAGGCGCGATCGAACGCATCCGAATCGACAGAACGACACTTCTGCCAGGCATCCGGGTAATTGGAGGCGCCCCGGCACAGGGTATTTGCGGGTCGGGCCTCATAAGCGCAATTGCGGAGCTTTACCGTTCCGGGATAATAGACCCGAAGGGGAGAATCAAGGAGGTTTCGCCCGGCGAGAGGATTACGGAGGCGAACGGCGTGAAAGGCTATGTCGTGGTTTCGGCCGCGTATGGAGAAGGTCCGAAAGATATTATTCTCGATGAACTGGACATCGGGAATCTCATTCGCGCGAAGGCGGCCATGTATACGGCGCTGACACTGGTTACGGAGAGATTGGGGGTGACCTTCGGCGAACTCGACCATTTCTTCGTTGCGGGCAGTTTTGGAGAGCACATCGACCCGGCGGACGCAATAACAATCGGAATGCTGCCCGACATTCCGCTCGAACGTTTCAAGGCGCTCGGGAACAGCGCGGGCTTGGGCGCATGTCTCATGCTGGCCTCCTGCGGTCTCCGCGAGGAGATCGAATCAATCCGAGCAAAGACAGCATACATTCAGTTGACGACAGACAATGAATTCATGAGCCGTTTGAACGCGGCCATTTTCATTCCGCACACCGACCGGGGACTTTTCCCTTCGGTCCCCTGAATTGCGTATCGGAATCGACTTTTCAATTGCCTTGACAGCATATGAATGTTCTGATAAGAACTTGGATGCTTTTGTAAAACACATGATGCGAACTGCAAAGGAGAACAACGATGGATGAAGCCGCGCGTGAAATGGCAAAAAGCGCTATCGGGATTAGCGACGAAGAGCTCGACAAGCTTTCTCCCGGCATGCAGCGCCTGCTGGAGAACAGTATGGCGCTGATGGGATACCGCATCGTGGCGGAGGTGGTGGAGGCGGAAAACTGCTTCGCATTCTACAAGCCGGGCGACAAGCTCGTGTTCAACGCGACGATGGTAAACAAAGATGAGACCACTGCCCCCAACATTTGCACCGACGCCATTACTCCATTGAATACGGCGATTCGCGCAATGCTCTCGGCCATCGTGAATGGAGAAGACCCGAACAAATACATCTTCAATCACGTCCAGTGTATCGACACCGGCGCGACGCACGGGGGACTGGGGCGGGTGCTGTTCAAGGTCTACGTCGAGCCTGTGGGATAGCCCGACTCGAAGCGTCTCAGTATCTCTCCGCGACGGACCAGCCCTTTCAATGCCTTGACGGCTCGCGCGGGCAACGGATACACGGGGATCCCGTTGTTTTGGAAATCGGCAATTCCTTCTTCGGTTTCCTTTGAAGACAACCGGACCGGGAAATTCGCGCACACGACAATCGGCTTGGGGATTTCTCTCGCGAGCGGTATCAATTGAGCCGAGACTCCGACAGTAAACAGAGAGAAGACGTCAAGGTAGAATACAATGAGCGAATCGACATTTTCATCATTCAACACCGCCGTCGCTGCCTCACCGAACACGTCCATGCTGCTCACAAAGGCGAGGTCGACCGGGTTGTTTCGTATAGTCAGGTCGGGCCAGAGTTCTTTGAGGGCCGCAACCGTTTTCGGGGAGAGAACGGCCATTTGAAGGCCGTGGCTCTCAACCAGGTCGGTGAGCATGATGCCCGGCCCCGCCTGAAACGACATGACGGCCACCCTGTCGCCGGCCGGCGGTTGCGCCAGATTGAGGATTTTTGCGATGTCGAGGAGCTCGACGGTGTCTTCCGCCGGCACGATGCCCGCCTGTTCGAATGCGGCATAGTAAAGGCCGTGGTGTCCGGAAAGCGAGCCCGTATGCGATTGGACCGCGCGTGAAGCCGCTTCGGACCGTCCAACCTTCAGCCCGACGAGCGGTTTCCTAATGGTGACCTCTCTCGCGGCCTCCATGACCGAGCGGGGGTCTTCGATTCCTTCCAGATACAGGATTATTGTCTTCGTTTCCGGGTCGGCGCCAAGAAATTCGATTAACTCGGGGAAGCCGAGGTTGCATCGATTGCCGAGGCCGACAACCTTGCTCATGCCCACCCCTTCGTCAATCGCCTGAAACGAAACGAGGTGACACACGCCGCCGCTTTGGCCGAGCATTCCTATGGAACCGGGCCTCAGATGGCTGAAAACGGGAGTGAACGAAGCGTTCAGTTTCGCGGGCACGTTGACCATGCCGAACGTATTGGGTCCGACTATCTTGACGCCGGCATCGTTTGCGATTCCGGTTATCTCTTTCTGAAGGTCCGCCCCTGCGGGGTCCCCGATCTCCTTGAAGCCTGCGGTGATGATCACTGCGCCGGCAGCATTTTTCTTCGCGGCCTCCCGAAGAGTCTCGGCGACGTGCTTCGCCTGAACGACAATGATGACGAGGTCGATATCTCCCGGAACATCCATCAGGCTGGGATACGTTTGCAGGCCGCAAATCGAATCCAACTCGCTGTTAATGGGATAAATCTTGCCTTCATACGCAATGTCGACAAGACTGAGCACGCACCGATGGCCCATTTTCAGAGGATTATCCGAAGCGCCAACGATTGCCACCGATTCGGGGCGGAAAACTCGGTCAAGCGTGTTCATGCCTTCTCCTTGGAGTCGGGTGTTTGCGCGCATGCTGCGGAAGTAATCGGTTTATCCGTTTTTTTGAGAATCCCCCCGCTCTCGTCATACGACTGAGCGAAAAAACGATGAATCTTTCGCATTCGGCGTCTTTTCGTTCGAGATTGCTCTGCTCCGTTCAGAACGGCAGCGATGAGGAACGGGAGATTGGAACAGGTCAAAAGAAACCTCACAAGGGAGACTGTGAATATGTCCCACGGTCAATAATCCGCGCTTCGGGGGCAGTCCGCCAATCTATCCCGCGAAGCGCGGGACTTCGCTCCGCTCAGCGCAAAAGACGGGCGATTCAGTAATTGGGCACAGTCCCTTTCGCTGGCGTTTCCGCAAAAAACATAATTATCGAACAGCCTCACCGTCCGCTTCGCTGCGCAAAGCATGGGACATATTCAAGGGGTTGAACCCTTTGCTCAACACAGTTCCTTCAGCACGGCTTCCGCGAATTCCATAGTTGAGGCGGCTCCGCCCTGGTCACGGGTCATAGTTTGGCGTTTTCGGTAAACGGCCTCCACCGCTTTCTGAAGCGCCTGCGCCTCGCTGGTCAGTCCGAGATATTCGAGCATCATCGCGGACGACAGTATGGTAGCGGTGGGATTGGCTATGCCTTTTCCCGCTATGTCGGGAGCCGAACCGTGAACGGACTCGAAATACGGGCGCTCTTCGCCATAGCAGCCGCTCGGCGCAATTCCGAGACCGCCTACCAGTTCGGCGCCGAGGTCCGAAAGGATATCGCCAAACATGTTCGACGTCACGATGACATCCATGTCCTGAGGAAATCTGACGAGTCTGCGCGCGGCATCGTCAACATGAAAGTGTTCATACTGCAATTCCGGAAAATCATCGAGCATATTTTCGACTCTTCGCTTGAACAATCCGCACGATTCGCGAAGCATGTTCTGTTTTGTGACGCATGTGAGCTTTCCTTTGTGGCCCGCCTCTTTGCGCTTGCGCGCAAGTTCGCACGCAAACCGGGCGATCCTGTCAGCGCCTTCCTCCGTAATGATGCGCACAGCGAACTTGCCAACGCCCGCATCGCCGAAGCTCTTGCCCAGCAGGTCGCGATAGTCGGGCATGGCCTTCGCGAGGTCGGAGATGTCGCCTTCCCTCCCGGGATACATTCCCTCGAGGTTCTCGCGAACGACGACGAAATCGATGTTCTCCGGATTCGACAACGGCGAATTGGAACCCGGGAAATATCTGCACGGCCTGACATTGGCATATGTCCGCAAAACGTAGCGGAGATACGCCATAATAATTATGCTGGCTTCGTCGGTAGAACCGAACAGTATGGCATCGGCAGAGTCGCACAGCTCGCGCGCCTCGTCCGGAAATGCGGTTCCGTATTCATCGACGACTTTTTCGCCGCACGGCGGCACGTGTATTTCAAGCGCAAATTCGGCTTTCCTGAGGATACGCGTCGCCGCCTCCGTAACCTCCGGACCAATCCCGTCTCCGCCGAGGACAACGACCTTTTTTGCCATCTTTTTCCCTCCGATGGTGGACATCTGGATGATGAACACGGGCGGTATCCTACCATGACGAGGAGTTTGCGGTCAAACGGTTCGAGCTCCTCAGACTGCTTCGGCGGCGCGTGTCGATTCGCCATTGGTTTTGAATTCCCGTGGCATTAAGTCATAAAATGGACCCCATGGAAAGTTTGCCAGGAAATTGCATCAATCGATGGCGTCGGCGCGGCTGGGACCTGTATGCGCCCTTCTACAATCGGGTGCAGCCTGCGCTGATTCGCGCATTCAGCTTATTCGGTGAGCTGTCGTATGAGGAATTCGAGAAGAAGGTTGTGGCGGCGGCCGGGCTGGAAGGGGGACAGGCGGTTCTCGACGTGGCCTGCGGAACCGGCGCCAGTCACGAGCATATCATCGAATCGATCGGCAGGAGAGGAAGGCTCGTGGCCGTTGATTTTTCGCCGCAGATGCTCGAGCGCGCGCGGGAACGGGGAGAAAAACTCCAGTTGCGAAACATTTCATACCGGCGAGCGGACGCGGAAGCGCTTTCCTCATCTTTCGAGGAAGAATCATTTGACGCTGTTCTGAGCTGTAACGGGTTGCCGAACTTCCCCCGTCCGGAAGCGGCTCTCTCCGAAATGTCATGCGTGCTGCGACCCGGCGGCAGGATCGCGCTTTCGACAATAAACCGTGATAAATGCGAGACTCATCCGCTGTGGCGCTGGGCAATCAAGTTTCCGGTCAGCCATTTCTTCTATCGGGAAGAGTTGCGGGAGACACTGAGGGCGTTGAGCTTTGCGAGAGTCAAGTTCTGCGAGCACGGAATGATGCTTATAGTTACGGCAACCAAGAGGCGGTCGCGCAAGAAGAAAGCGGCGGAAGATTCCGCATCGGCCGCGGGCGCCACACGAAGGCGAGCAAAAAGAACAGCGAGGCGCAGGAGCAGCGCCCGGTGAGACGGTAATGACACGAAAGAAGCGAGTTTCCGGCGACGGTATTATGGACCGGATGAGGCTTGCGCCTCTCTGATTTGCTCGACGAGCTTGTTCACGATGGCCTCATTATAATCCCTTCCCGCTTCCGCCGTGGCTTTGGTGGCGTCTCCGAGTATCCCAACGGGCGACAATCGATGCATCCCCTGTTCGTGCAGGCGCTCCTCATAGTCAGAGCCAAGGTCCACATTGCCGCGAGCGGCGCGTGTCATGTCCACAATTTCCGGATAGTCGGCCAGCATCACGGAGGTCTCGAGGTGGCCCGCGTGTGTGCCAACCTCGCCCGGCGTCACTTCATATTTTGCGCCGACTTCCACCATCGCGGCCAGGTATGCGGAATCGTCGGACTGCGTGACCGCCCTCGCGGAGAGGCTTTCACGCGTCAGCCGCTCCGTCGCGCGGATTACGGTTTTCACATTGCCGCCGTGAGTGGGAACGAGGACAATGAGCCGAAACCCGTGTCGCGCCAGGCTTCTGCAGCAGTCGACGAGAACTTCCTCCAGCGTCTCTTCCCGCAATGTCATGCTGCCTGCAAAGGCCATGTGATGCTCCGACATTCCGATTCGAATGGTAGGCGCAACGAGCGCGTTTCCAAGTTTTTTGGCAACTCGTTCCACGAGTTTATGCCCAATCAGCGAATCGGTTCCGAGCGGCAGATGAGGGCCGTGCTGTTCGGTTGAGCCGACCGCCAGCAGGATAGTATCGCAGCCGTTCTCAATCGCCTGGCGAACGAGGGGAGACGTCATTCTGTCAAGCCAGACATTTGCGTCCGTCGTTGGCATGGCTTTGTCCTTTCTGTGAACCGCCCGGTGACAACCAGACCGGCGCCGCAGAGCCCGAACAGAGACGATTATATTTGAAGGTTCCCATATTATCAAGCGCGCTTCTGCGTCCTGTCATTACGGTGTGCGACAGCACGCCTACCCACGAATTCCTAAATGCGGACACGCGCGCAATCGTGAGGAGCGTTCACAGCCCCGCGAGCTGGGACACAAGTGGGATGGCCGCTATAGTTCCTATTTTTGACAGGATTGTGTGAGGGGGACCTCATAATGAACGACGAAGCGATTCGCGACGCTGTGCGACATCGTTCGGTAATCCGGTGAATGAACGTTTTCCACCAAAAGGCTTCGAGCCGGAACTTTGCGCCTTGGCGCAGCAACGGGAGCCGCCAATCGTTCCGGGCCTGCACCCAATCCTGCCGAGGTTTACACCATTCCCTTCTCCCAAATAGGCGTTTCACCCCATTTATCCTCCTTCAGGGCACTGATATTGTGATGGGGGATGCCGGAAAAAAACGGCGAGCGATTCTTGCCTTGTGCGGGTTGAATCCTCTAAATCTGAAGGGCGGCGCCAGATATGGCCGTACAGGCGACGTTCCCCGCGGAGAGGTGTTTCTGTACAAGCCTGCGCGGGGGGGAGGCGCGTTGTCCTTTCCGGGTGTGTCTGTGCGCCTGATTCTGCGTCAAAGCGGGGCTTGAAAGAGATCAAAGAAAGGAAGCAAAAATGGTCACCAATCACGAACTCGGTCCGGAGGAACTGCGGTGGAAATGCGACGTGGGACTTTTCGATTTCGAGACAACCGTTGATGTGGAGGGGAAAAGAGAGATTATCGGTTAGGGACGCCCTGGAGGCCCTTGAGACCGGCCTTTCCGTCCGGAAACCGGGATTCAACATCTACGTTGCCGGATTGACCGGCGCCGGCAAAATGACGACGATCAAGTTTATCCTGGAAAAATTGAAAGTGGCCAACTCGCGTCCGAACGACAAATGCTACGTCCATAACTTCAGGATGCCGGATATGCCGGGAATCATCGAACTCCCCGCGGGGAAAGGAAGAGAGTTCAAGGGAGATATGGTTGAAGCAATATTTCGCAGAACCGAAACGGGAAACCGGTGGTTCGTGACAAGCCGTGCGTGCGGGATGCCCGTCCACCGGCCTTCGCGGCCCGCGACTCCGACATTTCCCAAAGGATGAACAAGAAGCTGAGTGCGCAGGAATGAACCGAACAAGCGAAGACTTGACGCTGTTGGTAAGCGAAAAACAGATTGCAGATACGGTTCGGCGCGTCGCTGCCGAGATACGCCGTGACGCCAAGGAAACGACGCCGGTTTGCGTCGGTATCCTGAAAGGCGCGTTCGTATTCATGGCGGATTTGCTGCGAGCGCTCGGTGAACCGGTGGAGCTGGATTTTGCAAGGGTGTCGAGCTACGCCGACTCCGACTCGCCGGTGAGCGAGCCGGTCGTCGAACACGATATCAGTCTCGATATTGAGGGTCGCGATGTGCTCCTGATTGAAGACATCGTCGATACGGGCCGTTCCCTGGCCTGCCTCGTCGAGCACCTGAGCGCCCGTTCTCCCCGCAGCCTCAAAATAGCCGCCCTGGTCGACAAGCGCACTCGCCGCCAATTCCGGGTGCGATTGGACTACGTGGGAATGGTTTTTGAAGGCGGTTTTCTCGTCGGCTACGGAATGGATTTCGCGGAACGATACCGGAATCTGTCTGCAATCTACGAACTCCGGCCGCGGCATGGGGACCAGTGAACAATGACAACCGAAACAATGGTGAACACGCTCGCGGTCGCGCGCGGAGACGCCCCCGCAGACCTGCTCCTGAAGCGGGCGCGTATCCTCAATGTGTTCACGGGCGAAATCGAGTCCGAACAATCCATTGCCATTTTCGGAGACCGTTTTGCCGGCATTGGAGATTACAACTCCGGCCGACGGGTTGAAGACCTGGCGGGCGCGGTCGTCGCTCCGGCCTTCATAGACGGCCATATTCATCTGGAAAGCACCCTCCTGAAACCTTCAGCGTTTGCGAAAATCGCGGTCACCCGCGGGACCGCCGCGGTCGTTGCCGACCCCCACGAGATCGCGAACGTGAAGGGAATGGAAGGGCTGCGATATATGGTTGAGGCGACGCGCGAACTGCCGCTGGCGGTCTATTTCATGGCGTCTCCCTGTGTTCCCGCCACCGAACTGGGAACTTCGGGAGCTCGCATATCCGTCGGCGACATCGAGCGCATGCTTGCTCTTGAACGTGTTATCGGATTGGCGGAAATGATGAATTACGCGGGAGTCGTTGGGGCTGACACGAAGCTGCTGGACATGCTCGCGGTCGCCGAGCGGCTCGACATGCCCATGGACGGCCATTGCCCCGGCGTGCTCGGGCGGTGGCTGAATGCTTACCTTGACACGGGTATCCGCTCCGACCACGAAACAACAAACGCGCCGGAAGGACATGAAAAGCTGGCTCGGGGCATGTTCTTGATGATTCGGGAGGGCTCGAGCGCGAAAAATCTTGAGGCGCTGCTCCCGCTGGTAAACGAATACACCGGCGACCGATGCATGCTCGTGACCGATGACCGCTCGCCGGTCGACCTCGTTCGGCTCGGGCACATGGACCATATCGTACGAAAAGCAATCGGGCTTGGCTTGCCCTCCGCGCGGGCCTATGCGCTGGCCACGATAAACCCGGCGCGCTATTTCAGGCTCTCGCGCATGGGCGCGGTCGCTCCCGGCTGCTATGCCGATTTCATCGTGCTGGAGAACGTCGAGCGCGTGAACATTGCGGCCGTCTATCATCGAGGAAAACAAGTTGCGTCGTCGGGACAACCACTGTTTGACACGGTCGACGCAGACGATTCCGCAATGCGAAACAGTTTCCGGGTGAATGGCTTTTCCACGGAACGTCTGCGCATCTCAGCTCCCGAAAACGGCGAATTTCCCGCCATCGAAATCGTTCCCGGCCAAATCGTCACACGCCGCATGAACGTTCGACCGCCACGGCGCGACTCTTTCCTGCAGGCGGACCCGCAAACGGATTTGCTCAAGCTGGCGGTGGTGGAACGGCACCGGGGAACCGGCAACGTCGGCCTCGGATTCGTTCGCGGCTTCGGGCTGAAACGCGGCGCTGTCGCCACTTCGGTCGCTCACGATTCACATAACATTGTGGTTGTCGGCGCCAAGGACGAAGATATGCGCGTGGCGGTTACCGAGCTCATCGCAATGGATGGCGGAATGGTCGTCGCGGCAGGGCGGCAGGTTCTGTCTAAATTGCCTTTACCCGTCGCCGGCCTGTTATCCGACGCGGGAGCTCACGAAACGGCCCGCGCGTACGAGGAGCTTCTCCGCAGCATCCGCTCGCTGGGAAGCTCGCTCGCGTCTCCTCTGGCCGCCCTTTCCTTTCTCGCCTTGCCGGTTATCCCACAACTGAGACTGACCGACAAGGGATTGGTTGACGTGGCATAAGGCATCAGACGGACGCCTCTGCGGTTAAACCATGCTGTTCCGTCATCCCTGCGCAGGCAGGAATCCGGGAAGGAGTTTTATCAAGGCAGCGGATTCCGCGGATTGCGGGGCGCATAGCCGCGACCAAACTGTTGGAACACGAATCCATCGACAGGCTCAAAACAGGTCGTGCGAACGCCAACGAATTGCGCGAATGAACCGACGAAGGCTGACAGAAATTTTGGAACCGCAAATGAACGCCTGTCTGCCGTGAAATCGGGGTAATCCGTGATTAATGTATTTGACAATTTCCTGATGGTTTGTTAGAGTTATGCGCGGTTATCCGCAGGAAGCTCCGAAGAGGCGAGAAGGCTTCAAAGAGACCGTTACCTTCGAGCGGGGTTGCGAACAATCGAGCGGTATTAGATTTCAGGGCAGTTACAACTCGCGAGTTCGCTGATTGAGAGAGGACGTGATAGGAGATGCCAAAAAGAGTTTTTATTGCGGTTTGTGTAGCGCTGGTGACGTCACTCATGATAGGAGCATGCGGCGGTGGAGAGCCTGACCAGAGCCAGAAGACTCTCAGCACCCAGGTGGCTGTCAACCGCATCGTTAAAGAAGTGAACGAGTTGGGGGATGAACCAGGCGTACTGAGCGCATCGGCAAAGGCGCTCGAGCAGGAAGCGCAGATGCTCCGGAAGTCGGCGGACGATCTCACGGCACAGGCCGACCAGCTCAGAGATCGCGCCCGGAAACTCGAGGAGCAGGCGGTCACCCTGAAAGATAGAAGCGAGATGCTGGGCCAAAAGCTGTCGGCCGTTCAAGGGTCGGCGTCGACCTTGCGCGAGCTACACCAGGCGAAAGAGCCCGCAGCCGCCCCGGAGGAACCCTCGAAACTCGCCGACACAACCACCGTCGTTATCATCATTATTCTCGTCATTGTGCTGCTCCTCCTCTACATAGCCATCCGGCGACGCAGGCTTGAGCGAGAGGAGGAAGAAAGGCTCGCCGCCATACGCCGTCAGCAGGCGGTGTATTCCACCGCTGTCCCGGAAGAGAAGGGCGCGGAGGAACCCGGAGAGGAACAAAAAGAAGAGGAAGCAGGCGAGGAGCAAAAGGAATCCGACACCGAAAAACCGAAAGAGGAACAGGGATAGCCCGGTTTCGGGGAGTCGTTCGAGCGCGCCGCGCATTTGCCGGTGCGCTCGTTTTTATTGCAAACCCGTCTTCGAAACTGGCTGACACGACGCCGCGCAGCCGCGACCCCATCGCGGAGGCCATCTTGCGTCCTTCAAATGCCGGGGCGCGTGATGGAGCGCCCGAACCTCGGGAGGAGACAGAAGCATGATTATTGATGTTCATATCCACCCGTTCTGCAAAGAGGCGACCGTTTTGCCGAGCGCCGACGAGGCGCTGGCGCGCATGTACGGCGAAGATGAAGAAAGATTCGGCCCGCTGATAGCAGGCTTTCGATGGGTGTTTCAAGAAAAGTCGGTCGAGGATATCATCCGTGAAATGGACGAGGCGAGCATTGACAAGGCTGTCATCGTCGCGGCCGATTATTCGAGCGCGTATGGCACGGTCATCGTCACAAACGAGGATGTTTCACGAATGGCAAAGCAGTTTCCGGACCGTTTCATCCCCTTTTGCAGCGTGGACCCCTCACTCGGAAGGCTCGCCGTAGACGCGCTGGAGCACGCCGTCAGTGAGCTGGGGGCCCGCGGACTGAAGCTGGTGCCCCCCATGCAGGGTTTCCGGTTTGACGACCCCCGTCATGAGCCGCTCTGGCAGATGGCGAACGAACTTGGCATCATCGTGTGGACCCATGCCGCGCATCAGCGGAGCACCCCCGGCACCGACGCTCGCCTGGGACAGCCCTTCCTCGTTGAGCCTGTGGCACTGAAGTTTCCGGGCCTGAAGATCGTGCTCGGGCATTGCGGTTTTCCATGGGTCTGGGAATCATGGTCCATGGCGGCCCGACACCCGAACGTCTACGTGGATATTTCCGCGTTCAGGGACCTTTACGACCAGTTTCCCTGGAGCGCCTACTCCTCGAGCGGCATAGAGCACAAGGTGCTGTTTGCGACCGACAACCCGCTGGCCGGCTTCGCCGAATGTCTCGATGCCGTGCGGGCTGTTCCGATCAAAGGAGACTTCAAGACGGCGGTCCTCGGCTCGAACGCCGAAGCCCTGTTGGGCTTGTGAGCGAGCCCATACGGTTTCCTCTGAGGCCCACCGATATTCCGGGGGCATAATAGAAGTGCGGCAACTTAAGCCTTCTTGTATTTCTTCCCGTGTGATATTCCGTTGGATGGGTGTCGTGGCTGAGCGAGCGATTGGTATCGTTTCAGAAGATTTGGGGCCAGGCCTTGCATTGATACATTGTCATGTTGCAAAAGCTGACCCGGGGCCTTTAAGGATGATCCCCAAATTATTCGGATGAACGCGGATGAAGGGCTTGTCACGGGGCACGCCTGTCTGCGTGAACGCGCAGGCAGACGGGGAGGCACGGGACGAGAACGAAGATTGGCAACCAGCCAGCCGCCTCTATCGGTTGGTTCAAATAGGAGTCCTTGGCTTTGTGGTCTCTGATTCCGGGCGCTCCGCCGTGCGCCCATCCGAAAGATGGGTAGTCGCCTTAAATCTGCGTGGCCGGCGAAATCTGCGCCGACAGAACATCATTGTTCTACGCGTTCACCTTCTTCAGCAGCCATGCCATGTTCTGGCCGAGCACCTGCATGGTGAGCTTGCCTTCGGCGTCGTTGTCGACGTCTCCCTTTTCCAGGCCGAAACCCATGTTCCAGTAGTTTGCCCCGGGAATGACCATCTGGCTGATTGTGAAGAAATGGTTCATGGTGTCGAACGCGTGAATCGAGCCGCCCCGCCGGACCGCGACGACCGCCGCTCCAACCTTTCGCTTGAACATGTCCGCGTTCGCTTTCGCCACCAGGCCGCTCCGGTCGATGAGCGCCTTCATCTCCGTCGTCACGTCCGAGAAATATGTGGGCGACCCCAGGATGACCCCGTCGGCCTCGAGCATCTTCTCGATGCACTCGTTTACGAAATCGTCCACGCCGCCGCAGCGCTGGTCCTGATTCTCAAAACACTTGTAGCAGGCGATACAGCCGTGCGTTTTCTTTCCGGCCAATTCCACCAGTTCGGTTTCGATTCCCTCTTGCTCCAATTCCTTGAACACCATACGGATGAGCATGGCGGTGTTACCTTCCTTGCGGGCGCTGCCGTTAAACGCTACTACTTTCATTGCGCATCCTCCTTCTTTGAATCTGTCCCACGATTGCCCGGCAAAGGGGACAGTGAGTGTGTCTCACGATTCGGGATGTCCTGCTTTGGGGACAGTCCGCCAATCTATCCTGCGAGTGCGCGGGGCTTCGCTCCGCTCAGCGCAAAAGGTGGGGGATTCCGTAATTGGGTACAGCCCCCAAAGCTTGTTGTTTGGGAAAATGTACAATCGTGAGACAGACTCATTGTCCCCGAGGCAAACAACGTGCGTCATGAATCGTGGGGACACATTCCCGTTCGTTTTTTCTGTCTCCCATGGCTCCCGCCGCTTCTTCACCGGGCAGAAGACACGGGCCCTCACATTTGACGAGCAAGACCTTTGCGCAGTCGGAGTTCTCTGCGAGAGATGTTCTCGCGCAAAGACCCGACCGGTATGGGTCGAGCTTGCGGGAGCATTGTATCATATCGGCGCGCGGGGAAACGAACGAAAGGACATTTCCGGACGCATCGAGGAAAATGAAAATGTCCCACGATTCGGAAATCCGTGTTTCGGATTTTTCAGCAAGGGGAGGCGGATGAATGCGCGCCCGCAGAAGGGCGCGCTTTCGGCGGCCTGTTATTCCACCGACTCCCTGAGAGCCTCCGATGTTTTCTCGATTTGGGAGAGCGAGACACCCTCTCTGATTGCGAAGATTATTCCGAGGACGACGATGGGGAAGAACGTGACCGCATGAGCCACGAGCGCAAACACTTTCGCGACCGAGTCGGGTATGGTGGGGTCGCAGAGCTGAAGCCCGATTTGCACGAAAAAGTGAAAGGGGCCGGCATAGCCGGGCGTCGGAATGGCTACCCCGACCGCTGCGGCGGCGAGCACGGCGGCGCTGGACACGATGTTGAGGTTCTCGCCGATGCCGAATGCAAAGAAAAGCGGGTAGAACAGAAGGGCGTTGAAAATCCATTGCCCGATGGTGACAAGAATCGCGATAACGACGTGCCGCCAGTTCTGGAATATGTGGAGCCCTTCGGTGAACGCCATGAAAATCGCCACGATACCGTCGCGCATCTTTCGCGGAAGGAAGAACAGGAATTTCTCGAGGAGCCGGGCCGCAAGCTCTTTCTTGAAATAGAGGAGGACCGTGAAGCCCACGAGGACGGCGAATACGGTCGTCACAACGACTCCCAGAAAGAACCGAGCCTGGGCGAGCGAATATTTGGTCGATTCGAGCAACACCGTCTCGTCCAGGGGATAGAACAGCAACACGCCGCCGATGAGCATCAGGAGCACGAACGTGTCGAACATGCGGTCGACCACGAGCGAGGCCAGCGACGCCGTAAGCTTGATGTTCTCCTTCTGCGAGAGAAGATAGGCTCGAATGAATTCACCGGCGCGCGCGGGCAGCAGACTGTTGCCCATGAAGCCGATTATGATAGGGGAGAGCAGGCGGAAGAACCGTATCCTCTTCAGGTCGTGAAGCAGATAATACCAGCGGAACGCCCGGAAAACATAGGTGACCAGACCGAAGAGCACGGCGGGAATCAGGTAGATGTATCGAGCTGTTCGGAGCGCCTCCCAGATTTCTCCCCAATCGGTGACCGTTCTGAAAAAGAGCCACAGAAAGAAGCCGGCGATTGCAAAACCGACACCGAGGTTGAGCCAGAACCTGTACTTTCTCACCAGCTTCTCCTTCGACAATCAGCCTGTATGCGGGTCCCGAAACATTCGCGCGGATTTATCTGCGCGAATTGGCGGACGGATTGACGGGGCGCCTGGCTGACGGTTGACGGGCAGGGTCACGTGCGACCTTTCTCCATCTCCGCAATGAACCGTTCGAAAAGATATCGGGCGTCGTGGGGGCCGGGCGACGCCTCCGGGTGATACTGAACGGAGAAAATCGGCAGTTTCAGATGCCGCATGCCCTCGACGGTCTGGTCGTTCAGGTTGCTGTGCGTGACCTTCACGTCGTCGGGAATCGTCTCGAAGACCACTGCGAACCCGTGGTTTTCCGCCGCAATCTCCACTTTGCCGGTTTCGAGATTCTTGATGGGCTGATTGCCGCCGTGGTGTCCGAATTTCAGCTTATGCGTTTTCGCTCCGAACGCCAACCCCAACATCTGGTGCCCGAGACAAATACCGAACGTCGGTATCTGAGTTATCAACTGCCGGATGGTCTCCACCACGTTCGGAACGCCTTCGGGGTCGCCCGGCCCGTTGGAAAGAAACACGCCGTCGGGCTGATGCGCCAGAACTTCGGCGGCCGTCGTTTGCGCCGGCACAACGATGACGTCGCATCCGCGGTCGGATAAGTTATTGAGGATGTTCCGCTTGATGCCGAAATCGAAGGCGACGACGCGGAACCTGGGTTCGCCCCGCGCGGCCACCCGGTATTCTTCCGAGCAGGTCACTTCCTTCACGAGGTCTCGGCCGACGAGTCCGGGCGAGGCTTTTGCTTTGGCCACGAGGCTTTCGACATCATGGTCCCCGGTGGAAAGGACCGCTCTCATGGCGCCGGCCTCACGGATATGTTTCGTGAGGGCGCGGGTGTCCACGCCTTCGATACCGAGGACATCGTTTTCGGCGAGAAAATCCGGCAGCGATTTCAGACAGCGCCAATTGCTCGGATACCGGCAGCATTCGCGCACGACGAATCCCTCGACATGAGGCTTCATCGATTCGAAATCGTCTTCGTTGACGCCGTAATTGCCGATGAGGGGATAGGTCATGGTCACGATTTGGCCCTTGTAGGAAGGGTCAGTGAGAATCTCCTGATATCCCGTCATGCTCGTATTGAAAACGACTTCGCCGAAACGCTCGCCACGGGCGCCAAACGAAGTTCCCTCGAAGAAGCGGCCATCCTCGAGCGCCAGGATTGCTTTCACAATTTCACCTCAAATGATGGAGTATTCGAAACATTATACAGTATCGCGCGCGAGATGCGACCAAACATATTTGACCGGCGCTTTTGAAGTAACGAAAGACCGTTCTCACCGAATCAGATTGCCGTTCCGGAGCCGAAGCTCGCCATTGACAATCACGTGAACGGCCCGGCCCTTGACACGACAACCATGAAAAGGCGTGTTCCGGCTCTTGGATTCAAATTCATCCGCGTCGACGGTAAATTCGCGTAACGGGTCGAATACGGTCACATCGGCCCGCGCCCCGACCGCGATTCCGCCCATTGGAAGGTTCAATATTCGCGCGGGAGCCACCGTCAGCTTGCTTATCGCCTCGGCCAGGCTGAGAATGCCTTTGTCGACAAGCTCGGTAATGACGAGCGGCAAGCATGTTTCCAGTCCGATGACGCCGAAGGGCGCCTCCGTGAGTGAAGCCTCTTTCTCGGATTCCGTATGCGGCGCATGGTCGGTGGCTATTGCGTCGATCGTTCCGTCGCGAATCCCCTCTTTCACGGCCTCGACGTCGTTCATTGTTCGGAGCGGAGGATTCATCTTCGCGTTTGCGCCGTGTTTCGTCACGGCTTCTTCGGTCAGGGTGAAATAATGCGGCGCGGTCTCGGCCGTCACATTGATTCCTTCGTGTTTCGCGGCGCGAATGAGCGCGACGGCCCTGGCGCAACTGACATGCGCGATGTGCAATCGTGCGCCGGTCATGCGGGCGAGAACGATATCGCGGGCCACAATTATTTCCTCGGCCTCGGCGGGGATACCCGGGGCTCCGAGCCTTGAGGACACCTCTCCTTCATTCATGCAGCCGCCTTCGGCCAGATAGGGGTCCTCGCAGTGGGATATAACGGTCAGGTCACACATTTTCGCGCATTCCAGCGCAATGCTGAACACCTTGCTGTCAACCACCGAATGCCCGTCGTCGGAAAGCGCGACGGCTCCGGCTGCTTTCAGCATATTTATTTCGGTGAGGCGTTCGCCGCGCTGGCCGACGGTGACGGCTCCCACCGGATAGACGCGCGCCCACCCGGCCTTTTCGGCCTGCTCCCTGACAAACCGGACCACCTCGGGAGTGTCCGCCACGGGGTCGGTGTTGGCCATTGCGACGACCGCGCAGAAACCGCCTTTTACTGCGCTTCTGCCGCCGCTCTCAATGGTTTCCTTATGCTCGAATCCCGGCTCGCGCAGGTGAGTGTGCATGTCAATGAAGCCGGGGGCGACGATAAGGCCGTCGGCATCCAGACGCTCCGCGCCGGGAGCGGTGAGGCCTTCGGCTATCGCCGCAATCACGCCGTCTTCAATCAAGAGGTCGGCGGTTGAGTCAGTTCCGGAGTGAGGGTCAATCACCCTGCCGTTTTTCAGAAGAATTCGCATGTGCGCTCCGTCGCAATCATGTCAGTTCCGGCGAGCCGGGACCAGCCCGAGCGCGAGAATCGGTCCGGGAATCCATGTTTCCGAAACGAGACTTCGGCGCTTCGGGGACAGTTCGCCAATCTATCCCGCGGATTGCGCGGGACTTCGCTTCGCTCAGCGCAGAAAAGACGGGGGGATTCCGTAATTGGGTACAGCCTCCTACGCTGCCTTCTCGGCAGCATGAGAAATCGTGGAACGGATTCACAGTGAGTGTGTCCCACGGTTCTTGCTGAAGGTGTTCCGCTTCGGTTATTGGGGGACACCATGCCGCATGGTGTCCCCCAATAACCGGTATCAGCAACCGTAGGAAACCATCGCGCCGCGCACAGAGCCTTGGACGCATCCACACTCGCGCCGCGGCATTCCAGCGCCCGTGATTGACGGAGGTTTTGGCGACACCCTTGCTGTTCCCTGAAGCGAGGTCCGGTGATGGCTGTGTCGAGAGGAAAGCAGGCCTTCGGTCGTCGGGAGTCGGGAATATGAGCGCTCAATTAGAGAGCCTTTATGTTGTAATCGTGAAAGTCCGAGAATTTCTTCTGGTAATAGCTTGTGATTCTCCCGTCCATATCGAAGAGGTACGCAATCAAGGCGGCGCGGGCCCACATGCCGTTTCGCGCCTGCCGGAAATACATGGCCCTCGGGTTATTGTCGATCTCGAACGGAATCTCCTCGTTTCGGGGAAACGGGTGCATAATGGCCGCATACCATTTCATTCGGGAGACCTTGTCCCGATTCAGATAATACTTGTCCGTGTCGAGGTTTTCGAAGAAGGCGCGGTCTTCCGGCTTGTCATGTTCATGCTGGATTCTCGTCATATACAGTAAATCGACCTGGTCGATGACGTCGTTGAGGTTATCGAATTCCTTCACCGTCACGCCGCGGCCTAGTAACCAGCTTTTCATTTCGGCCGGAAGCTTGAGCCTGGGATGGTCGGGCGCAACGAAATACATTGTGATGTTGTCATATTTTGACAGGAGATTCGCGAGCGAGCGCACCGTTCTGCCTCTGCCGATATCCCCGCAGAAACAATAAATTTTGTTGTCCAATCCCCTCGTCAAGCCGGGATATTTCTCCTTCAGTTCATCGAATCTGTTCCAGACCGACGAGTCTTTTGGCGAGCGGAATGAAAAGGTGATTTGGATGGTGTAGATGTCGAGCAGCGCCTGGGTCGGATGCTCGTCGGCTCCGGCTCCGCCGTTGACAATCGGCACATTGCGCTGGTTGAACTGGTCGAGGTCGTTCATCAGGTAGGCGCAGCACTCGGCGAAGTTCGCAATCCTGCTGCGCATGATGATTATGTCGAAGTAGCTGCTGAACATCCGGACGGAATCGAAGGGATTCTCGCCCTTATACTCGGATGACACCGAGGAGTCCCGAATTTCGTTGCACGTGATGCCGAGGACCTGGCAGGCGGCCATGAACGAGAGGAACGTTCTCGTGGATGCCTGGGTGAAGTACAGCATTGCCCGCTTGTGCGACAACAGGCTGGTGAGGAAGTTGTTGCCCTCCTTCGTTCGCGCGATATTTTTGATCATATCGGCGACGCTCGAGAGGTGCTCCAGGAGCCCCCTGTCAAATTGCTCCGAGAGAATGACATGTTTGAGCCGTTCGTTGCGCTGAAACTCCGGGATTTTCATCATCACGGGCCTGTTCAGCCGCGACTCGTAGTCGTATAATTCCATGGCAATCCTCTCTTGGTTTGAATGACGTATGTTTGTGTCTTCCGGGATGATTTCTGTGTGCTTTGCTCGCTCGCCGGATACCGCGAGCGTGTTCGCCGATCCGGGTTGCCGCGCGAAGGGGACTGTGTCCGTCCGATAATTCCATGTCCTGCGCTTCGGGGGCAGTCGGCCAATCTATCCCGCGGATTGCGCGGGACTTCGCTTCGCTCAGCGCAGAAAAGACGGGGGGATTACAGCCCCTACGCCGGCTTCTCGGCAGCATGAGCAATCGTGGGACGGATTCACGTCCCCGAAGCGAACAATCCCCGGAATCAACCGTGAGACACACTCAAAAAGCCGGTTTCCGGTCAAAAAAAAAGCCCTCAATCGAGGGTGTCCCTTTCATTGCCTCTTTTGGAGGCGGGCTTTCCGGCATTTGACCTCACCGCCCCGTACGGGCCTGACACAACCGAACGCTTGCCATTTTTTCGAACCGGAGCTATTATACCGGTCGCGCATCTGAGTGTCAACCCCGTTCCGGCTCATGGGTGTGCGACATGAATGGCGCCGCAGCTCTCTTTTTCCTGTGGCTGCCTCATTTCTGAGGGTAGTGTGCGCTTTCAGAATTCGATGAAGGAAGACGCCGTTCTCCGCAGGGGCACGGCGCGCCGTGCCCCTGCAGAGATATGTTCCAAGCGACGATCATGTCGCACACCCCCGGCTCATGGAAAACAGGAGGCTATTCATGGCAAAAGTCATTCTTCTGGTTGCGCTTTCGCCTTTTCTCGCAATCTTTTCACTTTTTCTCTATTGGAAGCATCGTCCCCTTGCTGACATTGAGGTTGCCGGTTCTCTGGGAGTGGAGAGGTGGTGCGCTGTGCCGCCCGACGCGCACCATTCGAACACCGACCTGTTCACATACAGGGGCAGATATCTCGTTGTGCACGCCACATCCCCGTGGCACTTCGCTTCGCCGAAGTGCAGGCTGGTGGTCCGCTCGTCCATCGACGGGAGGAACTGGGAAAAGCTTTCGGAAATCAGCATCGCCGACGAGGACGTGCGGGACCCCAAGCTGGTGGCCATTGGCGGAAAGCTGTTTCTCTATTTTCTGAGAAGCACGAAAAGGTTCGAGGCCGAGCCGACCGGGACCGCATACTGCGTGAGCGACGATGCTGTCACTTGGACCGAACCGAAGGACCTGGCAGTGGACGGGTGGCTGTTCTGGCGTCCGAAAACGAACGACGGGATTACGTTCTACGCGCCGGCATACTGGTGGGAACACGGAAAATCCATGCTGTTCAAGTCGACCGACGGCACGAACTGGGCCGAAGTCGGACCGATTTATGAAGGCGAAAGAAACGACGAGACCGCCATCTGCTTCAGAGCGGACGGCAGCCTGGTCATGACCGCCCGGCTGGAGGTCGACCCGAATCGGTGGGGATATCATCCGGGCGCGCACACGTTAATAGGGGTGGCGAAGCCGCCATGCACCGAGTGGCAATACGCGCGCAGCCACGAGACCCGCCTTGACGGCCCCTGCTTGTTTCAAATCGGGGAACGGACATATGCCTGCGGGCGGCGCCACGTCGGAGGCTCAGCCTACATGGGCAGCGTTTGGGGCAGGAAACGCACGGCGCTCTATCTGGTGGAGCCCGATCGCCTGGTTTTCCTTTCAGACCTCCCGAGCAATGGCGACACATCCTATGGCGGCGTGGTTGTCGATGACGAATACGTCCTTCTCAGTTACTATACGAGCCCGCTCGGGAAAGATTACCCCTGGCTCGTCGGAATGCTTTCCAACACATCCATCGAAATGGCCAGATTCAAGATAGCCGACCTCGAAAAGTTGGCCGAGGGGAAACTTGCCGAATAGCTTAAATGTCTTCGTACAGCGCCCTGAGGGTGGGGTCCATCTACGCGAGCCGTTTTTCAGCCTCCCGGGGGGGCATTGCCTCGAGGGAACCGTCCGGATTCTGGACGACCACGCCTGCCTCTCGAAGCATTTTGTGACGCCTCTTGCGTTCTTCCTTATCCGGCGCGCATATAAGCTGGCAGTGACCGCAGGTCAGCTAGAGCTTCGTTTCCATGAGGACATGACGATGGCCGCCTTCCATTTCAAGACGATTGTTGTACGCTTCTATTCCGCGCAGCATCGCTGAGGAGTTACACATTATCCGTGGCCCAGAGCAGTCCGAAAAATCAAAAGGTGGAAAAAGCTTTTCTTTTGAGCGGTTATGCGTATGCGATCGTCGCCGCAGCCCTCTGGGGAATAGCGGGGACAATCGCAAAATTCCTGTTTAACCGCGATGTTACGGCCCTCGCGCTCACGCAGGTTCGACAGACGCTCTCCTTCCTCGTTATGATGGCCTTCTTCCTGGCGTTTCGCCGCAATCTTGCCAGGGTTGCCCTGAGAGATATTCCCTATCTGGCGACGCTCGGCATTCTCGGCCTCGCAATGGTTCAGATTTCGTATTATGTCACTATCAGCAAAATCCAAGTTGCGGCCGCAATACTGCTGCAGTATATGGCGCCGGTTTTCATTTTGATTTATTCCACAACGTTCATGAAGGAGAAACTGACCCTTCCGAAGGTCGCGGCGCTTTTGCTTGCAGTGACTGGCTGTGCATTCGTCGCAGGAATTTACAGGCTGGACCTTCTGAAGCTTAACCTTGCAGGAGTGGCGTGGGGATTGCTGGCCGCGCTGTTCTTCAGTTTCTGGACATTGTACGGGCAGGCCGGCCTGAAAAAATATGGCGCGATGACATTGTTCGCTTATGCATCGGGTTTCGGCTCCATTGTGTGGTGGATTTTGAATCCGCCGCGCTCATTTTTTTCGGTGCACTATTCGACCCTCACATGGCTGGGTTTTCTCTACATAGTCCTCTTCGGAACCGTTTTTCCTTTCGTTTTTTACCTCAAGAGCTTGGAGCGGCTGGAGGCTTCCCGCGTCAGTATCACCAGCACCCTGGAACCAGTCGTTGCGGGGGTGGCCGCCTACCTCGCGCTTGGAGAGCAAATGGATTTGCTCCAGGCTCTTGGCGGGATTCTCGTGATCGCGGCTATAATCGTTTTGCGAAGGAGCGCAACGTCGGAAAGCATGCGATGACGTGCGGATGTGGTCATTGTGCCGGGGCCGCTTGACTTTCGGAATGATTTGGGGGTATAAATAGTTAGCTGATTTCAATCTTTTCTCTTTTCGCGGGAGTGGTTCCGCGAAAAGAGAAAAGACGATTATATTCGTAGCCGCTCCAAGAGAATTTTGGGGCGGGGGGGGACGATTTTCTTGAAATCTTGGCTGCGAGCCATTCTCGGGATGGTAATATACGGCATATATGCCGTTTTCCTTTTGTTGATCCTCTACTTTCCGGCCGCTGAGCTTATCACGCAAATCTCTCTGAACACCCGCCTGTTCCAGTTTCGGCCTCAGGCGCGGATTGAAGATGCGCTGTTACCCTGCCTTCTCCTGGCGTTGCTGTACGCTGTCGCAACGAATATTCAGAGAACGCTTGCGCCGACGCAACCTTCACGGAAAGGGCCATGAACGTTTTGGTAGAGTTGAGATAGCAACACGTTCCCGAATGACAACCATGTAGCGGAAAGCGGCATATGCTGTTCAACAGCCTGGCATTCGGCGTATTCCTCGTTATTGCGTTGATCTTGTTTTGGTCGGCGCCCCGTTCTCACCGGGTCTATATCCTCCTCGGGCTGAGCTACTTTTTCTACATGTACTCATATCCCATTTATTTTTTCCTGCTCGCGATTCTGACTCTCGCGAACTTCGCTTTCGCGCTCGAAATCTCGCAGAAGCGGCGCCACGCAAAGCGATTTCTCGTTATCGCTATTGCGGCGGACCTCCTGAGCATCGGGTTCTTCAAATACGCAAACTTCACTCTCGGTTCGTTCGAATCGTTGGTTGGCATATTCGGGTTCAAGGCCGACCTGCCGTTTTTGGACATTGTTCTTCCGCTCGGAATCTCGTTTTACACGTTTCAGATGATGAGCTACATCGTCGACACGTACCGGGGTGAGCCGGCCGAGGAATCGTTTTGGAATTTCGCTGCATATGTGTCCTTTTTCCCGCAACTTGTGGCCGGACCGATTGTCAGGCCCAAGACTCTTCTTCCGCAAATCAAGGCGCATCACGTTTTCGACGAGGAACGCGCCGTTCGCGGGATGTTTCTGATTGCGCAGGGGCTCGTTAAAAAGATCGTATTTGCGGACTACCTCGGCGGCTACGTGGACAAGGTGTTCGCCGCGCCGTCGGAATTCTCCGGCATCGCCACTCTCGTGGGCGTTTACGCCTATGCGTTTCAGATATACTTCGACTTTTCCGGATACACCGATATCGCCATCGGGTGCGGTAAACTGTTCGGCTTCGAGATTCCCATCAACTTCAACCTTCCGTACATAGCGAAGAATCCGCGTGAATTCTGGAGGCGCTGGCACATCTCGCTGTCCACGTGGCTGCGCGACTATCTCTACATTCCGCTGGGAGGAAATCGGAAAACGAGGGCGCGCACATACGTGAACATGATGATCACGATGTTGTTGGGAGGCCTGTGGCACGGAGCGAACTGGACCTTCGTTTTGTGGGGCGGATTCCACGGTGTGCTCATAGCGATTCAGCGATTCCTCGAAGAACGATACGCGTTCGCCAAGAAGCTTTTTTCCGATCGATGGACTGTCACGACTGTGCTCTCGGCCCTGGTGACATTCCATCTTGTTTGCTTTGGGTGGGTTCTTTTCCGTGCCGAGTCGGTGCAGGTGGCGGGCACAATCGTAAAGAACATTTTCACGGCCGGTCTCGATATCCAATCCGTTCAAGCGACGATTGTGATTATGCTTGTGATTGCCGTCTACAGCCATATACTGAGAAGCAAATGGGACCTTGAAGAGTGGTTTATCAAGTTACCTGAGCCTGTCCAAGGATTCGCTTACTCCTGCGTAACGATTGCCATATACCTGTTTTTCACCACCGAGCGCCGATTCATCTACTTCCAATTCTAGGAGGGGTGGCGCACTATGGTTGGGAAAAAAAGCGTTTGCAAATACGCTCTCCTCAAGATCGGTTTCTACTACCTCGCCATTCTTGCAACAATTACGGTTCTGAGCATTCGGGCGATCGGAACGCGCGAAATCCTTGTTGGCGCTACCAAATTCAAACCATATTCCATTCTCAAAGCAAACTGCTCCAGCCAAGACATAGGGCAGGGGACCTCGAACGTCTTGTGTTTCGGCGATTCGAATTCTTTTTGGCCGCCTGACCTCACCGCATGCTCCGACAACTTCGATGTGCACCTGCCCGGATTGATACGGAACGCCCTGGAAGGCGAGGGTCTCGAGCGGGATGTCTGTGTGTCCGAATGGGCTTTCCCGCGGGCAGGCATGTTCGATTACTATTGCCTGTTCTACCGGGCGCAAAAGTTCTCGCCCGACCTCCTCATTGTTCCCATCAACTGGCAGTTTTTCGGATATCCGTGGGAAGAAGGCCCCGACGGACACCATCCGGAACTTTCTGCGTTCGTGCCGTTGCGGCCCGAATTGAATTCGGCGGAGTACAATCCGTTGAGGGCGAGAGGAATATCTCCCGTCAAGCATGTCGAATACAAGCTTTCCTTTCATACGCTTTATCGGTTCGGAATAAAGGCGTGGGTTCTCGATAACAAGCTGAAACCTCTTGCTTTTCTGCTGGCGCGCACCGTGGTCCCGATGTCGGTTCCCGAACTCGAGCCGCCGAGAGACGAATTCGGCCCCGAGAAACTCGCCGCCGACCCGCAGACGCTGGGCTTGCGGTTTCCCATGCATGTGGAAAAATCGAATCTTACCCTCAGAGAAGTTCAGGCGCTCGCGCAGGCGGCTTCGCAGCGCGGGACCGGGATATTGTTTTTCATCTGGCCGCTTAATTACGAGCGATTCAGCGAGTCTGGTATTTTGGACAGGCTCGCGCTCGAGCACTCGATATCTCGAATTCGGCAGGCTGCACGAGGAAGGCACGTCTATTTTGCGGACCTCTCGGACTTGCTTGCCTATGACCATTTCGTGGATATATACGGCCACTGCACCGTGGATGGGCGCAGAAAAATAGCTGCGGCGCTTGTTCCGACAATTCGGGAGGCCCTCGATGGGCGTCCGCCTTCACTTCTTGCGACAGAAACCGGAAACGCAGGAAAAATCGATGACCTCCACGGCGCCGATGGCCGGATGGCCGGGGATCAAGACTTTCCATCTGAACAGGCGCCGTCGCTGACGGCGACTCCTTTGTATTCGGAAGGAGTATTTTGAGCTTCGTCCATTATCGGAGCTTCTCTGACAACTCCCCCAGTTGAGAGTGTCTCACGATTACCAAGCGCAGGGAACTGTGAATCTGTCTCACGGTTGCACATTTTGCCGAACAACAAGCTTTGGGGGTTGTACCCAATTACGGAATCCCCCCGTCTTTTCTTCGCTGAGCGGAGCGAAAGTCCCGCGCACTCGCGGGATAGATTGGCGGACTGCCCCCGAAGCACGGATTACCGACCGTGGGACACATTCATTTCCTTCACGCCTCTTCTGTGCCGCCGATAATCGCCTTCTTGAATTTCTATCGTGATTTCCATGCGGCGCCCTGTCCGCGTTTCGAGCCCGTTACCCATTGTCAGGCGTTACCTTACAAAGGAAACTTCAAGGATTAACGACTATTTCCTTGAGCGAGCCGCGTCGGCAATGGTATGACACTTCTGAAAACGGCGGTTGCAATGCAACGAAGCCCAAAGGAAAAACGACGGAGGCCGCAAGATGAAGCTTATAGACAGGCTTGCAAGAATTCTGGGTTACGAAAAGGCTCATCGAGCCCGAGAGATACTGGTGGATGATTTTGAGGAAAGGCTGGGCAAGGAACGGCCGGAAAACTATGAAGACTACGCAATGGCCTACGGCCAGGTGGTGTGGGTATATGCCTGCGTGAGCACGATATCTACGGCCATCGCGGGGACGCCCCTGAAGGTCTACCTGGAATCGGCCGACTCTATTGAGGAGCTTTCCGACAGCCGCCTTGCCCGGCTGCTTTCCACTGTGAATCCGCACATCTCGGCGTATGACCTCTGGGAGGCGACCGCCTCTTTTCTCGAGCTTTCGGGCAACTGCTACTGGGAAATCGAGAGGGACGCGGAGGGCGTGCCGACCGCAATCTACCCGATGCGGCCGGACCGAGTGAAGATTGTGCCGGACAAGTCCGATTTCGTCAAAGGTTACATTTATGAGATCAACGGACGAACCGTGTCGCTCTCACGTGACGAAGTGATTCATTTTAAGCACTTCAACCCGGCAAACGACTATTACGGACTCGGACCAATTGCCGCCGTCCGCAATTCGATTACAATCGACCAATACTGCGTCGCCTATAACAAAGCCTTTTTCAAGAACGGAGCGCATCCCGGCGGGGTGCTCGAGACAGACACGTCTCTGGGAGAAGAAGCCTTCAATCGCTTGAGAAAACAATGGGAGGAAGGACATAAGGGGTCCGCGCGAGCGCATCGTATCGCGGTCCTCGAGGAAGGCTTGAAATACAAGCCCATCGGCCTGAGTCCCAGAGACATGGAATTTTTGAAACAGCGAAAATTCTGCCGGGAGGAAATCTGTTCGGTCTTCAAGGTTCCCCCCGCTCTTGTCGGAATTTACGAATACGCCAACTACGCGAATGCCGAACACCAGAATCGGGCCTTTTGGCAGAAGACGATTATTCCAAAGCTCCGCAAGCTGGAGCAGGAACTGAACAGCTCACTTGCGCCGGTGTTCCAGCCGACCGGCTCACGGGAAAAGCGACGCCTTTTTGTTCGCTTCGACACTTCGGCAATCGACGCGCTTAAGGAAAACGAGGATGTCAAATCGCAAGTGCAGGAGCGTCTTGTCCGGTCGGGAATCATGACCATAAACGAGGTGAGACGGCTGGAGAATCTGCCTCCCGTCCCATGGGGCGACACATGGCCGGTGGCTGGTCCGAAGAAATGAGCGGATTCACGTTTGGGGAAGCATCAGAACGGCCGCTGCTGCGCAAACGCGGACGTTCTTGATGGGGTCCTCGAGGCATTTTTTCAGGCAGTCCAGAGCGCGAATGTCTCCGATGCGGCCCAAGGCTACGGCCGCGTCCGCCCGCAATTGCCAATCCTCGCTCTCCGTTTCCTTGCGGAGCAGGTCGACCACCGAAGAATCTCCGACCTTTCCGAGGGCGGTCACTGCCATAATTCGCACACTTCTGTCGGGGTCCTGGAGCGCGTCAGCGAGCAACTCCACGCCGGTCCTGTATCCCAGCTTGGCAAGAGATTCGGCTGCCTTGTACTTCAACTTTTTGTCGGTGTCGGTCAGCATTGACTTCAACAACCCCACCGAGCTCTCATCGCCCAGCCGACCAAGCGCCTCCGCTGCACTGATACGAACGATTTTCTCCCGGTCATGCAGGAGGGGACGTATATTCGGTACCGCGCTTCGGTCGCCGATCATGCCCAGCGCCCAGGCGCCGCTTGCCCGTATCGGCCAGTGCGGTTCCTTCAGCAACCGAAGCAACGAGGGAATCGCTGAAAGCGAACCAATCTCGCCGAGACATTCAATCGCGAAGACCTTGAGTTTCCATGTCCTCCTGCGGCGGTGAGATTCCTTCGAGGCGGTGGTGATCTCGCTGGGTGAAGATTCGAGGACACGAACCAACATTCGTGAGCCCTCGGGCTCGCCAATCTGTCTCAAAGCCTTGGCCGCGGTGACTCGAACGTAGTCGTCCTTATCGTTCAAGGCTGTTCTGACGGTCGCTATGTTCTCCTCGGCGCCCAGTTTGCCGATAGCTTCAATAATCCAAAATCTGACAAATCCGTCACGGTCGGAAATCGTTTCGGTCAAAGCATCGAGAGCGTGTTTCACGAACTCCTCCGGCAGACGTTCGGCCGCAACCCCAATTGCCCACGCCGCACTTGCACGCGTCCGCCATTCCTCATCCTTCAGCGCGTTGCGGAGGAATATCCAGCAGAATCGGTTGAGCTGTGTCTTGTCAGCGAAGCTGACGGACATGGTTTTCTTTTCGTTCTGCTTCGGTTGTTGTTCTTTTTCGGATGTGGAATCCATAGCGGAATCTCCGTCTTCCGAGGCCATACTACCATAATAGGCTTGTCCCCCACAAGTTGGAGTGCCCGCGCCGCTCGGGAAGCGGTCACTCCACGACGCCGAATCGTGAGACGAGCTCGTTTTCCCTGCTCCACTTGACAATCAAACCGTTTGCGACTTAAATGGTGGTTAAAATTCCGGGTGTTTCCATGGCGTTTGGAACACTCCAACGCGCATCGGGGTTTATTACAGGCAAGGAGCACATCGGCGCTACGACCGACAGGAACAGCAGTTGAACGCTCCGGAAATAGAGAATCTTTTCGAAAAGCTTCGGAAAGCAGGGCACGGGTCGCTCATTAAATTCGATGCATTTAACTCCGGCCAGTCGGTTGACGGGATAATCTTCGAGCCCATCCCGCAACGCCCCCCCGGATATGAGTCGGGCATATTTGTCTCGGTGCCGTCCGACCTCGAGCACATCTATTATTTTGATCCGGAGGCATCGAGGGAACAGGGGCGGCTGGTCGTCCAGGTGCTCGATTCAAAGCGGAAGAAATCGTCGGCCGAGCCGGTTCCCGACGAATTTGTGAAAGAACATGAGTACCTGCTCCGGTTGCCGGAGGTGAAAAGAGGAGGCGGGGCGACGGGAGAGGCGAACTCCCGGCACAAGGGGATTGTTGAGTTGGATTGACACCATTTATAACCGCCGCGCTATCAAGGGCGAGGCCGCCTGTGGGTCGGAGCGGGCGCAACCCGAGAACAGGAGCGTTCGATTATGCCTGAGGTTTCCGAAGATAAATATGCGAAGTACGAGAAATATCGACCACTGGTCGAATCGATAGAGCTCTTCGACGGCATCGAGTTCAAAAACTGCATCAAAATCATGGGTATGGCGCTCCAATCGAAAATTATGCCCGGAGACGTGATCTTTCACAAGGGCGACCCCGGCCATGAGATGTATGTCATTTTGAGGGGGCGAATCGAGATACTCGACGAAGGGCCCGACGGAGACCGGGCTCTTGCCGTGCTCGGCCCGGGAGAAACGTTCGGGGAAATGGCCCTGTTCGACCGGCACGAACGCTCGGCCAAAGCCGTCGCCCTGGATGACTGCGTGCTGCTCGCGCTGGATGAACACAAGGTCGAGAAACTTCTCACCAAGAGCGTCGCGATCCGGCTCATGTTCAATTTCGCGAGGATGCTCTCCCGAAGGCTCCGCGAAACCAACGTGCTGCTCGCCCGAGCCAAGCAACATTGAGTTCGAGAGACTGCCTCACGATTGCCGAGCGAAGGGGACTGTGAAACTGTCTCACGGCTGCACATTTTGTCGAACAACAGGCTTTGGGGGCTGTACCCAATTACGGAATTTCCTTATTTCATTGCTGAGCGGAGCGAAGTTCCGCGCACTCGCGGGATAGATTGGAGGACTGCCCCCCAAAGCACGGATTACCGACCATGGGACATATTCACTGTCCCAGATTTACGGGCCGAGCCTGTCGAGGCCGTAGAATCGGGACTGTTCCCGAAGCGAACAACCCTCAGAATCAATCGCGGGACACTCTCTCGAGCCGTCGTTCCCGCCTCGGTTCACACGTGTTCTTCCGGCTCCGATGTCGTCTCTTCCGCCGGGCCTTGTTCGGCGGTCGCACCCGTTTCCGCAGCCGTTCGCTTCAGCAATCCGAGTTTCGTGAACGCAAGCGGAGACGCTGCCAGTATGACGCCAAGAATCAAGTATCTGCAATAGTTGCCGGCGGCGGTCGGCGGAAGGACTGCTGAGAGTCCCACCCGAAGCGAGAGCAAAACGATGACGCCGACCAGGATGACGATGAACGAAAAGAACGGATTCCTTGACTGCCAGCGGAAACCAAGCATCGAGTAAACAATGAAGAAGCCGGCGAGGAATCCGGAGTACCTGAAAGCTTCGGGCAATCCCCACGCGAACACCAGGTACCCCGCCGAAAGCGCGAGAGAAAGCGCGACCTTGAGCATGGCCGATTTCCGAATCGATTTCCGGGCCGCATCCCAATCTTGAACGTATCCGTAAATCCCCATAGCGCCCGCCACAAGCCCGAATCCGAGCAGCAGCCCGCCGACCGTGTCGGAAAAGTAGTGCACCCCCAGGTAGATTCGGCTCGCGGCCATCAGCAGCGCCGGGATGAGGCAGAGATACCAATACTTCCGGACGAACATGTATATGAGCCATGAATAGAACATCCCGTTTTGGCTGTGGCCGCTGGGGTAGCCGTAGCCGTCGGCGTCAACCACCCGGGCGATCTCATGGCTGCTCGGCCGGGACAGCTCGAAAAACTCCTTCATGCGCGCGTTGACCACGTTCCCGAAGAGCAATAACAGGAGGAATATTACGAACTCGGTTGTATATCCCAGCCAGAAAAGTATGAACACGACAATCATCAAGCCCGTCTCGCCGCCCATCGCCGTGACGGCGGCCATGCCCACATTCCCGTATTGGGAGCGAACGGATTTCACCGTCTTAATCGCGAGCGCGTCAGCCGCGTCGAATATTCCGAACTGTTTTTCGAGCATGCCGAGCGCGAGCGCGACGACGACGGCCACCACCATGATGGCGAGGCAAAGATTGGGGTTGTATCTGCGCTGAATCATTTTTCCGCCTCCCGTCTTATCCCTCATTCGATTGTTCGCGTAAAGAAGAGCGCCTCTAACTTTTCCGGTATGATGCCGTCATACATTGTGAACGGATGGCGCGAGACAAGGCGAAAGCCCCATTTCCCGTAAAAGGGCACCGCAAGCTTATTGTATGATGTGGTGCCAAGATGCAATCCCCGCACGCCGTTCTTGCGAAGGTATTCCAGATACTCAGCCAGGAGTTTGGAGCCGATTCCGGCGTTCCGGCAGCCGTCAACGACGTTCATATGCAGATGCGCGGGGAACGCGTCGGCCGGCTCGTCGGGGAACTCGCCTCGCCACATGCTCCGCAGGTACCTGAACACAAACGCGAAGAAGCGCCGGTCAATCCTGTAGCCGAATGTGAAGAGTTTGCGGCGAATCGCCGGCATCACGACGTTTTTCTGGACCTCGCGATAAACGCAAGTGTCCTTGCAGCCGACCAGGTATCCGACAACTCCGCCGTTCATCTCGGCGACAAACGCCGATTCGGGCTCGTGGTCGGTGTAGTAGTTCATCCAGTAATCCGCAAACAGGTCGGCGCAACCGAAATACGGGTCAATCGGTTCGCCCATCAGTCCCGTATCGTAGCAAATCGTCCTCAGCGCCTGTCGGTCCTCCGGCCTGTACTTGCGGATCAACACCGACTCAACCTGTGCGCCCGATAGTGGCATACGCGTTCGCCTGTGCATTTAACCCGAAAGTCGTCGCCGGGAACAGCGAAACTGTTCCACGATTGGCCGGCGCAGGGACTGTGAGTTTGTCTCAGGGTTGGAAATCCGTGCTTCGGGGGCAGTCCACCAATCTATCCCGCGAGTGCGCGGGACTTCGCTCCGCTCAGCGATGAAATAAGGAGATTCCGTAATTGGGTACAGCCCCCTGCGCTGGCTTCTCGGCAACATGACAATCGAGAGCAGAAGACCACCCAGTGGAATTATCGGACCTACTCACCGCCCCCGAAGCGAGCGCCATCGAGCCGTGGCGCGCTTTCACCGCCCCCTCTGCCGGGTCTCCGGTAAAAAAACCCTGATGCTGAAGCCTCACGCCCGGCGATACACTATCTGTCCCTCGAGCATCGTCAACGAGACCTCGAAATTTTCGTCCACAAGGACGATATCGGCGTCCATGCCGACTGCGATTTGTCCCTTGCTGTTGTCTATCCCTATGGTCCGCGCCGGGTTCAGCGTGGCCATCAAAAAGAACTGCTGCAGCGGAATTTTCGGGAACCATTCAAACAGGTTCTTGATCGCCCTGTTCAAGGTTAGGACACTGCCCGCGAGGTTGTCGGAGTGCTTGAGCCGCACGGCGCCGTCCTTCACGCTCACCGGCATTCCGAGGAAATCGTGGTCACCTTCGGGCAACCCCAGCGCGGCCACGGAGTCGGTGATGAGCACCACCTTATCCCTTGGTTTGCATCTCAGCACGACGTCTACGGTCGCCGGGGCGACGTGATGGCCGTCGCAAATCAACTCGGTCGTCAGCAGGTCCATGACGAGGGCCGCGCCGACGGCGCCCGGCTGGCGGTGATGCAGCCCGCGCATCGCGTTAAAGGTGTGCGCCATGTGGGTGAGACCCTCCTGCACGGCGAGCCGGATTTGCTCGAAGGTTGCGTTCGTGTGTCCGGCGGCGGCGACAACTCCTCGTTCCCGCAACAGCGGTATCAGTTCAAGCGCTCCGTCGAGTTCGGGCGCCAGCGTCATGACTTTTATGAGTCCCTGCGCCTCATCCAGATACTGTTCCAGTTCGGTCGTCGATGGGGTTCGCATCGCGCCGACGAGCTGCGCTCCCGGCATCTCGGGGCTGAGGTATGGCCCCTCCATGTGGATTCCGAGGAGCTTTGCGCCCCTGAGCGACTTCGAGAAGCTGACCGCCGTGCGGATGGCGTCGAGGGTGGTCTCGTGCGGCATCACCGACAGGGTCGCGAGGAAGCCGGTGACGCCGTAGCGTGCGAGCGTCTCGGCGACCTGCGCGTAGCCGCTTTCGTCCGCGAGCTCGAACATCTGCCCGCTCGCGCCATGAAGATGGATGTCGATGAATCCGGGCGAAACGTTGTGGCCGGTCGCGTCGATGAGCTCGGCCCCCCGGGGAAGCCTCAGGTCGGGGCCGACCTCCGCAATTTTTCCCTCTTTCACCAGCACATCGCTCTTGAAGAGGACCGTATCGGGAAGAATCACGGTCCCGTTCTTGAAAAGGATATCTCCCTTTGCCACGGCGTCAGCTCCTCTCTATACGTATTTGATGCGGCCGAGATATTTTCCCATGGCCGTCTGGATGCGTTCGAAGTCGGCAGCCTCGACGTTGCCGCTGGGCAGCACGAGCGGCTCTTCGCCTCTTGCCAACAGTATTTCCGCTGCTCGAAGGAACACGCTGTTGATAATCGCGGCGCCGGTCACGGTTGACACGGCCCCCATAGCGCAGGCAAGCCCCTGAATTCGCACCGTCGCGTCGCCATGCGGCGCCTTGTTGTCCAAAACGACATCCGCAATGTCCATCAGTCGTTTTCCGCTCTGATGCGAAGGACCAACGGAAGACGAGTGCTGCACGCTTGTGATTGCTATCACGGGTATTCCTTTCGCTTTCATCTCGAGGGCCATCTCGACGGGAACGGCATTGCGGCCGGAATTCGATATGACGATTCCGGCGTCCTCCCGGTGGACCGTGTGCGCCCCGAGTATCTCGGCGGCGAGCCCGTCCTGCTTTTCCATGGCCGAACTATTCAAGGCGCCGCCGCTCAACAGAATCCTCTCATCCAAGATGGCGTCAACGGGGAGCAGCCCGCCCGCACGCATGAACACCTCCTGCGCCACGAGCGACGAATGGCCCGTGCCGAAGACGTGGGTTACTCCGCCTTTCAGCATCGAGTTCGCGACGATATCCGCTGCCTTTTCGAGGCTCTCGCGCTGCTTCTCCAGCAGCCCGCCAAGCAGGCTGACCAGTTCAGCGATATATATTTCTTCGTGCATACGCGCATTCCTTTCTCGGCTGGCCGGCGCCCCGCACGCGCTGTTGAACCGCGAAGGCGCAAAGAAAAACGGTTCCATCATTCGCTTTTTCCGATCGTCGGTCTTCTAATCCGCGTGCGTCTGCACCGCTAACGTTTAGTTTATTGAATTTCTGTCGTGATTTTCATGCTGCGCCTCTCATAATGGTAACAGGGCGAAAGAGACTGTCCCTGAAGCCAAGTTTCGCTGCGACCACACCGGAATCCGCGTTCATCCGCGTTTCCATATCCCTGTTCTTTGTCTTTAATCCGTGTAAAACCGGCGCAAAACCTGTCCTGAGCGCCGGTCGAATGGATCCGTGGTTTCAAAAAAGTTTTTCCCCTTTGTGCCCTTCGTTTCTTTGCGGTTCAAAAAGTCTTGTTTGTTTCTTCGTTGTCTGAAAAGCGTTTTTCGGTTTCACCTGCTGAGCGAATCACTCTCGCGTGACTCCGCCAGTAGATTCGGCGCTGTTCCGAATGATGACAAACGCTTTCATCTACCCGAAGGTATCTTTCTTCTTGTTCTCCGTGTTCTCTGTGCGTGTTCTCCGTTGGTTGACAAAAAATCATTTGGAGCGCTGGGTCAACCGCAAAGACGCAAAGAGCGCAAAGAAAAACGTTTCTCTGTTTCCTGCTTTCTGCTCGACAGTCTTCTAATCAGCGTTCATCAGCGTTCATCTGCGGTTCCAAAATCTCCGTTGTTTTTTGTTCCAGATCCGTGCAAATCCTTTGGGAAAGCTTTCTCTCCGTTCCTCCCGTGGGCCTGTTGCCGAAAAGGCTATTTCATCCATACTGTCATTCTGAGGAGCAAAGCGACGAAAAATCTCTCTTTTTTGGCGCAATCAATCGCGAGATTCTTCGCGAGAGTTAACCGGAGGGACTCGAAGAGCTCAGAATGACACCAAAAGCGCCCGGAAAGTTATTCCGGCGACACGCCCTCTTTCATCTCTTTGATCAGGTTCTCTGCTTCACTCAATATCGCAGGCTCGTCCTCCGGATGCAAAGGCGACATCAGGCGCTCGTATCCGCCTTTCTCGGCTTCCTCGGGTGGAAGCAGGTAGCCCCAGTAGCCGTTGGCGTATCCGATGACGAGTCCGACCCCGGGCTCCGCCGCTCTCCGAAGCCTCTCTTCTCGGGCGGCGAAAAATTCGCCGGGCAAACCACAGACCATCAGGTCGCCGACCCGAATCGCTTGAATCTCCACGCGCGCCCGTTCCGAAGCGAAGAGGCGCTTCCATCCGCCGGTTCGGCTGAGATAGAGCCTGGCGGCGGCGCCCTCGACCATCGAGCGGGCGAGCGAGGCTGATTCCGCGCTGCCGGAGTCGACCGCGTTCCGGAAATCCGCCGACGCCTTGTCAAACTGACTCTGCGATTCCTCGATGTCGGGAACATCCCGAAACGCGAATTCGCGGGTGACGCTCCGAGCGGATATAGGATTGTCCCGAATCGCCACCGAGTTCCGGCTCGCTTCGGAAACACATCCGGCCAGGCTCCTGCCCATCCGCTCGAGTTCGCGCCACGTCTGTTCCGTTCGAGTGAACCGCGTGCTTGTGTCGCCGCCGGCCCCGTTGAACATAACGCAGACCGAGTCCTCGAAATTTTCTTCCACGTACCCGGCTGCGGCGCCGTGAAGGTCGGCCGAGTATTCGAGATTCGAGGCCGACATCACGGTGGCATGGCAGGCGAACGATGCAATGTGCCCGAGCGCTTTGCCGGAGCGGTTCTCGACCCGGATGACCGACACCGGAGATTCGGTCGTCTCCGATGGGCGCCGCCGGTTTTGCGCGATGCCACGCGACAGGGCTCTACCGACCCGGATCATCGATTCTTCGGTCGATTTGCATGCGCGGTCCGCAGCCTCGACACACTTCTCAAGCAGGGTTTGCTCATGCCTGACAAGCTCGCTGCTCCGCTCAGTCAACGGCGAGAATATGGCCGGTCCGGAATGCGTATGCGTCGCCGCCACAAGAATATGGCCGGGCGGCGCTCCGAGCGCGTTCGAAATAGCCTCTCTCACGTCGCATGCCCATTCGCGCGTGACGAAGAGAATATCGAGCGACAGCAGGACCACCGAATTGGCGCCGCGCCGAAAGACTGCAGCCTTTGCATGCAGCGGGTCATGAACACCGCGCGCGCGCCCGGTCCGATTGATATATCCCCCCATCGGAAGCAGGGCGGTCGGGGTTATGTCAACCGACGCAAAGCCCGCCCGCAGTTTCGTATCGCTTTCTGAATTCATACGGAAATGCCGCTGTGTCCCTTGCAGGGAGAAACCCTCCGGCCGTCCATATTGTCAAGTTGCCGCTCGCTTACGCTGCCCGGCGTCTCACAAGCAGCACGACCAGAACAACGATGATGAGGATTCCAATGGCCACGCCCGCAAAGAGCGTTTGAGTCGGCGACAACCCGATGTACCCTCCGACCATCCCGATTCTGAGGAGCCGGAACGTTCCCTTATATTCGTTCCACTGCGCCAGAAATTCTTCCGATATGGTTGTAGGCGCGGCCGGCGCCGTGTCTTTTGCGACGTCGGTCATATTGTTCTCGCCAAGCTTCTTCGGACTCATTATCATGCCGCGCGTGCGGACATCGACCTCTCCCTGCACCACCGCCACCCGCGTAACCAGTTCGGGCGTGACCTTCACGGTGAAGACCGTTCCGCGCACGCCGGTAACCGCGGTCGGGGTCTCCACGTAAAACTTCGAGCGCTTCTGCCTGAGGGCGCCCACGTCGTTCCATATCTGCCCGTTGTCCAGATTAACCTTGATGTTGATGCCCGCCTTTCTCGATTTCTGCAGTTTCTCCAGCTCGACCTCGCTCTGCTGTTCGACGGCCATGATGAGCTGGTTCGCGAATATCGCCACAGCCTTCGAGTCGGGACCGCTTCGGATTTGGTCGCCCTCATCCAGCGGCATGCCCTTCTCGGCGGGCTTCCATTCGAGCTCTCCTTTCGGCAGAACCTCGACCGCCCCCTCGAACTCCATCACGCGGCCCTCGGCGACATCCAGCCGCGTCTTGTTGATCGACTTTATGTCCTCCTTGCTGAAGAAGCCCGTGCCCGTCTCCATCTCGATCGCTACGAGGTTTTCCGTCTCCTCGACAATCTCGCCCTCGATAACTCGTCCGCTCTTGAGCACGATCGTGTCCGCCGGCGAAACCGTCGGAAACATCAAAAGAACCAGCGCCGACAGCAACAAAAGCCCGACCTTTCTTCGCATGGTGTCTTTCTCCTCCTACGATACCCCTGTTAGTCCGCGTCATTCGTGTTCTAAAAGTTTGGTTGCGGCTCCACAGCGCTGAGCTCTCCGCGGTTGACAAAAAATCATCTGAAGGGTTGTATCAACCGCAAAGGCGCAAAGAGCGCAAAGACAACCGTTTCTCTTCTTTTGCCGCACAAAACTCCAGACTCCTGTCTGGAGATGCAGCGGCTGCCCGAAGGGCACAAGCGTTTTTTGCTTGTAGCCCAAAGATGCCCCCGGCTCCTTTCGGGGGAGTTTCACTTTTTCCAAGTTTCAATCTTCTAATCCGCGTTCATCCGCATTGCTAACCGTTGATTTTTTGAATGTGTGTCGTGATTTTCACGCCGCGAATTTCATAATGTCAAGGGCGACAATGCGATACAGAGCGAAAGGGACTGTCCCAGATTTACGGGCGCGAAGTGTCGTAGAATCGGGACTGTCCCTGAAGCGAAAGGTGGTTGCGGCTCCGCCGCGCTGCGTTCATCCGCGGTTTCCATGTCTCTGCTTTTTTGCCCTTAATCCGTGTTCTTCCCGATGGTTCACGCCGCAGACAGACAGTTCTTTATCTTTGCCAGCATATCGGCGTCCGGCTTCCAGCCGGCCTCTCTGGCGCCGAGAACGAACGCCCCGATGATGGCGGGAAATTTCGGTGGCGCAACCCTCGCCATCGGACACCGCGTCGCGACCGCCTCGGCGAACGGGCGCGTGATCCATTCTCCCGCATCGAAGACCGAGCCGACATATGAGACCGGCGTCCGCGTCTCATCCATCCCCAGTTCGCGTATCGCCACAGCCACCGCAAGGGCAAGCTCCTCGCCGGCCGTCTTCAGAATTTCCTGCGACGCCGTGTCGCCCTCCTTCGCCGCGTTCGCGACCACCCGCGCGAGAGCGGCGATTTCCTCGCGGGACAGGTTCGCGCCATACAGCTTGAAAGCCACCTGGATATAGTCCGAAACATCGAGAGCCTCGGGCATCCGGTCGACCAGCGCCGTGAACGAAGCTCTGCCGTCGAAGTGGCGCGCGCCGGCGCGCAGACCGCGCACCGCGATATCGTATGCGCTGCCCTCGTCGCCGAGAATGTGGCCCCACCCGCCGACCTGCCTCTCCGCGCCCGACGGCGACACGCCGTAGACGACCGAACCCGTGCCCGCATTGGCCACTACTCCGTATCCTTCCATGATTGCGCCGTGAAACGCGATGACCATGTCGCCGGTGGCGGTCACCATGGCGCCGGGCATGATTTCGCGCGCAAGTTCCTCGATCGGCTCCTTGCCGAGTCCGCCGGGTCCGATTCCGGCGGTCCCCAGGCTGAGATAGCGCACGGCATCGGACTGCAGCCCTGATGCCTCGAGGGCGCCCCGAATGGCGTCGCTAAGTGACGTTCGCACGACATCCATCGGCGTGAGTATATGGTTGGAGGGTCCCCCTCGTCCCTCGCCCCGGACCCTGCCCGTCGAATCGATGGCCAGGCATCGGGTTGCGGTGCCGCCGCCGTCGACGGCGAGAATGATTTCCTGCGGTTTCTCGTTCACGTCACAACGAATCTCTTCGACAATTCAATGGGAATGGTCAGAAGTCTTTCATCCGCGTTCATCCGCGGCTTCCACATTTCTGTCTTTTGTCTTCAATCGGTGAAAATCCATGTGAACCTGTCCTGAGCCTGTCGAAGGAGCCGCGGTTCCCCAGATTCTGTTGCCTTTGTCCGTGATTCGTAATTCGTGCCATTCGTTGTTATTGCATCGGAGAGGCCGGCATAAACGAAAGTCGGTGGCGATCTCGCAGGCGGTTATCATGAGAGGAGTCCCGTAAGCCGAAGCAAATTTTTCCCAAATCTAGCACACTTCTTCCGGCCCTGTCAATGCGGCTTATCCTTTGAACGCCGAGTACACGAATGAACGCAGAGAAATTACGGGTTGACCACGGATTGCGAATTTGCAAACGCGACGGTCATTCATCATAACGAGTGACACGGATGAACTGATGAAGGCAACAGAAATTTTGGTAACGGCAGATGGATGCGGATGAATGCGGATGAAAGACGTTTGACCACGGGGGCGCGCATGGCGCGGATACTGGTCGGGGAGTTGGACGATGAAGTGGTGGAACGCCTGAAGGCGCGAGCCAGTGAGGAAGGGCGGTCACTCCGGTCCGTGGTAAAACGCATCCTCGCGCAGGCGGCCTTCGAGCCCAAGGTGGACATGGAACATGCGCGGAAAATCAGCGAGCGGCTTTGTCGCACGTTCAGGGGACGCAAGTTTCCCGACTCCGAGAAAACCGTTCGGGAAGGAGCCTTTTCGAAACGGCGGGAGATTCGAATTTGCTTTACATTTGTTCGGCGCCGCCGGTATAATCCGGTTTCGAGGAGCCACCCAAACTCGCATTGAGAGAAAACACGGGCGCTTCGCGAATGCCCATCAGGACATAATTTCGGATGACCGGGAATTTATCGCGGCCGCTGGGCCGGACGCTGTCGTCGCGCGAGATTGTGAGTTACGGACTGCCTCGCTTCGGCTCGGCTGCGATGTTTCTCGCGGTCGTTGTGTATCTTCCCAAGTTCTACACCGACGACTTGCTGGTCAGTCCGGCGCTTATCGGGTTGACTTTTCTGATCGCTCGGTTCTGGGATGCCGCCACCGACCCGCTGATGGGATACCTCTCAGACAACACGAGGTCGCGGTGGGGGCGGCGGCGTCCGTATTTTGTCATCAGCGCCGCGCCTGTGGCTATCGCGTATTTTTTCCTCTGGACACCTCCCTCCGACATCGGCCAGTGGGCGTCATTTTTTTATGTTACCGCGACGTATTTGCTCACATACACGTTTTGGACAGTGTTTTCGATACCGCACAACTCGCTCGGGGCGGAACTGACCATGGATTATCACGAGCGCACGGTGCTCACGGGTGTTCGGGAGGGACTGGGCGTTCTCGGCACCCTGGTCGGCACGCTTGCTCCCCCCGCGTTCGCGGTGCTGATGGGGAGCAAGCAAACGGGATACTCGGCGCTGGCCGGCGTCACCGGCTTTGTCACTGCCGTATTCATTTTCGTTGCGTTTTTCAATCTTCGGGAGAACCCGGATTTTCAAAAGCAGACCCCTATTGCGTTGCGGGAAGGCATGAAGGTCATTTTCAAAAATCGTCCCTTCAGGACTCTGCTGGTGACGTTCGTCATTGCGCTCATGGGGAATTCGCTTGTGCCCGTTCTGACTCTTTACATGGCCGACTACGTCGTGAAAATGCCGAAGATTGCCCCGGTCATCATAGTCTCATATCTCTTGTGCGCCTCGGTTTCGATTCTGTTCTGGACGCGACTCTCTCGGCGCATCGGTAAGAAGGAGACATGGTCATACGGCCTCATCATGTCGTCGGTCGTGTTTGCGCTCTCCATGTATTATCACACGGGCACGTGGCTCGTCTGGATCGTCCTCGCCGGTCTCGCCGGCTTCGGCTACGGCTGCACGCTGGCGCTCGCGTATTCGATGATGGCCGATGTTATTGACCTGGACGAGCTCGAGACGGGAAGGCGGAGAGAAGGGGCCTACTTCGGGGTGTGGTTCTTTATCGAGAAAGGGGCGGTCGGCCTGACAGCCTTCATAGGGCTCCAGGCGCTTGCGCTGATGGGATATACACCGAACGTAGAGCAACCGCTCCGCATCTTTTGGACCATGAAATTCCTGTACAGCATTGTTCCCGCCACCTGCTTTGCTGTCTGCTACTTTCTGCTTCGGCGGTATCCCATCACTCAGGCCGAACACGAGCGCATTCGCGCCGAGATCGAGTTGAAAAAATCCCTTCCTCCAAACGAGACAGTAGATGCCTGATTTTTCTGTCGCAGGTGTTTTCTTTCTTTTTCCGCTAAGACCGGGGACGATTCGGCTCGCTGGCGCCTGCATGCGGCGTTCGCGCGGGCATATCATTCACGGGAGAGGCGCGCCTGTTCTTTTCGCATGAACGAGATGAGGACGGACGACAGGAGCGAGATACCGACGCATATCATAAAAAAGAGATGATAACTCTTGGATGCGTCGTACAAGCAGCCCCCGAGATAGGGGCCGACCGCGTTGCCGATCATAAACAGGATGTTGAGCCATCCGAGGACGGCGCCCAAATGGGCGATGCCGAAGGTTTCGCCGAGCGCGAGCGGCCAGAGAGCGCTTCGCCCGCCTGCTGACAGACCAAAAATTACGGCAAAGACGAAGAGCAACTCAAGCGACGGCAACTTGAACAGCAACAGCATCGCTGCGGCGGGTATTCCGTAACAGAGGACCATCATGGCACGTAAGGGAAATGTGTCGGCGAGCGTGCCGAAGAGAAGGATTCCGAGGGTATTCATGCCGAGGAAGGTTCCATATGCGTAGGTTGCCTGGCTTTGAGAAATGCCGGCATCGGTAGTGAAGGCAACCATGTGAACAATCACCGAAGTGACCACGACGCTGATTAAGAAATCGGCGAAGCCCATGAACCAAAAGCTTCGGGTGCGGGCCGATTCGGCGACATCGAGGCTTCCGGAAAACGGCTGTGCGAGCGCATTCTCGCTCCCGGATGCGTTTTTTGTGGTATTATCCTTCTGCGGGCGGGCCGGTTCGGATGCGCTTTTCCGCTGCGGAATCCCCATCCGTATGGGAACGAGAAGCGCGAACAAAAAGCACGAAAAAATGAGGTATGCGTTTCTCCATCCGTAGTTGTTCAGAAAGATATCGGCGAGAACCGGAATCAGCACACCTCCCAAACCCATTCCGAGCAGAGAGATTCCCATCGCTTTTCCGCGATTGCTGTCAAACCATTGCGAGATAGCTGCCGCAACCGGTATATGGGTGTTGGCCGCATTCGCGATTGATGAAAGGACGAAGAGGAGATACAGATGCCACAGCGCGTTCATGCGAGCGATGAGGAGCGTCGCGACCGCCTGCAAAAGTGTACCCAGTATCATTACTTTTCGGGCGCCGTACCTGTCGATCCATCCGCCGACCAACGGGGAGCAGGCGCCGCCGGCAAGCGCCCAAACCGCCACCGCAAACGACAATTGCGAACGGCTCCATCCCATCTCGCTCTCGATGGAGGTAAGATAAACGGGGAACACATACCAGCCTACCCCGCACGTTATTGTCAAGCACAGAAGGCTTGTGACAACAATGAGCCAATACTTCTTCTCATCCATGGGCCGAGAGTTCCCGGTTGCGTTTCATCATTCCTATGTCGCTGCATGACCTTCGAGGGAGAATAAGCGGGAGATTGGCGGCAGTTGAAGGGCCGGCCCGCTCAAACGGGGGCGGCCATGAACAGGTTGTTTTTCGAAGGGAGAGCCGCAATTCGGCGCGGGGGTCGGACTTCAATGTGCGCTGTCCCTCGATGAAGGGTTCATTCGTTCACGCTGGCCTCGTTTTATCTGATCTTGAGGACATCTTGCATGGTGTAGAATCCGGCGGACTGACGGACAATGAATTTTGCTGCGAGGAGCGCCCCGCGGGCAAAGTTGTCGCGGCTGTGGGCGCGGTGGGTCAGTTCGATACGTTCTCCCCGGCCCGCGAATATGACGGTGTGCTCGCCCACGATGTCGCCGCCGCGGATGGCGTGGATACCGATTTCCTCGTTTGAGCGGGGTCCGAGCATTCCGTGTCTGCCATACAGCGCGTGTTCGCCGAGGGACCGGCCGGTAGCTTTCGCGACGGCTTCGCCGAGCATGAGCGCGGTGCCGCTGGGAGAATCTTTTTTCTGATTGTGGTGGGCCTCGACGATTTCTATGTCAAAATCCTTGCCCAGGATTTCTGCGAGTCGTTCGGAGAGGACGAGCAGCGTGTTGACGCCGACGCTCATGTTGGCGGAAAGCAGACACGGCACGTGCTGGCTCAGCCGCTTGATTTCATTGAGCTGGCCATCGTCGAAGCCGGTGGTTCCGATGACGAGCGGCTTGCGGTCCGCGTGCGCGTCGTGCACGCAGTCAATTGTCGCGACGGGGGTGGCGAATGCGATAACGCAGTCGAGGTTGTTGATAACCGAGTGAAGGTTTCCGACGAGCGGCGCATCGAGGCCGGGAATTCCGAACAGCGCTCCGAGTGTTTGACCGAGCGCGGGATGGCCCATGTATTCGATGCCGGCAATGATTTCGAAGTCGCTGTCCGTCGCGGCCAGTTCGACAATGCGGCGCCCCATCCTGCCGCTTGCGCCGAAAACGCCGATTCGTAAGGTCACGCCTCCCGCCTCCCGGTCTAGACGACCTCCAAGAGTCCCAGTTCCTCGAGCACTTTCTTCAGCTTGTGCTCGTTTTGCTCCAGCAGCGGATACAGCGGCGGTCTCAACTCGTTATTGATGAGTCCCATCATGCTGAGCGCGCGTTTCACCGGGATCGGATTTGTTTCGCAGAAGAGCGTTTTGAAGAGCGGCAACAACTGGTAATGGATTTGCTGGGCTTCTTCCAAATTGCAGTCATTGAAGCTGTCAATCAACGCGGCCACCTCTGATGGCGCAACATTGGCGGCCACGCTGACGACCCCCTTCGCTCCGACCGCGAGCATCGGGAGCGTAAGCGAATCGTCTCCCGACAAAACGTCGATATCGCACATGCTCAAGATTGCGCTAACCTGGTCGACGTTGCCGCTTGCTTCTTTGATAGCGACGACATTGTCGATTTTTGACAGTTCCACCACCGTTTCGGGCAGCATGTTGACGCCGGTTCTCCCGGGGACGTTGTAAAGCATTATGGGGATATCGACGGATTTGGCAATAGTTTGATAGTGCATGATCAGGCCGCGCTGGGTCGGCTTGTTGTAATACGGTGTGATCATGAGCGCGCCGTCCGCGCCGGCTTTCTTTGCGCCCCGGGTCAGTTTGAGCGCCTCCTGGGTGCTGTTCGAACCTGTTCCGGCCACGACCTTTATCCTTCCGGCGACCGCGCCCACCACGATTTCGATGATACGAAGCTGTTCCTCATGAGTCAGCGTGGCGGCCTCTCCGGTGCACCCGCATGGACAAATGGCGCTGGTTCCCCTGTTCAGGTGAAACTCGACCAGCTCCGAAATTTTTGCCTCGTCCACCTCTCCGTTGTCAAAAGGCGTCACGAGTGCGACCATTGAACCTGAAAACATAATTTTCTCCTTGCTTGGGTTTACACGCGTCCCGTTTCTGTGCGGTCAGAAAGGTTCGTCCCGTTTCGCACGATTTTCAAAACGCACCTGGTCACCGAAGAAGTTCAGTTCCACGACGCCGGTGGGACCATTGCGCTGTTTTGCGACGATAACTTCGGCTTTGTTCAGCAGGTTTTCCGGTATCTCGGCGTTCGGATGCTGGAGCTTATAATAGTACTCTTCGCGATAGAGCATCAGCACGACGTCGGCATCCTGTTCGATGGCGCCCGACTCGCGCAGGTCGGCGAGTTGCGGCCGATTTTCCTCGCGCCGCTCGACCGCGCGGCTCAACTGGGAGAGGGCGATGACCGGCACCTCAAGCTCGCGGGCAAGCGCTTTTAAGTGGCGCGAGATCATGGATATTTCCTGTTGGCGGTTCTCGACGCGTCTCACGCGCTCTTCCATGAGCTGGAGATAATCGATCACGATGAGGTCGAGGTTTTTTCTCGCCTTCAGCATTCGGGCTTTCGCCCGTATCTCCATTGCCGAGATGGACGGAGAATCGTCGATGAAAATGTTTGCCTGCGCAAGGCGGCCGGCCGCGTCGGTGAGGTCGGGATACAGTTTGGCGTCGAAGAAGCCGGTCTGCAGGCTTCGGAGGCTGAGGTCTCTTGAGTGAGCCTCGGAGCACAGCATTCGGAGCACGAGTTGGTGCTTGGCCATTTCCAGGCTGAAAACCGCCACAGCCTTTTTTTCCCTGACGGCGGCATGCTGGGCAATGTTGAGCGCGAAGCTTGTTTTTCCCATCGAGGGTCTTCCGGCCACGATGAGGAGGTCGGAATGCTGAAGGCCGGAAAGCATGTGGTCCAGGTCGACAAAACCTGTCGGGGTACCCGTGATCTGGCGGCGGTTATTGTATAGTTCGTCAACCCACTTAAAAACCGGATGGACCAGGTCTTCCAGGGGCGAGATGGAGGTTGTGATCCGTTTTTCGACGATTTCGAAGATTCGTTTTTCGGCTCTGTCCAGGACCTCTTCGACTTCCGGGCCTTCGCCGCAGGCGTCGGTTATGATGTCGGTTGCGGCGGTCAACAGTTCTCTGAGCCACGCTTTCTCGAGCACGATCCGGGAGTAGTAGTCAACATGGGCGACGTCCGGGACCATATCGAGAAGTTGGGCGAGATACGTGGGCCCGCCCACGGACTCGATGTCTCCGTTCGAGCGCAGTTTTTCCGAGACGCTGATGAGGTCGATGGGTGTGTTCTGGTTGTACAGCTCGAGCATTGAGCGATAGATGCGTCGGTGAGCCTCGTCGTAGAAATGGATGTCGGAAAGTTTCTCGATGGATTGAGCGACCGCGCGTTCATCGAACAGCATCGCGCCCAAAACGCTTTGTTCGGCCTCGCGATTGTGCGGAGGCACTCGAGGAGAAATAGCTATATCCTTACTGGCCACCGCGGTTTACCTCTCTGACAAATGCTTGTCGGCAGCGAAAGACCTGGTTGATGTCCGTGTTTGACTTGTTTCCGGTGAAGTGGTTCGTTCAGGCTTTTACGACCCAGACTTTCAGTTTGGCCTCGACTTCGGGCATGAGTTTGACGGGCACGGTGAATACGCCCAGCGACCTGATCGGCTCCTCCAGATGAATGGCTCTTTTTTCGACTTCCATGCCTTCTTTGCCCAGCGATTCCACGATGTCCATTGCGGTGACGGAGCCATACAGCTTTTCTTCTTCGCCGACTTGCACGTGAATGGTGCACGAAGTTTTATCGATCTTTTCCGCCATGTTTCTGGCTTCTTTCAGCTTCTTGTCTCTTCTGTCTTGAAGGACCTTTTTCTCATGCTCAAGCTGTCGCATACGGCCCGGGTCCGCCTTGACAGCGAGGTCGCGCGGGATGAGATAATTGCGCGCGTACCCGTCTTTCACGTCGATCACATCGCCTGCTTTTCCCAGACCTTTCAATTCCTCTCGAAGTATGACCTTCATCGGTGTTCCTTCCCAGTTTTGTTCGTAAGGTACACACCGCCGCTCTGACGTGTCAATGGTAAGGTTGCGGCGGCCGACAATGCCGAACGCGGACGCGCTGAACGGTCTCCCTGCCCTATGCCACAATGCCGTGGATATGGTCCCCCGCAACGACGACATGTTCCGGGGAAACTCGTCGACGCCATGCGCTGGCGACCTCAATCGGCGGTAAAGGGCATGAGCGCCACCATACGGGCGCGTTTGATTGCCATGCCGAGCGCCCGCTGATGCCGCGCGCAGTTGCCTGATATTCTGCGGGGAATAATTTTTCCGCGCTCTGTCGTGTAATGTTTCAGCTTCTGGACATCTTTGTAGTCGATGTCTTCGGGCGCGATTTTGTCGGCGCAGAATCGACAGACTTTACGTCGTCCAAAGGATTTTTTTGACCGTGCCATATCTTACCTGAGTTTTCCCTTCAGTGGATAGTTCATTCGCAGAGTCCGTACTTGTCAGAACGGTATGTCATCGGAGTCTTCGGGTCCGGGAATGTTATCGGAGCCGGCGCTGCGCGCGACTCCTCCTTCGCGGTCACCGCTCCAATCCATGAACTGGACCCGGCTTGCCACAACTTCGATGGAGGTTCTCTTCGAGCCGTCATTGGCTTCCCATTGGCGGCTTTGCAGGCGTCCTTCCACGAAGACGGGTCTGCCTTTGCTGAGATACTCGACACATCGTTCCGCCTGTTTTTGCCAGACATTGACGTTTAGATAACAGACGTCTTCCCTCTTATCGCCGTCTTTGCCGAAGAACGTGGAATTTACGGCCATTCGGAGCGTCGTGACAGGAATACCCGACGGCGTGTAGCGAAGCTCGGGGTCCTGGGTGAGCCTTCCGGCAAGGAATACCTTGTTGACTTCTATCATGCTGAGCTGTGACATGGCGGGAATCCCCTCTGTTAGCCCGCGGTTGACTTTCTCTCCGCCTGTTTGAGAATCTGGTGGCGAACGACTTGCTCGCTGAGCGCGAAGTGTCTGGCCAGTTTTCCGATTACGTCTCCCGGGGCTTCGCAGTCCATCTTGAGATATGTGCCCTCGGGATGGTGTTCGATCTCGTACGCGAGCTTCTTGCGCCCCCAATTTTCCAGATTCAGAATGATGCCTCCATTGCGGGTTACCTGTTGCTGAGCCCGTTCGGAGACCTGGGCGATTGCCTCCTCCGACGCTTCAGGCTGAACGATGATTATCACTTCGTATTTGTTCAATATTTCACCTCCGAATGCGCTATCCGTCACAAGGGCGGATTTCGTGTATTTTAACACACAGGCTATTTGTTGGCAAGCCGGTATCGTCTCACGACCGCTCGGTGAGCGAAGCGATGCGATATCTTCCGGCTGGCAAGGCAAGAGAGACAGCCTCCCACATGCGGAGAGACTGTCTCCGTTACGTATTCGCAACTCGCAAGAGCTGCTGTTATCAGAGTGCGATAAACAGTGGCGCCAGCACGAGCGAGATGACGGCCATCAGTTTTATGAGAATGTTGATCGAGGGGCCTACCGTGTCTTTCAGCGGGTCGCCGACGGTATCGCCGACGACGGCGGCCTTATGAGCCTCCGAGCCTTTCCCGCCGAAGTTGCCTTCCTCGATGTACTTTTTCGCATTATCCATCGCGCCGCCGCTGTTGGCCATTTGGATTCCGAGCATCACGCCGACCACAAGCGCTCCGATGAGCATGCCGGCAAGGCCGGCGGGGCTAAGAACGAACCCGACCACCACGGGCGCAAGGATGGCTATGATACCCGGCAGCAACATGCCCTTGATTGCGCTGCGGGTGCTGATGTCGACGCAGGTTTCCGGGTCGGGGTCGGCTTTGCCTTCCATGAGCCCGGGTATTTCACGGAACTGCCGCCGCACTTCCGCAATCATTTGGAATGCGCACTTGCTGACCGCTCCAAAGAGAAGTGAGGAAAACAGGAACGGCAGCATTCCGCCGATGAGCAGACCGGCCATCACTCGCGGGTCGGTCAGTTCCACACCCAGCAGCTTTGCGGACCCGATGAAAGCGGTCACGAGGCTCAGCGCCGCGAATGCCGCCGAACCGATTGCGAAACCCTTTCCGATTGCGGCGGTCGTGTTGCCGACGGAATCGAGTTTGTCGGTTATTCCTCTGACGCTTTTGTCGAGTTCGGCCATTTCAGCGATTCCGCCGGCGTTGTCGGCCACCGGCCCGTAGCTGTCGACCGATACAATCATTCCGGTGGTTGCAAGCATTCCGAGCGAAGCGAGCGCAATGCCGTACATGCCGGACAATTTGTAAGCGACGATGATGGCCGCTGCGAGTATGATTACCGGGATTGTTGTGCTCATCATTCCGACGGCCATTCCGCCGGTCACCGTGATAGCCGGGCCGCTCTGCGACGATTCGGCCAGGTTTCTGACGGGTTTGTAATGGCTGGAGGTGAAATATTCACTCGTGAAGCCAACTATTATACCCGAAATGATGCCGGCCACGTTCGCCCAGAAAGGCCCCATTTTCCCGTAGCTCCCGAAGGGGCCTTCGAAGGGCAGGCCTATCCTGTTGACGATAAACCAGCTCGCAATGATGGTAAGGCCGGCGGCGATGTATGTCCCATTCATCAATGCGGACTGCGGGTTCTTGCCGCCACCGATTTTTACAAACATGATCCCGAGGATGGAGGAAAATATTCCGGCGGCCGCGATCAGGAACGGAATCATGAGAAGCCGCGAATATTGGTCTGCATTGATGTACGTTTGGATGCTCCCCGCCTTATGCGCTATCGTGAGCGAGAACGCGATTGCAATGCTGGCGATAATCGCCTCCACGTAGCTCTCGAGCAGGTCCGCTCCAAGGCCGGCCACGTCGCCGACATTGTCACCGACGTTGTCCGCAATGACCGCCGGGTTGCGCGGGTCGTCCTCCGGAATTCCGGCCTCGACTTTCCCAACCAGGTCGGCGCCCATATCGGCGCCCTTGGTGAATATGCCGCCGCCGGAACGAGCGAACAGCGCGACGAGGCTGGCGCCCATCGCGTATCCGTTAATGTATACCGGATCACGGAATATGAGGTACACTATGCACAGACCCGCAAGGGCAAGGCCCACGACGCTCATGCCCATAACCGCGCCGCCGGAGACGGCGACGTCAAGGGCGCCGGTGATACCCTTTGCCCTGGCCGCCTCGGTCGTACGCGCATTCGAGCGCGTGGCGATACTCATTCCGATGTATCCGGCCAGCGCCGACATCAGCGCTCCCCCCACGAAGCAAAGCGATGTTTTCCAATTCAAGTCTATCGGAGGCTTGTTCGGAAACACTTTGCTCCAGATGGCCGGAGAAAGCGCAATAAGAACCGCAATGATGATGACGAAGGTAAAAACGTAGGTGTACTCGCGCTTTAGAAACGCTTTGGCGCCGGCTTGAACGAGGGATGATATTTTCTGCATGCGCTCGTTGCCGGGGTCCTGCTTCATGGTGTATGATGCGAGATAGACGACGAACAAGAGCGCGACTATCCCCGAACCAAACGCTACCCAGATTCCAGCATCTCCCATAACCTCTCCTCCTCATCGTAGTTTTAACAGGGGCTAAAAAGTAAGGCAGGAACTATGTTTACCGCGCGCTAGTATACAAGAAACCGCATGGTTTGTCAATGCGCCCGAACATGCATTGGACACGGGACCGAGAAAGCCATGTCCCCGGACTCGAGTACAGCCTCCTGCCCGGGGTTTTCGGCCATATGGGCAACCGTGAGACAGATTCCCCGGGCCGCCTTTCCTTCTCTGCGGAATTACAAACTATTGATTGAAAATAGAAGGCGGAGTGATTTTCCGGTCGGGCGGGAGCACGTATCGCGTTCTTGACAAAGGGGAGGGAAAATGCTACCATCAACGCGGAAAATTGTGCTGTAATTATGAGAAACGCCCGTACCGGGGTGGCAGCAAGTGGCTGTTTAACCGCTTGCTTCTGGCAGGGGAGCAGTGGGGGATACTTCTGGTAGCTGTGTGGCGCGAGAAATATCGCCACCTGTTCCTTTCTTCGAAGTTGCGGTATGCTCTTCCTTTGTAGTCTTTTCCGGCCACTCTATTGCCGGACTCTCGGGCTCGAAAATCAATGTTTCCCGACATATGATTGGGGTGCTGATAAGAAGTGAAAATTCGGACCGACCAAATCGCTGAAGAAGCGGAACGCATAGAGGTCAACATCGAGCCATCGGAAATACGGCTCGGGGTTCCCTGTTACCGTTTGAACGACCCGCTTGTTTTCAGCGGAACAGTGATAAAGAGCGAGGATGACATCTATATAGAGGGCAAACTGCAGGGCGCAATCGAATCGGAATGCAGCCGTTGTCTGACGTCGTTCAAGATGCCTCTCGACCTTGAGGTGAACGTCGTGTACGTGCCTGAACGAGAGGTGAGCGAAGAGGAGGGCGCTGACATTGAGGAGGGCGCGAATACGTTCTATTACAGCGGGGACACGGTAGACCTGCGGCAGGAAATTCAGGACCTGGTTCTCGTGAGCCTTCCGATCAAACCGGTATGCAGGCCCGAATGCAAGGGGCTTTGTTCACAATGCGGCGCGGATTTGAACGAGGGGCCGTGCGGCTGTGAGCAACGGACCGGCCCGTCGCCGTTCGACAAACTGAAAGGGCTGCGATCGAAGCTGAAGGACACGTGATCCGCGAGGACGCGGAAGCTTTAAAATAGAATCCAGTGTAGATGGGAGGCAATTAAATGGCTCAGCCAAAGCGGAGAATTTCGCGCGCGCGCCGGGACAAGCGACGGTCTCATCTGGCGCTTAAGCCCCCGAATGTGGTCAAATGCTCCAACTGCGGCAAACCGTCCCTTTCTCATCGGGTTTGCCCCGAGTGCGGGTTTTATGATGGCCGCCAGGTTGTGCTGACTTCCGAAAAATGAGTCGCCGGACAGCCTGGTGAAGTGGAGGAGGCGGATGGGGAAAACCGCGTGGATGTTTCCGGGACAGGGCAGCCAGTATGTGGGTATGTGCCGCGAAGTCTGTGACCGGTATGAAGAGGCCCGTCTCACCTTTGCCGAAGCCGAGGAGGCAGCGGATAGCGACCTCCGCCGGGTGATTTTCGATGGGCCGGAAGACCTGCTGAAAGAGACAAGGAACGCTCAACCCGCCATATTCCTGGCCAGCGTGGCGCTTTCGAGGGTCCTGTCGGCGATGGATTTGTCGCCGGAGCTCATCGCCGGACACAGTCTTGGCGAGTATTCGGCGCTCGTGACGAGCGGGTCCCTGACGTTTGTTGACGCGTTGAAATTGGTTCAAGCACGCGCGGAGGCGATGCAGTATGCCTGCACACTGAAAGAGGGCGCAATGTGGGCCATACTCGGCCTCGATGTTCCCGTCGTCGAGGAGGTCTGCGGCGCGATTTCCGATGGCATTGTGGACATAGCCAATTTGAATTGCCCGGGACAGATAGTCATATCGGGTGAGGCGGATGCCGTGGCCCGCGCCGCCGAGGAGGCCAAAAAACGAGGAGCGAAGCGGGCGATGCGCCTTGCGGTGTCAGGCGCCTTTCACTCTCGGTTGATGTGCCCGGCGGCGGAGAGATTCGAACCCTTCCTGCGTTCCGCCAGGCTCTCAGTTCCGGAGGCGGAGTTTTACCCGAATGTGTCGGCCCAAGTCACGAACGAACCCGAAGAGATTCGGCGCCGCCTCGGCGAGCAGCTATGCAGTCCGGTGCGCTGGCAGGCGACAATCGAGAAGATGCTCGCGCGCGGGGCGGATACTTTTGTGGAGGTGGGTCCGGGGAAGGTGCTCACAGGGTTGCTGAGGCGGATTGACGGCTCGGCGATTGGCCTGAATGTGGACACGGTCGATTGCCTTGAATCGATTGCACGATCGACATGATTGCAGGACGGAACCGGCAGTTGGAAGGAAAGGTTGCGGTTGTCACGGGGGGGTCCCGCGGCATTGGGCGGGCCGTGGCGCGGGCGCTGGCGCAGGACGGCGCGACGGTTATGGTCTGCAGCCGGAATATCGAATCGAACAGGGATACGGCCGAGTTCATAAAATCCGAAGGGGGCTCGGCGTACCCGTACCAACTGGACGTAACATCCGCCGACTCTGTTGCCGCATTCGTGAAGGAAGTGCTGGAGGAGTTCGGCCGGATTGATATTCTGGTAAACAATGCCGGGGTGACGGCGGATAACCTGTTGCTGCGGATGAAAGAGGCCGACTGGGACAGGGTGATTGACACGAACCTGAAAGGAACGTTCAACTGCACGAAGGCAGCGGCCCGGGCGATGATCAAGCAGCGAGGCGGCAAAATCATTAACATAACGTCGGTTGTCGGGCTGGTCGGAAATCCGGGACAGGCGAACTACGCGGCTTCAAAGGCCGGCATCATCGGGTTCACGAAATCCGTCGCGCGGGAACTGGCCTCGCGGAACATTACCGTAAACTGTGTGGCGCCCGGCTTTATCAATACCGCACTGACTGCGGCGCTTCCGGAAGAAGCAAGGGGAGAAGTGCTCAAGCTGATTCCGCTTGGCCGATTTGGAGAGCCGGAAGATGTGGCGGAGACTGTTCGTTTTCTGGCCTCGCCCGCTTCGGATTACATTACCGGCGAGGTGATTCGGGCTGACGGCGGCATGGCAATGTGAATTCCCGGTTCAGAGGAGAACGGATTGTTGCAGGGAAAGGAGCAGGGTTTTGGTATGGTGCAAGTGCGAGATGAGAAGATCAAGGAGTTAATAGCCGAGAAGCTCGACATTAATATCGAGCAGATCACGGACGAAGCCAAGTTCATTGATGATCTTGGGGCGGATTCATTGGATGTGGTTGAGCTTATCATGACGCTGGAGGACGAGTTTGGTATTGAGATAACCGATGAGGATGCGGAGAAGATACAGACAGTCCGCAACGCGATAGATTTTATCAAGAGCCTTTAGAAGGGACGAGAATTTACGGGATAACCACGCACGAATGAGGTCTTCATGAAACGACGCGTTGTTGTGACGGGCGCAGGTGTGATTTCCCCCGTGGGCAATTCCATCGATGTGTTTTGGGAGTCTCTCATAAACGGTCACTCGGGCACGAGGCCGCTACGATATTTCGACACGACGCTGTACCCCTCGAAGGTTGCGGGGACGGTTGAAGATTTCAGCGTGGAAGACTATACCACTTCCAAAGACGTCAAACGGTTGGACAAGTTTGCCCATTTCGGTTTTGCCGCGAGCAAAATGGCGCTCGAACATTCGGCGATCGACCTGAACTCGGTCGACCTCGCCCGATTCGGAGTACTCATCGGCTCGGGTGTCGGCGGGTTGACGGTCATAGAGCAGCAACACCTTGTTTTCCTTGAAAAAGGCCCCAGGCGTATCACCCCGTTTTTCATTCCCATGCTTATCATTAACATGGCTTCCGGAATCGTCGCCATGGAGTACGGCCTCAAAGGCCCGAACACGGCCGTGAGCACCGCTTGCGCGACGGGCACGCACGCAATCGGGGACGCGTACCGCATCATCGAGCGCGACGAGGCGGACCTTATGATTGCCGGTGGGTGCGAAGCGGCGCTGACACCCGTGGGATTCGGCGGATTCTGTGCGATGCGCGCATTGAGCACCGCCCGCAATGATCAACCGGAGCGCGCGAGCAGGCCGTTTGACCGGACGCGCGATGGGTTCGTCATGGGTGAGGGTGCCGGAGTCATCCTGCTCGAGGAGATGGAGCACGCGTGCGCGAGGGGCGCCGATATTCTGGGAGAGATTGTCGGATACGGCATGTCGGCGGATGCGTATCACATCACTGCTCCTTCGCCGGACGGGGACGGGGCGGCGCGTTCAATTGAGGCCGCGCTGCGGAACGCGTGTTCTCCGGAGCGCGTCACATATATCAACGCCCACGGCACGTCGACCCCCTTGAACGACAAACTGGAAACGGACGCGATAAAGAAGGTTTTCGGCGAACACGCCCGGAAGCTGGCGATTAGTTCGACGAAATCGCATATGGGCCATCTGCTTGGCGCCGCAGGCGGCGTTGAAGCGGTTGCGACGCTTCTGACAATTCAACGAGGCATTATTCCACCCACCATAAATTATGAGGAGCCCGATCCCGAGTGCGATCTCGACTATGTTCCCAATATCGCTCGCGAAGCGAACGTGGGTTACGCTTTGAGCAACTCATTCGGATTCGGCGGAACCAATGCAACCCTTGTCTTCAAGAAATTCGAATAACCGGAAAATCGCAAAGGTCCTATCACCGGCAAGACGGAAAGCGCTGAAGGAGCTCGAGAAAACCTTACACGTTCGATTTCGGCGCCTCGCCAAGCTCGATCAAGCTCTTTCGCATTCCTCGTATGTAAACGAACTGTCGGAACCCAGAGCCGACAACTACGAAAAGCTTGAATTTCTCGGCGATGCCGTTCTCGAGCTCGTGGTCAGTCACATACTGTTTGAAAACTACCCGACGTATTACGAGGGGCAGCTCACGAAGCTTCGGGCGGCGGTCGTGAGCAAAACGACTCTTGCAGCCGTTGCGAAAAAACTCGGCATTGCCCCGTTTATCCGGCTTGGCAGGGGAGAAGAATCCGGTGGAGGCCGCAGGCGGAACTCGCTGCTTGCCGATGCGATGGAGGCCATCATCGGCGCCATATATCTCGATGGCGGACTGAAGACGGCCCGCGAGTTTGTGCTGCGCCACTTCAGCGAGGAGATCGAGAGTCTCGATCATGACCAACATAAGATGGACTTCAAGTCCATGCTTCAGGAGATAACCCAGTCTCGATTTCAAACCCTGCCGCGATATGTCGTTCTGGCCGAGTCCGGACCCCCTCACGACCGCATGTACGAAGTTCTGCTCACCATCAAGGATGAGCCGTATGGAGTCGGCCGCGGCAGAAACAAGAAAGAGGCCCAGCAAAACGCTGCACGGGACGCCCTGCAGAAACTGAAGACATAAGTCGCCACACATCCCCTCGGAGCCAGAATGATGGAATATTTTTTGACCGAGAAGCAAGAACAAATTCGCGCGCTCGCAAGGAAAATCGCGCTGGAGAAGGTCATGCCGGTTCGGGCGCGGCTGGACGAAGCGTCTGAATTTCCGAGGGAAATCCTCCAGGAACTCGGGAAGGCGAACCTGTCCGGCATTTTCATTCCGGAGGCGTATGGCGGCACGGGAGATGGCTGCCTCGGGCTGTGCCTGGCTATCGAGGAGATCGCGCGGGTATGCGCGGGCGTGTGCACGACGTATGCCGCAACGGCTCTGGGTTCGTTCCCGCTCCTTGTTGCGGGGAGCGAGGAACAGAAGGAGAAGTATCTGCCGAAGATCGCTTCCGGAGAAGCTCTGGCTGCATTCGGATTAACCGAGGCGAATGCGGGAAGCGATGCGGGCGCCATTGAAACCAGCGCCGTGAGCGACGGCGATGACTACGTGTTGAACGGGCGCAAGCAGTGGATTACGAATGCGGGCGAGGCGGATGTATACACGATATTCGCGATGACCGACCGGAGTCGCGGGAGCCGGGGCGCAACGGCGCTCATCGTTGAAAAAGACACGCCCGGCATGACCTTCGGCCGGAAGGAAAACAAGATGGGTATCCGCGCCTCTCTCCAGCGCGAGATATTCTTTGAGAACTGCCGGGTGCCGAAGCACAATGCGCTCGGTCGCGAAGGCATGGGATTTATGGTTGCCATGAAGACACTCGACAGCACGAGACCCGGTATCGGCGCCCTCTCGGTGGGGCTGGCGCAGGGGGCATTCGACGAAGCCATCGCATATGCGCGCGAGCGTCGGCAATTCGGGAACACCATAGCGTCGTTTCAAGCGATTCAGCATATGCTTGCCGACATGGCCACCCACATCGAGGCCGCGCGCGCGCTCGTGTACTCGACCGCCCGAATGGTCGACGCGGGCATCTCGAATGTCTCACGGGAGTCCGCCATGGCCAAAGTGTTCGCCTCCGACATGGCGATGCGCGTGACGACCGACGCCGTGCAGATTCTCGGCGGATACGGCTATATGAAAGAGTATCCGGTCGAGAAGATGATGCGGGACGCAAAAATCACCCAGATATACGAAGGAACCAACCAAATCCAGCGGAACGTCATCGCGCGCCACCTCATCCGCGAGAGCGCCGCAAAGTAGCCCCGTCGCCGCCCGATTTCTTTCTGCGAAAAACCGTTTCTTCCCCCTCCGAGCCTGTCTGGCGATTCGCCGACGCCCCCTCCGGGGACAGTGGGTGTGTCCGATAATTCCACTGGGTGGTCTTCTGCGCTTGGCAATTATCGGACAGTTCCACAGTGCGCGTGGCCCGCGGTTGGTGATCCGGGTTATTGGGGGGACACCAATGCGGCATGGTGTCCCCCAATAACCTTTCCGCCGGGCAATCGCGAGACGGACTTTTTCTCCGCTCAGGCGACGAGGTCGATGCATCGTTCGCGCCCGGCGCGTGGCGCATTGTTCAGTGTTGCACGTCCGTGTTGATGACCTTGTCGGGAGAAAAGTCGGGTGAGCGGAAGAAATCGATGATGCTCCGCTCATTCTGCTCCACTTCGCGCGCGCGCGCGGCGACCTCGGGCGCCACCTCGTGAGGGATGCTGAGAACGCCGTGCTGGTCGGCATGCAGAAGGTCGCCGGGACGTATGGTGAGTCCTCCCACGGCAACCGGTTTGCCGAACTCCACAATATGCTCGTACGCATGAGAGGGGATCACGTGCGCTGCGAAGAAGTGGAAGCCCATGGCGCGCACTTCGTCCAAGTCCCTCACACCCCCGTTCGTTATCGTGCCGACACAGCCGAGAGCTTTGTGGATGGTGGCATTGACCTCGCCCCACATGGAGCCGACGGCCGGAGGTTCGTCGAGGTCGCGGACAACGACCACACGCGGCGCGGGGGTCGCAAGAATGTGCTTCCACATTTCCTGGCTCAGGCCCTTCTGCTCTTCTTTGGCGGGCTCGTTCGCGCGCATCGCGCAGGTGACGGCGTAGCCGACCATCGGTTTGAGTTCCGGGAAGACGCATTTAATTTCGGGGGTCATGAACCCGACGTTCCTTGGTCGCACGTTGAACGTCTCGATTGCGTTCGAAATAGTCGGCGTTGTGAACTTGCGAAGCTCCTCTATCTGGGCGGGTGACAATGGGTCCGGCATGGTCGCTCTCCTTTCTCACTCTTTATCCTGCATTTCCGTTATCTTTCTCACGATTTCCTCGTGCACCTTTTTTGTGATCGGGAACTTCAGGAATATGAGTATCCCGAGAATGAGGAAGACGCTCGGAATGGGGCCGAACAGCAGGCGGATGCCCAGAAGCGCGCGCTCGGTTTGCTCGACATTCGGGAGGTACCCGAACCATTGGAGCAGGGGGCCGACGAGCAGCAACGCGCCCCCGATGGCGGCCTTGCGGATGAGAGTCCAGATTCCGTAATATGCTCCCTCGCGTCGTTCGCCGACCCGCAACTGGTCCCACTCGATGATGTCGGGCACGATGGAGCCCGATATCAGCCAGAGCGCGATGTTAAATGCGCCGGCAACGACCATCGCGATGCCGAAAATCACGTAGTCGGTTTGCTTGAGCGCCAGTATCAACCACAGAAGCGCCGCGTATACGAGCATGGTCACGATGTACGCGGCCTTTTTGCCCGTCCGGTTCACAACCCGTATCCACAGGGGGATGGAGGCGAAGACTCCGACGAAAAAGGCCGTGAAAAAAAGCCACTCCCATTGCTCCATGCGGAACCAGTATTTTATGAGATACCGAATAACGGCGATGTTGGTGTAGTTCGCGATCGCCGTGCAGGTTGACGTCAGCACAAGAAGCACATAGGGGCGATTTCGGAGCGTTGTGAGGAGCGATTTTGTGAATGAGAGCCTCGAGGTCTTCGAGAGGGTCGGGTTTTCCCGCGTGCCGACGTATGTGAACAATGCCGACGCAACCGCCAGCACGGCCACGAACAGTCCGAGCAAAGAGTAGTCGCTTCGCCCCCGCACGAAGATTCCCGCCAGCGCAATCGGGGCCAGGACCGGCGCCATGGTCCCCAGGATATCGCCGAGTGTCGCGAACACCTGCTGATATGCGGAAAGCCGTGTTCGCTCGTCGTAGTCCAAGGTCAACTCGGGAGCGAGCGCAAAGTACGGAGTCTCCCAAACCGTTCGAAAGGTGAAAAACAGCAGAAACGATACGGTGAAGAAGACGGCGATGCCGCCGCCCGAGAGGTTCGCCGGAGGCGAGAAAACGAAGAAAAAGAAAAGCGCCGCCGGAATCGCTCCCATTAATATGTACGGCCTGCGTCTGCCCCATTTCCACGGGGTGTGATCGGAGAGATAGCCGAGCAGCGGGTCGGTCACGGCGTCCCACGCCTGCGCAAGCCCGATTACGAGGCCCACCAGCGCCGGCGCCACCAGCACGTATTCGGTATAAAAGAACATGAGATGAACGCTGATCATTGTCGCCATCCCGTTCAATCCGATCATGGATGCGCCGTAACTGACCAGCGTTTTGGCCGGCAATCGAGTCTTTTGATTGGTCAAAACAACCTCCTCCGGGTGCGATGCAATCTCTTTTGGCCGCCACAGGCGATAAAATTTCCGAAGGCTGGCACAAATCGTGCACGCATTCTACATTTCAGGCGCAATTGCGTCAAATGATTTTTTCTGCGAACACCTGTGGGCGGCGCCAGGATATCGCACAGGTGAGAATTTGTAAGTCATTGAAGTTTCAAAAGATAAGGAATCTCTCCTCATTGAAATAAAGGGTCGCTCGGTGTATCTGTCCGGGCTCGCACTATGGAACCGGTGAAGGCATGGAACCGCTTTCCATAACAGAAAATCGCTCAAAAACGAACGGCCAGGCCGACGTTGCCGTATTTTTGAAATCTCTCGTCAAGGCAAAAAAAGACCTGTCGCTGTATCCGCCAACCAATCCCGTTGTTACCGAGTCGGTCAATAACCTCATTCATCTCCTCAAAGAAACCTTTGTCTCATGGGGGACGATTGAAATCCTGGTCGGAAAGGAGGGCCTGTTTGTGAACGGGGCCGACGCGACCCGAGCATGTTCCGGGGCCGAGGATTTCTGTCTCCTGCTTTACAAACGGGGTCTGCGGCGGCTGACTCTAAACGTGAAAATCTCGCGCGATGAGATGAGAGGGCTTCTCGAAATACTCAACATGAAGGTCGAAGACATCGCCGGGCGTGGCGGAATAGAGAAATTGATGCGAGAGCTGGGGATAACGAGCGCGTATGCCGAGGGCGCGTCGGAATTGACGATTATAGACGCAGCGGGCCTGGAGGCCGACGCTGATTTTCTCGGCGATTTAAAGGGATTGAACGAGGGCGAGGTCGAGCAGTTGCGCAGCCCCGAGAGCTTCAGCCGGACATTTATCCGGGCGGCCGAGGGAGACGTCGCAACGCTGAAGCGGCTCAAGAGTATTTTGGGAAACCCCCAGCTCCTCTCGAAGCTCCTTGAAAAGTTTGCGATTCAAATAAGGACGAGTGACAGGCAGCAGGACCCGGCGAAGCGGGTGGAAAATCTGCTGAAAATATTGAGGTCGATAGGGACCGCCATCGTTGCTGTCCCCTCGCAGGACGAACGCTTGCGCTACATGCAGAATCTCGCCATCTCGGTCCTGGGCCTGTCGGCGGAAGTCCGAAAGGAACTGGTCATTCACGGGCTCGTTCCGAACCTCGTTTTGACACGCGTTGAATCCGACATCTTAAGCCGGTTCCCCGTCTCGGACCTCGCTTCCGCGCTGCTGCAAAATTTTGTGGTGAGCGGCGTCGTCTCCGTCATGCAGAGTTACTTCAGGAACCTTGATTTTGCTCAGGTCGACAGGCTCGCCCTGGTGGATGCATTGAGGGCGGGGCTGGCGGAGAACGGGATGCTCGATGCCGAGACCGACTCATTTCTTTCTGAGGAAGAGACGCCGGCGGAAGCCCCGACGGCGCGGGGGGAAGATGCAGACGATGTTTCGGGAGAGTCGGTTCCCGAAATCGAAGGATATCCTGCCGAGAAGATATTGTTTCGAAAAGGGGAACGGATAGCATCGCTGCGTTCGCTTGTCGAGGAGTTCGAAGCCCCGATCGAGGATGTCATGCTCATACCCTTGCTGGAATTGATGCGACACGAGGAGGTTCCGGCGAACCACAAAGAGCTTGTCGCCCAGGCGAAGTCGTACATGGCGCATTTTCTGGAAAAGGAAGATTATGAAAACGCCGCGCTTCTTATCCGGGGTTTGCAGGCCGAGTGGAAGGAGAAGAAGCGCTTCTTCTCGCAGGCGCAAATCGATCCGTTGAAAGCCGCAATCGATGAATTTCTCAGTGAAGAGAACATCAGGAAACTCATAGATAAGTTTCGGGAGATTAACAAGGAGCATCCGTGCTTTGAAAAACTCGTGCGATATTTCGATACGCTGGGGGGTCCGGCGATACGAGCGCTGATTCAGGCTCTCGAAGACGAAGAGTCCCGTCACGTCAGGCTGCTCATCTGTGAGGCTGTGGCGATGATCGGCGACAAGAGCATGCCCGAGGTGATTCGAATAATAGACCACCCAACGTGGTACGTCGTCCGCAACGCCATTTCCATTCTTGGGCAGACGGGGCGCCCGGACAGCGTTCCCTCGCTTCGCAAGGCGCTCGCTCACAGCGATATCCGCGTCAGGAGAGAGGTCCTGAAGGCGCTTGCGTCAATACGGAGCGGCGAGGCCATCGAGGTTCTCTGTTCAAGCCTCAGGGAAGACGACATGGAAATGTGCAGGGCCGCTCTCGGATGGATTGCAACCATCGAAACGGAGCGGGCGGCCCCCGCAGTGAAGCGGCTTCTCGAGGGCAGGAAGATATGGAAGAGGGACATTGATTTCCTGAAGCGTGCCATAGAGATTCTCGGAAACGGACCACCTGAAGAGGTCACAGATTTCCTTCGAGGACTCGCTCAGACGAAAAGCTTTTTTCGCAGAAAGAAAGCATCGACAATCAGGAGCGCCGCGCACGCGGCGCTGCGACGCATGACCGGAGAATAGGTTGCATGGCCGAGCACGACAGTTTCATCCAGTCGGCGCGCGAGATTCTCGCGCGGATGGTTGCCGTGGGGAAGAATGTCTCCGTGTATCCGGCGGGACATCCCATGGTGTTGGGGCCGGCGGAAGATATCTGCGAAATCCTGAAAACGATTTCTTTCCGCCGGGAGCGCATTACCTTTCACATTGTGGATTCCGAGATTTACATCGAGCAGCGCCTGCTGCGTGAAGAGAGCCTCAAGTATTCCGAATTCATCAAGACGCTCAGCGGTCGCGGCATCAACAGTTTGACCTTCGAGGTGAACGCGGCCGCCGAATCGATTGCGGGATTTTTCTCTCTTGTGAACAGAACTTTGCTGTCGGAAGAGGAGCTGCTGGCGCGAATGCGCGAGGAAGGGATTACCGAAATCCGATTCGAAAGCTTGGTCAGCCTCGATTTGGCCGAGACCAATTGCGAGATTGAGGATGGAGAAGAACCGGCGCAGGCTTTGAGGACCTCATATGACCAAGCGCTCAAGTGTATGCAATCGCTCGAGCAGGATGTGCTCGCGAACAGGCCGGTCGATGTGGAGGGTCTGGGGGCCGTGGTCGCCGGCCTTGTGGAGGATTTCCTGCACAATAACGACGCGCTGCTGAGTATTCTGAACATAAAGAACTACAGCGAATACCTCTTCCATCACTCGGTCAACGTAGCCATTATGTCGCTTCTCCTCGCGAGCAAGCTGGGCCTCAGCGCCGAGTTCATGAAAGCGGTGGGCCTTGCGGGTCTGCTGCACGATATCGGAAAACTGAAGGTGCCCCGAGAGATCACGAATAAGGCCGGGATGTTGACCGATGACGAATGGCTGGTCATGAAACGCCATCCAATCGACGGCGCGCAGATATTGATGCGAAATGAGAGCCTGGGTGAAATCCCTGTCCTGGCTGCGCTGGAACATCATGCATGCTATGACCTGAGCGGCTATCCCACCTTGAAAGGCAAGGAACGCCCGCATGTAATTTCGCGAATCGTAAATGTAACGGATGTATATGAAGCCCTGACCGCGCGACGCAGCTATCGGGTGGCGCAGGAACTGACTCGGGCGATGCGCTTTCTGATCGAGGGAGCAGGCAAGCAGTTCGACCCCATGGTGGTGAAACTTCTGGTCAACACCATCGGCGCGTTCCCGCCCGGGAGCAAAGTAAAACTGAAGTCAGGCGACCTTGCCGTGGTTGTCGAGCCGAACGAGGACCAGCCGTTCTTTCCGAAGGTCCGGCTTGCGTCGGCCGGCTCCACAGACTCGGCCGACTCTCCCCTCACAAATATCGCCGAAGCCCCGGACCGGTATGCCGTTGTCGGTGTTGCCGATTCCCCCGAAATTTGACAAACTCAATAACGACATCCATGGTTCGATATCGGGGGAGGTGGGTTTCATGACAGTTTCAAGAAGACTCAAGGAATTTCTTGACGCCAACAATGTTCCCTACACGGTAATGACCCACAAAGCCGCGTACACGGCCCAGGAGACGGCAGCCGCGCAGGATGTCACCGGTTGGAAGGTTGCCAAAACGGTGGTCTGCAAATGCGACGGCGAGTACTACCTCATCGTGCTTCAAGCGCCTGTGATGGTGGATATGAAGCGGCTGAAAGAGGCTCGGGGGTGCAAGGAAGCAGAACTGGCCACGGAATCGGAAATGGAAAAGCTTTTTCCCGGCGTGGAACTCGGGGCGGAATCGCCGTTCGGCAACCTGTACGGTATGCCCGTCTATGTCGACAAAGGCTTGACTGAAATCGATGAGATGGTGTTTAATGCAGGCTCGCACACCGAGACCATGCGGGTGAAATACGCCGACTATGAGCGGCTGGTTCGCCCCGGCATCATCGACATTGGGAAGCCGGCGGCGGTCTGAGTTTCCCGAGCGCCGAAGCCTGATTCCGCCGGGCAGCGGCTTCCGGGCCGAAGGTCGCGCTCGGCGTGATTCCGCATCTCCGGAATTGACACATTGCGAACCGTCCGGCGGATTCCGACACACCCGTGCGGGAGGCCGGCGGAAAAGCTGAGGGAGAGAACAGTGAGGAGCAAAGCATGACACGAGAGGAAGTAGTCGGAGCGATTGAATCGTTTGTCGAAAAGGGGGTGGGAAATTCCATTCCGGAATGTGCCGGGCTCAAGATTTACGACATGCCGCTGGTTGCGTTTGCGTCGGCGCGCGACCCGTTGTATTCGGAACTCAGGAAGGAAGGAATCATCGGCCCGCATCATTTGCTGCCGGACGACTGGGTCGAGAATCCGAAGACGGTGATAGTTTTCTTTTTGCCGTTCACGAAGGAGGTTGTGGAAAGCAATTTTCCTGACGGGATGTCTTCGAAGGAGTGGTATCTGAGCCGATATTACGGCGAGGAATTCAATAATGCGGTGCGAGACCATATCGTCGAGACGCTCGAAAAGGCCGGTTACCAGGCGGTCGCGCCCTCCCGCTCGGGCAAGTTCGAAATGCAGAACACGTCGAGCAACTGGTCGGAACGGCACTCCGCGTACATAGCCGGAATGGGGACGTTCTGTCTCTCGTATTCTTTCATCACGGAGAAAGGCTGCGCGGGGCGTTTTGGCTCGGTTGTGAGCGACCTCGAGCTTGAACCGACTCCTCGGACCGCTTCGGGGCTGCGCGACAACTGTCTCTATGATGAAGAAGGAACGTGCGGGCTGTGTATACCGCGCTGTCCCGCGGATGCGATTACGCCGGAGAAAAAAGACCACTGGAAATGCCAGGAATATCTGATCACGAAGGTCATGGCGGAATATGTTCCGAAGTTCAACGTGGTAGTCGGTGGCTGCGGGAAATGCCAGACCAAGGTGCCGTGCGCGCGAAAGATACCGGTATCCCCTGAAGATTGACACGGGGGGCGCGGAATATGTTCTATGATTGCCAAGCGAAGGGGGCTGTACCAGATTTACGGGCGCGAAGTCCCGCGCCTCGCGGGATAGAATCGGGACTGTCCCCGAAGCAAACAACCTTCGCGATGAATGACGGGACAGACTCCGCGGGGGATTCGGAGGTCGGGGCCTCGCAGAGGATTATTCTTTCGTTCCGGAAGATCTGAGCAGGCGAGCGACCTCATCGTGGCCTTTCGACTCGGCGTAGGTGAGGGAAGAACAGCCCCTGTTGTCTGTCGCATCGATGTCGGCGCCCCTCTCGAGGAGAAGTTGAGCCAAATCGGAATGGCCGTTACTTGCCGCCATCATTAATGCCGTATGGCCTTCCTTTGCCCTCGCGTTCACGTCGGCCCCGTGTTCGAGCAGAAGTTTGGCGAACTGCGTATGTCCTTTCGCGGCGGCGACCATGAGGGGGGTGAAACCGGTCGCCGTATCCGTCGCATCGATGTCGGCGCCGTTCTCGACAAGCACGTTCAGAACGTCCGTATGTCCCCCCGCCGCCGCTATCATCACGGCGGTTGCGCCGGTGTCGCCGTCTTTCGCGTTGACGTCCGCTCCGCGCATGATGAGAATGCGGACCGCGTCGGCGGCGCCGCGCGAAGCCGCAATCATCAAAGCCCGTTCTTTTGTGGTGTTATCCGCTGTCAGTCGTTCGCTCCTTCCGGCGGCCTGTTAAGTTCCCATCATTGTTCAACAGATGGCAACGCTTGCGGCCAATCGTGCCGGGAGGAAGCCATGGCTGACAATTGGGCAGCGGCAACACATGTGTTGACCGTTCACCCTTCGATAAGCGCTTTGACCGATGTTTCGAGTTGGGCGCCGTGCAGGCCAGCTTGCCGGACATTGCCGTCTTTATCAAGCAGGAGAGTGGCGGGGATGGCAACCACCCCGTACATGCGGGCAACGTCATTCTCCCATCCCCGTCCGTCATACACTTGCGGCCACCGGATATCGTGCTCGCGCACGAAAGTTTCGAGTCTGCGACGATCTACGTCGAGGCTGACTCCAATCACGACAAATCCGTCGCCTTCATATTTATCGTATACCCGTTTGAGATTCGGAAGTTCCGCAAGGCACGGGCCGCACCAGGTTGCCCAAAAATCGAGAAGCACCACTTTCCCGCGGTAATCGGACAGCGATATCGTTTCCCCATCCAAGGTGCGTGCCGTAAACTCGATTGCGGGTTTGCCGACCTCAAGCCTGGTCTCGTACCGCTCCCCTCCGCAGGCCTGAAGCTGGAATGCCGCCACGAAGAGCGCGCACACCGAGTATTTCAATAAAAGTTTTCCGTGCATGCCCCGATAAGCCCCTCCTTGTTAATCCGTTCGCCCATTGCGCCGGCTTTCCGCTATTCATGCGTTTCGATTCGCTGTTCTCGCTCGATCTCTTTGCTCCGGCCTTCTCGAGCAGCCTGACGATTTCGGCGTGTCCGTGTCGCTCGGCGAGCTCGATGGCCGAGGCGCCCTCCCGATTCCGCGCGCTCACATCGGCTCCTTTATCAAGCAAGAATTCGACGGTTTGCGTGTGCCCGTTCTCCGCCGCCGCCATCAGCGCCGTCGCGCCGCCCGCGCCTTCTGGCGCATCGATAACTGCGCCCGCGTTAATCAGGAGTTTTGCGAGGTGGGCGCTGCCGTTGGCCGCCGCCGCCAACAATGGTGACATGCCATTTCCGTCCGTGGCATTGGGGTCGGCCCCCTTCACAAGGAGCGCGCGGACCATATCGGTCTGGCCCGCCGCGACCGCCTCGACCAGCGCAAGGCGCCCGTCAGGGGACGGTTCGTCCGCGTTCATGCCGGAAATGAGAAAGAGGTGAACGGCGCCAATGTCTCCCTGCGCGGCCCGTTGGACGAATTCCTCGGTCGTGTATTCTATGTGCCGCCGCGCGAGCCCCGCCCGGGCCGCCTCCCGGCTGTCGGCGCACGATGCGGCCAGGAGCGCGGTGGCGAACAACGAGGCATGAAGGAAGAGTCTGCGCATGCTTGCCACCCGGTCGGTTCCGATCTGTGAATCATCTATGACGAGTATACAGCAAAGCTGCCAGCTTCGACAAACGGGGCGTTTTCAGTCTCCGAGACCGCGATGCGGCTCAGCCGCAACAAAAGGTTATTTGGGGACACCGTGCGGCATGGTGTCCCCAAATAACCGAAGGATGGCATTGAACGAATCTCCATCTGACTGTATGGTTTGAAAAAACTCGGGCAACCACGGAGGGCACAAAGGACACGGAGGAATACGGGGCTGTTCCGGATAAAGAAAAACGCCTTGACCGAAACCGGATTCATCCTTCTCCGTGTTCTTCGTGTTCTCCATGGTTGACAAAAAAGTATTTGACGTAGTATATCAACCGGGAAGGCGCAAAGAACGCAAAGAAAACGTTTCTCTGATTCGTGTTTTTTCATAGTCGGTCTTTTAATCTGCGGTTCAGAAAAATGTTCTTTCACCACGGAGCGCAGAAGCAAAGAAAATAATCCTTATAATCCGCGTTCATCTGCGGTTCCAAAATTTCTCTTGTCTTTCTTTGCGCTCTTGGCGCGGTCCGAAAAATCTTTTGTGTGTTTTCTTTGTCTGAAAAAACTTTTTCGGGGTCACCCGCTGGGCGAATTACGCATCCCTTGTGACCAGACGGGCGGATTGGTGGACTGCCCCCGAAGCGCGCGCCATCGAGCCGTGAGGCGCCTTCATTATCTTCCTCGAAGCGAGATTTGGTTGCAGGTAAGGACCGGCATGTTCTCCGTGTACAAAAGTCACTTGGCCGTGGCTTGTTTCAATCTGGTAGAATATCTTTGTGCAAAAGGCGGGATAGAATCGGGACTGTTCCCGAAGCACGAATCAGAGAATCGTGAGACACATTCAACGCGGCAATTCCCCCATGCTGAGGTCATTCCTGACATTCATGAAAGAACTCGGAGAAACGTTTATCGGCGCTCTCCGCCAAGAGAGCAGGCTTCATCTTGCAGCCCTCTTCGGGCTTGTCCTGCTCGCGGTCGTGGTGCGGGCCTGGTTCCTCTCCGGTCCGATGCGGTATGACGAAGCGTTCACGGTCGTTCACTACGCATCGAAGCCCTTGCACGTCGGACTGACCGACTACTACACGAACAACCATCTTTTTCACACGTTCCTTGTTCGCATGACGTATTGCGCGCTCGGCAACAAGCCGTGGGTGGTGCGTCTGCCCGCGTTCTTCGCCGGGGTGCTGCTCGTGCCGGCGGCATACCTTGTCGGGCGGCTTTTTTATAACAAGCATACGGGCCTGCTTGCCGCTGCCGTTGTGGCGTCGTCATCGGTTTTGACTCAGTACTCGGTCAGCGCGCGCGGGTATTCGTTGATCTGCCTGTTCTTCTTTCTTCTCCTCGCGCTGAGCGTATATCTCATACACAGTTCGAGTAAGGGCGCGTGGCTTTTGTTCGCCGTTCTCTCGGCCCTCGGCTTCTACACGATTCCGATCATGCTGTATCCGTTCGGAATCGTCGCGGTGTGGCTTTTGCTCTCGATCATATTCGAGAACCCGCGCGAGAGCCGAAGCGTCCTCTTGAAACGGCTCTTCGTCTTCTCACTCCTCGCCGGTGTCCTGACGCTTGCGCTGTATATTCCCACGTTCACGATTTCCGGCTTCATGACGGTGGTGAACCACGATGTGTATTCATGGTTTGTTGCGGACACGTGGTCATCCTTTCTCGAAAAAGCCGTCGTGTATGCGGAGGCCCTGTGGGAGCAATGGAACCGCGACGCCCCTGTTTTCGTCGATGGCGCGCTTGTCATCGGCTTTTTTCTGGCATTGCTCTTTCACGGGCGGCTGTCGCGCCATCGTGTGCCTCTGGTCCTGTCGGCCGTGCTGTGGCTGGCGCCCGTTATACTCGTTCAGCGGACCACTCCCCCCATCCGCATCTGGCTTTTCCTGCTGCCGCTCTATACAGTCACGGCGTGCGCCGGCCTGAGCGTTTTTTTGGGGTTGCTCGAACGAAGGAGAGGGGAATTTGCTGCGGCCGCGGTTGCAGCGCTGTTGTCGTTGTGCACGGGATATCATGTGATTACCGGAAGAACCGTTATTCACGCGGCCGGAACGGTCGAGGACGCGGAGGAGATTACATTGTTCCTCAAGGATTATCTCCGTCCGGGCGACAAGGTCATGGCGCTGGGCGGAGCAATCTCGCTGATTCAGTACTACTCGATGCTGCACGATGTGCCGATCGAGCATTTCTCGCTCGAGGGCGAGTTCGGCGACCGCGTTCTCGTGCTTTTGAACGAATCGTGGGAACGCGGCGAAAACGCCGCGCGCAGGATGGGTTCCACGGTCGAGGAGAAATTCGGGACAGTGTTCCCGAACTACACGCCACCGCGAATGGTGCGGCGATATCGGGACGCCACCCTCTATGAAATTTATCGCATCGTCCCGTCGCGAACCGCGCCGGAGCAATCGGCGGCAGGGAAGTGAATCTGTGGCGCCGGTGGTGACGCGGATTATTTGGGAATGCCGCGCCGCACGGTGTCTCCCAATAGACGTAACTGCTCTGTCACCGCCAAAACGCGAAGAACGCAAAGGAAAACGTTTCTCTTGTTTTTCCCAAATTTCAATCTTCTAATCCGTGTTCATCAGCGTTCATCAGCGGTTTCCACATTTCTGTCTTTTGTCTTCAATCGGTGAAAATCCGTGTGAACCTGTCCTGAGCCTGTCGAAGGATTCGTGGTCCGGGAAAAAATGTTTTTTGACTCTTAGTTCGTGTAATTTGTGTAATTGGTGGTTTGGGAAAAACCGCTTGCCGTTGCGTAATGATGCGCATAATGACAGATTTGTATTGTCCATGGCGGTAGTCGGGCCGCTCGCACAGGCAAGGAGACGATGTTTATTTGGGCGCAAACAATACTTGTTGCGGAAGATGATTCGCTGTTGCGGCGGCAGATATCGCGCGTTTTGAAAGCGAGCGGCTACAATGTTTCCGAGGCCTGCCACGGGCTCGAGGCAATCGAGATACTCGATGCCCGGAAGATCGACCTGGTTCTGAGCGACATACGGATGCCGTGTCTGAATGGGATTTCCCTCCTGAAATACGTAAAGATATTTCATCAGGAAGTGCCCGTTGTGCTCGTGACCGCCTATCCCGCCGACATAACCGATGAACTCAAACCCGACGCGCTGCTCTGCAAGCCATTTGGGGCGGAAGACCTCATCGTGTCGGTCCGCCGCCTTCTCAACGGGCCGAAGGCGTGGCCCCCCTTCTGAATGCGTCCCGCGATTGCCCAGCGAAGGGGACTGTGAGTGTGTCCGCCAATCCATGCGGATAAGTCCGCGCCTGCTTGTCCTTGCAGGCGCGAGTGAATTGGCGCCTGGCCAGACCCTTGGCGTATTCGCGTCTTGGCGCGAGAAAAATTCCTGCAATTCGCACAACTCGCGGTCTGTGAATCCGTTTCACGATTCCCAAGCGAAGGGGACTGTCCCAGATTTACGGGCCGAGCTTGTCGAGGCCGTAGAATCGGGACTGTCCCCGAAGCGACCATCACTGAATCATCGGACATACTCGCTGTACTCAATTACGGAATCCTCCCGTCTTTTGCGTTGAGCGCAGCGAAATCCCGCGCATTCTCGGGACAGATTGGCGGACTGCCCCCGAAGCACGGATTACCGACCGTGGGACATATTCTCTGTCAGCGTTTCATCGTTTCATTCGTGTTCCCCAAGCTCCGAGACCCGTTTTGAACCGCAAAGGCGCGAAGGCCGCAAAGGGAAACCGGGAGCCGTTGGTGGACGCAGATAAACGCCAATTTCAAGAACTTGGGCTAACCACGAATTACATCTACGAATGAAGACTTTGAACCTTGAACTTGGAATCTGAAACATGAAACCGTCGCGAGCTTTTCCTTTCCCTTGTCATTCCGAGCGTTAGCGAGGAATCTTTCTCTTCTATTCGCGCAATTTGCCCAATTCGTGTAATTCGTGTTCCAAATTCTTTATTCCCCCCCGTGGTCATTCCTGCGAAAGCAGGAACCCAGTCTCACTTATTTTCACGAATCCGTGTCAATCAGCGTGAATCAGTGGTTAAGAAAGCTTTCTCTCCGAGTCCGCCAGTAGCCCAACGGCAATCCCTCGCCTTGTGACGGAATCCTTTTTTCTTCCAACGAATTATCAACTTTCCCATCGGAATTAACAATTACTTCGTTGCTCAAGTGGTTGGCCGAGTGGTATCCCATAGTCAGGATACGCATTCGGCTCTCGACTATGGCAGGTATTCGGATGGGGAGGAACGAACTGCAATGACGGACAGAATCGAGAAACGGGACAGAAAGCAAAGCGGGAGAAAGGCTGCGGCCGCTCCGGCGGAATCGTTTCGCCGGCCCGTGCTGACGCCGGAGCAGGCCGACGCGGTCAGGAACGCGATTCCGAGCGCGAGACCGAAACGGACGTTTCGGTTCCACATGAAGCTGGTGGAGTCGGACCGCGACCGCCGCCGGATAGAGGGCTACGCCTCGACGCGCGACCTCGACCGCACGGGCGAAGTCGTCGAGCCGGGCGCGTTCGCCGGCAGCCTGAAAGACTTCATGGCGAATCCGGTCGTCACCTACATGCACGACTGGAGCAATCCGGTGGGCAAGGTGCTCGATGCGCGCATCGACGAGGTGGGCCTGTTCATCCGGGCCGAGGTCTCGCAGACGGCCGACCGGGTGTGGCGGCTCATCGAGGAAGGAATCCTGCGCGCGTTCAGCATCGGCTACGAAGTCGTGGAGGAAAAGCTCGTCGACGGAGTCAATCACATCTTCAAGCTCAGGCTCTACGAGGTCGCAATCGTGAGTATTCCCGCGAACCAGCGGGCGCTCTTTTCGGTCAGCAAGGGGCTGCGGGCCGGGAACGACCTTGTGGCCGGGCCGGTTGCGGCGGACGAGCGCGCAAGGGAGAACGCGCCGTTCGCCGACGGACGCCGGTTCGAATCGTCGGACACGGATGCGGTTTCCGAAAACCAAACACACAAAGGAGGAGTTATGACGGAAGAAAAGGCAAAACCAACAAATGAACTGCTCGCTCTTGTTCGCGAAATCAAGGAAAAGGTTGATGCGGGCGCGCAACGGGAACTGATCGACACGATGATACGCGACGCGCTCAAAGAGCAGAAGGGCGCCGAGTGGAGGCTTTCGACACGGAAGGGGGAATACAGTCTCGACGCCGAATCGAAACGGTTTCCCCGGCCCGAGTTGACGCCCGAACTCGAGTCGCGCGCCGACGACATCTATATCGCCTCGAAACTGCTCCGGCGCGACCCCCGCAGTTTGAAAATGTGGGGCGAGTTCGCGCGCGAGGCGTCCGAGCTTCGCAAGGCGATGGACGCCGCCACCTCGGAGGAAGGACTCGAATGGATTCCGACCGGCTTCTCGCGCGAACTCATTCGCAAGGTGAAGCTGGCGCTGAAGGTGGCGACATTGCACGGGCGGTTCGTGATGCCGACCAATCCGTTCAAACTGCCGATTGACGGGGCCGACGCGACCGCGTACCTCACTGCGGAGTCCACCAGCGACACCGCCACGAAGATAACGGCATCCACACCGGGAACGAAAAACGTGACGTTCGACGCCGTGAAGCTCGCCTGCCGCGTGCTGGTCTCGACGGAACTCGAGGAGGACAGCGTCGTCGCCATTCTGCCGCTGCTGCGCGACAAGATAGTTCAGGCGCTGGCCGAGGCGCAGGAGAACGCTACCATCAACGGCGACACCGCCGGAACCCACCAGGACAGCGACGTCACGTCCGCTGCGGACGTAAGAAAAGCCTGGGACGGCTACCGCAAGCTCGCGCTCGCATCCGCGAAGGTCGACTGCTCGACATTCGACATCTCGAATCTCCGCGCAATCCGCGCCGCGATGGGCAAGTATGGCGTGAACCCGAACAACCTCGCGTGGATCGCCGGCATCAGCGTGTTCAACAAGATGCTCGGACTCGAAGAGGTCGTGACCGCCGACAAGTACGGCTCGAACGCCACCATCCTCACCGGAGAACTCGCCAAGCTCGACGGCATCCCCGTCATCGTCAGCGAGTTCGTGCGCGAAGACCTGAACGCGAGCGGGGCGCATGACGGAACGACAACCGACCGCACCGTGCTTCCGCTCGTGTACCGTCCCGCGTTCCTTTACGGCGACCGCAGGAACATCACGCTGCGCGTGAGCCACGAGCTCTACATGGAGACCGACCAGGACGTCGCAATCGCGACCCAGCGGCTCGATTTTCAGCCGGTGCAGGACGCAATCGTCGAGGCGGTTGTCGGTCTGGGCTATAACATCGCGTCATAGGCGCGAACCCTGCGGGTACCATGAGTCTGTCCGACAAGTATGAATGTCAGCGAAAACGAAGCGCAGGGGGCTGCCTCACGATTGCCCAGCGAAGGGGACTGTCCCAGATTTACGGACCTGAGCCTGTCGACGGTCGTAGAATCGGGACTGTCCCCGAAGCGGAACAACTTCAGCATGAATCGTGGGACACACTCCGCAGGGGGCTGTACCCAATTACGGAATCCCCCGTTTTTTTCGGGATTCGCAGATTGGCGGACTGCCCCCGAAGCGCAGGACATGGAATCATCGGACGGACGCAACATGTCCGTTATCGGCAATACCGTGAAAGATGTTCCGGGGACATGATGAAGCGTCATGTCCCCGGAACACAAGCTGCGGAGGATTATATGACGAAGCTGAAGTTTCTCGGAACAATCTACCGGGGAGACGGCCTCCTGGCGCGAGCGGGAGATATCATCACCGTCACCGACGCGAAGGCGGAACAACTGCTCCGCGATTTCCCGGGCGAGTGGCGCGCCATCGAGGAGTCCGACCCACAAGGAAAATCGCTGAAGAAACTGAAAAACAAGATGAAGGAAGCTGGAGAGGACAAAGGCGTTCGAAGCGGGGACGACGAGACCACCGCGGCGCCCGGAATTGCCGTTTCCCCGTTCCGGAGAGAATGAGCATGTCCGGTAAGTTATTGACATATGCCTGCGAGACAGCGGGCTTGCTTCACGCTTGCCCGGCAAAGGGGACTGTGAATCCGTCCCACGATTCCCAAGCGAGGGGGACTGTCCCAGATTTACGGGATATTTTCCCTTCGCTGAGCGGAGCGAAGTCCCGCGCAATCCGCGGGATAGAATCGGGACTGTCCCCGAAGCAAAAGACTACCCGGTGGAGTTACCGGACACACTCACTCTCCCAGGAATTACGGACGCGAACATTGCTCATATCGCCGAAAGCCCGGCGGAGGGGGGATTGTGAAAGTGTCCCACGGTTGGTGATGGCGGTTATTGGGGGACACCATGCCGCATAGTGTCCCCCAATAACCCCGGAATCACGCGGAGCGTGACCGTCGGCCCATAAATCCATGTCTCCGGAACTAAGAAAAGGGGTGAACCCGAATGGCAGACCTTACGAATCTCGAGAACCTGAAGCAGCACCTCGACATCGAGTCCGACGACACGGAGTTCGATTCTCTGCTTCAGCGGCTGATAACGGCCGCGTCGGAACAAATCGAGGCGTATTGCGGCAGAACGTTCGATGTCCGCGACTATTCCGAAACGTATGACGGCGGCGCAAGTGACATCCTGTTTCTCCGCAACACGCCCATCGTGTCCGTCGCCTCGCTGTCGATAGACGACGAAATCATCGAGCCGGCCGAGTACAAGGTGTACGACGACTACCTGCGGCTGGTCTCGCGGCTGTTCACTCCCGGCCTGCGGAACGTGTCGGTCGATTATTCCGCCGGCTGCTTCGACCCGCAGACCGAGTCGCCGCCCGTCGACCTCGAAGACGCATGCATCCAGCTTGCGGCGTTCAAGTACAACCTGCGCGGAGCGGAAGGCCTGGAGAGGAAGCGGGTGAACCAGGTGACCGACTCGTTTTCGGGCGCCGCGATCCCGCTGTCGGTGGCAATCATTCTGGATAAATACCGCCGCCCGAAGTATGGAGCGGTCTAGGAACGAGGTCCAACGATGACGCATGTGCACTTCGTATCGGGAGCGAACTCAATACGGCTGCGCGGATTGGTCCATCCGCGCAAGGACGAGTTGGACCTCGGGCTGGCTCTCGCCATCTCCGGCGGCGGCGACGTCTACGTCAGCCGCAAAACGGCGCCCTCGCTCACGCTGAGGCGCTCGTTCGCCCACGTGCGCGACGAAGACTACGAGTCGCTCAAAAACTGGTTCGTGAATGTGTCGCAGGGGCCCAGGAACACGTTCGTTTTCATCGACGCCGACGGCTCGAGCCGGACCGTCCGGTGGGCCAACGGCCTCGATGACTGGCAGAGAGACGCCGAGAACCGCTGGTCGGGCTCGCTGAAACTGATGGTCGAAGAGTTCGAGCCATAGGGAGAACCATGAAATCGCTGACACCGACAGCAGAGAGTCATTGCCGAAGCCGCTACAACGAGCCGGTCGCGCTTCTGGAAATCGACTGGTCCGGCGCCGACACGGGGCGCTATGCGGAGCGCGCGCTCGAGGTCGACGGCGTCATGTACGACGGAATCATTATCGACATCGGTGAGGTGAGTTGTTCGTTCGACAACCCGGCGTCCGAGCGCCGTCCCCTGAGCGTGACACTCTTTCCGGACGAAGCGCTGAAGGGCCGGCTCGCAACCGGATTTGCCGAGGGGAAACCGGCCCGCTTGAAGTTGTTGTTCGCCGGGACGTCCGCCGATGACTCGATCGAATTGTTTTCCGGCTTCGTTGGAGCCGTGAAGGCCGCCGCGCCGGACACGGTGGAACTGCTCCTGACGGGCATGTTTTCGAAACACGACCGGATGCTGCCGCTCGACATCGTGTCGATTGACGATTTCCCGAAGGCTGAGGCGGGCGACGTGGGAAAACCGCTGCCGCTCGTGTTCGGCGAGGTCCCGGGATTGCCCGCGCTGAAGGTGAAGACCGGACAGAGCACGCGCCTGCGCGGCAGCATCCTTTCCGACGACACCACCATCGAAGTGGACGACACCGGCGGGTTTCCCGCGACGGGCACGCTTCTCATCGAGGAGGAGCAGGTCACGTACACGGGCGCAGACGGGAACGTTTTCACCGGCTGTGTTCGCGGGGCGAACGGGACCGAGCCCGCCGAGCATCTGAACCGGAGGCAGGTAATCGAGCACTTGACGGAACACATCTACCTCGTCGCCGGCCATGCGTGCGCGTCGGTTCACGACATACGCGTGGCCGGCGCGCCGGTCGAGGAGGGTGGCTGCGTCATCGACCGGAACAACACCACGCTCGCGCCGGGGAAAACGCTTGCGACGGTTACGTTCGTCAATCGTCCCAGGGTTCGTGTCTTCTCGAAGGCGTCCCGGTTCCTCGAGATGCAGTTCGACGAAACGGCTGCAGGCAACGAGGCGCTGAACCCCGAGCATTGCTACGACGTCACGATCGAGGGGTTCGCGACGCTGGTCGCCACGATATCGGGTTCGCCGGAGAACGACACGCTCAGGCTCAGGCAGACCACCGATGTTACGAGCTACGAAACGAAATTCGGCGAGATACTGAAAGTTTTTCTGATTGTCGAGCATTTCGCGAGCAAGAAGTTCGCGGACGACTACCTCAGCGTTCACGTGGCGGGCCAGAGCTACACGCTGGCGAAGCCCGGCGAGGAAGACACGGCGGGCGGCGGCGGAGAGGTGGATATCGACCATGCGCACACCCATTCCATCACGGGCGAGCACACCCACACGATGACCGTCAAGAAAGAGGCGCTGTTCACGAACCACATCATCCAGGTCGGCGGGACAACGGGCGGATGGTCGGAAGTCGATGACATCGCGGGCGGCAACCTGAACAAAAGCGGGTTCACGACGACCGCCAGCACCGACAGGAGCCTGCAATGTTTTGTCGCCGCCACAACGTCCAAGGGGAGCGTTCAGAAAATCCAGTTCTGCTGCCGCCGCGGCGAGAGCAACATGGCGGGCTCGTTCTACCTGCGGTTCTACCAGAACGGCGACCTGAAAAAGACGTACGTGGTAACGGGGACATCGTATCCGGCGACGTGGAAATCGGGCTGGGAGACTATCGGCGGATTGACCTGGGAGGACCTGGACAACTCGAACACCTACATCCTGATTACGCCCGTCGCCGGCAACGCCGAGCCAATCAGGCTGTTCGGCGTGTGGTACGAGCTGGAATATCTCGAGCAGCCGAGCGCCTATGAGGGAACGGGCGTGAAGGACAGCGCCGACGTGAACGCCTATTCCGCCGCGAACGCGCACGTGATAAACGAGGAGCCCGTAAGATCGAGCTCCGTCGCCGAGGCCATCGATATCACCGGCCTCGTCGCGAACGACTGGAGCTGGTTCAACGGCCGCGAGGTGTGGGTGAACTACAACGTCGTCGGTTCGAACGACGGCGTCAAGTGTTACCTGCTGCATGTGTTCTTCGAGGTCGAGTTCGCGCCGTTCGAGGACCTCATAAGCGACGATGTCACGTGCGCGGTCCGGGGCGTCGAGACGAACGGCGATGGAACCGGCGCCCTTGTCGAGAATCCCGCCGACGTCATCAAGCATGTCCTCGTGAACAAGCTCGGCTTCGACGAAAACGAGCGGCTCGACGCCGACTCGTTCGAGCGGGCGCGCAGCTCTCTCGAGGCGCTCGGCGCCCGATTCGCCTTTGCTTTAACCCGGCAGGCGCGCGCCTCGAGTCTGCTCGAGCGGCTCGCGCTTCAGGCGCGCTGCCGGTTAAGCTTCGATTCGGGCAAGCACCGGCTCGCGTTCCGGCCCGACGCTTTTGGGGAGCCGGTTCGAGCGCTCACCCCCGACTCGCTCCTCGAGGGCGGCTGCCGGATGGAGCATTCGGGGCTCGATGACGTGCGCAACAGGATAATCGGCTATCACACGCGCGACTACGGCGTCGGCGGCCCGGTCTCGGAATGTTATTCGGCGGTGACGGTGGCGGAAGACCCCGAGAGCCAGGCGGAGTACGGGGCGAGGGAATGGGAGCTCGAGCTGTTCGCGCTGCGGGACGCCGCATACGCGAGCGACCTTCTGAACTTCCTTGCGGACCGGCTGGGCAAGCCCGTTCGGAGGTATGCGTGGTCGTCGTTTCTGCGGGATATCGACCTCGAGCGCGGCGACATCGTCGAGATTTCCGACCTGCGGTTCGACTTGTTGAAGGTGAAAGGCGAAATCGCTCGGTCGGTCTTCCGCGCGGGCTCCGGCTCGCGGCGCAGGCTCGACACGCTCTCGTTTCAGGCCGAGCTCGAGCCGTTCGAGTTCCTGTGGCATTCGCCGCCGGGAACGTTTATTCGGCAGGTCGGCGACAGCTTCCTCTTTGTCGTCGAGCATGAACTGGTCGCGCGGCTCAACACGGACGGAAATTTGTTCCTGAAGGGGTTCGCGCTCACCGACCAATCGCTGCCCGGCACAGCCGGCGAAACGCTGGCGTTCGACGAGAGCCGGAGGTCGCTTGCGTTCGGGTGTGAAGGCGGCGGCCAACGGCTCATCGAACTCGACGGGTCCGGAAACCTTCTTGCTCCGTCGGCGATATACACCGACCAGTCCCTCGCGTTCGCCGGCGGAGACAACGAGATAGAGAGCGACTCGACCAAGCTCTGGATAAACGCGGACGGCGAACGGCTCCTCGAGGCGGACCCCTCTTGCGTTCTCCTTCGGGGTTCCGTTTTCACCGATTCGGATTGGAACGTCCTGTACGGATAGGGAGGAAACAATGAAGAGATTTATCGGACTTGTTGCGGCGACCGTTCACCTGCTGTGCGCGGTTGCACTGGCGGATACCACGTTCTATGCGACGGAAGCGGTCGAATCGGGCGACGTGCTCGTGCACGACGCGACGGCTGAGCGCGGCGCGAAAAAGAGCGCGGTCCAGGGGCAGACAGGCGTCATCGGCGTCGCGGCTACAAACACGACGGGCGCGGGCGAGGTTTACGTTCGCCAGCATGGCGGCCTGGTGATGGTCAACGTGACGGGCACTGTGGATGCGGCCACGAACCCTTATCTCAGGGCCTCGAGCACGGCCGGCGCAGCAGAGGGCGTCGCCTCGATGGGGGTCGGAGTGTTCGCTATCGCAACGAAGGACAGCGCGGGCGGACAATGCGAGGCGACGCTGCTGACCGGCCTGCAGGATGGCGGCGGCTCGGGCGGCGGAGCGCCGGCGGACGCTGCGTATATCACGCAGACGGAACACGGCGGGCTTTCGAATGAGCAGGCGTTGGCCCTGCTTGCGGACGGATTGCTGAAGCACGGCTCAGGCGTGGTTGCGAGGGCGGTTCCGGGAACGGATTACGCGGTGACAAAGGAACACGTGGGGTTGGGCAATGTCGAGAATCTGAAGGTGAACCTGACGGCCACGGCCGACCCCACCGCAAATGACGATAACACGCAGGGCTATGCGGTTGGCAGCCGGTGGGTCAATGTCTCGACAGACAAGGAATACGTGTGTGTGGACGGAAGCGCGGGCGCGGCGGTATGGACGGAGACAACGGCAACGGGGAGCGGATCATCTGACCACAGCGCGTTGTCGAATTTGAATTGGAGCGCGGCGGGACACACGTTCGATGCGAATCTGGACATAGGCGCATACGATTTTCAATCGACGGGCAGCTTCACGGACGGGACAAACGCGGTCACAGCGGCGAACGCAAAGACGGCATACGACCACAGTCAGGGGAGCGGCTCGGACCATGCGGATGTTGCGAGCAACACCACCCATCGGCAGACCACCACCGGCAACCCGCACAGCGTCACGAAATCGGACGTGAGTCTGGGCAATGTCGAGAATCTGAAGGTTAATCTGACGGCCACGACGGACCCGACCGTGAACGATGACACCGGCGATGGCTATTCGGTCGGCTCGCGGTGGGTCAACACGTCAACGGACAAAGAATATGTGTGTCTGGACGCATCCACCGGCGCGGCGGTGTGGCTCGAAACAACCGCGCTCGGCGGCGGGAAATTCGTGGACCGAGGCGACCCATCGGCGTATGATTTCACGAGCCTGACGGCGGATGAGACCTGGCGCGACTTGGACCTGTCGTCAATCGTGCCGGAAGACGCGACGGCGGTGCTGCTGCGAACGCTCTTCAGGAGCGGCTCGGCGGCCGATACGGCGCAATTCCGGGAAAACGGCAACTCGAACACCATCAACGTCGAGCGCATGCCGCTCGGGTTCGCGAACTCCGACGTCTACCGCACGGCTGTCGTCGCCGTCGATTCAAACAGGATCATCGAGTACTGGCTCACGAACACGACGTGGACGACCACATCTATCGGTGTGGCCGGCTGGTGGCTCGATTCCACCGGCGGCACAGACGCCGACGCCATCCATGAGAACGTGGCCGGTGAGATAGCGGCGATAACGGAAAAGACTGCGCCGGTGGCCGATGACATGCTGCTCATCGAGGATAGCGCTGATTCTAATAACAAGAAGATGGTGAAGGTTGGCAACATACCACGTTTCGTTGACCGTGGCGACCCATCGGCGTATGACCTTGAGATTGCGGACATGACGATGGATGGTACATGGCACGATTGGGATGTAAGCTCAATAGTCCCAGCGGGGGCAAAAGCGGTTGTGCTTTCTATTCATCTACGGGGAAATGCGGCCAACCTATATTTACAGTGGAGGAAAAAGGGAAACACAAATTCTTATGCTGCTGTTCTTTGGCGTACTCAAGTAGCCAATGTTGTGTTCGGGCATCAGGTTACAGTCGCTTGCGACGCAAACCGAGTGATTGAATATCAAGGGTCAAGCAGTGGTATAGATTTAGCCAACATCTGTATTTTAGGGTGGTACTTCTAATGCAAATATCCCAAGGCATGGAGCTTTTCAGCGGTTTCAGGCGAGATGGGGGCATTATCATCAAGAGAAACAATTTCTTTTCGAATATGACGAAATTGTGGTTCTATTTGTGCAATGAAGCGTGTAACGTGGTCATAGTCCACGCACTCAGCGACGATAGAAGCGCGCAGAGGAAACGGCGTCCTTTGTGTAAGCACTCGTGGGATATCAACGTTGCTAACAAGTCCGTCTGTTATGCCGACACCAAACCCTTGGACAACCAGCGGAACGTGGGTTTGGTCAGGTGTGGGTTGATTGCGATGAAGCGGCTCTTCACCAAGCACAGCAAATCCCTCACCATGGTCAGATGTGAGGATAAGAATTACATCCGATGGTATGACGTCAAGAAGCAATGCCAAGCGCTCGTCGCATTCGCGCACCGCAGCGCAGTAAGCGCGATATCGAGTGTCCGCATCCGCATCGCTCCAGTCACCATGTACATCTCGCCAGGGCAATTCGGGGGAAAGGTCAGGCCGCGATTCCATCCAATATTCATGGAGACCAAAGGTGTGAACAAAGAGGAAGTAGGGACGTTTCTCGTCAGTCGCGCTAAGCCATTTGCGTGCCCACTGAATCGGCTCATAATGGCCGTCTTTAATTTCACGCAACGAGATATTCGAACTTTGCAACTGTCGGTATTTAGCCTCTTTCCACGCATCAAAACCTTGTTGCATGTGCCATTCAGTAGAAACTTGGGCACCGCCGACAAAGGCAACGGTATGGTATTTTTGCGCTTTGAGTTCTTCTGCTACCGTGGTAAGAGACAGATGCAGTTTTTGATTGCCGGTCTCAACACGATGATGGGACGGGAGCAATCCAGTCAGCATACTACAGTGACTGGGGCGTGTCCATGTTGCGGCGGAATGCGCATTCGTGTAAATCATCGCATTCTTTTCCGCCCAGGCATACGTCCTGGGCATATGCTCAGGCGTGAAATGGTCAGCGCGTAGGGTGTCAATGGATATGAGGATAATGTTTGGTCTTGGAGTTGATTTAATCCATGCCACGCTGAGCCATGCGGCCAGGATGAGGAAGGCCACAGCGCCGATTTTCGCCCATATCTTCACAGGTGAATTTTACCATCGCGCATGGCGCGCGTCAAGGAGGTGAGCGCATGCAGATAAGTCCGGAGGAAGTCGGAGCGATTGCGGCCCTCGGGACGGGCATCGGGTACGGGATTCGCGTTGTCCATCAATGGGCGAGGAACGGGCGCGGAAACGGCATGCGGTGCCCGTACCACAAGGACCTGCAAAAGAAGGTGGAACGCATCGAGCATGCGATCACGGGCGAGAACGGAATCAGGGTGGTTCTGGCCCAACTGAAAAAGGACATCGAGCGGCTGTGCGAGGAAATCGAGGGATTGAAGCAATGAAACGAGCGCTGATTTTGCCGTGCGCCTGTTGCGGGCTCGAGGCCCATTCGGGCCGGTTGACCTCGCTCGCGGAACTGCTGCTGATGAAGTATCCGGACATGACCATCGCGTCGGGGACGCGGTGCGAGAAGCGCAACGCCGATGTCGGCGGCTCTCGAACGTCGGGGCATCTGCCCGTGTGGGGGGAGGACGGCAAGCATTCGGTCGCCTTCGACGGGCGCCTGGAAAGACGATGGGACAGGTTCAGGCGGAGGCAGTTTGTGTTTGACGCGATACGAGCCGGCGCAAAGGGGGTGATTCTGTACGACGGCCATTTTCATGTTGACCTGAAGCCTCGGCTGTATCTGGCGAGGACGGTGAACGGCGCGCTCGTGCCGTTTCCGTGAAGGAGGAAAGCGGGAACACGAATGACGCGAAGGAGGCGAATTACAGGAATAACGAAGAGAGCTTTTAAACCGCAAAGGCGCAAAGGGCGCAAAGAAAAATAAAAATTGTAG
>CAYVQZ010000005.1:0-110541 GCA_964453435.1 uncultured bacterium
CCCCCAAAGCTTGTTGTTCGGCAAAATGCGCAACCGTGAGACAGTTTCACAGTCCCGATTCTACGAGACTTCGTACTCTCGACGTCTATTATTTCACAGTGTTCCCGATTCGCGCAACATTGGGAGGGAATATCTCCCTCATTTCGACGCCCCGTTTTTTCGGGGAAAATATGATCAGGCGTCACCCTTCTGAACGCCGACACACGCTGTTTCCCGGGGTTGGATTTCAGAATCGAACAGGAGCCCGAGCCGCTTCAGGTAGTCGTATTCCGTCTCAAACTGGCTTTCTTCGTATATATCCTTTGTGAGTACCGGCATTCCGCAATATAATTCCTTTCCGACCTGCTCCACCACCCCCGAGAGGAGCTGCCGAGGTTCGGGCGCTTCATAGGCCCACCATGCCGATGGACGAGTGCCGGGCTTTGCCGCAATGTGTTCCCGCAAGAGTCGCTCTCTGTTCTGGAACCAGACCACTCTTCGCTCCTGTTCACTCTCGAACGGAATTTCAAGAGACCCATTTGAGGCGACCACATCGAGCAAATACCTTTTCTGCTCCTCCGTCATCGGCCTGTGCCCGATACGATACTTCGGCAACCTTCGTTTCCTCAGCATGCGACTTCCTCCCTGTTTCCTTTTTCATACCATCAGGGCATCACGTATGCCCTTCCTTGTGCCAGTTCACAAGTTCAAAGACTTTCTCGGACCAGGCGTCGTGTTCCGCGAGCAGGAGGGCGGCCTCCGTGCAGGCGTTTCCTGTTCCGTTCCGTTCGATGATGGCGTAAAGCTCAATGAACGACGGACACGTCTCCGAGCCGCTTCCATATCCCGAAACACGCATCAACGCAGGCAACAGCCGACGCTCGAAAAAAACATCTCGAGTTTCGGGCGAACGCGTGCCCCCCGGGGCATCTTTTCGGCTTCTCCGACGAGGTCCTCGCCGGCCAAAACTGATTGCGCGGCTCGCATTTCGTTTGAGATACAGCCACCGATAAGCGAGCAACGCCTCCGTTCTGTTTCCTTTAAGCATGCGGAGCAATTTCCGGTCGGCGTACACGTCTTCGGCCGAACCGTATGCGGCGTTTTCAATAAAAAGAGAGATTTGTCGAACCCGGGCAAGCCGATTTTTCCTGATTCCGTTCCTGAGCATCGTGAAACTTGCGAAGATTTCGGAAGGTGTCTGCTTCGGCCAAATGTCTTTCTTGCCCCTGCCGGGGCCGCTCTTCCGCGACGGTTGTGGTATCAGGCCGGATGCCGCATAGTCGCGAACGGCGTGGACACTTAATTCGATGGGGGGGCTGTGAAGCGATAAGACTCCCAGCACCTTTTCGATTGTGAGGCCACTGGTATCTGCATGATTGGTCATAAATTACTAAAATAATATATCATTTTTTAGTTATATATTAATAAAGTCCGGCGACAAAGTCAAGCGCCGTTCGCGTTTCGGCACGCTCCTGCTAATGCAGCGCTCGCCAAGGCGTTATTTCCGAACCGAGTCTGTCGAAGGAATGGTCATCGACTTAACAGCAATTGACAAAGGAAGCGTCACTTCGGTAGACTCGATTTGAGCGGTCCGGTTCTCCAATTACTACGGGTATCGAGATGGCCATCACAAATTGTCCCGCGTGCGGAAGCGATGTCAGCGACAGGGCGTTGACCTGCTCCAGGTGCGGTCATCCCATGAAATCGGGAGTTGACGCTTCCCGGGCAGCCGGCGCCGTATGGCGAGGGTTCGAATGGCGAACGAAAGCGGAACTGTTCGGCTGGCCGGTCATCCACGTGGCTTTCGGACGCGACTCGGAGACGGGAAAACTCCTGATAGCGAAAGGGATAATTGCGGTTGGGCAATTCGGAATTGGCTTAATTACAATAGCGCAGTTCGGGCTCGGTTTGCTCTTTGCCTTCGGACAATTTACGGGCGGGCTCTTTTCAATCGGTCAGTTTGCCGTCGGCATATGTTTTGGACTTGGACAATTCGCTACGGGCGCAACCGCAATCGGACAAATCGCTATCGGCAAGTATGTTCTCGCTCAATTGGGATATGGCGAGCACGTCTGGTCCACCAAAATCAAAGACCCGGTGGCCATAGAATACTTTCAAGACCTGTGGACCGCAATGAAAGGGTTGGCCGGTTAGCAGTCGTGCGGCTCAACCCCAACACCTGGGTCATGAAAAGGGGAAGCAGGGGAAGAATAGCTTCGCTTTGTAAATCGTTCAGGAAGCTCACCCACCCGAGCGCTTTGACGTTTCGGTCCAACCGTGGCACTGGAATATTCGCCCGCATCTTAGTTGACAGTCACGGTAAGGGTCTGGTTTTTTTCGAGCATGAGCGTTTCGGAGAATCGCACACTGATTTTCTTTTTCCTGCTCATCCAAGTAAGGGGAATTTCTTTCGAGTCGATGCGGGCTGTTACCCTCTCTGCGTCAGCATGGCGCAGGCCGAGTTCCCTCAGAGGAACCCTCCCCCAGCGGACCGACAATCGCGCAATCATGGTTACCCCCTGCATGGTCTGCGAGTAGCTGCCCCATCCGGTTGAAGTGATGAAAAAACTCTTGAATCGTTCGGGAGTAATGCGGGGGTTGAATTCAAGCAGGCCCTTCGCGGCATCGTTGAGGAATCCGGAGGCGGCGTCGAGCAACGCCCAACTGCTCATGGCACGGACATAGTGGTCGCCGCACTCGACTTCGTTCCAGGGGCTGCGGATTCGGCCATCATGCCGTTTCCGGACATTCTCCACAATCGATAGAGATTCTTTGATTAGGCCTTCAAAGATTTGGGCTCCCGCGACCTCATATTCGATGCCGGTCCAAACTTCGTCCGAATAGAGCAGGGGAGTTTCCGGCCGAGCGCCTTTCGGCCACGCGCAATTAAGCATTCCCGCCTCATCGTCGCGAAGGTATTTCCGGGGGAACTGTTGATGAGCGGTGAAGTCGGAGCGTCGATTATATTTCCAGACCGACCGCAGCGCACGGCGCACGTGATTCTTCGGAAGGATATACCCGAGGCCCAAGCAGTGCGCCCACCATTGACCAAATAGTTGGTCGGAGTGACAACCCAATCCGTATGCCTGCGCTGATTCCGTAGCCGGGTCATAGCGATGCACATAATACTCTGCATCCCAGAGCAGCGCGTCCGCTGTTTTTTTCCCCACCCGAAACCGTTCCCTGTATCTGCGCGCCGACTGGCGGTCGCCCATGATTTTTGCCATTTCCTCTCCCGCGCGAAGTGAAGCCAGGTAGAGCGACTCAATAAAGCTGTTCGGTCCCTCTATTTCGACATCATACGTGCACGGCTGCGGGCCATGGATGACACCGTCGCCACGGTCATACCGGCTTATGACGTGTTCGAGGGCGAGGCGCACGCGCTCCCAGAGCGTGGCGAGCCATTCCCGTTCGCCGCTTATTCGAAATTCCCGGTATGTCCTGAGGACCGCTCCGAGAAGGCCATCGACAGCCGGAAAAGGCGGGCCACCTATCCATTTGTCCCACGGTCTTTCCAGGGAAAGGGGAACAATCACCCGATGGGGAAGATATCCTGTTGGGTGTTGCTGGCGCAGCCATTCCGTCTCTCTCATTGACCGCTCGAGTTGCGGGAAAAGGCGCGCAACCGTCATGGCGTAATTCCAGACGTGCGTGCAGTTGAGAGGGCAACAACCGCCTCTCGAGCCGAGGTATTCCGTGCTTGCGCCATGACATCCCTCGAAACCGTAAAAGCCGCCGTCCTCGACCCGTAAACAGGTCGGTGCCCGAACAACCGAAATTTGGGAGGATACAGCTTCAATGAGGGCGTCGGGAAGGGATGTGTCGTGCATCGCCTCCTCGAACCGGTCTGCAATTTCGTCGAACCTGCCGATGTTGTCGCGAATATATTCCGCCACCTCGACCGCAGAACCGAAGCGGCTCGAATAGTAGTTGCCGAGCCACAGACGGCCTCGATGCGGATATCGCTCCTGCTGTTCGAGCGCGGGTTGCTCCCAATCGACGTACCTGTTGGGAAAACGCCAGGTCAGGAGAAATGTTATCCTGCCACTTGAACCGGGCTTTAGATTGAGAGGGCAGGCAAGCGCAGCATTTACTGTCTGTCCCGGCGGACTCGGCCTTTCATCGAAGGGCGGTTCCACCTTCCCGTCTGCGCTGAAATCGGCCCAGAGGAGTTCGGGATCAATCCACTGAGTCCGAACAGAAGCCGAATCTGACAACGCGGCGAGCGCCATTTGCCCCTGCCGCGGGTGGTCGCCGGGCAACGTCGTATTCGTCAGTTCCACCATAACCAAACCTCGGGATGTCACCAGTCGATTGATGTTCCCCCCATAGTGGGGATGATTGATACCGTCTATCTCCTCGGCGTCGTCCCATCCGACAGCGTTTTGCTGGGACATGAGAAGCGATACATCCACGGTTTCGTCGGTGGGATTCTCGATATCGAAGTGAAATACTATGGCGGGAAGGCCGGAGTCATCCGGGTCGAGCGGCGCGAACGGCGAGTACGCCCTGAGCATGACCCGAACCGGAAGATGGGATGAAAAATAGGTAAGACGGGCACTCGGGTATTCCCCAATGAACATGATGTCATCCACACCGGGAAACGTGTCCAAGAGGAGCCGGGAACCGCGCGGCACAATGTGGTCGTTTACAGAGGGCGCCGGCTCGAAAACATCGTCATATCGAATATTGGACTGAAGGATTCGCGCAACAGGCGCGGTGTTTTCACTGCGAACCCACACTGCAAAAAATGAGTGTGGCACGTGGGCAAGGTGATTGATATTATTGAAAATTTGCCATTGTCTGAGTCCGCCGTCTCCACAAATGGCGATGGTGCCGGTTCCGATGCCGCCCAGTGGAAACGCTACGGCACGCAGTCGGTCGCCCCGATATACCAGTTTTCGCTCTCTGCCACCCATTGTACCTCCAAAGCTACCGTCTTCCATACATGCGCCACCTCCACAGAACAGGTAACAAGATTATACAATTTCGGAGCTGTCTCGGCCAACGGAGAGCCGCCGAGCGGCGGCGAGGGCCCGGAAAACAGCGGGCGGTAAGGTAATAAATTTAAGTTTGACTATTTTAACTGGTATTTGGTATCCTATCGCATATGGTTCTTACACCCGACCAAAAGAGACGACTGGCCGAACTGGACACTGCCGAACCCGCAAAGGAAGGGACGTCTGGCCGGACACCTTCAACTTTGGTAAACAGGTTGAAGTCGACATGGCTTTCTTTGCGTGTCACGCTTGCCCGGGCCAATCTGGCGAAAATATTGTTTATCATTGTGGCCATCCTTGTCGGCGGATATTTTTTTCTCTCTTATCAACTGTATCGGATCGACTTCGGAGAGGTCTTTTCCGCCGGTCCCGGTAATCCTGTCGACCGGCTTATAGAGGCGGTCAAGCTCCAAAAACGAAAGGCGGACATGGTCGATCAAGGAAGGGGCCAGCTTCTCGTCGGAGAATACGATGCGGCGCTTTCAACCGCCGTCGCCGTACAGCAACTCGACCCCGATGACCCGAGAGCAAAAAATTTGATAGACGACACGGCAATCGCCGCTACTCAGAGGGCATCCAGGAAATTCGACGCCGGTGAAATAGAGGCCGCCCTTGCCGATATCCGTCTGGCGCTCAAGCATCGCCCCGAACATCGGGAGGCAAAAGAGCTGTCGCTCCGTATCGGAGAGCGTCTTCTACGGGAAGCGCAGATTCACTACTCGAAGAAGGAATACTCACCACTTATTACAAAGGCCCAAGAAGTGATCAGGATAAATCCTTCTGACATGAGAGCCGCAAACCTGCTGCTTCGAACGAACAACGACCTCCTGGCCCAGGCCGATGACCTGTTTATCAACAAGCGGTACTATGATGCTCTCGAAAAGGTGCGCTTGTCTCTCAGAATCGACCCAACGAACGTCCGCACACATCGCCTGTTCAACCAGATCAAACTTTATATCGAGACGCCGGACTTGAGGCTCAAGGGCATAACGAAGTTTGGCGCCACCCCTTATGCCATCGTTCAGCTTTCAGAGACGAACGAGACCATTTACGTTAAGCAGGGTGAGACAGTCCGGAACCTCAAAGCGGTGAAGATTGATTCTGAAACCAAGACGGTGACGTTTAAGCAAATCTACACGGGCCACGTATTCTCCGTCGAATTGGCCAAATCAGAATGAATGCTGTTCTCTCGAAGCGGCGTTATGGTGCGTTGTGCCGTATCTTTCTGCTCGCATTCACCTACCGGTCTATTAGACGAATACGTTGACAGAGAACCGCCCGTGGAATAAAATGTGGCCGCTGTTGAAGCCGGAGCAAACTCGCTAATCGCCAGAGGTGGATTTCTCTCCGTTCCAAAGCGTAACACCGGAAAAAGAAACGGCTAGGTGAAGGTAATGGTCAAGCCCTGGATTTCATCCCTCGTTGTAACAATCCTGTTCGCGCTCCTTGCATGGGGGGGGCAAGCGCACGCTCACTCCTCATCGGATGCGAAAGGAGCGCAGGCACAGTCACCCGAGTCGGCGGAGGAGCCGTATCCGAAGCGGGAACTTCTGTTCTTTGAAGAGGTGCCCATTGTCATAAGCGCGACAAAGCGCGAACAGCCGATTACGGAAGCTCCCTCCTCCATCAGCGTAATTACTGCGAAAGACATAGAACGCTCCGGAGCGACGTCGATCGCCGACCTCTTGCGGCGAGTGCCGGGGCTTGATGTGTTCCGCACCAACGCTTCCGACGCAAGCATTTCGGCGAGGGGTTTCAACGAACCTTCGAATAACGACCTCTTGCTTCTCATCGATGGTCGCTCGGCATATGTGGACTTTTTCGGAATTGTCGTGTGGGACAATTTGCCCATCGTGCTCGAAGAAATCGAGCGCATCGAAATCATTCGCGGTCCCGGCTCAGCTCTCTACGGGGCAAATGCGTTCTCGGGCGTTATCAACATAATCACAAAAACCCCGGAACAAGCAGAGGGCACAACCCTGTCCGCGACCGTCGGAGAATTCGATACCTACATCTGGACATTCATGAACGCCAAGGCGCTGGACAAATGGAGCTATAAGGTCGTCGCGAACTGGAACGAGTCGAATTCTTTTGATGACCGGGATAAGAATGACCATGAAACATTCAAGGGCAGCGCCCTTCTGGAATATAACATTGACCCCGTCAGCCGAGTCTATTTTTCAGCCGGCGCCGACGTTGGAGACGGGAACACTTTGACGCGGATTTCGAGCTTTGACCGCGATGGGACGTTCGCCTATGCAAAACTCAACTACGATTACGAGGAATGGAAGTTTCAGGCTTTTTACAATCTGATCGACATCGATGTCGTGGCCGAGAACGACGTGGAGGAGCGCTCGATCTCCAACAACGTCTTCGATATTGAATTTCAGCACTCATTCGAACCGTGGGAAAAACACAGCATCACGTGGGGGACAAATTACCGGCACAACAGGGTGTCCTCCCGCGAGATAATCGGCAAAGACGAAGACGAAGACCTCTTTTCAATATTCATTCAGGACCAATACCGTATTTTGGATGATATGACACTCACTGCGGGCATCCGATTTGATTCACATCCTCTTACGGGAGTTCATCTCTCGCCACGCGCCAGCCTTGTTTACGAGCCATGGTGGAACCATATCTTCAGGGTGTCGGTAGCACGGGCGTTCCGAAATCCCTCCTTCGTCGAGTCATACCTCGACTTGGCCATCACCGACGGCGCCACGGTAATTGCGGAGGGGAATCGCAACCTCGACGCCGAGGAAATTACCTCGTTCGAGGTAGGGTACCAGACCCGAATGATTGACAATAAACTCCAATTTAAGGTGGACACTTTTTACAATATTCTCGATGAAGTAATAGAGTTTCGGCAGCCCGCCCTCTTTTCGTTCGACTATGCAAATGAAGGAAAGGCCATTGCCTATGGCGGCGAGGTCAGTCTCGAATACCGTCACTCCGACCACCTGACGGCATATTTTAATTACTCTTACCAGGATCTGGAAGCGCGGAGTGATGGAGTACAGTTTGAATTTAACAACAAGGGGGACACGATTGATTCATCCCCACGCCACAAGGTCAATGCAGGAATTTACGGCGAACTCAACAATGGAATCAATGGCTCGATCGACATGTATTTTGTGGATGAAGTTACCTTCGGCTTCTTCGACCCCGATTCCCAGCCGATCCCCTTGCAGCCAACCGAATTGGAACTCGATGAATATACCCGCGTGGACGCACGGATTGGCTACAAGTTCCCGCATCAGGACATCGAAGCGTCTGTGATTTTTCAAAATGCCTTCGATGATGTCCATCGTGAATTCCCAACCGGCGAGGAGTTTCAACGACAAATACTTTTCCAGGTCCGGGGATATTTCTAAATGGTCACGAAAAGAACAGACAGGCAGAAGAGAATCATTTTTGCGCTGATTGCTCTCCTTGTCTCTGTTCCCGTCCTGTGTCCGCCTGCCCTTGCAGCGGAGCGGGAGTACAAGATAGTTATAGTCAAAAGCTGGGATGTGCCGGAGTACAATACGGCTCTGGAAGGTTTCTTCGAGTCGCTGGCAAAAGAGCGCATTCCGTATGAAAGCGCGACCTTCGATTTGAAAGGGCGAGCAAACGAAATAGACTTGATTCTGGGAAAGTTCAAGACATTCAAACCCGACCTCATCGTTACGGTCGGGTCTCGCGCAACCGGAGCGGTGAGCGGACAAGTCAACGACATTCCTATCGTCTTTCTCATGGTGTTGTACCCCCTGGCCAGCACGTTCGTGGCAGACATGGCGAGGCCGGGAGCGAATGTTACCGGGGCGGCCATTGATGTTCCCATCGAGATGCAACTGAGGACGCTGTCGAAAATCGTGCCCCGATTGAGACGAGTGGGGGTGCTTTACAGCCCCCAGGAAACACTGCCTGTCATCCAAGAAGCCCGCCGTGTCGCCGAGTCCATGAATATAGAACTTTTGGCGGAGGAGGTAAACACGGAAAGCGATGTGCCCGATGCCCTGAGCAACCTGAGAAGAAAAAGGATAGACGCGCTGTGGTCGGTGGCCGATGGCAAAGTCTTTACGCGCCCATCAACGAGATACATCATCGAGTACGTCGTTCGGCATGGCATTCCTTTCATGGGGCCGCATAACGGGTTTGTAAAAGCGGGGGCCCTTGTGGCATTGACCGCTGACTACCGGGACAATGGCAGGCAGGCGGGACAACTGTCAATTCAGGTGTTGAAGGGTTCCAAGCCAGGAGAGGTTCCGGTCGCCACGCCTCGAAGTGTGGACATGGCGTTGAATCTGCGGGTGGCGAATCATATAGGAGTGAGAATCTCTCCGGATATGTTAGAGGAAGCCTCGCAAGTATTCGAATAGGTTCTTCCTACAGCCCCCGGCGCGTGATTCCGCGCCTCCAGACTGCGATCGTCCAGATGCACCATGAAAGCAATCCCAGGCAGGAAATGACAAGACCGCAGGCGACAATTTGGGGACGAAAGCGGAAAACCACGGTGTGCTTTCCCTTTGAGAGCGGAACAGCGCGAAACACATAGTCCGCCACTAAGACCTTCCTTCTCTCTCCATTGATTTCGGCGCTCCAACCCGGGTGGTACGAATCGCAGAACACCAGAATCGCATCGTTCTCGGTCTCCACTTCCAGAACAACTTCATTCGCTTTCCGGGAAATAACCCGAACCGACCCTTCGAGGTCCTGGCCATCGGCGCCCGTATCCAATTCCGCGGGCGGCTCTTCCAGGACCACCTCCCTGTGCGGGTCGAAGGAAGGCAACCTCATTGTGTCCAGAACCTCACCCGGCCGCACGACGCGATATTGTCTTACGAGAAATGCGCGGGGTAAAGGCGCCAGGGCTGCCAGTTCGACGGTCACGGCATCCCGGTTCTCGACCGGAGGATTATGGGGGCGTCCGTTTTGCTGGAATGAATAGACCACCTGATACTTTACCCCTGCAAGCGATGCGATTTTCGGTTCTTTTAACAGTGGCAAGAATTCAGCAAAGCGGGCAACGGGAAAGGGATGATGGCCGTTGGCGGCTTCGATGCCGAATAGTCCGAAATAGTTCGAGTGCGCGGTATTGTAGACGGCGATTCTGGAACTTGAAATTTCCCCCTCCAAAAACTCAACAGTCCAATCCCTTTCGAACAAGTCGGCGACGGCCGCCGGAGAATAGTAATTTCCATATCGCAAGGCAAGGTCTCCAAACAGCAATCCTACCAGCATCAAGGGGCCCACGCGACCGAACCGTCTTCCCGACAAAGACATGGAAGCCACGAGAAAAAGAGAGAGGAGGAGGAAAATACCCGAGATGACAACGGTTCGAATGTTGTCTCCGGAATGCTTGATGGCGAGAATGGACGCGCCGACAAATCCCGCCAGCAGCGCCATGCCGATGCAACACGCGAGAGCGCGATGTCCCCACCCCGCCCGGCTTCTGCCAGAGCGCGAAAGGCCGACCATCGTTCCGCCGGCAAGAAAAAACGCGGCGAAATTAAAGAATATGGCGCCGCGGAACGGCCCCCGAAAACTCCTGATGACGGGGAGACTGCCGAGGAGAGAAGAGATTCGAGTGTTGTCTCCGAGCGAATATATAATGGAAACAACGCACAGGGTCACGAGCAAATGTTTGCGCTTATCGGTCCAGTGCAACAGCGAGAAACACGCAAGGACGATGGTGACGATCCCGAAGTAGCCGTGACCCCGCCCTTCTCCCTCGAACATGGGAATCAGGTAGTCAACGAGTTGATATGGCTCAATCGCCCAAATTCGAAACCAGGGAACACCGGATGCTCTCACGCTAAAACGGGTATAATGCCACTCGGGCAACAACTGGGCCGAAGCCACGGTGAAGGCCACAATAATGAGGGCAAGGAATCCCGCGAGCGACCCGGAGATATGTTCATTTTTATGCATCCGTATGAAAAGCAACACGAGCGCGTACGCCGTGACCGCAACCAAGGTATAGAAGGTGAACTGCAAACCGCCGCTGAGCAATTGCAAGGCGATGACCATCGCGCCGAAAAGGCAGTTGCGGGGACGCTGCGGCCCGGCCATCGCGCCGTCGATGAAATAGAAAACGGGGGGTATGAGGAGCATGGCTCTGAGGTTCAATGCGTCGCCGATAAGGATAGAACCCAGGAAGAAGCAGTTCCAAAACCACATTGAGCAGAACGCAGCGGCGGTGCGATTTTGAAAAACTCTTTTGAAGAACAGGAAGGAGAAAACCTGCGCGACGGTGATGTGGGCGAGCAAATCCCAGTTGAAAACCATGTTCAGTGGAATTCCCGCAAGCATGAGAATGAGGTCGAGCGGATAGAACGGAGTTCCCAGAAATGCGCCAAGCAGCGGCATTCCGCAATACAGGTGGGAAATCCACAGCGGCGGCTCTCCGCTTCTCAACAAATCGTATGAGACTTTCTTGAAGAGATAAATGCTGCGACGGATATCCAACTCGCCATAGATATATGTGTTCGTCCACACGAGTTGCCGGAAGTAGTAGACGACAATGGCGAGGAGGACGAGAATCAAAAGCGCGTCACGCCAGTCTATCCTGGCGAAGCTGTCATTTTTTTCGGCGGCATCCATTGTTTGAACCCACATGATATTCCATGCATGCGCCGAAGTCAAAGAACTGGCCGGATTTTGAACTGATGGGCGAACTGGCTTATAATTGAATCGCGCATCAGTAAAGGCGACGAAGGAAGGACTATTGTCGAACCGAACAGGGATGGCGAAGAACGAAAACCACATTCTGGCAGGCGTCGTCGAGAAGATTATCTTCTCGAACCAGGAAACCGGCTACGCCGTAGCGAGACTTCTTCCCGACGGAGGACAGTCAGCGGTTATTATCGGTTTCCTTGCGGGCATAAAGGAAGGCGAGCACATTCGCTCGTTCGGGAGCTGGGAGGAAAATCGGAAATTCGGGCTTCAGTTCAGGGTTGCCCGATGCGAGTTTGTCCCGCCTACCTCGGAGAGAGGGATCGAGAAGTATCTATCGTCCGGATTAATCAAGGGAATCGGCCCCGTTATGGCGGAGCGCATTGTGAGACATTTCGGGGCGGATACCCTCAAGGTCATTGACGAACAACCACACCGTCTCAGGGAGGTGGAGGGCATCGGACGCAAGACGCTAAAGAAAATAGCCGCCGCCTGGGAAGAGCACAGGGACCAGAGAGAAACAATGATTTTTATGCAGTCTTGCGGCATCACACCGGCGTATGCGGCCAGAATAATTAAGGAATACGGAAATTCCGCGAGTCGAATCCTCAAAGAAAATCCCTACCGCCTCATGTTTGATATTCAAGGAATCGGTTTCAAACTGGCCGATTCGATAGCGCAGAAAATGGGAATATCCAAGGATTCACCTGAGCGGAGCGCGGCGGGGCTGTTGCACATTCTCAATGAAATGGCGGGCGAGGGCCACGTGTATGCGCCGAGAGACCATCTAACCGCGAAATGTTCGGAGATGTTGGCGCTGCCAACGTCGCTTATCGATGCCGGCAGCGCGTTGCTCCTGAGTAACAGGCAGATTTTTGTGGAATCGACAGATGGCAAGGACGCAGTCTATCTGAAGCCGCTTTATGTGGCCGAAACCGGCGCGGCATCCCTCCTCATTCGCCTTCAGACCTCGTTCCAGCTCATGCCGGCTATTGTTACGGGAAAAGCTATCGAATGGTTCGAGAAACGGAACAGACTGAAATTCAATCCGGGACAGCGGCAAGCGATCGAGAAGGCGATTAACCAGAAACTGTTGGTGATTACCGGTGGCCCCGGCACCGGCAAAACCACCATCATCCGTGCCCTCGTCGAAATATTGCAGGCAAAAAAGCAGCGCGTTCAGCTTGCCGCTCCAACGGGAAGGGCGGCAAAAAAGATGGAGGAAGCCGCCGGAATTCCCGCTTCGACCATTCACCGCCTGCTCGAGTTCAGCCCGCTGAGAATGAGCTTTGTTCGCGACCATACTTATCCGTTGGAATGCGACGTTCTGATCATAGATGAAACTTCGATGCTCGATATTGCGCTTCTGTACCATCTCCTCAAAGCTGTCCCCGCAGAAGCAAGCATGGTTTTCGTCGGCGATTCCGACCAACTCCCCTCTGTCGGCCCCGGGAACGTTCTCCGCGACCTGATTGAATCGGGCGTTGTCGATGTGGCCCGGCTCACCGAAATCTTTCGACAAGCAGAAGGAAGCCTCATTATTGACAATGCGCACCGGATAAACCGAGGTGAAGAACCCTTTTTCCCGGCGGAACGAGCGGGAAACAAGAGCGACTTCCACTTTATAGAGAGGACAACTCCGGAGGAGACCGCTTCCACTATCGAAGCGCTCGTCGCCGACCGAATACCGAGCGCATTCGGAATGGACCCATTCGTGGACATTCAAGTCTTGAGTCCAATGCACAAGGGCACGGCGGGAGTGTCCGACCTGAACGTTCGGCTGCAGCGACTGCTCAATCCGTCGAGTCAGGAGATCACGCACGGAGACCGCAGATTCAAATTGGGGGACAAAGTGATGCAGACCCGAAACAACTATGATAAAGACGTCTACAACGGAGACCTTGGGCTTATTCTTTCAATAAATCAGGAGTCTCAACAAGTCACTGTTGATTTCGACGGGCGCATGGTCGTTTATGAATTCGCAGAACTGAATGAACTCGAGCCGGCGTATGCCATCTCGATACATAAGTCACAGGGTTCGGAATATCGCGCGGTCGTCGTCCCGGTCATCCCCCAGCACTATATACTCCTTCAACGCAACCTGATCTACACCGCTGTTACCCGCGCCAAGGAATTGGTTGTTCTTGTAGGCTCGCTGAATGCCCTGTCGATGGCCATACGAAACGCCGCCATGCAACATCGGTATTCACGCCTGTCGGTTCGCCTGATGAACGCACGGAAATGAAGTCATGAAGCAAAGAGACTATGTGTACGGCCGACGGGCTGTTCTGGAGGTTATCCGCTCATCCCCCGACCGGATAAACAAGCTGTTTATCGCAGAAGGCGCCCACGGACGCACAATCGACGAGATTCGTGAACTTGCCCGACAGAAGAGGCTCGTAACAAAGATTCTGCCGAAGCGAGCACTTGATCGGCATGTCGCGGGCGCAGCGCATCAGGGGGTCGCAGCATCGGTATCACCGGTTCGTTATGCGAACATCGATGACCTTACGGAAGCGTATTACGGGGAAAAGCCTGCTCTGTTGCTTCTTCTGGATGGCATCACCGACCCGCAAAATTTCGGAGCAATCCTGAGGACAGCCGACGCCGTGGGCGCTGACGGCGTAATCATCCCGCGGCATCGTTCGGTGAGCCTCTCTGCGACGGTGGCAAAGCACTCGGCGGGAGCTTCTGAATACGTCCCTGTCGCCAGGACGCCGAACATTGCCGGCATTCTGGACAAACTCGCAGACATTGGTTTTCAGGTTGTGGGCACTGCCTGCAACGCCTCTGCAACCATTTACGAAATCGACCTTACGAGACCCACTGCGATTGTCATCGGAAGCGAGGGCGGCGGAATCAGGCCGATAGTTCGGAAAAAATGTGACTTCGTGGCTTCTATTCCCATGTATGGAAAAGTCTCTTCTCTCAATGCAAGCGTGGCCGCGGCCGTTGTGCTCTATGAAGCCCTGCGCCAACGCGGTCATCTCTCCGCTGAAGCACCCTAAACACACCGAAATATCCGATTGGCTCGTAACGCTCACGCAGATACTGCGCGAGCACATCGTCTTTCAAAGCCTCCTCGTCGCCGAACTCATCAATGAGACAGGTTGCTGCCGGGTCAAGTATCACCAGAGGCGTTCGGTCAGATTCTATGCTTTCTATCGCCTGCATCACCTGATTGTCGAGGAAGGGGCTGCTTGCCAATCCCAGTAGATGGATATTGCCACTTGTCACACACGGACTCGAACCGAGAAACGGGTATCGAGTTGGATTCTGTCTTTCACTTAAATAATAAAGAAAAGGGGAACAATAGATCACAAAAATGTTTTCATTCGGATGTGTGTTCATCTGGATAAAGTCGATGAGCGCAGTCAACGTTTGAACCGCTGGCCTTGCCTCGTTGTCAAGCACTGGCACAAACCCGAGGGGCGAACCCAGGGAGACCGGTTCCACCCGCCTCGCATAGGCAAGCTCTCCGCCCAAAAGAGCTCCCGAGGGAACGAAAAGAAGGACAATTAAAAAACTAACCAGGAATTTCCTCATCCTCCTGACAGTCTTGCCATGAGCGTCGTTCACCGTCGACGCAACCGACGCAATGAGATATCCAAGCAAAAGATAGCACATCGGCAGGTTCGAGACGAGATGATGGAAATCCGGTCTTTGCAGAGCTGAAAGGAGGCAAACAGAGGTGGCTGCCAGACACAGCAACGCCACATCGTCTTTTTTTCGACGTCGAAGGCTTGAGAAAATCCAAACACCTGCCGCAGGCAGCACGGAGAGAGGAGCGACAACATTAATAAGCAGAGTCATTGCTCGCGAAATTTTCCGGGCGATCTCCGAAGGCCAAAAGAACTGTGTAAAAAATAAGAGGCTTCTGTCTGTTAGCAACCCGTAAATGTTAGCAAATCCGTCCGCGTCGCTCGTCGCCAGATGGGTCAAAGGGAAAATCAATGTTGCAGTCACTGCTTCTCTCAGCAACCCCCTCATTGCCAGATAGGCGCCAATGAAAATAATCGGAACGGCAACTCCAAAAACAAACACCACGCTGGCACGTCCGGCATTGAAGAGCCGGGCGTGACCTCTTTCACGAAAGTACTCGTGAAGAAATAATAAAATACATACGACAAGCCCAAGCATTCCTCCTTTCTGCTGCTGCAGAACAAAAGTTATCCCCGCCATCATACCGCTTAGCAGGATATTGCGGAATCCGGTTTGGCGACTCATGTAACGCGCTGCGAAAAAAATGCAGAATATCAAGCTCAACGTACTGTACCAATGCTGACTCGCCACAGGCCACAGGTTCACCCCTGCACATATAAAGAGGATCGGCGCCACTGAAGCAAGCGTTTTGTCGAGAAATCTGCGCCCAATGAGATAGAGAGCTGCTGTCGAGAGGGATGCTGTGACGATAAGCGCCAAACGAAGAGCCATCAATGTCTTTCCCAAGAGGGACATCACGGCTGCGGTAAGGAAGAAAATGCCAGGGGCGTAATAAACCCAGAAGTCCTTGTAGATTTCCTTACCGGCCAGGATTTCGAGAGCCCCGTAGATATTCAGGGATTCATCAGCCTGTACACCGACGACGTTCCGGCACAATAACAGAACAAGCAAGTTTATGAGGGCGTAGGCGACGGCCAGCGCGAAGTCGGCGGAAAAAGGTTTTTTCCTTTCTCCGGAGTCAGAAGAAGATGCCCCCCGATATCCTTTATCGACGCTACAATTCGTGGAGGTCATGTCGGAAGTCATTGACTTTACGGGATATAATCGCATAGAATATTCTCGATAACGGTAGATTATAGCATGCTGTCATTCTGGCCAGCAAGGTGCGCGGCATGCATACTCGCGCCTCGCAAAACAAACAACGGGGTGCGATTTTTTGCTGACTGAAACTTTCTTCTCTTCGACCATATGTTTGCACAATGCAGGAACAGCTGTTTAGCGACTCTCGCCTCGTCTCAGAAGGGATGCCCGAGGGAGAAGCCAACCCACAGGGGCTGAGTTCCCACGTCCTCGGCGTCCTGTACCTGATTTTTTTCCTGTCGGGCATGTGTGCCTTGATCTATGAAATCGCCTGGACCCGCCGGCTCACGCTGATTTTCGGAAACACGGTTTACTCGATCAGCACTGTTCTCGTGGCTTTCATGGGCGGGCTCGCCGGCGGAAGTTTGCTGTTCGGCAGACTAATCGACAGGAGAAAAGACCCCATAAGGATTTATGCATTGCTGGAAGTGGGTGTCGGCGTTTCGGCAATCCTCTTACCTTTCATCCTTGCAGCTCTTACTCCTGTGTATCGGTTCCTCTATAATCTGGGTTTTGTTTCGCCATACGCCCTGAACCTCGTCAAGTTCCTGCTGTCTGCGGCTGTGTTGATAATTCCAACCACCTTAATGGGCGCCACGCTTCCGGTTCTCTCAAAGTTTGTTGTCCGGAAGCGGCATGAAACGGGCGCAAATATAGGGGCTCTGTATGCCATAAACACATTCGGCGCAGTGGCCGGTTGCTTCTTGGCTGGTTTTATTCTGCTCGGCTGGCTCGGGGTCACCAAATCCGAATACTTGGCGGTGTCAATAAATTTCCTCGTTGCCGCAGTCGCATTCGCGCTCCATCGAAGCAACGGATACGTGCCTGATATACCGGACACAACCGGGGAATCCGACGCATCGGAACACGAAAAACCGTATTCCTCCGGAACACTGAAGTGGGTCCTTCTGGTACTCGGAATTTCCGGGATGTCCGCGCTTGCATACGAAGTTCTGTGGTCTCGGATTCTCATTTTTCTTCTTGGCAGCTCCATCTATTCATTCTCTTTCATATTAATGGTATACCTTTTTGGAATCACAGCGGGAAGTTTTCTCTTTGCTCGAGTCGCCGACAATTTGAAGCGTCCCCTTCACGTGTTTGGCTGGATCGAAATATTGATTGGAATCGCCGTCTTAGCCGGGCTCATTCTTTTTCGCTGGCTCCCGTTTACGCCCTATTCGCTTCTGATCGATCCATGGAGCTACCTTGCAAAGAACCTTTTCAGCAGCTTTCTCGTGGTCCTTCCGCCCACCCTGTTGATGGGCGCTGCGTTCCCCGTTGCCGTAAGGGTGTATGCGCGCAACCTTGGCGCCATCGGCCGTCAGACGGGAATACTCTATGCAGTCAATACGGTTGGAGCAATTATCGGCTCATTTGTTTCCGGCTTCGTGCTTATTCCGGCCTTTGGTTCGAAGAACAGCATGCTTCTTCTCATTGTGACAAGCATGTTCTGCGGGTTGATTCTTTTTGCGCTCGCACGAAGGGAGAAAGAGATCGACACCATGAACTGGCTTGTCGCAGGGCTGATCGTTCTGCCGCTTGCCGGTTTTGCGATGGAAAACGATTTAATCAGAGAACTTTCGGTGAAGCCTGTCGAAGAGCGCACCAACATGGAATGGAAGGTCCTTGCGTTCGCTGAAGATGCGACGGCGGCGGTTGCCGTTGCCGAAAACAATGATGGCACGCGAATTCTGACGGTCAACGGAATACCGATGACGTACCTGGACGTGGAACCCCAACTGATGGCGCATCTCCCACTTGCTTTGGCGAATGAGCCTGCCAACACGTTGGTTGTATGTTTCGGGATGGGGACAACATTTGTCTCCGCCAGAAGCGCCGGCATGGACGTTGATTTCGTGGAGTTGTGCCCGTTTGTCGTCGACTCATTCGAATATTATCACGACAATCCATCGGCCCTGGAGGAACCGGGCGTTGGCAAGATCATTGCTGACGGGAGAAACCATCTGCTTCTGACCCGCCGGAAGTACGATGTGATCACCATCGACCCGCCGCCTCCTCCTTACAGCGCGGGAACGGTCAATTTATATACCAAGGAATTTTATGAACTATGCAAACAGCGATTGACTCCCGACGGGATCGTTTGTCAATGGATTCCCATGTATTCTTCCTCGGAACAACAATACCGGATGCTCCTGAGAACCTTTATGGAGGTGTTTCCCCACACGTCGGTCTGGAGCTCCCTGAACAGGACCGGCACATTTTTTATCGGCGCCCCCGAACCGCTCCGGATTGACAAACAGTCCTTTAACGCATACTTCGCAAATCCATCGGTCAAAGATGACCTGTCTCTTTACGCAGATGAACCAATAGACGGGCAACGCGTGCTTTCCTTGCTCCTGCTGGACGAGAACGCCGCATGGTATTACGTCGAGGACACCCCCGTTATGACTGATGACCTGCCTCTTATCGAATTCCCTCTCTTTCGGACAGACCCGACAGCCGAACTGATGCATGTCGGTCTGCTGACGTGGGGACAATGAAGGAGTTGCTCTGTTCACAGGTTCACTCCAACCCTCTTTCTGTCTTCTCCATTTGCGCCTCGCAATCCGCCTGAACGAATGCAAGAAAAGAATGGGCGGTGAGTTCACAAGAAGGGAAAAATCTGGCGCGTTGCGTCCGGCAAGCTTTTGCCGAATACGTTTGTATCAGCCGAGATTTTCGGATTCGTTATTGAAATCAGAGGGTTCGACCCGCAAAAGCCAGCCGTCACTCCGCGGCCTGTCCCGGAGCAGGTTCACATCAGCGAGCGCCTGTTGATTCACCTCGATGACTTTGCCGCTGAAAGGAGCCCTCAGATTGAAAACCCTCATGTTTGCGTTTGTCACGGCGCCAAAAGGGAAGCCCTGAGAGAGATGGTCCCCCACCTTGGAGAGTTCTATGCTGAGAGGTTCTCCGACGGTGGCGAGAAAAGCCGGTTCTACGCCGAAATATACTGTTCCATCGGACAAGATTCGGGCATAGGTCTGATTGAAAAAGCTGCGACAATCGTCTCCTTCGCCAGCGACAACTTCGCCGGGCGCCCGTGCGGCGGAGGCCGCTTCAAGGCTGGCAGCATTTTTTACGACGCTACGGAGTTCTTCCTTCGTAAATGGTTTAGCGATGTAATCAAAGGCTCCCTTTCGCAACGCCTGCAATGCGGTTCGCATTGTCGCGTAGCCCGTAATCATTATGATTCGCGCATCGCGGTCTATTTGCCGAATACGGTCGATGAATTGCAGCCCGTCAATGCCGGGCATCATCAAGTCGGTCACGATAACTTCGTATTGGCTTCTCCTCATGAGAGCAAGGCCTTCCTCGGCAGAAAAGGCCGTATCAACCTCGAATTCATGCTCCTCGTCCGGCTTGAGCACCTTTTTGACACTCTGCAGGATTACTTCTTCATCATCAACGACAAGCACCTTTACACGATCCGCCATCTTCGAATTACCTCCGGTTCATCTCTTGTTTGCCGGGGCAGCCACGGTTTTGCTCTGAGGCATGATTATTCGAAATGTGGTTCCTTCGCCTTTGCCGGATGACACCTCCAGCCGTCCGCCATGCTGATTAATTATATTCCAACTCACAGCGAGCCCGATGCCCATGGATTTTCCGCCTTTCGTAGAGAAGAAGGGTTCAAAAATGCGCCCGATATTCTCTTCGGGTATTCCCGGTCCGGTATCGCGGATGGCAACCTCGACCTCTCTCGTCTCCGGCGTCCGGCCGGAGGAGATGTAGATTTTGCCCCCATCCGGCATGGCCTCGGAAGCGTTTACCAGAATGTCCAATATCACCTGCTCAAGCTGTATGGGGTCCGCCACCACCGTCGGCAGATTCCGCTCCAAGTCTGTCTCGACGGCGATATTGCGGAAAATGGCCTGTTTGGTGACAAACTCCAAGGTGCGAATAATGATCTCGTTCATGTTCACCGGCTGAAAATCAGGCTTGTCCTGCCGCGAAAAATCGAGCAATTGACGCACGATCTGCCGGCACCGAATCGCCTGCCGCTGAATAACCTCATAGTCCGAACGGCGAGGGTCGCCGGGATTGGAGGTTTCAATGAGGTCTTCGGCGAATGTGAGGATGCCGGTCAGCGGGTTGTTGATTTCATGCGCGACCGATGCCGAAAGTTTCCCGATTGAGGCCAGCTTTTCAACGATTATCAATTGCCTCTGGCTGGAGAGCAGCTTTTCCTGCATCTTGTTGAACTCATGGGCCAGTGCTCCCAGCTCGGCCTCGCCGACGGGTATCACATGCCCTATTTCGCCGTCCGCCACGCGTCGTGTCCCGCGCAATAAATCCTTCACGGGGTTCGATATCCATTGTCGGACGAGAAATAGGACAATCAACGAGGTCACCATGGCCATGACCACGGACAGGCCGATAAGCCGGATGTATGAACGTTTGAGCAATGAACTGATGGCTGCGTATGAAACATCCATCTGCATGATTCCGAGCACCGTCTCATCCTGCGAATGAGCATGACATGCGCTGTTGTAACACTCCGGCGCATTGTATATAGGCAGGGAAACCCTGGCGATTTTTGCTTCCTCAACTATTCGAAGGCCCGCCTCTTCCGGCAGCATCTCGAGGGGCCTGGCAATCGGTGATTGATGACATCCGGAACAGCGCGCATCATCCAGGGAAACCCTCTCCTCCAGGGAGGAGCCGCTGCTGTACACCGGCTCGCCCTCATGTGTCACCAAGGTTACCGCCTCTATGTCCTGTTCGGCGGCGATTTGTTGGATCGCCGATTTGATTTCCTCACGGCGGTTCTCGAGCATACTGAAGCGCAGTATCCGTTCCAGCGACCGGCACATATTCAATGAACTGTGAATGAAGGTTTCCATCGCTTCATTGCGTTGGCTCATCAAGCTGAGAACCGCGAAAGCGCCCGTGGAAAGCAAAATCAGTCCGGCAATCATGATGGCCAGCCGCACACCGATTCCAATACGTTTTTTTGCCCGCAACAGTTCCATTCGGCGGCTCCTAATGCGGTTTCGGCAGTTCAGCGAACGCTTCCCGCATGTCGGCGACGACTTGATCGGCGGATTCGTAGAAACGAGTTGTGTTTATTGCAAAATGCAGGAGGATATCGTTCAGATGACGTGGGATGTAAGGAAAGAGCTTTCGCAAATTCATGATACGATGTTCAAAGAAGGCCGAGGCGTCCGCCGGTCGCAATTGCCGCTTCACCGCATCCGGAAATTCTGGTGATTGAACCACCTCGCGAAACGTGCGCATCCCCATTCCCACACAGAATTGCAACACATTTCCGAGGCTCCAAATGTCGAAGTCGGAAAAATCCTGGGTCAGGTCGAAGTCGATCCATCGAAAATCGCCACTGTTATGGTCAATTAAAATGTGGTCATTCCGAATATCACCGTGGCAGAGGCCATGGTCGTGCAGCAGTTGGATGGCCTCGAAGCAATCGATCAGCTTTAAAAAAATCCGGGGAAAGGCCACTTTGAAGTACTCCTCGTGAGACAGATTCATTTCGAGTATGTAATTATACAGGCTTTTCCCCCTGATATAGTCGATGGCCCGGACTTCGTTTCCCTTCCGATCGAAAAGGGCATATCCCTGCATAAAATTGGGGTGTCCACGAACGAGCCTGAGCACCTCGCTTTCCTTGCGCGGTTTCCTGTAGCACCGAATCCGGAGCGGTCCCACACGAACCAGAAACTCCTCGTAATAGACAAGTTTTATAATGAGTCGCGCTCCGCTTTCAAGTGCAACCGCTTTCTTGACCCAGTATTTCGGCTCGTCACTCAGGCCGAACCGCGATTCGTAAACATTTCCCGTGATCAGGAAGTGGTGGCCGTCCAGTTCCAACACTTGCCCCCGGTGAATGTTCATAAACTCGGTGGTATCCGTGACAAGCTCGAGCCTGCCCGGAATGGGGATATTGGAAACTTGCAGGATGCGTTGATTTAGCCAGGAAGGGTTTTGGTCGCTCATTGCGTTTCAAAAAAAGTCGGAGATTCGTTCCAGAATAAACACCTTTGTTGTAATTATAGCATATTCGCAAACCCGCCGTCGAAGGGGCGGGGACAGCGCGCAGCGGTAATCAGGGGGGTATTTTCTGACGAGCTTCCTGCACGAGGTCTCTCAGTGTGTCCCGCGATTCATGGTAAAGGTTGTTCGCTTCGGGGACAGTCCCGATTCTACGGCACTTCGTGCCCGTAAATCTGGGACAGTCCCCTGCGCTTGGTAATTATCGGGCAGTCGCACAGTCGCGCTGTGCTGGCGCTTCGGCGACATGAGCAATCGTGAAACAGATTACCTTTGCCGGGTTTGAGACAAAAAAACTCCCTGTCTCGTCATGGGACGAGACAGGGAGGCGAATTCGCGGATGATTTGGCGCTAAGCCACCGCTTCCTCCTTCACGGAAATGGCTATTTTATAGAGGACCGTGAGGATCAGCAGTCCCACCGCCCAGATGCCGGCTGTCACCCCGATTTCCGGGGCTGTAGGATGGTACTCAACCACTTTCTCGAGCGGGTTCGGTATGAATCCCCCGATTACGAGGCCGATTCCCTTCTCGATCCAGAGCGAAATGAAGACAGCCGCACAGCACAGGGCCAAAACGGCCTCGTTTCTGCGAGCCGCAGGGATGACAAGGACGGCCGCGCTGATTATCGCGAGCACTGCCGAAACGCGCATCCACGACACCAGGTTCCCGTGGCCCTCCAGACCGAAATACAGGTACTCGAGTCCGTGCATGTGGCCGGGCACCTGGCTGTAGTATGCAGTGAAGAACTCGAGTCCGACGAAGAAAATGCTTACCAGCAACGCATACGTGACGATGCGCCCCAGGTTCTGAATGGCTTCTCTGCCGGGGTCAAAGTTGCTGACCCTCCGCACGAACAGGCATAGCAACACGAGCAGAGCCGGTCCTGCGGCAAATGCCGACCCCAAGAAGCGAACCGCCAGGATTGCGGTCAGCCAGAGGTGCCTGCCCGGCAAGCCGGCGTATAAGAACGCCGTCACCGTATGGATGCTGACTGCCCACGGAATGGAAAGATAAATAAGGGGCTTTACCCATTTCGGCGGTGGAACCGTTTTCCGCTCCGAGTGGAGTACGGTCCATCCGATTATAATATTCAAGGCGATATATCCGCTAAGAACGATGAAATCGTAGAACATGATGGAATTGGGGGTCGGATACAGGATGAGGTTGAACATCCGAGCCGGATACCCCAAATCGGCGGGCACAAACATCAGGCACATCGCGACGGCTGACACCGCGAGGAACTCGCCCAGCACGGTAATTTTGCCGAACGCCTTGTAGTTATGGAGGTAATACGGCAAGACGACCATGACGGCCGAAGCCGCAACTCCAACCAGGAACGTAAACTGGGCAATGTACAAACCCCACGATATGTCTCTGCCCATACCGGTTGCTCCCAAACCGTAATTCAATTGGTACAGGTAGCAGCCGGAACCTATTCCGGTTATGATCAACAGAAATGTTAGCCACGCATAGTATCTCTTGCTTCCGGTCAGCGCCTTCTCTATCATAGCTACCTCACATGATGTAATAAACCTGCGGTCTGGTGCCCAGTTCAGGTTTTCGCCGAATCGTAAAGTGGGAACGAAGGATTGCTCTCACCTCGGAGTCAGGGTCTTCAAGGTCGCCGAAAATGAGGGCTTTCTCCTTGCACGCTTCCACACATGCGGGAAGCAGCCCTTCGGCCAGTCTCTCGGAGCAGAAATTGCACTTCTCGACGACTCCCTTGCTTCTCGTCGGGAAATCCGGATTCACCTCGTCGATGTGCGAACGCGGGTCTCTCCAGTTGAAACTTCTGGAGCCGTACGGGCACGCCGCCATGCAGCATCTGCATCCGATACACCGATGGAAATCCATCATGACTATTCCGTCCGACTTCCTCTTGAAAGTCGCCTGCACCGGGCACACCCTCACGCAAGGCGGATTGTCACAATGGTTGCACAGCACCATGAGCTGTTTGTGCTCGAGGGCTTTCTCGAGATATTCATGTCCCTGTCCGGGAAATGAGTGCTCATAATCCTCATGCCAAATCCATTTGATTTCATCCTTCGGATTGCCGAAATCCGGTACGTTATGCGTGCTGTGACATGCTTTGACGCACTCGTTGCAGTCGTCCTTGCACTTTCTGATATCGACGACCATGGCCCATCGTTTTCCCACCAAAGCTTCCGGATTCGGCAAGACCCGTGGCCGCTCCTCGCCGGCAATGGCCTCGATGACAGGCTTTGCTCCCAGGCCAAGCAGGCAAAGCCCGGATATTTTCAGGAAGTTTCTTCTGCCGCTATCCATCAATTGTTCTCCTTCGGCTCAATGTGGCAATCCCAACAATAAGGATACACTCCCGCGTAATTGTGGCATTCGTCGCAGAATTCCGCCTTATTCGGGTGACACTGCATGCACGCATTGGAAAGACTGATTGGATGCTCTTTCCCATTGAAGCCGACATAAATTCTGTTGCCCTCGCGAACCACCAGGTCTCTCCACTCGTTGAGCATAGCCATGTGGGAATTTCTCATGTAGTCCGCGGGCGCCACACACTCGGTCTCCTCGGTATCGATTTTCGGGTCGGGCGCCGGCGCCGCTTCCCCCTTGGCTATGTTGGACCACACAGGGAAAGTGACGAGACCGAGGAAGACAACCACTCCGGCCGTGATTTTTCCGGCGTCATACATCCTCCCTTCCCTCCTTCCCCTTCAGAGGCTCACCTCGCATGTCGGTCGTCCTTTCTTTTTCACCCTTCATTAACAGAGCATTCCCTACCAACTCGTGGATGCCGCCGACCTCCGTGCCGGGAACCCAATATTCCATCAGAGCGGGGAGGGTGGCTTTGTCGATTGCGCAGATGCAGAGCAGCAAATTGACGCCATGCTTTTCATGGACATACTTGACCGCATTTGCCCTGGGCAGGCCCCCTCGCATCCTCATCTCGATGTTTTCGTCGTTCCCGAGTCCGGCGCCGCTTCCACAGCAGAACGTGTGCTCGCGAATCGTGTTCTCGGGCATCTCATGGAAATTGTTGGCAACATTCCGAATGACGTATCTCGGCTCTTCCAACAGTCCCATCGCACGGGCGGGATTGCAGGAGTCATGGAAGGTCGCGCACCAATGGTCGTTCCGGCTCGGGTCCAGCTTGAGCTTCCCGTTTCTGATGAGGTCGGAAGTAAACTCCGTTATGTGGACCATCTTGGTGGATTTCGCGTTCTCGAACTTCGTGCCCGTTATCGGAGATACCGGTTCCTCGAGGAAATCCGCCGGTCCGTTCATTGTGTCCATATACTGGTTCACGACTCTCCACATGTGGCCGCACTCGCCGCCGAGAATCCACTTTACTCCAAGTCGCTTGGCCTCGGCATACATTTTTATGTTCAGCCTCTTGATCATTTCATGTGAGGTGAACAGGCCGAAGTTTCCTCCCTCGGAGGCATATGTGCTCCATGTGTAATCGAGACCGATCTCGTGGAACAGAGCGAGGTAGCCGAGCAGCGTGTAATAGTGCGGAGACGCGAAGTAGTCTGCGGACGGAGTAATGAACAGTATCTCGGCGCCCTTCTTGTTGATGGGAGCCTCCACACGAATACCGGTTATTTCCTCCAGGTCATCGACGGCGAAGTCGATACTGTCTTTGAAGCCGTGTGGCTGAACGCCAAGGTGGTTCCCCGTCCGGAAGCAGTTCGCACACGGTTCGATGGTCCAGCCGATATTGCAGCCAACGAGATTCAACAGCTCCCTCGCCAGCATCGTAATCTCCGCGGTGTCGATACCATAGGGACAATAGACAGAGCAACGGCGACATTCGGTGCACTGATAGAAGTAGTAGAACCACTCCTTCAAGACATCAACCGTGAGCTCTCTGCCTCCGGCAAGGCTTCCGAGAATCTTCCCCGCCGTCGTGAAGTCTTTCCTGTAGACGGACCGAAGCAGCTCGGCCCGGAGCACGGGCATGTTCTTGGGGTCGCCGGAACCGATGAAGAAATGACACTTGTCGGCGCATGCGCCGCATCTGACGCAAATGTCCATGAACAGCTTCAGCGAACGAAACTTGTCCAGCCTCTCTCTGAAGCCATCGAGGATTATCTTTTTCCAGTTGTCGGGCAGTTTCCAATCTTCGTCCGTAGGCGACCAATCCCTGGGATTGGGAAGGTCCAGGTATTTCATGAAGCGTTGTTTGGCGCTATAGCAGTAGGAGCCGTACTTGAACTCAACCGTTGGCTCCGTCCATATCTTTTCGTTGGGCCTGTAATCAACCGTCGCCGCTAGCTGTTCCGGTTGCGGGAAATCTTTCGGCAGGTCTGACATGGTCACTCCTTTTCGACCGGAAGTCCGGCGTCTTTCATTTTCTCCCTGAACTCATCCTCATATTCTTCGTATGTGTGAACCTTAACAGAATAATTCCACGGATTCATGTGCCTTTTCACCCGATTGTTGTTCGCCAGGTTTCTCGTGGGGCTGAGAAATACTCCCCCGAGATGCATAAGTTTGCTGAACGGGAAATAAGCAAACAAGGCGCTGACGAGAAACAGATGAATATAGAACGTTGCGCCAATTCCCTCGGGAATCTTGGGTCTGAGGCTGGCCAGCCCCATCGCCAATTCCTTCGCGGCAACGACGTCGACCCTGAGAAAGTATCTCATGAGAACGCCCGTTATGCCGATACCGAGAATGAGGAAAAGCGGGAAATAGTCTGCGGGCAACGAAATGTACCGTATCTGCGGAAGAACCACTCGCCGCAGAAACAGAACCGTTACGGCGCCGATCAGCGCCACGTCGGTGAGATACAGGGCGGGCACACCGATCTGAAAAAGAGAATCCAGTTTATCAACCAGCACAATGGGGGCAGGAATGGGTTCGGTAAAGAGCCTCAGGTGTCGTACGAGAATCACGAGAAACGAATAGTGAAATGCCAGCCCCATCAGCCATAAGAGCTTGTCTGAGCCATAGACTATCTTCGGGCCTTCGCGCATTTCCGCCTTCGTGTTGCGGAACAACGAGCGGAAGAGCAATATCTCGAGAAGCATCCTTCCGACCACGCCTGCGAGGTTGTGCGGATTCTCCAAGTTATTCGCCTTGAGCCACGGATGCGATTTTTGCTGTCCGGTGGTCGTAGTTATCCGGAAAGGAACGGGCGAACGGGCCCAGTTCAACATGCGATAGACGACTCCGCAGATGAATATAGCGAGAGCCGCATAGGGCACCACGACTCCGAACAGATACTCCAGGTTCGCTGTCCGGACACCGAACAGAGCAATCAGAGCCATCGCTGCCACTGCCACCAGTGAAATGAAGATTGAGTTGAAGGCACTCATTTATCGATACCTCGTCCCATGTTAACCACCACTTTTGCCATCGCCGTCTTTATCTTCTTCCGGTATTTCGCTCACACGGCCGGTGTCTTTGAGCAACATGAATGTCCTGTTCCTGATCTCGTTTGCCTTCAACGAATACAATTTTTCCCTGCACTGCATGTAGATGTCGAAGGCAAGCAGAGCCAGCTTGTCAATCCTGGTCTCGAGCTGGACGAGTTCCGCGGGCGAAATCAACCCCTCGTCGGCTTCCCGCGCGACCTCGTCTCTCACCAGCTTTTTCAATCCGAAGACAAAGGATACGGCGCGGGACGGAGAGAAATCCTGAATCGCCCTCACGCGAATTATGTCGTCGAGGAAGGCTGTCGCTGTTTCGGATTCTCCGTTGCCGATAAGCTGGGCGAATAATCCCTCGAGCCCCTGCGCAATCTTATGCCCCACCGGGTTGGCAAACTGGTCTTTTTCTCTTTTGAGAAATCTCACCGTGTCGGCGGGATAAGTTTCCACCACAAGGTTGAACCATCGCCTCACAATGGCGGGACTTTTTTCTTTTAAAAGGTCCTTTAACAGCATAGCGAAGTCAATCCATACGGCAAACTGATTTCAAACCGGCAACTCGACCGGCTGTTTCCGGAAGAGCTCACAGAAATCCTCTGTCTGCACGTGTTACTCGCAACGAATATCAAACTTCCGGAGGGAGGAATAATGAACAACGACACTGTTATCCGACAAATCGGGGTGCATATTCAATCGAGTTCGCCACTTGCGAAAGAACTCAATATTATTTTACTTTTTTCAACGCCTCTATGCTGTAAGCAACCATACACCTACAGCGGGTCGGGCCACGGAACAGGCGTCACGGTACAAAACATGTTATGCATTGGAAAGGCATAAATGCACACAAGCGCAACCAAAGCGTACAGTCCGCAACGCCTGCCTCGAAACTGCCCGTGATATGAGCTACACGCAACCGGTCGGCTTCGGAAGACCTGCGATCTTACAGGCGCCCTTTGCCGGCCCCGACGGAAACAGCTCATAGATTTTTTTGAGGTTACAGCCCGTTTCCTTACAGAGCTTGCGAATCATCGGGGCGACCCCGAACTTCAAGTAGTAGTCGCGAATGTAATGGACGACTTTCCAATGCTCCTCAGTCAGCTCGTCAATGCCCTCGGTGGGCGCAAATGCGGCCGCGACTTCGTCGTCCCAAAGTTCAGGATTCTGAAGGAATCCGTCCTCATCGACTTCAAAGGTTTTTCCTGCTAATTCGATAGTTTCCATTCTCTTCGTTCCTTTCTACACCCTTCGTAGCCTTCAATTACCCAAAAGAAATCATCTATGCGTTCGAGGCCGCCCGTGCGTCTTCCGAACGCTCGGGCGCTTTTCCCTCGCAAAAACCGCAATCTTTGCCGCCGCGCTTGACGGCCACAGTTGCCGCCGGATTCGTCAACGGCGTATATACCTCAGGCCGCCTGTGTTCCAGAAAGAAACCCATGCGCGCGCTCCGGGTGGCGAGAAAGCGATCCGCGCTCAACTCGCTCACCAACATGCTTTCCTCATATCCTGATGTCTCGGCAATGACCTCGCCCCGCGGATCCAGAACCAATGCGACGCCCGCAAATCGGATTCCGGCTCCGCTATCTCCCGTCTGGTTACAGGCCACAACAAAAACACTATTATCATACGCTCGCGCGGAAAGATATCTCAACCATCTGTCACGTTTTTCCTCCGCCGATTCGGGCGGGGGAGACGCATGGGGCATGAAGAGCACCTCCGCCCCCCCGAGCGCCTGAAGCGTGCTCAGCTCGGGAAAATGGGCGTCGTAACACAATTGAACCCCATACTGTATGCCACTGGCCTCGAACACTGCAACCTCCGAGCCGGCGCTGAAAAAAGCCTGCTCTCCACGGGAAAGATGAATCTTGCGATATCTATTCAAATCTCCGGACGGAGAGACCATCACTTGAGTTATGGCAACCGTATCGTCTTCTGTTCGCTCCATTAACCCTGCAAGGACCGTTATGCCGTACTCCGATGCCATCCGCTTGACTTCCCATGTGCTGGCTCCCGGCACGGGTTCTGCAACCGCATGAATTTCCTCGCGCAGCGCATAACCGGAAATGCACAGTTCCGGGAAGCAGACCACATCGACTTTGCTGCGCGCCGCCTGCCGAATGAAATGCTCCATTTTCTGCAAGTTCGGCTCAACATCGCCAAAACCCGACTGCATCACGACAGCAGCAACTCGGATATCTCTCATATCGCTTTATAGCCCGACTTCTCTACGAACCCTGTCCGGGAAACCGGCGCCAGTCTTTTCGGTTGTCACCGCGTTCAAGCTTTGCATCCGCCGGTGTGCCTGCTCTATCAGCGAGGCCGCCCATTCCTTTTCGCCCAAGGCATGGATGTGGCAAAACGATGCAAGAACGTTTTTGTAAACGAGGCCGTCCCTTCCGCAATCGAATCCATACCCCCGCTTCACATGAAAAGCCGTTGCGACTTCTTCCGGCCGATAATTCTGAACGCCGGCATAATGGAACTCGTGTCCCCGCAACTCCGCTCCGCAACGGAAAAACGGGTTTGGGCGATCAACTTCCACAACTGCGTATCCGTGGCCTTGCGGCTTTTCTCCAATGGAGAACGAGATCGGGAAAACTCCGACCATCGGATATCTCGCGCCCTTAAACTCGATCTCCTCGGCAAGATACAGCAGTCCGCCGCACTCGGCGTACACCGGAAGACCACTCTCGATTCCCCGACGAAGCGCAGCCTTAAGACCTTCATTGTTCGCCAATTCCCGAGCGTGGGTCTCGGGGAATCCTCCTCCAATGTAAAGCGCGTCCACCGATGGAAGCTCGCTGTCGCGCAGACCACTTACCTCCACCAGTCGCGCCCCCAATCGTTCAAGAGCTTCCAGATTTTCCGGATAGTAGAATGTGAAAGCGGAATCCTTGAACACCCCGATACGCGGCGAGTGAGCGGGTTCGACTGCAGGAAGACCACATCCCTCCGGGTGAACGGGCAACGGAGGCGACGAAACGGCGAGTTCCCAAATGGCATCCACGTCGCAGTTTTGGAGCGTGGCCTGGAACAGGCGCTCGATTGCCTCGAATGCTCGTGGATGCTCTTCCGGTGGCAACAAACCGAGATGGCGCTCCGAAAAAGGCAGGTCCTTGATTCGCGGAATGGAACCCAAAACCGGAACCCCGGTCTCTTTCTCTACCGCCTCACGAATGACCGATTCCTGCCGAATATTGGCCACTTCATTCAAGATGACTCCGCCGATTGCGAGTTGCTTATCCATCATCTTGCACCCGAGAATGAGAGCGGCTATCGTCCGGGTTGTCTTCGTACAGTTCACCACAACGAGCACCGGAGCCTGTAGAAGCTTGGCGAGTTCGGCCGTACTGTGGGTGCCCTCGGCATCCATACCATCGAACAGTCCGCGGTTCCCTTCGACCAGCGCGACATCGGCGAACCGGCTATGAGCCCGAATGCTCCACAGAACGTCCGCAGGCTTCATGAGAAAGGTATCCAGATTGCGTCCCGGGCGCGTTGCAGAGAGCGAGTGCCACGCCGCGTCGATATAATCGGGGCCCTTTTTGAAAGGAGCCACAACAAGCCCCTTCCGCCGCCAAATCTCCGTCAGCCCGACCGTGACGACAGTCTTCCCCGCTCCTCCGCTCAGGCCGCTCACTACGACCCGCGGGCAGGTATTATTCTGTGGTGGATTCATGCCGGTTAATGCTTTAATCAATACGGGATTCCGAGTCGACAGAGGTCCTACTCTTCCTTCTTTTCGACTTCGCCCTCGGCGAGTCCCGAGTCGCCGAGTTCGTATCCTTTGAGGCGAATGTAGGTCGTGCTCCCGCTTGACCAGTAGTCCAGCACTCCTTCCTTGATCAATTCCTGAACCGCCTTCTTCGTCATCTTCCGGTCCAGGCTGGGGCATCCCTTCGCGATGTCCCGATAGCTGCTCAGCCCCTTGCCTCGCTCCGTCTTCTTCTTGATGAAATCAACAATCTCCTGCTTCATTGCCTCGTCCATCGGGACTCTCCCCTTTCCACATGACGCGCCCCGCGCGCCACCGCGCAACGGACTCCTACCACTTGAACGTCGCCGTCGTCCGGAACGTGTCCTGCGCCAACGTGAAATCGTCTATGTGCTTGTCCGTGAACTCGATCCCCGTCAACGCAAAAAACCGCTCCCAGCCAACACGGTCTATCCACTCGCCCACGCGCTCGTGCTTGCGCGCATGCTTCGCGTACACCTCCACGACGTTGCGAACCGCCTCCACCACCTCGGGCCACCGCGGCGGATTGTTCGGCAAAAACGGAATCGCCAACCGCGAAAACTTCGGCGCGCTCCGAGCGTTCGACACCTTGCCGCCCACCCAGATCGATATCCCGTCGCCCTCAGGGTCCATCAACGGCATCGCGGGACACATCGTGTAACAGTTCCCGCAGTACATGCACTTGTCCTCGTTCACCGTCACGCTCTTGCGCTTCGCATCCAGCCGTATCGCCCCCGTCGGACACGACGACACCGTCGAGGGAACCTCGCATATCTTGCCCAGACGCTCGTGGTCAACCTTCGGCGGCAACCGGTGAACACCCAGTATCGCTATGTCCGAACAGTGCACCGCTCCGCACATGTTCAAACAGCACGCCAACGCTATCCGAACCTGCGCCGGCAGCTTGTGGCTCCCAAAATACTCGAACAAATCGTCCATCACCGCCTTCACGATGCCAGAGGCGTCCGTCGCAGGCGTGTGGCAGTGCACCCACCCCTGCGTGTGAACGATGCTCGTGATCGAATTCCCCGTCCCCCCGGGCGTCAACCCGTGCTTCTTCGCCTCCTCGATCAACGGGTCTATCTTCGACTTGTCCGTCAGCAAAAACTCCACGTTGTGACGGCTCGTGAACCGCAAATACCCGTCACAATACGTGTCCGCCATGTCCGCCAAATCGCGAATGTAGTCCGTGCTCACCAGACGCGGCGAACCAAGACGAACCGTGTACAGCTCATCCCCGCTCTCGCCCACGTGCACCAGCACCCCGGGCTTCAATATCTCATGATACTTCCACTTCCCGTAGTTCTTCTCAATCACCGGAGGAAGCATCTCTTTATAATACGGAGGTCCTATGTCTGTCTTCGCCATATCTCTACACCTCTTCCTTCTTCTGCAGCAACGGCCTGCCTTCCCTGTCCGTCACTTCCTCGGGCCACCAGAAAAAGTACGGGTTCGCCCGAGGCGCATACACCATCTGCGGCACCGCCGGAAGCCCCATCTCCTTCAAAAACGTCCGCATACCGACCCGCTTCACCAACTCGCCGCACCTCTCCCGGAACTTCGCGTTCTCGTCCCACCAATCGTGGATCCGACGAGCCAAATCTATGAAGTCCTCGTACGGATGCTCAAACTTCGTAAACGGCACAATCACCGACGACAACATCGCTCCCTCAAGTATCGGCGCCTTCCCGCCTATCAACAGCGTCGCGCCACGCTCCTTGCCCGGACGAAGCGCCTTCGGCATCACGTTGATGCAGTGCATGCACCGAACACAGTCCTCGTTGATGATCCGCAACTGCTTCGTGCCCGAATCATACTCGACCGCCGCGGTCGGACACAGCGAGGCAACCTCCTTCTGTATGTCCAAACCAGCCTCCGCATACTCCTTCACCGCATCCTCGTCCACCTGTATCTCGTCTCGCCACGTCCCTATCACCGACAGGTCCGCACGCGCTATCGACGCCACACAGTCGTTCGGACACCCGCTGAACTTGAACTTGAACTTGTACGGCCACGGCGGACGATGCAACTCGTCCTGAAACTCGTTCGTCAACGTGTGACACGCGTTCAACGTGTCGTAACACGACCACTCGCACCGAGCAGGACCCACGCACGCGCTCGGCGTCCGAAGCGCCGAACCCGAACCGCCAAGATCAAACCCGTGGTCCGATAAATCGTCAAAACACGGCTGCAACTCGTCCGTCGTCGTGCCCAATAAAATAATGTCCCCCGTCGAACCGTGCATGTTCGTCAACCCGCTCCCGTGACGGTCCCATATGTCGCACACCGTCCGAAGCGCCTTCGCCGTGTAAAACCAGCCCGACGGCATGTTCACCCGCAACGTGTGAAAATGCGCTATGTCAGGATAGTCCTCCGGAAACATCGAGTACCGGCCTATCACTCCGCCACCATAGCCGGTCACCCCAACGATGCCCCCGTGCTTCCAGTACCCGATACGGTCCCGATACGACCGCTCAAGCTGCAACAACAGATCATTGCACGCCTTCTTCTTCTTCCCGGCTCGCTTGATCTCCGTCACAAAGCTCGGCCACGGACCCTTCTCAAGCTCGTCCAACAATGGCGTCCCTTGTTCACTCATAACCTTCTCCTACCGTTGTTTCCTCTCCTCACATTTCATTCCACTACAACCTGCCGAATTCAATAAAACAATCAGCAATAATGCCCCTTAACGCACAGCGTCATTGTAACATTTGAGCGGTCTCAAGTCAAATGAGATTTCAAAAATTTCCGGCGCGTTCGCGCCGGTTTTCACCGGGAAAAGAACACCCTGAAGAGGCTTCAATGCGACGCGTCTACTCTCCATCTCCGCCGAGTTCGGTCCAGAACCTCAACCCGCCTTCAAGGAATTTTACGTCATGAAATCCCATGGCTTCGAGGGTTCGACAGGCCTCATAACTCCTCATCCCGAGCTGGCAGAAGCAAACCAATTCCTTGTCATTCGGAATTGCCTCTTTCGAATTCCGAAGACTGCTGAGGGGGACCGCACAGACACGCCGGTCCTCCAGCTTCGATTTTTCCGACTCACTCATTTCCCGAACATCGACAAGCACAAAATCTTCGTCGCGAGCTATCTTTTCGCGAACCTCCATGGGCGTGAGCGATTTCGCGAGGCCGTCGCGCTTGTTCCTGAGGAAATTCGCGGCATGGGCGATACTGTCCAGCGCCGTGGAATACGGGGGCGCATAGCCGAGATCGAGGTTTGCGACGTCATCGATTGTCGCGCCGCTTGTGAGAGCGGTCGCGACGACATCGATTCGTTTTGTCACGTCGCCAGGCCCGACAACCTGGGCGCCGAGCAGCCGGCCTTTGTTCGCCTCCGCCACCATCTTCACCATGATCGGTTTCCCACCGGGATAGTAGTGGGCACGGTCCATCCACGGCACAATGCAGGAAAGAACATCATACCCGAACGCCCTCGCCTCATGCTCTGTTAACCCTGTGCTGCCAACGTTCATTCCCATGGTCTTCATGACACCCGTGCACACAACGCCCGGGAACTTGGAGTCTCCGCCGGTTATGTTGTCGCCGATAATACGTCCATGCCGGTTGGCCGTGGAGCCCAACGGCGCGTAGACCTTTTTGCCGGTCACCAAGCTGACGCACTCGACACAATCACCGCCCGCGTAAATGTGGGGGTCGTTTGTTTGCAGGAACTCATTCACCGCAATGGCGCCGGTTTCTCCGATGTCCAGACCCGCCTCCCTCGCGAGCTTTACGTTGGGAGTCACGCCGGTGGCGACAACAACCATATCCGCAGGGATTTCACGCGCTTCTGTCACAACCCTGCAGGCTTGACCTTCTTCGTTTGCCTCGATCCGAAGAACCTTTTCCGACAGGAAAACTTCGACTCCCTCGGACCGCAGAGCGCTCGCGACAGAGGCCCCGATTTCCGGGTCCAGAGCTGTCGGAAGTATTGAACCCTCCATTTCAACGATGGCTGAGTCAACCGCATGAGCGAAGAGCGACTCTGCAACCTCAAGCGAGATTCGGCCCGCTCCAATGAGAACTGCTTTGTCGACTTCGCCGCCCTCGATCAGTTCACGCATGCGTTTCGCATCGCCGGGCACATGGACAAAAAAGACCCGCTCCAAATCCAGCCCTTCGATCGGCGGTTTTACGGGCGAAGCTCCTGTGGCGAGAACAAGCGTATCGTACGGAAGCGCCTCCGAGACGCCCGTCTGCAGGTCCTTCACCTTGACCGTTTTGTTGTTCCTGTCAATTGACTCGGCCACCGTCCGCGTTCGAGCCTCGATTCCCTTCACGTTCTTGAAGAACTCTTCATCCCGCACGACACCGTACTGAGTTTTCCGGAGTCCGTCGAGGTCCGGGATCGAGCCCCCCACGTAATACGGCAATCCGCAGCCCGCATACGAGAGGAACGGACCCCGCTCGATTATCGTGATTTCTGCGTCGGGCTCCCTTCGGCGAGCTCGCGCCGCGGCTTTCGGCCCGCAGGCAACTCCTCCGACAATCAGAATCTTCAGATTATTTATCAGCATTTGTCGCTTCCTCCGCGAGCATCTCCGTTACGCAGCAGCCTCTCGCACCGTCGCGTCTCTGCCGGTGTATTTCGAATGAAGGATCGCGACAAAACGATAGAACATATGCGCGAATTTCGAATAGGGGAAGTAACCGATCAACGCAAACACGAACACGAGATGCACGAAATAGACAACATACGAAAGCCCGGCGGCTCCGGTGTAGCGCGCAAATTCGAGTCCCTGCCCGGTGAGAGCGACGATAAGCAGCACGCCCAGCAGATACCAGTCCTGATATGTGTTTTTCCGCTTGGTTTCGTCGACGTTCATCCTCTGCCGAATGACGATAACGAGCCCCGCCACGAGGGCAATGAACCCGAGATGCCCGAAAATCTTCGGCAGGCTCAACTGGGCAAGCGGAAGTTCAGTGCCGAGCGCATAGATCATGAAAATTTCGATTGCTGTCCCAATGGCCAGCAAGAGAAATCCGTACATGATGCCGAGGTGTCCCAAGTACCGGTAGTTGTTCTTCTCACATTGCTTGAATTTCGCGTGTGTGAGAATCTCTTTCACGGTAGCCACGAGGCTGGCAACCATGTTACCCTGCGTCGGGCCGCGAGTTCCCGGGCCGGGATTATTCATCTCGGACGTCCCCAGCATTTTCCAGTACTTAACCAGTCCGACGACGAGAAACAGGCCGGCCAGATGGGTCGCTGTTATGAAAATACTGTAGAGATAGGGATGTGGCAGAAATTCCTCGAACTTGATTTCCGAGGGGGCCATCATTCCCCAGTGAACCTCACCCAATGTGCCGGCGGCAAGAAGCGTCAGGAATATCCAGACCACCGGGATTCCGAGCACAATGGGGAGATACTTGGCGTCGCTCAGCCAATTTCCCAGAACCTTGGGAAAAGTAAGGTTTTTGAATATGTAGTTTCGAATCGCAGCCAGTGTGTCGCCCGGCCTTGCTCCGCGCGGACAGATTTCCGAGCAATCGCCGCACTGGTGGCAAAGCCAGATATCGCTGTCGCTGAGAAGCTTGTCCTTCAAGCCCCATGAGGCCCAGATCATCTCCTTTCTCGGGAACGGATGGTCGTCGGGGGCGATTGCGCACACCACTGAACAGGAAGCGCACTGAAAGCACTTCTTGAGTGTGTCGCCGCCCGCATCCCCCAACTCCCGAATGAAATCGAGGTCGGGTTCGACCTTTAGTCGCTTTTTTTCGGGTTGTGGAGCGGCTTCTGTGGTTTCCGGTTTTGCCTCTGCTTGTTGAGCAGCGTCGGGCACGCGCGCCGTTGTCATGGTGGCAAATCCTCCTCTACATTCCCTTGAACGGATTCATGCCGACTTGTTCGATCACTTCCATGAAATCGTTTACAAGGGTTGGCAGTTGATCGTAATCCGATATTTGAACTTGATGCAACTCGACCCGCTCGTTCTCGAGCGCCATCTGCTGCAGTTTTTCCTTCACGTTATCGCCGCGGGTATTCATCAATTCGCTTCCGCGGATGAAATGGCACTGGTAATCGTCGCCGTACTTGCAACCGAACAGCATGATGCCGTCGAATCCCTTGGCGAGCGCTTCGTTCACCCAAATGACGTTAACCGAGCCGAGACACCTGACCGGAATGATCCGCACGAAGGAACTGTACTGCATATGTTTCAATCCTACGGTGTCGAACGCCGGGTAGGCGTCGTTTTCACATGCGAGAACGAGCACGCGGGGCTTTTCCTCGAACTCGTCCGGGACTTCGACAGCTTTGATCATCGAAGCGATCATGTCAACCGAGTAGTCTTTGAAACTGATGATGCGCTCGGGACAAGAACCGAGACATATGCCGCATCTGCGACACCGGGTGGGATTCGGCTGGGGCGTTCCTTTCTCGTCTTCGTTCAGTGTGCCGAAGGGGCATTCTTCCGTGCACCGTTTGCACTGCGTGCAGCGCTGCAGGAAGAATTCTGGATACGATAAATCGCCCGAGCGCGGATGGACCGCTTCGCCCCGCGAAATCATCTCGACGCACTGGATTGCTTTGAAGGCGGCTCCGGTAGCGTCTTCAACCGCTCCAATTCCATCCATGGGGGACCGAACCGTTCCGGCCGCGTATATACCAGTACGCCGGGATTCATACGGGAAGCATATGAAGTGAGAATCCGGATACCCATACGCAAGCGCAGGCAGATCGGGTCCTTGGCGATATCCGAGATTTAATATTTCGGTGCCCTCGTGCTCTCCCCATTGCTCGATGTTCTTCTTTGCCATCTCTGCCTGAGCGCCCTTTTCTCCGGTGGCCAGGAACTTCTTGGCGTCGATGACTGCACGGATTTTTTCTCCATCGGCCGAATTCGGTTCCATTCCGGTCGCCAGCACTACGAGGTCGGCGTCGATGCTGATGTTTTCACCTAATAACGTATCATTCACGTCCACCGTCAACGAGCCGCCGCCATTCTCTTTTACGCCAACGACCTCTCCCTTCGTCATGAACACACCCGGGTCCTGCTGCATCTTCTTGTAGAAGTACTCATAGTGACCCGGCGCCCTCATGAATCGATATATTATGTATGCTTTCGCATCCTTGCTTTGCTCCCTCAGATATGCGGCCTGCTTCAACGAATTGAGGCAACAAATGGACGAGCAATACGAAAGGTCGTTCTTATCGGCTGAACCGGCGCACTGCACGAATACGACGCTTTTGGCCTCCTTGCCGTCCTTGCGCGTGATGCGCCCGTTCTTGGCCATCTCCTCCACCTCGACATTGGTGATGACATTGGCCAAGGCGCCAAAGCCCAGATGTCCGAGGTTCTTCGGCTTGTGGGGCTTCCAGCCGGTTGCCTGCACGATGGCTCCCACCCGGAAGGTCTCGCCATTGCTCAGAGTCACGTCGAACATCCCCGGCGCACCGGTAATCTTCTTTGTCACGGTCGAAGTAAAGACTTTGATCTTCTCGCTTTGCTCGACCTGCTTGATTTTCTCTTCGATGCCGGGCTCTTCGAGTTCCTCGTACGGGGCTGATCTGGGAATGGACTTCTTTATCCTGGCCATCCACCCCCCCAGTGTTGGTTCTTTTTCGACGAGCACGGTGTCGTACCCTGCCGCCGCGCTGTCCAATGCCGCGGTAATCCCGGCAATGCCTCCTCCAACCACCATGATTGTCTTATTGATGTCCTGGCTCTCGGGGAACGGCGCAAGGGGCTGTCTTTTTTGCGCTTTCACGATACCCATACGAAGATAGTCGTTTGCCATCATCTGGGTGTCTTCGTCATTCGGGGGCTGGCACCATACCACTTGCTCCCTGAGGTTGACGTACTCGACGATGAGGTTGTCGGGAAAGGTTTTGGGACTGTAAAACCGAGGGGAAGGACCGGCAATGACGACCTTTGTCAGCCCCTGCTCCGCGATATCTTTCTTGACGGACTCCAAATCTTCGGCTTCGCAGGAAGGGACCGTCTTCACGACCTCGATTTTGTAATCATCGGTGGCGATGTTCGTGAGCTCTTCGATGTTCAGAGCGTCTCCGATGCCATAGCCAGTGCAAATGTAGACTCCGATTTTCTCTGCCACGGCTCGATTACCTCCTGATTGTCTGAATAGCTTTCATCACGGCGGCGGTTGCGTCCTTCACGGACCTGGATACGTCAAGGGGTCGTTTCGCGCAACCTGCGGCAAAAATTCCGCCGCCGTTGGGGCTTTCCATTGCAAACCCGTCGTTGTCGTATACAAGGTTAATCCCCGGGATCGGAGATTCCGCCGTCGACGGCACGATGCCGGTAGCAAGCACAACCAGGTCGAATTCCTCACGGACGCGTTCGCCGGGTATTGTTTCCTCGACCTCTACGACAGGATTCTTCGTCGCCGGGTCTTCCGTTATTTTCGCGACTTTACCCTTCACAAAGGAAATGTTCGGGTCCTCAAGGAGGTCGTAGTAGAACTTCTCGTGGCGCCCGATTGTTCGAATATCTATATAGAAAATGGTGACTTTTGAGTCGGCCACCTTTTCCCTGACATACCTGGCCTGCTTCAACGAACCCATGCAGCATACTGCGGAACAGTATGGCAAATGATTCTCATCTCTCGAGCCGGCGCATTGTACGAATGCCACCCTGGCGGGCTCTTTGCCGTCGGAAGGCCTGAGGATGGCTCCCTGCGTGGGACCGCTGTGCGAAGCCAGCCGCTCCATCACGACGTTTGTTATGACGTTGGCGAACTTGCCGGCGCCGAGGTTATCCAGCTTCGCCACGTCATAGGGCCGCCAGCCGGTGGCGACGATGATTGCGCCGACTTTTTCCTCGACGGCCTGCTCTTTCATGTCAAGGTCGATGGCGCCGGCCGGAGACACCGCTTGCAGCTTCTGGGTCTCTTCACCCGTCAACGCATCTTTCTCCAGGACGTGCATCATGGGAAAAGCCGCCTCGTGCGGAAGATGGAGCGCTCTCATTTTGCTCATCCCGTAGTTAAAGGGGTCGGGAATCTCTGTTGTCACCGCGTCCAGGTGTTCTTGCGTAACGGGCTGCTTCCCGGTAACGTAGCGAGGCTTCACCTTCAAAGCAACCGTGTAATCGCCCGGTTCGCCCGAGACATTTTCAACCTCGGTCATCGTGTAGATTTTGACCTTCGGATTCGTGCGAATCCTGCGAGTGTTGATCTCGAGGCCGCAGGTGGGCGGACACAGCTTCGGGAAGTACTGGTTCGTCCGGACAACCCGCCCGCCCAGGAAGGGTTCCTTTTCGACCAGCACGACCTCGCAACCATATTCGGCGGCTTCAACCGCGGCAGAAATCCCGCTGATCCCCCCGCCGATGACGAGAATTTTACCGTTCGTACTCATAGCATCTCCAATCAAATGTCTACTTGTTTGCCTTCCGCTTGTTTGCCTCGCGCCTTCGTTGCTTTGCTTCGAGCACTTCCGCCCGAATCTTTATTGCAGGCTCGTTGAACAAGGCAAATTTGAGCCATTGAAACGCAAACTTCAGGAGTTCGACATCGTCGGTCCGAATCGTGTCGATTACTTCCGGCTCGATGTCATAATACTGGAGGAACCTGCTTTCAAAGACAAAACGCCTGAACTTGTCCACATCGTAGCAGGCGGTGTAGAACATTTCCATTTTGTCCGGAATAAGCCCTCCGCCTTTCCGAAAAAACTCGTGCAGCGTTATCTCTTTGAAGAATTCCCCCATTTCGTTGTATACCCGGATTCCCTGATCGTCCAGCCACCCGCCTACTGTCCACTCCTTTTTCTCATCGAAACCGCAACAATTCCCTTCGTGCATCAGGAAATAGAATTCCTCCTCCTGCGTCAAATCTTCCGTTGGCGAAGCGAGACCGATCGGATACATGCGACAGGACCAGGGGCGGTCCTCATAGATGGAGCATCCCTGCTCGGCCAGAAACGGACAGCTCTTTTTCTCGTCGTCTCCCATTTTCAATACGACGACGGGAAGCCGTTGTTTTTCGTGGATCGGGACGAAGGTGTACCGAGCGAGGAACTCCCCGGAGGAGATACTAAGTCGCTTTTTCATCCGAAGGATATCGTATGGGGTGAGAAAGATGTTGACATCTGAGCAACATTGGGTGAAACAGGCTAACCCTTTATGGCAAGAAAATGTGAACTTGTCTGTTTCGGTGAATCTCGGCGCACCTCTGAGGATTTGATCCTTCAGGTTCTCCAACTCTTTCATTGAAAATCGTTTTCGGTTCCTTCCTCGGGGTTATACATTATTATCATATATGATATCGTTTTTCAGGGCTGTAAGCGACCATACAGGCAGTGGCTGGGAAGCTCCCGTTGCCGGGTTAACACTGTGCCGGTACGATGCGTGCGCCTGATATTTCTCTTGCATCCACTTCCATCCGCGAACGAAGTATTCGCACTCGTCATTGAAACAGACGTAGAGGAACTCGACGTCCCACGTTGAGCCGGCCGGCACCGCCCATTTGTTCATTTCGTTGTTGCAGTGCGGACACACCGGATATTTTCCTTCGGTCACTTACCTCTTCTTCCTTTACCAAGCCCTGAAAGTTGCAGAGAGAAGCCCATTCATTTCACGCCGAAACAGGCTTCTCGCCACAAGGAGGGCTCCTTCGGGCGCCCGTGAAGGAGCGCCCGAAGGAAAAGGGCTTCATCGTTCTTGCTACAGACTAATGACTGGTTTCTTCTCCATTTTCCATTCGCCGCCCTGGCGGTCCCACGTCGCGTTGACGAAGCACTTCCAGTTCTCTTCGTCAAGCTTCGGGAAGTCGGCCCTGAAGTAGTACCCCGGCCACCGCGTCTCTTCACGGAAGAGCATGCTGCGGACATGGACTTCAGCCTGCCACATTCGCTGCACGTTCTCCCAGCAACGCATCAGCTCATGCAGGTCTTCGGCTGCGAGCTTCTCGGAATCCTCTTTCAGGAAATCGAGCAATTCCAGAGCCTTATCCAACTGAGCCTTGCTCGTGGTAAACTGAGCGGTTACACCAGCCGCATACTCGTCCATGATCTTCTGGAGCCGGAACATGAACATTTTCGGCTTGATGTAATTGGGGTTGATGTTCGGGTCGCTGGAACCGGCTTTGTGTTCTTCGTAAATGTCCAGCGGCTTGAGAATCCTCTGTTTGAGCGTCTCGACTTCGGCCATATCGACATTGGGCTGAGTGTTGTTTTCGACGATGAAACGGATGGCCTCCTTGGCCGCGATTCTTCCCTCGGTGGTAGAGCCGGAGGAGAACTTGTGGCTCGAGGCGCCCGTTGCGTCGCCGGCGCAGAACAGCCCTTTCACGGTGGACATATGGCCATAGCCCCAGAAGTACTCGGGCGGAGCCAGGTCTTTCATGCCGCTTACCCACGCGCCGGAACCGCCGGAGTGGGAGCCGATGAAGTAGGGCTCTGCCGCCGCGATTTCGGAGGATTTCTCCTCGGGCTGGACGTTCGTGCCTGCCCAGAGGATCGCCTGCGAAATAGTCATATCGAGGAAGTCTTCCCATGCTTCGCTTTCGAGCTCTTTCAGCTTCTTCTTCCTCTTCTTCTCATCGGGCTCGGCTTCTGAGAGCTTCTGGATAGCCTCTTCGGTACGCATGTAAATGGGACCTTTGCCCTCCAACACGTCAAGCATACCGAGATAGTTTCTGAGGTTCGCCGGAATCGGCTTTACCAAACCATACGGCTTCCAGTTCTGCAGCTCGTCCTTCCGCTCGACCATGTACTCGCCGCCGAGCGCGTTGGTTGCTCTGGATTTGAAAAGCAGGAACCACGCGCCAACCGGGCCGTACGCGTCCTTGAACCGAACGGGGATGAACCGGATTTCCTGGCAGGTTTGCTCAGCGCCGGCGCGCGCCGTGAAATAGAGGCTTGAGCCTGAATTCCAGGGCGGATACCACGCGCGACCCAGACCTTCACCGGCGGACCTGGGCTTGAACACATGCACGGCGCCACCCATAGCAGCCATCACTGCCTTTGCCTTGAAGATATAGAATTTATTTTCGCGAACGCTGAAACCGAGAGCTCCCGCGATACGGTCGCCGTCAAGCAGCGGTTCGACGATGAACACGCGCTCGTAAATCTCGCCGCCGGTTGCGTTCAACGCGTTCTTCGCAGCTTCGGCGACGACGACCTTGTAGGATTCGCCGTTGATCATGAGCTGCCACCGGCCTTCATGAACATAGCCGCCCTGCTCATCTTTCCAGATCGGCAGGCCCCATTTCTCGAACAGGTGAACGGTTGAGTCCACATGCCGGGCAATGCTCGCCACGAGGTCATCGCGCGCGATACCCATGAGGTCGTTGCGCACGTATTCGATGTAGTCTTTCAGCGTGTTCTGGCCATCTTTCAGACCGACATATTGGTTAATAGCGGAAAGACCCATGGCCACGGCGCCGCTGCGGTCCATCGCCGCCTTGTCGACCAGCGTTACCTTGAGGCCGTTCTTCTGGGCCCAGTAACTCGCCTCGACAGCCGCTCCGCATGCCGCCATTCCGCCGCCAGCTATCAATAGATCAGTCGTAATCTCAACATTTTGAAAATCAGCCATTCCTTTCACCTCCTCCCTTTCTATAGTTTTGCGAGGTCTGACATTCCGGTAGACTCGGGTTCAGTAAAAAGCACGGGACTGCTCAAATCGTCGGTCCCTGTGCCGAACCCGCCATCGGGAACTGCAGAGCCTTCTGGCGTGGAACGGATGGGGAACTTAAACCGTTTGATTTGACCGCTACGGAACTTCACTGTCCACATGATGTCTTCGGTGCCCCGCATTGGAGTGACGCTGGCGCCCAGGGGAACGAAATCTGCGTAGCCTCTCACCTCAACTGCCTGGGTGGGGCAAATTTTCACGCAGTTATAGCATTCCCAGCACATCTCCGGTTCCTGATTGTAGGCCTTCATTTGTTCCTTGTCCAGAACCATCAGGTCATTCGGGCAGATGTACTGGCACGCAGTTTTATCCAATGCCTTGCAGCCATCGCACTTTTCTGGAATCACATAGCTTGGCATTGCTTACTCCTTAGACTGTTTGCCTTATCCATTTCGCCTTTTGAACCAACTCACTTTCGATTCCGATGTTCCGTCGTTTTTGAACATCCCTCCTTTCATCAGATTTGCCGCTCGCGGGCAGAAAACCCTTCCTACCACCTTGTGGCCGGTATCCTACTTCTTTTTCTTTTCCTTCTCCGCAGCATCACCGGTGGCGGCGCCATGAAGCTTAATTTCGACCTTTTCCGTCAGCCCGCTGTAGTACTCCTTGAGAATCTCGAGGACCTCGGGTCGGCTGAAATCGGCTGGCACTTCGCCGCCTTCAGACAGTGTCTTGCGGAGCATGGTGCCACTCAACAACAGACGGTCTTGCTTTCCATGCGGGCATGTTTTCATCGAGGCCATGCCGCGACACTTGAAGCAGTAAAAGGTCCAGTCAATCTTGAGCGGTCGCAATTCCAGGGAATCCGCCGGGATTTCGTCGAAAATCTTTTGCGCATCGAATGGGCCGTAATAGTCGCCGACGCCCGCATGGTCGCGACCGACGATAAGGTGACTGCACCCGAAGTTCTGACGGAACACCGCATGGAGCAGCGCTTCGCGGGGGCCGCCGTATCTCATTTCCATCGGGTATCCGCCCTGCACGACCGTATCCTTGACAAAGTAGTTCTCAACGAGCGTGTCGATGCATTTCACTCGCACATCGGCGGGAATGTCACCGGCCTTGAGTTTGCCGACGAGCTGGTGGATGAACAGGCCGTCACACACTTCGACGGCAATCTTGGCCAAGTACTCATGCGAACGATGCATCGGGTTGCGAAGCTGCAGGGCCGCAACCGTGTTCCAACCCTTTTCCTCAAAGATTGCCCGGCTCTCGGCGGGCCGCATGTAGATTTGCCGGAATTCCGTGGGGTAATAACTTTCGCTGAAGACCTTGACCGGACCGGCGAGGTTGACCTCAAGCTGGTCCATGACCTTCGCGACTCCGGGGTGTTCCGTATCGGTGGTTCGAAAAACCGACTTGCACTCCAATTCCTTGTCGATGGTGTATTTTTCGGTGATCTTCATGCTTCCCATCAGCTCGCTCGTCTCGCCATCGATCAATGCAACGTCGGTGCCCTCTTTCAGAGGGTCTGCAACGTCTTTCGAGGCGGACAGTGTGATCGGAATGGGCCAGAAAACGCCGTTCGACATTTTCATCTCCTCACACACGCCCTTCCAGTCTGCCTTATTCATGAAACCTTCGAGTGGCGTGAATGCGCCAATCGCCATCATGATAAGGTCCGAGTTTTCCCGGCTTGTCATGACCACTTTCGGCAGGGACTCGGCTTTCTTTTTCTCCTCCTTCAGCTCGTCACCGGTCAAAAGCAGCGGCTTCAACTTTGGAGAACCGTGGGGATTAACCAATGCCATTTTCTGTTTCCCTCCTTTCCCAATATATGTTTCTTTTAATTTTCCTGTTCTTCCTTCTTTTCGACTTCGCCCTCGGCGAGTCCCGAGTCGCCGAGTTCGTATCCTTTGAGGCGAATGTAGGTCGTGCTCCCGCTTGACCAGTAGTCCAGCACTCCTTCCTTGATCAATTCCTGAACCGCCTTCTTCGTCATCTTCCGGTCCAGGCTGGGGCATCCCTTCGCGATGTCCCGATAGCTGCTCAGCCCCTTGCCTCGCTCCGTCTTCTTCTTGATGAAATCAACAATCTCCTGCTTCATTGCCTCGTCCATCGGGACTCTCCCCTTTCCACATGACGCGCCCCGCGCGCCACCGCGCAACGGACTCCTACCACTTGAACGTCGCCGTCGTCCGGAACGTGTCCTGCGCCAACGTGAAATCGTCTATGTGCTTGTCCGTGAACTCGATCCCCGTCAACGCAAAAAACCGCTCCCAGCCAACACGGTCTATCCACTCGCCCACGCGCTCGTGCTTGCGCGCATGCTTCGCGTACACCTCCACGACGTTGCGAACCGCCTCCACCACCTCGGGCCACCGCGGCGGATTGTTCGGCAAAAACGGAATCGCCAACCGCGAAAACTTCGGCGCGCTCCGAGCGTTCGACACCTTGCCGCCCACCCAGATCGATATCCCGTCGCCCTCAGGGTCCATCAACGGCATCGCGGGACACATCGTGTAACAGTTCCCGCAGTACATGCACTTGTCCTCGTTCACCGTCACGCTCTTGCGCTTCGCATCCAGCCGTATCGCCCCCGTCGGACACGACGACACCGTCGAGGGAACCTCGCATATCTTGCCCAGACGCTCGTGGTCAACCTTCGGCGGCAACCGGTGAACACCCAGTATCGCTATGTCCGAACAGTGCACCGCTCCGCACATGTTCAAACAGCACGCCAACGCTATCCGAACCTGCGCCGGCAGCTTGTGGCTCCCAAAATACTCGAACAAATCGTCCATCACCGCCTTCACGATGCCAGAGGCGTCCGTCGCAGGCGTGTGGCAGTGCACCCACCCCTGCGTGTGAACGATGCTCGTGATCGAATTCCCCGTCCCCCCGGGCGTCAACCCGTGCTTCTTCGCCTCCTCGATCAACGGGTCTATCTTCGACTTGTCCGTCAGCAAAAACTCCACGTTGTGACGGCTCGTGAACCGCAAATACCCGTCACAATACGTGTCCGCCATGTCCGCCAAATCGCGAATGTAGTCCGTGCTCACCAGACGCGGCGAACCAAGACGAACCGTGTACAGCTCATCCCCGCTCTCGCCCACGTGCACCAGCACCCCGGGCTTCAATATCTCATGATACTTCCACTTCCCGTAGTTCTTCTCAATCACCGGAGGAAGCATCTCTTTATAATACGGAGGTCCTATGTCTGTCTTCGCCATATCTCTACACCTCTTCCTTCTTCTGCAGCAACGGCCTGCCTTCCCTGTCCGTCACTTCCTCGGGCCACCAGAAAAAGTACGGGTTCGCCCGAGGCGCATACACCATCTGCGGCACCGCCGGAAGCCCCATCTCCTTCAAAAACGTCCGCATACCGACCCGCTTCACCAACTCGCCGCACCTCTCCCGGAACTTCGCGTTCTCGTCCCACCAATCGTGGATCCGACGAGCCAAATCTATGAAGTCCTCGTACGGATGCTCAAACTTCGTAAACGGCACAATCACCGACGACAACATCGCTCCCTCAAGTATCGGCGCCTTCCCGCCTATCAACAGCGTCGCGCCACGCTCCTTGCCCGGACGAAGCGCCTTCGGCATCACGTTGATGCAGTGCATGCACCGAACACAGTCCTCGTTGATGATCCGCAACTGCTTCGTGCCCGAATCATACTCGACCGCCGCGGTCGGACACAGCGAGGCAACCTCCTTCTGTATGTCCAAACCAGCCTCCGCATACTCCTTCACCGCATCCTCGTCCACCTGTATCTCGTCTCGCCACGTCCCTATCACCGACAGGTCCGCACGCGCTATCGACGCCACACAGTCGTTCGGACACCCGCTGAACTTGAACTTGAACTTGTACGGCCACGGCGGACGATGCAACTCGTCCTGAAACTCGTTCGTCAACGTGTGACACGCGTTCAACGTGTCGTAACACGACCACTCGCACCGAGCAGGACCCACGCACGCGCTCGGCGTCCGAAGCGCCGAACCCGAACCGCCAAGATCAAACCCGTGGTCCGATAAATCGTCAAAACACGGCTGCAACTCGTCCGTCGTCGTGCCCAATAAAATAATGTCCCCCGTCGAACCGTGCATGTTCGTCAACCCGCTCCCGTGACGGTCCCATATGTCGCACACCGTCCGAAGCGCCTTCGCCGTGTAAAACCAGCCCGACGGCATGTTCACCCGCAACGTGTGAAAATGCGCTATGTCAGGATAGTCCTCCGGAAACATCGAGTACCGGCCTATCACTCCGCCACCATAGCCGGTCACCCCAACGATGCCCCCGTGCTTCCAGTACCCGATACGGTCCCGATACGACCGCTCAAGCTGCAACAACAGATCATTGCACGCCTTCTTCTTCTTCCCGGCTCGCTTGATCTCCGTCACAAAGCTCGGCCACGGACCCTTCTCAAGCTCGTCCAACAATGGCGTCCCTTGTTCACTCATAACCTTCTCCTGTCTCCTTAATCTTAGTTAATTTTAGAAAAACGCTAAGCGCAGTCGGAAAGAGGAACTTCGGGATATGCCCATGGCTGTGCCCGGGTCGACCCTCCCGCCTCATTCCTCTCACTTTTGGTCTCATACCTTGCACGGATGGCAGCTCAACGATTGTTTGGGGCATACCGGAGGGAAATCAGTCATTATTTCACCATACAATAGTTGAGCAACTAGCATGCCAGAGTCCGACACACAGAAAAGCCGGGCCGCATGAGCACACGCAACTCGCTGTAAGTGATATGCTTATCCGCTTCCTCAGATTCGATCAGCGCGGGCAGCGTTAGGGGTGCAATAACCTAAGGAACCGAATCAGGCATGCAATATTTGCATAATACGGGGGCCGACTGAGCGTCGCTGTGCAAATTTTGCAAGGAGACACAGTCAACCTTCCCGCGGGCCTTTTCCCAGCATGTGGGTGACGAAACGCATCCACAAATATCATCAATAAGAACCCATAGAGAAGACAGAAACTCATGAGAACATGGAAAAAGGCCTGACTCCCAAGCCAGAAAAACAATACTTCGATGCCCCTGTCAGCAACACACACTGCTCAAGCGCTCAGCCAGGCTGGAGGCGGTTGCCGGTGCGGAAGGGGGGACTTGAACCCCCACGGGATCACTCCCACTGGACCCTGAACCCAGCGCGTCTGCCAATTCCACCACTTCCGCAGTCGTAAACAAGGGTCATTGTACTCCACGAACGGCGAGCAAGTCAAGCGATGAGGAAGCTAAAAAACTTGACAATGGTGGAGGGCTCTTTGTATGGTAAAAATCGTTGCCAAGGAATGCCAGAGGGGTGCAATCGACTGGGGGAAGGGAAGATGGCGCAATCTGACGTCGCGGCATTGGCGGCCCAACTGTGTGACGCCTACAATAAGTTCAAGGCTGACGATCCGCAAACTCTTGAGCTTTTCACCAATGACATCCTTTATCGCGACCCCTCCTTCACGGTCACTATGGGTACTCGAACGAACTTCCCGTCGAACAGCGGCTCCGGGATGTCATTGGATGGCAAATAGGCGATGGCGCCCCGCAGATACAGAAGCTGATTATTTCCAGAATCCTGCTGGGCAGGGAATTCTCTCCGGTCACATAAGCCATTGGAACCGGGGGTTCACCAGTCAGTCGGTTTCAATCCTTGCGCGCCGCGTCCCTTCCTTAAGGATGGGTGTGACGCAACACGACATTCAGTCAGCGGAAACAGCGCGTTTCGGCCATGACGCGTCTGCTTTGCGCGACAGGGTCGCGTCCGCTTGGGTCACGTTTGATTCTTGGCAGCGGTTTCCGCTTTATCGGGGTTGCAGCCTCATAATGTGAAGAGCTTTGGCGAACCGAATTCTTTCGCTGCATTCAGGAAAATCAGGGAATCTCTCGCGCAATGAGAACTGAAACAGTTGAAAATGGCGTCGTGATTTATTATAATCTGAATCTTCTTTACATGTGGAATCACATCGATTTACGGAGATTGTTGGAAAATGCCTACGTATGAGTATGAATGCAGCAAGTGTGGTCACCTGTTTGACGTGTTTCACAGTATGACCGCGAAACCCCGAATCAAGTGCCCCGAGTGTGGCGGAAAAACGAAGAAAAAGATAAGCGCGGGCGCAGGCATAATTTTCAAGGGGTCCGGTTTTTACGAGACGGATTACAAGAGGAAATCGAGCCCGAAAGAAGGAAAAGCCGAAGGGGAAGCCGCAACAAGGAATGGTAAAGGAGCGGAAACCAAGAAGGAAGAGAAAAAGACGGAGAAACCGAAGGATGATTGATTCGGTAGTTTTTTGGGGAACCGAGGGGCAACCAAGTCAGTTTTTTGTCGAGCGACCGGAAAGATGAAATCAAAAGAGATCAAAGAGCTGAATCATAAATACGTGATCGATACGTATGGAAAGCATCGGAGTCTCGCGCTGGTGGCGGGAAAAGGCTCGAGAGTCACGGACGCCGACGGAAAGACCTATTTGGATTTCCTTTCGGGGCTTGCCGTGAACGGCTTGGGCCATTGTCATCCACGCGTCGTAGCTGCCATAAAAAAACAAGCCGAAACGCTCATACACGTTTCGAATCTCTACTACATCGAGCCCCAGGTTGTGCTCGCTCGGCGCCTGGTCGAGAACTCATTCGCCGCGAAGTGTTTCTTCTGTAACAGTGGAGCGGAGTCGAACGAGGCCGCGATTAAACTGGCCCGAAAATGGGGACACACCTCCGGGAAAGGCCCTCACATCGTAACGTTCAGGAATTCGTTTCATGGGCGCACTCTTGCCACAATTACCGCGACGGGACAGGAGAAATTTCACAAGAATTTCCATCCCCTGGTTGAAGGGTTCACATACGCCTCTTTCAACGACCTGGAAGCCGTGGAAGAAACAATCGACGAAACGACCTGCGCCGTAATGGTCGAGTTGATCCAGGCGGAGGGCGGCGTGCACGTTGCCACGGATGAATTTGCGAGGGGAATGCGTGAACTGTGCGACAAACGCGGCGTGTTGCTGATCCTGGATGAAGTGCAAACCGGGATGGGACGCACCGGCACGCTCTTTGCTTACGAGCATTACGGCATTGAACCGGACATCATGACGCTGGCCAAGTCGCTCGGCGGCGGCGTTCCCATCGGCGCCATGCTTGCCGGACCCAATGTCGCCGATGTCTTCCAGCCCGGGGACCACGCCGCGACGTTCGGGGGAAACCCGCTTGTTTCGGCGGCTGCGACGGCGACTATCGAGGTGATGACGGAAGAAGGGTTTCTTCCAGGCGTCCGCGAGCTTTCCAAATACCTTTTCAACCGGATTTCCGATATCGCAAAAAACCGCGATTGCATAAAAGAGGTCCGGGGCCGCGGCATGATTATGGGAATCGAATTCGACCGGCCGGTGAAAGCCATTGTCGACAGGTGCTGCGAGAAGGGTTTGATTGCGGGGACAGCCGGAGAGAAAGTGCTTCGCTTGTTGCCGCCGCTGACGACAAACAAGAATGAAATTGACGAGGCGCTTGCGATTATCGAATCGGTTTTCGAGGAAACGACGCATGAAGGCGCTCAAGCATAAAGACTTGATATCAATATTCGAACTGTCCGAAGACGAGATAGAAGAAATCTTTTCTGTGGCGGCAGATTTGAAACTGAAGTTATGCGACAAAATGGCATTCACACCGCTGTCGGGGAAAACTCTTGCGATGATCTTCGAGAAGCCGAGCCTGCGAACACGCGTGACGTTTGAAACGGGAATGACCCAGTTGGGCGGACACGCAATCTATCTCAGTCCAAACGATATCAGCATGGGCACACGAGAGACGGTGGCCGACACGGCCAAAAACCTTGAACGCCTGGTGGATGGGATCATGGCGCGAACGTTTTCTCACGATACCGTTGTTGAGATGGCGCGAACGGCCTCTATCCCCGTTATCAACGGCCTCACCGACAAACTCCATCCCTGCCAGGTCTTGAGCGATTGTTTCACGGTCCGGGAGAAGCTGGGCTCGTTAAAGGGTCTGAAGGTAGCGTTCCTGGGAGATGGCAACAACGTCGCTCATTCCTGGATTTATGCCTCGGCGCGACTCGGTTTCCAGGTCTCGATTGCGTGTCCCGAAGGATACGAACCCCTGCCCGAGATAGTCGCCGAAGCGCAGGCCGAGAGGAGCGGGAGCATAACGATACCTCGGGATGTCGCCGAAGCCCTCGAAGGCGCCGACATCGTATATACCGATGTTTGGGCCAGCATGGGGCAGGAGAGTGAAGCAGAGAAGAGGCGCGAGGTATTCAAGCCGTACCAGTTAAACAGCGCGGCGCTCGGACTGGCTCGCCCCGGCGCATTGGTGATGCACTGCCTTCCCGCTCACAGGGGCGAGGAAATTACCGATGACGTCATTGACGGCCCGCAATCGGTCGTGTTCGAGCAAGCCGAAAATCGCTTGCATATTCAAAAGGCCATCCTCGTGCTTTTGATGTCGTAATTGAAGACTTTGGCGGTTCTCTCCGTTCTTCGGACACGGTTCATCTTGCAGGCCCGCCAACCGAAACGATGAAGAGCGGTTCACCACGGGAACAGAAAAAGTGAGAACATGAAAAAAGACGCGAAGAAAATTATCCTGGCTTACTCCGGCGGCCTCGACACCTCGGTTATACTCAGATGGCTGCGCGACAATTACAATGCGGACGTGGTGGCTTACACGGCCGACCTGGGACAAGGCGAAGAACTGGAGCCACTGAATGAGAAAGCGGTCAAAACGGGCGCCAGCAAAATGTACATCGAGGACCTGAAGGAAGAATTCGTTCGCGACTTCGTGTTTCCCGCGGTCAAGGCAAACCTTGTCTATGAAGGCGCTTACCTGCTGGGCACCTCCATAGCGCGTCCGCTCATCGCAAAGCGACAAATCGAAATAGCGCGCTTGGAAGGAGCGGATGCCGTTGCCCATGGAGCGACCGGCAAAGGCAACGATCAGGTGCGCTTCGAGCTCACATATTTTGCGCTCGAACCGCACATAACGGTCATAGCGCCGTGGCGGGAGTGGACGTTCAAGTCGCGAACCGACCTCATCGCATATGCGCGCGATTCCGGTATACCAATCACGATAACGGAAGAAAAGCCGTACAGCAGCGACCGCAACTTGTTTCACATCAGTTTCGAGGGCGGCATCCTCGAGGACCCGTGGATGGAACCGCCTGCGGACATGTTCCTCCTCACCGTTGCGCCCGAAGAGGCGCCGGACTCACCGACATACCTTGAACTCGAATTCGAGCGAGGCATCCCGGTCGCCCTCGACGGCCGGCGTTTGGGACCCGTGGAGCTGCTCACCCAGCTCAACGACGTAGCTGGCAGGAACGGGGTGGGGCGAGTCGACATGGTCGAAAACCGATTTGTCGGCATGAAGTCAAGAGGAGTATATGAAACTCCCGGCGGCGCCGTTCTGCACATTGCTCACCGCGCGCTCGAATCAATCACGCTTGACCGCGAGGTAATGCATTTGAGAGACTCGTTGATTCCTCGTTACTCGGAACTCGTTTACTACGGATTCTGGTTCTCGCCGGAAGCCGAGATAATGCGCAAGATAATCGACGACACACAGCGGAACGTCAGCGGGACCGTTCGCCTGAAGCTATATAAGGGCAATTGCGCCGTGGTCGGCCGGAAATCGCCGGAGTCGCTGTACCACCACGATTTTGCCACTTTCGAACAAGACGCCGTTTACAACCAGGCCGATGCCGAGGGTTTTATCCGTTTGAACGCCCTGAGACTCCGCATTCGAGCGCTTCTCGGACGCTGAAGGAGAAAGGACGCCCCATGTCAAAAAAACAATGGGGAGGAAGATTCAGAAAAGAACAGGACCAGCTCGCGCTGCTTTACAGCCAATCGGTCTCATTCGAATGGCGCTTGTTCCCCTATGACATTGCGGGCAGTATCGCGTATGCTCGCGTTCTGGCCGAATGTGCGATCATCAAGAAATCCGAAACAAACAAGATAATCAAGGCGCTTCGCGAAATCGAGAGGGAAATCCTTGACGGCAAATTTTCCTTCGACGTCGAGCTCGAGGATATCCACACGAACATCGAAACCGCCCTCGTCAAGCGAATTGGCGCCGACGTCGGCGGTAAGCTGCACACGGGCCGTAGTCGAAACGACCAGATCGCGCTCGACATGCGAATGTATGTTCGCGATGAAACGATTACCATCATCGAGCTGATACGGGAATTCCAGAGAGCGCTCGTCGAACTGGCCGAGGAGAACATTGAAGTCATTATGCCCGGGTTTACACACCTGCAGCATGCACAGCCCCTGCTTTTCGCGCATCATATGATGGCGTATTATGAAATGCTGCGCCGCGATGAAGAGAGGTTTGTCGCATGCTATCACGCCGCCGACGTGCTGCCGCTTGGCTCCGCGGCGCTTGCCGGAACGAGTTTTCCGATTGACCGAAAGAGGTTGGCCGAGGAACTGAAATTCGACGAAGTCTCCCGCAACAGCGTCGACGCCGTCGCGGACCGGGATTATCTCATAGAATTCGTTTCCGCATGCTCGATCCTGATGATGCACATTTCGCGCCTGAGCGAAGAACTCGTCATCTGGTCCTCGCCCGAGTTCGGATTCGTGGAGATCGACGATTCGTTTGCGACGGGTTCAAGCATCATGCCTCAGAAGAAAAATCCCGACATCGCTGAACTCGCCCGCGCGAAAACAGCCCGCACATACGGGAACCTGATGACGCTTCTCGGACTCATGAAAGGTCTTCCGCTCGCCTATAACAGGGATTTGCAGGAGGACAAACCGTGTGTCTTCGATTCGATAGACACGGTAAAGGCAACACTCCGAGTGTTTGCTCCGATGGTCCGGACACTGACCGTGTTTGGCGGTCGCATGGAGGAAGTGTGTCGGACCGGATTCCTCACGGCAACCGACCTCGCCGATTATCTGGCCAGAAAAGGCATGCCGTTTCGCCAGGCCCACGAAGTAGTCGGCAAACTCGTCAGCCACTGTCTTAGTGAGGTTGCCGTCCTCGAGGACTTGCCGATTGAAACTTTCAAGAAATTCTCACCCCTGATAGAAAAAGATGTCTTTCAAATCCTTCGTCTCGAGGAATCGGTCAACTCGCGTCGAATCCCGGGCGGCACCGCCCGACCCACCGTACTGCGCGCCATCCGAAAAGCAAAAAAGGAACTGGAAATCTGAGGGCCCTTTCCTTGCTGAGAAACGTTGATAGCGGCTGACTATCCCGAATGACATGATTTTTTAAAGAGATTGTTTGAAATGTGACCGGATTACAGGCTCATGGGCAAGGACATTTCGAGAAGAGATTTCTTCAGATTCGGGATGGCGACATCCCTCGCGGCGGCAACGTGCCGCGATCTCCTCGCAGCGGAGCCCGGACCAATGCGCTCCGCCAGTTCATCGCGCGACTTGCCACCGCATTCGAGGGTCGCGATGGTTCGAACGGGAGACGGCCTCGAGACGGTAAACCGCGCGATAGAACTCGCGGGCGGACTCGCGTTCATACAGCCGGGCGACAGCGTACTGATTAAACCGGCAATGAATTCCTCCAACCCGTTTCCCGCAACAACTGACCCGGCTGTGGTCTCGCTGCTCATAGACCTGTGCGCCGCACGGGGGGCATCCCGCATCGTGGTCGCCGACAAGCCGTTTTTTCTCAAAAGCGCGACGGCGGTGCTCGAGCGCACCGGAATCGGACCGGCGGCGAAGGCTTCAGGCGCCGAAGTAATCCCGCTCGACAGAGCCGAATGGATTGTCGCCCGCGAAAGCGAGGCAAGGAATTGGGGCGGTGAGTTCCGAGTGCCCGCGCTGGCTTCGCAAGTCGACCACATCATTTATCTGCCGACCGTCCGCACCCATTTTCTGGCCGACTTCACCATGTCGCTGAAAAACTCGGTAGGTCTATTGGGAGCGGGCAACTGCATGGTCATGCATTTGTCGCGCACCCTGCCTGAACGTATCGCGGAGATCAACCTGGCCCTTCGTCCCAAGTTCTATGTGCTCGACGGTCGCAAAGTGTTTGTTGAGGGCGGTCCGGATTCGGGATTGGAAAAGGAGCCTGGCATCGTGTTCGCGGGGACCGATCCGGTTGCCTGCGATGTCATGGGGCTCGCATTGCTGAAAACGCTCGGAACAACAGAGGCTCTCCAGGCTCACAGCGTGTGGGGTCAGAGAATGATACAACACGCCGTGAGACTCGGACTCGGCGCGGGGAACACGGAAAAAATCGATGTCATCGCCGAAGGCGTCGAAGAGGAAGATAAGATAAGGCGGAATCTGGCGTGAGCCGGACGTAAAGGAAATCTGCAAAGAATTGTGTAACCCTGAATGAGGCTTTGAGGAACAAGGAGGAAAGAGAGAGCATGGGGAACGTCAATTACACCCCCGAACAGATTTTGAATCGTGCAATCGGCAAGGAAATTCAGGCAAAGACGATGTACGAAATCTACGCCGAAAAGGTCACGGACGCACAGGGCAAGAGCTTGCTCAAGGAGTTGGCCCAGGAGGAGCTTGGACACAAGCAAATATTGGAAAAGGTCGATCCGAAGAACCCGGGAACATTCACGAGTCAGTCAATTTCCAAGAGCGACCTCGCCGATTTCTCCGATAAACCGGAAATATCCAATGAAGCCACCATGCAGGAGGTCCTTAAATATGCCATAGCGGAGGAGTTGGAGGCGTTTGACTTCTACAACTCCCTGACGGCCTATACATCAGACGAAACCTTCAAGAATCTGCTGAACCGATTGGCATCGGAAGAGAAACGGCACAAACAGCGGTTAGAGAATCTTTATGACGAGATGTTTCAACCCGAGAATTAGGCACACTCCGCAAAATCTTGCGGGCGCGAATGCCGAATGCCTAATCGCTCAAGCCATCGCACACGAACCCAATGAAGGGGGGAGATATTATGTTGGAATTGTACCAGAAGGAGGGGTGCCCCTATTGCCAAAAAGTCCGCGCGAAAATGACGGAGCTTGACCTGGATTACATCTGCCGCAATGTGCGAGACGAAAACAGCAAGAAGGAAGCTCTCCTCACGAAGCTTGGAGGGAAGGTGCAGGTTCCCTTTCTCGTCGATACCGACAAGGATGTCAGCATGTATGAGTCCGAAGATATCATAAAATACCTGGAAGAAAACTATTCATAGGGCAAATCCAAACCCTCAGGGATGTAAAGAAGAACCGTTTCATCGATTCACAAAACGCGAAGCCGGGAGTTTTTGACATGCCCATGCCAGCGTGATAGAATGGCGGTGCTAGGGGTGTGCTGAGACACTGAGAGTCTTGACGACAACCCTTCGAACCTGACCTGGGTAATTCCAGCGTAGGGAAGCGGTACAACGCGAATTCACAGAAAAAAGCTAAGTCGCTCTTTCGTCAGGGTACCGTATTTCCTGCGGGAAATGCGGTATTTTTTTGGGGTTTGTGTATGAAAATAGAGCTCAACGGGGAACCGTACGATAGCCCGGGCGCACTCACGGTGGCCGAACTATTGAAGCGTCTCGGAATCGAGCGGGTCCGGGTCGCCGTTGAACTCAACCTTGACATTCTTCCAAAAGAAGAATATGACAGCAGGGTGCTCAAAGAGGGCGACCGAGTCGAAGTCGTTCATTTCGTTGGCGGAGGATAAGACAACGTGTGGGAGAACCAAGCATGTCTGACGAACTTATTATTGCGGGTCGGAAATTCAAATCCCGATTGCTGATCGGAACCGGTAAGTACTCGACCTTCGAGCTTATGCGGGAGGCCATCGACAAATCGGGCGCCGACATAGTCACTGTCGCCGTGCGGCGGATCAACATTTCCGACAGGAGCAAGGAATCGTTGCTCGACTACATCGATACGAAGAAGTACACGCTTTTGCCGAACACCGCCGGATGTTACACGGCCGAGGATGCCATCCGGACGGCCCGTTTGGGAAGAGAGGCCGGCCTGTCCGACATGGTCAAACTCGAGGTCATAGGAGACGAAAAGACCCTCTTTCCCGACAACGAGGGTCTGCTCGAGGCTGCGAAAGAGCTTATTAAAGAAGGCTTCATCGTGATGCCGTACACGAATGACGACCCGATCATGTGCAAGAAACTCGAGGACATTGGTTGTCCCGTCGTCATGCCTCTGGCCGCTCCCATCGGCTCCGGCCTCGGCGTGAGGAACCCGTACAATATTCAAATCATCGTGGAAAACGCGAACGTGCCGGTTATCGTGGATGCAGGGGTCGGGACCGCGTCGGACGCGGCAATGGCGATGGAACTCGGCGTGGACGGCGTTCTGATGAACACCGGAGTTGCGGGCGCGAAGAATCCCGTTTTGATGGCGGAAGCGATGCGACTTGCCGTAGACGCGGGCCGGAAGGCGTTCCTCGCGGGCCGGATACCACGAAAGCTCTACGCGACCGCCAGCAGCCCCTTGGAGGGAGTCATTGCCACAAGTTGACAGTGATTTATATCTGATCTCTGACCGGCTTCAGTCCAGGGACCAGAATTTGAAGCGGGCTGTCGAGCAGGCTCTGCTCGGAGGAGTCCGGCTCATTCAACTCAGAGAAAAAGACCTTTCGACAGGGGACCGCTTCGAATTAGGTTTATACCTCCGCGAACTGACTCGCAGATTCGACGCCGGGCTAGTCGTGAACGGCGACGCGGCGCTCGCGCTCGCGCTTGACGCTGACGGCGTGCATCTTCCGCAAGACGGGTTGCCCGTCGACGCCTGCAGAAAATTGTTGAAGCCTCATATGCTGATCGGGCTTTCCACTCATACCATCGAGGAAGCGAAAGAAGGCGAAAAACGAGGCGCGGACTTCATCACCTTCGGCCCCGTTTACCATACCCCCTCAAAAGCACGATACGGCGCTCCGGTGGGAGTGGAATCGCTGCGAGCGGTCTGTGCGGCAGTGCGGCTGCCCATCTTCGCATTGGGAGGGATACGACAGGACAGAGTCGAAGAAGTCCTGTCCGCCGGCGCTGCGGGGGTTGCGCTGATTTCTGCTGTCCTGTCCGCGCCGGACGTAGCGGTTGCCGCTTCGGAGATAGCGGCCCGGTTGCGACAGGCTCGCTCGACTCTTATTCAAGAAGAAAAGGAAGGTTGAGTTCAAATGACGCAGCTACTGAAAGCCAAAGAGGGCGCCATCACGCCCGAGATGCGACAGGTGGCCGATGACGAGAAACGGACACCCGAATATATACGAGACGGCATCGCCGAGGGAAGCATCATCATTTCGAGGAATATCGGGCACAAGAATGCGAAGCCGCTCGGAATCGGCAAGGGACTCAAGACCAAGGTAAATGCGAACATCGGAACTTCCGGCGATAACGCGAATGTCGAAGAAGACTTGAAGAAGCTGGATGTCGCGATAGCCGTCGGCGCAGACACCGTCATGGACCTGAGTGTCGGGGGCAACGTTGACGAAGTGCTGAAAGAAGTTCTCGCTCGGTCATCGGTTCCCGTCGGAACCGTTCCCATTTACCAGGCCGCCCTCTATGCCCGACGCCGCGAGAAAGCGTTTGTCGAGCTCGAGCCCGACGAGATTTTTGAAACCATCGAAGAGCACGCGCAAAGCGGCGTCGACTTCGTGACAGTTCACTGCACGGTGACGAGGGAGTCAGTGGCCCGCCTGAGGAAGCACGCGAGGAAACTGGATATCGTCAGCCGCGGCGGCGCACTGATGCTGGAGTGGATGGCTTTCAACAAGAAGGAGAATCCTCTCTACGAGCATTTCGACCGTTTGCTGTCAATCGCCCGGGAACACGACATGTCTCTGAGCCTCGGCGATGGGATGCGGCCGGGCTGCCTCGCCGATGCGACCGACCGGGGTCAAATCCAGGAGTTGATCCTGCAGGGCGAGTTGGTGGAACGATGCTGGGAGGCCGGAGTCCAGGTGATGTGCGAAGGTCCCGGCCATGTGCCGCTCAACCAGGTTGAGACCAACATGATTCTGCAAAAGAGCCTGTGCCGGGGCGCCCCGTTCTATGTGCTCGGGCCGCTTGTCACCGATATCGCTCCCGGCTACGACCACATCACCGCCGCCATAGGCGGTGCGGTGGCGGCGATGGCGGGAGCCGATTTCCTCTGCTATGTCACTCCGTCGGAACACTTGCGCTTGCCCTCCATCGAGGATGTGAGGGACGGAGTTATAGCGTCTCGAATCGCTGCGCACGCCGCCGATATAGCAAGAGGCATTCCGGCTGCGATGGAACGGGACAACAAGATGGCCGAATGCCGGAAAAACCTTGACTGGGAGGGCCAGATTGCGCTGGCCATCGACCCTGAAAAAGCACGCGCCCTGCGGGAAAGCAGCCTGCCTGCAGACAGCGAGGTCTGCACAATGTGCGGCGAATTCTGCGCCATCAAAGTGACGCGGAAAGCCGCGACTACATAAGGAGCGCCAGTTGAGGCGGCCCGGGTTCGCTCACGCAATTATTCTGAGCATAATCCTTGTCACGGCACTCGCCCTGCGACTGCTCTGCTACACCGGCCCTATCGGAAGCGACGACCACGACTATTACCTGGGCGCGTACGAGATTCATCAAGGGACATATGAGCCATCCGACAAATACTGGAAGAACCGCTACGGAATGCTTCTCCCCATTGCGCTTTCCTATGAACTCTTCGGCACGAACGAATTCGCGGCAGCGACGTGGCCTATGGCGTGCTCACTCGGCGCTATCATAGTCTGCTATTTTCTCGGAAAATCAGTGTTGGATCAAAAGACAGGATTGCTTGCGGCCCTGCTGCTGGCCTTCTATCCCCTCGACATCCACTACTCGGGATTGATACTTCCGGATATCCCTCTCTCTTTTTTGATGGCCGCTTCGGTGCTTGCGTTCCTCCGCGCCTGCCGGAGCGAGAAGCATGGCCCCGCTCTCTTTCTCCTGTCCGGGATACTGCTGGGCCTCGCCTACGGTTGTCGCTCGATGGCGCTGGTTCTTCTGCCGTTTCTGGCAATTTACGTCGGCCTGTTCGAGAGAAAGGTGAGGATTTCATATTCCCTTTTCTTTGCGGGTTTGCTCGCGGTGTTTCTCGCGGAAGGACTGTATTATGCGGCAAACGGATTAAGCCCGCTGCATAATTTCCGACTGAACGCGGAAGCGGCGATAATCGTAAACTCTTCCGGCGAGTGTTCCACCAGTCAGATGTACTACCCGTCGGTCATTTTTCGAAATCTCAACGTATTCGGAGTTTACTTCTACATTTTCGTTCCGGCGATGGCGCTCGGCATTTTCAAGAGGGAACGCGGAGCGCTCATCTTCCTCGCATGGGCGGGCGCCATCCTTTTCATCCTTCAATTCGGGTTTGTCAGTCTGTCACCCCCGATCCCGGTAGTGAAGGTGAGGAAGTTTTTGAATTTCGCCACGGTCCCGCTGATTCTGCTTGCCTCGTGGGCTCTTATGCAGGCACGAGCGCGATACCGATGGACGCTCGTGACTATTATCCTTGCGTCATCTCTCTATTTCCTTCGGCCATACACCTATTCGGCCAACATGACTCCCGAGGCCGTGGGCGGCAACGTCAGGCATGTGTTTGCCTATCTCGAAAAAAAGCCTCCAAAACCGATCTATGCCGACTTGCGGACAACAGCCATGCTTATGATTGTCTCGGATTTCACCCTGGATTCCGACCGCTTTCGAAACTTATACGAGGTCTCCTCCCCTCTTCAACTGAATGACTGCTATATAGTAATCAACCGGTTCTACGCAAGTTTTGATCGTTTGAACCCGGCGGCAAACGTTCCGTATTTCGTTGCGAACTATCCACTGGGGGCGCCCGATTCGTGGAAGGCGACGGACTTCCTGCAAACCGTTGTCCTGGAAGCGCCATAGGGGCATCACAGCACATATGCGGAGGAACCTCCACAGCCATGTACGCGAAATTCACTGAAATAAAACGCCATATAAACAAAGAGACAGAGCGCTATCAATGCGACCTTATCCGGAAGGAAAGTGGCTTTGTTGCGCTCCGCTATGTCAGCGACCGGAAATTTGCAAGCACGAGGCTCGGGATCACGTTCCCGCCCGGATGTGTCACCATAGCTCTTTACTGGGAAGAGCGCCCGTACGTTTTTTGGGGCATCTTCGCGCCCGACGGTAAGTCGCTCGGTTACCTGGTTCACATCTGTCGGGACCTGAGAATTTCGGACGGCTCGGTGAGCTACCTGGATATGCTCCTCGACATATGGTTTTTCCCCGAGGGCGAACACATGATTCTGGATGCCGACGAAGTCGAGGAGTGCCTGGAATCAGGCCTTATCAATGACACCGACAAACAGTACATCGACAGAGCCGGACGAACCGCCCTGGCGGATTTCTCCCAAAACGCCGAAATGGCGCAGAACTTCGCTGACACTCTTGACTTTTCCGGGCCGCCCAACTAAAATGTGTTTCCAGTAATCGGTTCCTTCCTCCACTGTATTCAGTCGACTTTCTCCGGAGATTTAACGATAAAGGGAAAACAGCACGATGTCGGCACAAGATTTTTTTGAAGTTCTCAACAGCATTGCGCTGCAAACAGGAGTGTTCAGCCTTCGATGGGGCCACATAGTGATGTGGACGATCGGCCTGATTTTCATGTACCTGGCCGTCGCCAAGAAGTATGAGCCGCTGCTGCTTTTGCCGATCGGCTTCGGGATTTTCCTCGTCAACTTCCCGCTTACGCCGCTCATGGGCAGTGATCCAACAACGGGGCAAAAGCATCTCCTTGAGATATTCTACCATTACGGAATCGCCTGGGAAGTTATCCCGTGCGTCATTTTCCTTGGCCTCGGATCGATGACCGATTTCGGCCCCCTGATAGCCAACCCGAAGACGCTTCTCGTGGGCGCCGGCTCACAGCTCGGAGTGTTCATCACGTTTTCCGCAACGCTCATCTTTGGGTTCACCATGAAGGAGGCCGCATCGGTGGGTATCGTCGGCGGCGCCGACGGGCCTACCACGATTTATCTGACAAGCGCGCTCGCGCCGCACCTGCTTGGCCCGAACGCTCTCGCTGCGTACTCGTACATGGCAATGGTGCCGATCATTCAGCCGCCTATCATGCGCCTGCTGACCACAAAAAAGGAACGGCGCATCAGGATGCGCCAGCTCAGGCATGTGTCGGCGAAGGAAAAACTCCTGTTCCCGTTGTTGGGCGCCGCGCTGATCGCGCTCCTGATTCCCGCAATCATGCCGTTGATGGGAATGCTGATGCTCGGCAACTTCATGAGGGAAAGCGGGGTTGTGCGGCGCCTGAGCGAGACCGCACAGGGCTCGCTGATGAATATCGTTACCATTTTCCTCGGGCTTTCGGTCGGCGCGACCATGAGCGCCGAAAAGTTTCTCACACCCAAGCCGCTCGTCATTTTCACCTTCGGGCTCCTCGACTTCATCGTCTGCACCATCGGCGGCCTGTTGACCGTGAAAATAATGAACCTCTTCCTGAAAGAGAAACTGAATCCTCTCATCGGCTCGGCGGGCGTATCCGCCGTTCCGATGGCCTCGCGCGTCTCGCAGATGGTGGGCCTCGAAGAGGACCCTGAGAATTATCTGCTCCTGCACGCGATGGGTCCCAACCTCGCCGGCGTCATCGGAACCGCGGCGGCAGCCGGCCTCTTCATCGCCATGTTCGCATAGGTTTCGCGAACCCGCGGACCAATGAAACACCGGCAAACCCGGAATTACCCGAATTGTGCGAATTAGAAAAATATGGAAATAGGGCTGATTGACGGTGAGCGCGGCGAGATAATACAGGCGGAAGCATTTGCATTTTTGAGGTTTGGGCGTGGGGACCGGTTAACTGAGGGAGTGTTGTTTCATCTTGCGCCAGAGCGTGGTTCTGCTTATTCCGAGAATTCTGGCGGCGCGGGTTCGGTTGCCGGCGGAATCGGCAAGCGCCTGTTCGATGACCGACCGGTCGAACCTCCCCTGCGCACGATTTTTTCCATGAGCGTACTTCACAACCTGCGGAGCGGGTTCGTATGCCTCCCCCCTCCTGATCTCCATCGGGAGTTCGGATAACTCGAGCATGGGGCCTCGTGAAAGCACCATGGCGTGCTCGATTGCGTGCTCAAGTTCGCGCACGTTTCCCGGCCAATCATAGTTCCACAGCGCGGTCATCGCCTCACTCGTTACGCTCCGGATTCTTCCGCCAAGCTTTCTGTTAAAGCGCTCGATGAAATGATTGATGAGCAAAGAGAGGTCGTCCTTCCTGTCTCGAAGAGGCGGAAGATAAATCGGGATCACACGCAGCCGATAATACAGGTCGGGCCGGAAATGGCCGATATCGACAAGCTCTTTGAGATCCCTGTTCGTGGCGGCTATGATTCGAACGTCCACTTTGCGCGAGGCGGTGTCGCCTACGCGCTCGAACTCTTTCTCCTGGAGCACCCGCAGCAATTTCAGTTGTATGAACGGGCTGAAATCGCCCACTTCGTCGAGAAAGATGGTTCCTCCGTTTGCGGCCTCGAACCGACCGACCTTGTCATAGATGGCTCCCGTAAACGCGCCTTTCACGTGCCCGAAGAGTTCGCTCTCGAGCAGGGTTTCGGCAAGCGCCGAACAGCTCACTTTAATGAACGGACCGTCGGCGCGATGACTGTGATAGTGAATGGCATGCGCCACAAGTTCTTTCCCCGTGCCGCTTTCACCGTGGATCAGAACGGTCGAGTCGCTGTCTGCCGTCAGGAGAATCCTTTCGTAGACCTGTTGCATCAGGTAATTTTTTCCCCTGATCTGGTCGAGTTTATACCTGCCCTTCAACTCCTTTTTCAGGGTGTATATTTCCGTCACGTCCGCAATGCTGATAACCGCTCCGGCGGCCTCATCTTCATACAGGCCGGTGAGAACCGTGCTGGTGATATTGATTGTTTTGGGTCGTCCGTCCTTGGTGGTAATCTCGAGTTCGTAGTTCTCGATTCGCTCGCCCCGCCGTATGGATTGAACGATTGTTTGGGCCAGAGAGTTCGGCTTCCGCGAGATAACCACTTGGTCGAGCAGTCGCTCAAGCGCTTCGTCCGCCGTGAAGCCGGTCAGTTTTTCGGCGGACTTGTTGAATTGTTGGATTCTGCCCGAGGTATCGACGGTGATGATGCCGTCATACAGGCTGTCAAAAATCGACTTCAGATTTTCGGCAAGCCTGATGAAATAAGGCGAGAAATCCGTGTTCCACTTTTGGTCGGCCATTCGACTCCCCTCCCGCGTCCCGAACCTAATTCATGATAGCACTTACCGAGCTTCGGGCGCAAGCCATGAGGGAGGCGCAAACGCGTCCGAATCGGGTTTCCGGCGCTTGATTAAGCGTGTTTGGTGTGTTAAGATTATTGAAAAATTCGTTCAGATTCGGAAGCGGGTTTCACGTTTAGCCTTGAGCAGATTATCTACCGGGACAACATAAGGGGGAAAATTCGTCATGAGTGTAAAACGCATCGGAGTATTGACAGGAGGCGGAGATGCCCCGGGCTTGAATGCCGTCATCCGCGCAATTGTCGTTACTGCTCACTCATATGATATTGAAGTCGTCGGCATCGAACATGGTTGGGCCGGATTGCTCGGTGACACCGAGGCGAAAGTCATATCGCTTCCCGACGTAGACGATATCCACCGAACCGGCGGCACCATCCTCAGGACCTCCCGGACGAATCCAATGAAACACGAGGACGGCCTGGCCGAAATACGGAAGAACCTGGAGAAACTGAGATTGGACGCCCTCATTGCAATCGGCGGGGATGATACGCTGGGGGTCGCGCACAGACTCCATGAAGAAGGGGTGAAGATTGTTGGCGTGCCAAAAACCATTGACAACGACCTATCGGCAACCGACTACACCTTCGGCTTCGACACGGCAATCAACATAGCCACCGAGGCCTTCGACCGACTGCACACGACGGCCAAGTCGCACGACCGCGTTATGGTTGTCGAGATTATGGGCCGTTATGCGGGTTGGCTGACATTGAACGCCGGTATGGCCGGAGGCGCCCACATCATTCTGTTGCCGGAAGAGAAATTCGATGTCGAAGAAATCTGCAGAATAATCAAGGAACGGCGAGAAGCCGGCTCTAACTATACGATTGTCGCCGTTGCAGAGGGAGCGCTCCCCGTGGATGCGCGCGAGTTCATCACGCAGGACGATAAGGTGGATGAATTCGGCCACGTGAAACTCGGGGGCATTGCGAAGAGACTGGCGAAAGTAATCGAGAAAAGGACCAGCCAGGAAACACGCTCGGTGGTGCTCGGTCACTTGCAACGAGGCGGCGTCCCTTCGGCTTTCGACAGGATGCTCGGAACCCGCCTTGGCGTGAAGGCCGTGCAATTATTGGTCGATAACAAGTTCGGGGAAATGTGCTCCCTTCGCGGAACCCAGATCATCAGCGTTCCGATAAGCGAGGCCGTGGGGAGACTGAAGGTCGTTGACGGAGAGCTTATAAAAGAGATGAAAGTCTTTATGGGGAAGTAGCCCGAGGCCGAACACGCTGGAGAAATCGGCTGAAACACTGCAAAGCCCGCGACATTCAATCGCGGGCTTGTTTTTTTTAGCAAGGACCTGACGGTGTGTCAATAATTCCACGGGAACGGAATCACGCGGAGCGTGACTTTCGGCCCATGAATCCATGTCCCCGGAAATAGGGACTCGGCTTTTCGGCGGAATGGGCGAGCGGGGTGGGACGGATTCATCACAGCCCCCTGCGCTATGCGCCGGTGAACAGGCCGGACTATCACACTCGGAAGGAATTGTTCAGCCGCCCTCGAACATCCAGCCCTCATTCTTCATGAACCAGTTCCCAGTGTCATTGAGGTACTCGAACGTCTCCCGGAGAAACTCGTAATGCGCTTTTTCCATAAGGGTCAGGTGTTTAAAGGCCGATTTTTCCATTTCGCCTTCGGCTCTTTGCTGAGCCTCGTTGTACAGGTTATATCCCCTTTTCTCGAAATCCATGGCGATCTTCATCGCCTCAATGTCACCCGAGTTCGCCTCGGTCCGTTTTCTCGCCTCTTCGCCGGCTTCCTGGAAAATGGTCTTGAACCGCTGGCGAACCGGCTCGTGCCTGCTGTGCGCGACAATCTGCTTTACCTCGTCGATTCCGCAGTTCTCATATACCTTCTGGAGGAGGCGCAGATGTTCTTCTTCGTCTTCAGCCAGCCCCTCGAACGTCTTTTTGCCGAACGGGTCGGTGGATTTTGCTGCAAATTCGCGGTACATTTTCAGGCCGTCCTGCTCCAGTTGAAGCGCAAACTTCACGATATCTTCGATTTTTTTCGGGAATTCGGTCATCTGCCATTCCTCCTTTTCGAGCGTGTTCCCTGAGCTTTCTTTTTCCGGTTTCCTTCGCGTGCCTTCGGTATGGTTCGGACAAGGGGGCTCGTAATCTTGTCAAACTCCCTTTCCGATAATATGCCTCTTCTCAAAGCTATATCCCGTATCGATTCGCCCGACCGAGACGCCTCATGCGCGATTTCGGCGGCCTCGAGGTAACCGACATATGGGCTCAGCGCCGTCGCCAGCCCGACACTCCTTTCGAAATACTGCCGGCAGCGCTCCTCGTTCGCGGTTATGCCCGTGACGCACTTATCCGTGAAATCCGGAAGGTAATTGGCAAACAGACGAATCGAACAAAGCAGATTCAGCGCCATCACCGGCATCATTACATTCAAATCGAACTGGCCCGCCTGTACGGCAAGCGCAACGGCCGTGTCGTTGCCGACGACCTGGAACGCGACCATGTTCAAGCACTCGGCCATCACCGGATTCACCTTGCCCGGCATAATCGACGAACCGGGCTGCACCGCGGGCAGCGCTATCTCGGCAATGCCGGTGGTGGGTCCGGAACTCAGAAGCCGGAGGTCGTTCGCAATACGAATAAGCTCCAGCGCGAGGTCGCGAAGACCGCTTGACAGGGCGGCAATCCGGTAGTTGCACTGAACGGTAAAAATAAGATTCTTTGCGGGCCTCAGCTTCAGCCCCGACAGTTTGCTCAAATGCGCTGCGACACGCGCCGGAAACCGTGGGTGGGCGTTCAGGCCGGTGCCCACCGCCGTTCCGCCGAGCGCGATTTCGTTCAGCAGCGCCGACCGCCGCGCGATTTCGGCTCGGGCGACGTCAACGGCCTCAGCCATCGCAAAGAATTCCTGACCGAGCGTGATCGGGACCGCATCTTGCAGATGCGTCCTGCCGGACTTTACTATCCGCTCAAATTCGCTTCCCTTCGAGCGCAGGGCCGCAATGAGCCGCTTGAGCGCTTTGTCGAGCTCCGAAAGTTCGAGCAAGGCCGCGAGGTTCATGGCGGTCGGAAACGTATCGTTCGTCGACTGGGCCATATTCACGTGGTCGTTGGGACTGAGGTAACGGTAATCCCCGCGATCCCTGCCAAGCCGTTCGAGCGCCAGGTTCGCAACCACTTCGTTGACGTTCATATTGTATGAGGTGCCGGCGCCGGCCTGGTATGCGTCAAGTTTGAACTGTTCGCTATAGTCACCCTCCAGAATCTGGTCACAGGCCCAGCGAATAGCCCGCGCGCGCCGCGCATCAAGCATTCCCAACTCATCGTTGGCGAAGGCGGCCGCTTTCTTTATCATTGCGTAGGCGCGCAACAGCGACTCGGGGTGAGTCTGACCGCTGGCTCGGAAGTTTTCGAGGGCGCGGGCCGTCTGCACACCGTAGTAAGCATCAAACGGCACTCTCATCTCACCCAACGAGTCCTTCTCGATTCTGTACTTCGGATGCTTATTCCGTCGCGATTTTCCACTCGATGTCATATGTCTGCTCGCATTGAGGGCACATGAGGATAATCTTGAACGTTTTCGCCTTCGCGGTTTTCTTGAACGTGACGTGGAATCCGCCCGCGTAGTCGCAGGAATCACACGCATAAAAATGATTATCCACTTCCTTCCGAATCGGCCTCTTCGGCATGAGTTTCTTCTCCTTTCAGCGGAGCAAAAGGGAATACGTCTTTAAAGCAGCAATCCGGCTACCAAATCTCCTTTATTTAGTATGTCATCGACCGCTATTCGGTCGCTTCCCCGAACATGTCTTTTGTTACATTGCACACCGGGCACAACCAATCGTCCGGAACGTCTTCGAAGGAGGTTTTGGGAGCGACGCCGCTTTCGGGGTCACCCTCGGCCGGGTCGTAGACATAGCCGCAAACGGTACAAAAATATTTGCTCATGACCGCATCTTATTTCCGGAAACCAACCTGTTTGGTTGCGGCAAACGGGATTCGCCTAGCCGTTACCGGCCGGGTTCTCATTTCCCCATCATGTTTTTGCCGGAAGGTGTATGCGAAACTTCGGCGGGTCCCGCGCAGCGCGCGGACCACCGATAACTGGCGGCGAAAAGAACCGCGAATGTCGCCGTCACCAAGAGGAACACCCAGCCAAGCTCCAGTTCATCGGGGCTGAGGGACGGAACCACCATCATGTATTTTTCCAGGAGCAGTCCAGTCACGATACAGGACGATGCCGCCAACGGAACGATTCCGAGCAGCTTGGCGCGGCGGGGCATCAGCAAGAAAAACGGAAAAAGGAACGCGAGCGCGAGCACTGCCAGGGTGACGATGCTCCACGGGCGGTAATAGAATCTCAAATAGACGAATTGGGTTTCGGCGGGCATGTTTGCATACCAAATGACAATGTACTGACTCCAGAGAAGCGAAACCCAGAACAAAGAGAATCCGAAAAGCAGTTGAGAAAGCTTTCGTCGGTCCTCTCTCGCCACCCCCGGTCCGAGACAACCCAGGAAACACAGGCCGCCCATTCCCAGGTAAAGAGAGCCGACGGCGTAGTGCGCTCCGAGCAGCGTGCTGTGCCAATGCGGCTGGAGCGACATGATAAGGTCGAAAGCAAGATAGCTGTAGATAACCATAAAAGCGACAACGAGCGCCACCGCCCACCGCGACGCGCCGTTCACGCCCATTCCGTCATTTCTCGTGTCGGAGAGGAACTTCCAGCTCAATCCCCAGAGAATTCCCAGTCCAACGATTCCGCGTCCGGCCAGAAACGGCACGTTCAGATATGCGGCCTTGGAGGGGATCGGCGAGGCAATCCATGGGAAAATATGGTTTCGCCCGAGAAGCAGGATGACGAACAGTCCAAGGCAAACGGGAAGAAAGCCGGCGAAATACCGGGACAGCCGGACATACCGTTCCCCCCACCGAGCATGCGTGATGTTCAATGCGGCGGCAAAGATCACACCACCCTGGGCAAGACTCGACCAGAACAGAAAGTTCACGAGATATGCCTGCCAGAATCTGTCGCCGATATCACTCATTGTGGGGTTCGCTTCCAACCTCTCCTGACTTGACAGAATCCACCCTGTGAGCGCCGGCATCTTTCAATACGGCACAAACCGAATCCGAATCCGAGGGGGCATGGACGACGAGCACAGCAAAGTCGCTCCGGGAACACCCTTCGTGATAGAACTTCTTTTCAATCGGGGGAAGGTTCGCCGCCAATAAGAGGCCGGCCATTGTGCCGAACGCTCCGAACAGAATCGTCATTTCAAAGGCGATGACAACGAAAGCCGGGATCGAGATTATGGGTTTTCCGCCGGTCAGCAACGGCCAATCGAGAACCGTATACACCTGGAGCCCCATGCCCAGAAAGGCTCCTGCGATACAGCCGGCGAGCGTAAACCATCGGACCGGGCTGGGCGGCTGCGGCAAAACCTCCTCGAGCTCGGGCAGCGGGATGGGGCTGAGCGCTTCCACGTCATCGTGCCCTCGTTTGACCAGGTTTTTTACAGCGGCGGCCAGGCTGTCGGCGTCGGAAAAGACGCCGACCGATGTCACGGGGACATTATTCATTTTTTCGTTCCCGCTTTTCCAACCGAGTTTCCGCCTTCACCTCACCCATGGCAACTACCGGCAATACCTTGGCGAACGCGGCAAAAAGTAAAAAGAACAGTCCAAAACTGCCTACGGTTATGCCGACCTCGATAAATGTGGGCCGGTACGTGCCCCATGCATAGGGGTCGTAATCGTGAGACAGGCTCGTCACGATAATCACGAATCGCTCGACCCACATGCCGATAAGCACGCAAATCGATACGAAATACACATACGCCAGGTTAGAGCGCAGGCGAGAATGCAGCAGCGACAGGGGTAAAATGGAATTGAAAACGAGCATGGTCCAAAACAGCGGCGAATACGGCATCCCGAAAGCGCGGTTGAAGAAACTGCCCTGTTCGAAGACATTGCCCGTATACCAAGCGACAAAGAACTCGGCCAGGTATGAATAGGTGATAATCAGGCTCATGAATACGAGCATTTTCGACAACATGCCGAAGTGGCGGTGGGTGATGAGTTCGTGCAGCCCGAAAAATCTGCGCATCGGCAGCAGCACAATGATAATCATTGCGCAGCCCGAGAAGATGGCGCCCGCAACGAAATACGGCGCGAAAATCGTGCTGTGCCACCCGGGAATCAAAGAAACCGCGAAGTCCCAACTCACCACGCTGTGAACCGATATCACCAGCGGCGTCGCAAGCGCGGCGAGCAGCAGGTATGCCGTTTCGTGGTTGCGCCACTGTCGATGGCTGCCGCGCCATCCAAGACTCAGCGCGCCGTATACTTGCCTGAGAATTCCCTTGGAACGGTCGCGGACCGTTGCGAGGTCGGGAATCATGCCCACGTAGAAAAACATCGCGCTCACCAGCATGTACGTGGTTATCGCGAACACGTCCCAAAGCAGCGGGCTGCGGAAGTTGGGCCACAAAATACGCTGGTTCGGGTACGGAAGCATATAGTACACCAGCCAAACCCGTCCGAGATGAATCAGCGGAAAAAGTCCCGCCGTGCTGATTGCAATGACCGTCATCGCCTCCGCAATACGATTGATGCTTGTTCTCCACCTGGCGCTGAACAGGTAAAGAATCGCGGAGATGAGCGTGCCGGAATGCGCTATTCCCACCCAGAAGACGAAGTCGGTTATGTAAACGCCCCAGTGTATCGGATTGTTTATGCCGGCGACCCCGATGGCCACGCGGAGTTGATGGAGATAGCACAGAGTCCCGATTCCAAGACATGCGAGAGCGACGGCGACAAAAGCGAAGTAGCCCTTGCTCGGCCGCAGCATTCCATCGAGCACCGTGTCTTCGATGCGCTTGAACTCAGTTGTCGCCGTACTTTCTTCCATCGGCCGGTAACCTCACAGGCTCTCCAATTGAGTGCCGTCGCTGTGAATGACACGTTTCAGATAAAGGACCGACGGCTGCGTGTTCAGTTCTTCGAATACATAATATCCGCGCGGGTGGCCGAGCATTTGAGACACGCGGCTGGCTGGGTCGTTCAAATCGCCGAATGCGATGGCGCCGGTCGGACAGCTCTGCGCGCAGGCGGGAATAACTTCTCCGTCTCGCAGCGGCCGGCTCTCATCCTTCGCAATCTCTTTCCGTTCCCGAATTCTGTGAACGCAGAACGTGCATTTTTCCATTATCCCTCTTGTTCTCAATGAGATATCGGGATTGAATTGCTTGTCAAGGGGGGTATCTGCGGTATATGTGTACCAGTTAAATCGCCTGACCTTGTACGGGCAGTTGTTCGCGCAATAGCGTGTTCCAATGCAACGGTTATACACCTGCAAATTGAGTCCTTCGCTGCTGTGAACGGCCGCATAGACGGGACAGACGGTTTCACAGGGCGCGTGCTCGCATTGCTGGCAAAGCATGGGAAGAAACACGATGCGGCCTTTATCCAAGAACCTCTCTATCCTGAGCCATGCCAGTTCCCGGCCGCGCAAACATTCCTTCTTGCCAACGACCATGACGTTGTTCTCCGCCTGGCAGGCAACGGCGCAAGAACCGCAGCCGATACAGAGCGAGAGGTCGATTACCATCGTCCAGTCGTGTGCGGGATGCGCATGCTTGGGGTACAGGTCGGTAATTGCCTCAGAAGCGTTCGCATGTTTTTCAGGCGGCGGCTTGATGGTATCCTCGAAAAGAATCGCCTGCGCTATGTGGCGTCCCTCCTGGTCCTCGGAGCCCTGGACCTTGGCAAGCCGTGTCCTCCCCGTTATCGAATTCAACTCAACGGAGACGCCCGTCCACACCAATGCGCCCGAATCCTTGTCGGTCTCTCCGAGCAGGCGATGCAACGGATGGCTGTCCGCAGAAACGTGGTAACCGGCGTACTCGACGCTGGCTGCTCCAAGAGGCATTGCTACAACCGCATCGTTTGTTCCCGGCTGCACATACACCGGCGATTCGATGATGCCCTTGTCTGTCGAAAGACGGACAACATCTCCGGTTTTGCATTTCCATTTCTTTGCAGTTGCCGGGGAGAGCAGTATCGGATTGTCCCACACGACCGTTGTAATCGGGTCGGGCATTTCATCGAGCCATGGCCTGCCAGTCTGTCGCCCGTCACCGTACCGGGCGGTGTTGATCGGAAGCAACACATGCTGTTCCTGCTCGAGGAGTTCGGGTTCCAAGTTCTCCAGAATTCTTGCGGCCCGTGAGTCCAGTTTCACAGGCCGGGAAACAGGCGCCGCCCAGCAACCGCCATGAACAAGCACGCCTTTCCAAAATTCATCGAAATTCTTTGAATCGGATGCCTCGCGCCGTGTCTCCTCCCACCGTTCCCGAAGGAACTGCTCGTAGCTCCCGGTCGAATCTGTCTTCTCGCGAGACAGGGCCGTCGCAAGGAGATTCATGATTTCTCCCGGATGTCTGGCTTGCGGACCGGCCTCGACAACCGGTTGCTGGAGGCTGAACAGGCCGCTGCGGGGCTCGACCATATCCCACCGTTCCAGCCACTGTTGAAGCGGCAGAACGAGGTCATATGAATACGTGGAGGCGAATCGAACCGATGCAAGCTGTATCTTCAGCGGCACGCGGTCCATGGCCGACTGCCAACGGTCCGGCTGGGGGAATGAAAATTTCGGGTCGACTTCGAGCGCGATGAGCGCGCTGACGCGTCCGGCTTCCATATCCTCGACCGCTTTCACAAGCTGCGCATGCGTACCGGTTGGCGCGTTTTCGGTGCGGTCAAATGTGACTGTCTTTCCGTAGTTTCCGGCAAGATAATTAATCAGGTTCACGGCCGTTTGAAGGGCTGTCGCGCACGCGCTGCGGGAAGACGGACCGCCCGCAACCGCAAGGCTCGGGGTCTCGGTTCGCAACCGCTCTGCGACCTGCTGGATGGCCTTCGTGGGAACACCGCTCGCGTTGGAGGCGCGTTCCGGCGTGAAGGGTTTGAGCGCGCGCCGCCATTCCCCGAACTCCTGCTCCGAAAGGCCTTCGTCTCTCAGCATGTGTGATGCGATTGCCAGAGCGACCAACGTCTCGGCTCCCGGCGGACACGAGTACCGTTCGTCTGCGTTTGCGCCGGTGAGCGAGAGATGCGCCTCGTACTGCGCCAGGCGGCCCATGGAACCGTTCGCGGGTGTCCGCATGCCGGCGAATCCGCGGGCGTTGCTGACGGGAGAAAGCCATGTTTCCAGGATATCCGCGCCGAAGGAAACCACGAAGCGCGCCTGGTCAAATATGTAGGTTGGGATGGCTTCGATTCCGAGGCTCAGCTTGTTGGCGGCAGCCATCGCGGCATATTCCAACGGTTCGTGAACAATATGGCTTGTCTCCGGCACAGCGGCGACAAACTTCTCCATCAGGACTTTCATTGCGCCGGTCAACTGACGTGTTACGACAACGATGCGGCCCGGCGCGCTCGACGCATCGTTCAGGGCGGCGACACGGTTCATCACGTCGGACCAACCAAGGCTCTTGTATTCCCCCGATTCGGTCCTTTGCAGTGGAGTGAGAACCCGGGCGGGACTGTAAAGAGCCTGCAAGGCCGATTGCCCGCGCGGACACAGGCCGCCTCGATTGACGGGATGGTCCGGGTTGCCCTCTATCTTTACGGCGTTTCCCTCGCGCAGCCGAACCTTCACACCGCAGCCGGAGGGACATTCGTTGCATGTGGAGACCGGCCAATAGGAAACGCCGGGGATAATTTCCTCCTCGGGAACCAGACGCCGGAGAATCAATCCGGTCCTGGAACGGCCGACCGGAAGCAATGCTCCGGCGCTCATCAGCCCGGCGCCTCTCAGAAAGTTCCTTCTACTTAGCCTTCTTGCTTCTGTCATTTTCGTCCTGAACTACTTGTGACATGTGACGCATTCTGTCGGAGCGTTTCTGTTCCGGTGACATTCGAGACACCAGCCCATGCTGAGATCGGTGACACTTTGCGCGGTGGTCATCAGCTCGACCGGGCCGTGGCATTGCCGGCATTTCACGTTACTCAGCACATGACGTTTATGCGAGAAGTACACGTGCGGCTTTGTACGATACACTCGCACCCACTCAATCGGCTGTCCTTCCTGATACATCCTGCTCAGTTTTGCGACCTCCGGCTTATCGACAGCCACGGCTTCGTGGCATTGCATGCAGAGTTCGGCGTCCGGCAGCCCGGCATAGATGGATTTGTCCGCGTACTGATGGCACTCGAGACAATCCATTCCCAGCTCGCCTGCGTGAACGGTATGCGGAAATTCAATCGGTTGTTTCGGCCGCATCGTTTTCGGTTGCAGCGAACCGTACACCATGACAACCGCGGCAACGGTCAGGAACCAGCCGGCAACCATGCCGAAGAACACGAGCGTCTTCAATCTATTCTTGTTCTGCAAGAATGTATCCAGCAATGATTCCAATCTCTCTCTCACTCGTCGGCGGTTTTGGCATTCGGGGAAGGTTCGGGTTCACCTTCACGGGATTCAGGACATATGCGACCATCTCTTCCTTCTTGCCCTCATACTTCTCCGCCATGTAGATGACCGACGGCCCTACCAGTTGGCGCTCCCACGCGTGGCAGGACGCGCAATACCGCTTGAATAACTGCTCACCGCTCGGCTCTCGCATCGCAATAGCGGCATCTTCCTCCGGTGGCACGTAGGTCTCGATGAAGGCCGCCAGCGCCTCGTTGTATTCGGTTGTTCTCCGTTCCGCCACGCGATGCGGTTCGCGCAATAGGTTCTCGCGAACCACATGCCGCTGAAAACTCATCAAAAAGGCAACTGCGCCCAGGAGAACAACGGAGGCGACAATCGGCCCGCCGGAGGTCTGCTGCAGTCCACGTATCATCGCGAAACAGCCGCCGATGAGCACGACTATGGAGACGCCAATCAACGCAAGCAGGCTGGCGGAGTATGCGCCGTCGGGCAGCGTGACAAAAAGAAGCGTGCCGAAAACGCCCTGCAAAAGTGTGGCCGGCAACGCCCATTTCAACCCCAGGCGCTGAGCGCGCAGATAAAACGGGTCGTCGGAGCCTCTTCCCCGATACCAGAAATAGAAGGCGGCAAGAAGTCCGGTCAGAGCGAATGTTGCCGTCAGGAAATGCAGATACCGGGGCAATACGTTCGGCAGAAGAAGAGCCGCCGTGAAGCCATTTACGGATTCCCACCGAAACGGGAGCAGCATCAGGTTTATATTCGTGAGAAAAATCAGCGGGACAATCGAGAAAATCACGCAGGCGAGAACACCGAATGAAAGGTGCAGCATCGGGCGATTCGCCATGGTTTCCCACGTGTACTTATAGATGTAGAGAAACCAGAACGCAAGGATGACAAGCCAGATGATCGATAAAAATGCGGCAACCGTCAAGATGTTGGCGGTATACCAGTATTGGGTATATGCGAGGCCGATCAGAAGAAGCGGCGCCACGCCCAATACGACCGCCAGGCTTTTGTTCACTGTCACCGTGTCGAGCGTCTCTCGCGCCAGACGCCCGTAAAAAGCGTCCCGCTTCGCAAGAATCTTGAAGAGCACACTCCAGTATGTTCCGCCGACCATCAGCCCCACGAACAGGATATGAATGATGAATGTGACTACCAAGAGCAGCTTGAGGATTTCCACCGGCCCCGGCAACGGAAGCGTCAGGTCTATCGGAATGTTCATCGCTGTTGTGCGGCCCCCTCCACTAGAAATCTCGCCAGAGCTTCTTTTTCCTCTTGTGTGCCCGCAAACGGCGGCATGTACGGATGCGAATATTGCATGTTATCGAGAAATGCCAAAGTGGCTTCCTCGCTGGACAAAATGGCCTTTTTCTTGAATATGCCGTTGATGCCCTGGTAGGTATGGCATACCGAGCATTCCAGCTTGAACAACATGTGTCCCAGGGCGGCCTCGCCGTCCTCCGGGTTGAGTCCTCTCCACGCCCAACCGGCATAACGAGCGGCGCCGATGTCCGAAATGAACGGAAGCTCGGCCTCACGGATACCATTGCTGTACATGTATCCGTTTATGACGTAGGGTTTTCGCGAAAACTCGCGCACCCGCGAAAACTGGATGGTCGCCAGGATCAAGACCAGTATGGGCAGGACCGACAACAGCCCGTAGGTTCTCTGTCGGAAAAACAATACCACGCCGGCACAGAACAATACGGTCACCACCACGAAAAAGAATATCTTGCTCCAATGCGCATACTGCGTCAACTGAAGCGTGACGAGCGCCACCGAAATGAATTTCTCCGCGCGCTCCGGCAACGCCTGATAATATGCGAACGTGGCGAACAGGTAAATCGGGCTGGTAATCATGAGGAATGCGCCCGTAAACTTCAGGAACGGACGCCGCAGGTCGTCGAAATTCCGGAAACAGGCGAAAAGAAACAAGCAGAATCCCGCAGCGAGAAGCGCGGCCAGCGCTGCCCGACTGAACAGTTGCGGCAAGTTCGTGGGATTGAAGAAAGCGTCCCAGAACGATTGACTGCTAATCCATTTGCCGCTCGTAAGCTGGAATCCCAGAATCCCGACAATTATGACCAACGTCTGCAACGATGTGATCACATACACTATGCCGAGTCTCAAGTGGTTCTTCGGGGACATCTTTTTCCACGAGAGATAATAGACGGCGACGAGAGCGATCTCCAGCACAAATACGACCCACTCAACGAACCAGGCCCAAAAGAACACCCGCAGCAACGAACCGATTCCAAGAGGCGAAAACATGTTCGTCGTGAACCAGATTCCCACGCCGGTCAGCGCGCCCACCGATGTCGTCAAGATGAAGAACCATCTGGCGAGGCGAAACGCAAGCTCGTTCAAGCGCTCATTGCTTTCCCGAAGCGCTTTGTATTCGAGCAATACAATAAAAAAAGACCCGCCGACGGCGCAGCCGTGACTGATCAAGACGTGCACGACACCGACGGTCGCGATTAAGAGACGGCCGCCGATATACGGAACCTGAACTATCGGAAAATCCAAAAAACTCCCCTTTCAGGAAGATTGCCGTTGTCGCAAATTGATTCTATGCAAAAATAAATGGCACCACCCACGGCAACTCATTTGAGGAGTTGTCGCCTCATATTTCCGTGAATGCAATGGAATGTTGTGGTAATTATAACCACTCATACCCAGCGGCGCAATATGCATTATTCGCCGGAAATCCGTTCTTTGCCGAAGATATTTCATCGATCGCCGCAAAAATGCGCTGCCGAGCCCGGCAGGAAACACGTTTTTTCCCCCTTGATTTCCAACCCTTTGACAACAGAATTCTCAATCTCCTATACTTCGTCCGGTGATATGATCCCATCATGAAGAGAAGAAGCAGTGAGAGAAGAAAAAGAGGAGGTTGCGAATGGATGGCAATGGCGCTTTCAAAGTGCAGACCGACGGATATATAACCTGGCTGGCGTTCAATCGTCCGGAGAAAAGAAATACGTTCACGCAGGAGGTCTTCGAGGGATTGCTCGAGCTTTTCCCGCGTTTCGATGAGGACCCCAACGTTCGGGTCATAATCATCAAGGCGGAGGGAAAGAGTTTTTCCGCCGGGCTCGACCTGGTCGAGGCAGGCGCCATGTTCGAGCCCAATCCCGGCGCCGACGCCAGGGAGCGGACACGCCTGAAAATCGCGAGGGCCCAGGAGAGTTTCAACGTCATCGAAAAGTGCCGCAAGCCGGTCATCGCGGCGGTGCACAGCCATTGCATAGGAGCGGGCGTGGACCTCATCGCCGCATGCGATATCCGCATGGCCAGCCACGACGCGCTCTTCTCGATTCGGGAAACGAGGATGGCGCTCATCGCCGACCTCGGCACCCTGCAGCGGCTGCCATACATCATCGGACACGGCTGGTTCCGGGAACTCGCGCTCACCGGACGCGACTTCTCGGCCACCGAAGCGATGAGCATGGGGTTCGTGACACATGTTTGCGAAGACAGGGACACCCTCTATGACGAGGCCAAAAAACTGGCCGCCGAAATCGCCGCGTGCTCGCCGCTCGCCGTTCAGGGAACAAAGGAGGCGCTGCTTTACAGTCGCGACAACGGAATCTATCCGGGCCTGCAATACAGCGCCCAGAAAAATGCGGCGGCCCTTCCCTGTGATGACGTGATGGAAGCGTTCCAAGCGTTTCTCGAAAAGAGAACGCCGGAGTTCAAGGGGACATAGCCTGGTTTGCAGTATCGGCAGCAATCAAGCGGTAATATCGAGACGAGGGCCCGGCGGTTTTTCGCCGGGCTTTTCCGGATACGGAGTGGGAGCCGGATACCCACTCTCCGATGTCTCACCGCTCTCCTCTTGGGCTGGTAGCGCTTCTCTCGGGGTGACCTTCCGCGCCGCTGGTCGTTGGTGTCCGGACTGGTCGCTTCCTTCCGACTTGTCCTCAACGCCGGAAACACTCTCAACGAGCTCGATGAAACTCTGCTCCGGCTCCGGGTTGCTGCGCATGGGGGTCGCACGCCGGGCGAGGGTTGAAGGCTGAAGCGGCCTGAATTTGATTTCCATTGACAACAGGCTCCCACTCGTTCGTGAGGGACTATTGGGGGCAAATCCGGCGCCAAGAGACGGACCTGCATCCTCAGAAAGAAATAAGTTCTTGCCGAGATATGACTTATGTATTTTGGAACAGCCCTCGCGCCCGGCAAAAAGGCCGGCGCCGCGCCTGACGGGTCGGCAAAAATGCTCTATGCCTCGGAATGATTTTCACGCCGAAAGGGAAAAAGGGCGGGGAATCTTGCGCCCCACCCTCCGAAAATCACGGCGCGGCAGAGCCGCAACCAAATTTCGCTTCAGGGACAGTCCCTTTCGCTCTGTATCACACCCTTTACATTATGAAATTCGCGATATGAAGGTCACGATAAAAATTGAAGAACATGCAATTAAGTAGTACGGATTCGCAAGCTTCGGTTCGAAACCTTAAGGGGGAAAATACGAGGATTCAAAGATTGTCATCGGAATCCCTTTATGCTACAATGCGCCAGAACGCGGGAGGTTATCAATGCAAGACGAGGTTCTCAAGGTGGGCGTCCTTGGTTCGGGCAGTGGGACGAATTTTCAGTCGATCATCGACAATGTGGCCGCAGGAAAAATTCCGGCGAAAATCGCGTGTGTAATAAGCGATGTCGAGGACGCGTATATTCTCGAGCGTGGCCGAAATCACGGCATCGAGGCGGTCTTCATTCCGCCGGGCAAGTATAAGACGAAGCTGGACGCGGATGCAGAGGCCGAATACATTCGGCGCCTCCGCGACAGGGGCGTCGGCCTCGTTGCGCTGGCCGGTTTCATGCGGATGCTCAAAGCCGACTTCATCGAAGCTTTCCCGAATAAAATCGTCAACATCCACCCCTCGCTCCTGCCGGCTTTTCGGGGGCTCGAAGCGTGGAAGCAGGCGTTGGATTACGGCGTCAAATACACCGGCTGCACGGTACATTTTGCCGAACTGGGCATGGACACGGGCCCGATAATTATGCAGGCGGTAGTCGAAGTCAAGGACGACGACACGCCGCAAAGCCTCCATCAGCGAATCCAGACGCAGGAACACCGGATTTATCCCGAAGTCATCCGCCTGATAGCCGAGCATCGAGTGGAACTGCGGGGCCGAAGGGCGTTTATTCGTTGACCGTTCTTTGAAGCGTTGCGGGATTCGTCAGCGACCTGCCGGCTCCGAATCAGTCCGGCGTTTTTTGCGCGGCCTCCTCGAGAAGTTTCAGGTTGGTCGGCGAAGGCGTAATCCGGCCCTTCTCCATCATCTTAATGATCTCCCGCACCGCAGCGTTAATGGGAACATGCACACCCATCTCTTCAGCTTTCTCCACGCAGTATCCCGTAATGTAATCCACTTCCGTCATCAAGCCTCTTTCAATGTCCTGGAGCGGACCGGGCTTGATCTGTCCGTGGACCGCCGCCATCATGTCAAGTATCTGGTGACAGAACTCGAGCCGTTCCGCCGGGGGCGACTTGAAAATTGTCGGGTCAACGAGCCCCTCGTATTTCTCGACAGTTACGCCGCATGCCTGCGCGGCGCTCACCACCTCGCCGATCAGCTTGACGAAAACATGCTTATTCCTCGTCGGCGCAAGCGCCTCGCCGACGGTAAGCCCGAGAACCGAACATCCCGCTATCAAACAATTGATGCTGAGCTTCGCCCATAAGTGGCCGTAAATATTCGGGGTGAGAATCGTTTCGCACATGTCGTCGAGGACGTCCTTAATCATATTCAATCGACGGGTCATCCGGCCGTCCAGTTCACCGAGCGTGAATTTCCCCTCGGAGGTCTGCCTGAGATGACCGGGCGCCACAAACGTGGCCCCCCACCCGGTGATGCAACCCATAACCCGTTCCGGCCCTATGACCCGTGCAATTGCGTCTTCGTTGATTCCGTTCTGGAGAGAGACAACCAGGCTGTTGGAATCAAGGAACGACCGGATGCTTTTCATCGCGTCGAGCGTATTGTTCGATTTGACGGCGATGAATACGAGTTCAAGCGGTGCTTCAAGCTCATCGGCGGAAACCGCGTTCAGCGGAATAATCATCTCGCCGCGCACTCCGTCGATGCGGAGGCCTTTCTTACTATGTTCGCGGTGCCGCGGATTCGCATCCACGAGCGTTACGTCTATTCCCGCTTTTGCCAGGTATGCGCCGACTATTCCGCCGACGGCTCCGGCGCCGACAATCGTAATCTTCATTCGGCTTCTCCATTAAATCCATCGGCCAGTGAAAGCAATTAAGAATATATCGCATCGGGCCGTTCTGTCCAAAAAAAGAATTAGCAACGGAAACCGAATAGGGTATAATTGAGTCTTGTTGCGATGCGGCGCGAAACAGAAACGGAGCAGGAATTTGATCCGCCAATCGCGCAGGCCGGAGCCTTAACAAACGAACTCAAAGGAGACGCCCATGGAAGAGAAAATGAACGATGTGGTGCGAAAGACGGCATCCGAACGGATGACAGAAGAACGAGTATCAAACTTGCAGGACCTCATGAATTACTTCGACCCGGAACTCGCCGCCGATATCGGGAACTTTGTTCTGGGGAAATTGTATTCCAGAAGCGTGATTCCCTGGAGAACCCGCCAGCTCTGTTCGATTGCGGCTCTTACCGTTCTGTATCGGCCGGAACAGCTCCGGGGCCACATAATCTACGCGCTGAACGCGGGCGCAACGAAGGAGGAAATCGGCGAAACAATCATACAGGTGGCTATCTACGGCGGATTCCCCGCCGCGATTGAAGCGCTGAAGGTGGCCAAAGAAACGATAGAAGGCTTCGCGACAAAGAAGTGAGTTTTCCACGCGGTTCGGGTTCCGCCGCTATCCTGCGGTCAACGGGTGGCATCGCGGCGGGTGACCCCGTGGCCGGCAACGTGGCCGTCGGATTGCTTGAGACGCTTGAGAATGTCGTTTATGGTGGAAGTCTCTGAACGCTCGAGCGCCTTTCCGCCAAATCTCGCACGGTAATACATCGAGGTCAGCGCTTCGATCTCAGAAAACATCGGGTGACTACGAAGCGAGGGATAATCGAGAAACTCGCGCGGCGTCACATGTCGCGGCTTGACGATATTTCTCTTTTCGAGCATATTCAGCATTCTGCCATAGAAAAGCGTCCCGCCGCCGTTCCTCCATTTCAGCTTGTTCATCGGCAAAGACAGCGCGGGGAGCAACTCATATTTTCTTGACAGTGAAAACAAGAGTCCGAGAAGCGCGGCGATTGCTGTCAGAACGAGCCAGTATAAGAGATTCGGACGCGCCGCTCCCTTTGCGAATCTTTCCAGAACACTTGCCACCGCGTCGGGAATATCGTTGACGACGAACTCTTTCATTTCCGCAAAGAACCGGAGTCTCCCGGTTTCGTTGTAACCGACCACATATTTGCGCCATTGAATCTGAAGAACCATGAGCCGGCGCTCAATTGCCCGGGCAATCAGGGAGCGCCTTTGCTGAAAATATTCGTCGGCGGCAGAGCGTGGTGACGGGTCGAACGAAATCCATCCGTATCCCGGGAACAACGCTTCCACCCATGCGTGCGCGTCGCGTTGACGGACTTCATAGAATCCGCCGGCTTCGTTCCATTCTCCCCGCTGAAATCCCTTTGCCAATCGCGACGGGACCCCCAACATGCGAGCCATGATTGTCATTGCGGTCGCAAAATACTCACAGTGGCCGCTCCTGGTGACGAAGAGAAAGTTGACCAGCGGGTCTTCGTCCACAGACGGGCCAAGATCGAGGCTATATGCGTATTGGGTCTCCAGAAAATTCTCGAGCGCGACGAGTTTGTCATATGGGCCCGGCGCATTTTTTGTTGTTTCCTCCGCGAGAGCATTAATCTGTTTATTCAGGCTGGGCGGGATTTGCAGGTAGTGAGACCGCACGTATCTGCCGTGATCGGGATTCTCAATCAACGCCTGAAAGTCCTCGGCCGACACTTGTCGGAGGACCCCCCTGTCGGGCTCGGCGAGCGCGGAATATGCCGTATAGGTGATGAATTCAGGCAGGGCGTGCCTGTTGTTCATATAATATGATTTATTAAAGTCCTGGCCAACGCCAAAGGTGAAAGGGCCCTGAACCGCCCTGAGCTCGCCCGCTCCGAAAATGCTTTCGGAATACGGGACTTCCAGATAAAAGACCTGTTTGAGAAGCCTGGGGTCATTGTCGAGCTGCTCTGGACCCGCCACCTCTGCAAATCGCTCATCGAGTATGAAGAGTTCGGGTTTCTGTGGAAATACAATTCCGATGTTCTTGCTGCCCGTGGACCACTGCCTGCCGTTATAGTATGCGAAATAGTCCCGGCTCGAACTCCAGGCAACACCGTCGTAAATATTCAGCGCGCCACCGCGCCACCTCACATTCTGGTCTTCTATCGGTCCCTCAGGAACTTCGACTCTGAGCGCAAGGGTCTGGTCCTCCTGTATTCTCCCGAACGACCCCAGCCTTACAGAGCGTGTGAAACCGGTGCGCTGCCGCGCAAGCTGCAATTGTTCCAGTGCGTCTATCGTGTTTCCCCTCGCAATGAGCGCATACCGCAAACGCGGAGCGCTGTAGAAGAACCCGAGAGTCAACGGAAGCAAAATCATAGTCCACACAATAGAGGACCACAGCAATCCTCGAGGAATGCCCTGTCTTTCCAGAACGGTGTCCGAGCCTTCGCCGCCTGTTTGCAAGCCCCGAACCAAATATATGAGCAGAACTCCATATGCCGCAATCGTGCAATATGCTGTTAGAACGACGGCAAACGCGATGCCGGTTGTCAGGTTGGTCGCCGCCAGCAGTTGAGCAAAACTTACCACAAACATCTGCCGGTATACTCCAACGTTTTTTGGATTGAACAGGAAGAACGCCTGCGCAAACATGGCGACATATACGGCCGGCAATAAAAGGTTTCGGAAAAGCATTACGCCGAACGGAAAGAAGAGCAGCATACACAATCCAGACGCCAGCCATAAGCGCCGGTAGACGGTGCGGTGTTTCCGGGGGCCTTCGTAAAACCACCCGAGTATAACCATGCCGGCGCCGGCCAACGCCCAAGCGGGAGAAAAGTACTCGGTCAGCGTTACCGACCAGAATCCCAACAGCGCGAGCGTGTATGCGCTTAACCTGAGATGCCAGTGCACCTTCATGCCGGGCCGCCTCTTATCTTCTCGTCGAGGACCAGGCCGAAATTCCCGTCCGTCGAACGAATCGTTACCGTACCGTTGTCGCGCGTAACCAGCACACCGGCGCCGCCTTCAAAAATGTTTTTATGCACTGTTGCCCCGCGTTTTTCTTCCGGGCCGACAGGTTCAACCATGGCAAGCGTGATAAGCATCCTGTGCATGTGGTCGAGTCCATCACCGTAACCGACCACCTTGTCGCGGGTGACAAGCTTGAGGGAGTATCCGTTCCTGCACAGGTACCACACGAGCGAGGCCGCGGCGCTGACGGCGCGCTCAAACGTGGCGAGTGAACTCTCGGACCGGTCGGTGAGCGCGTTATCGAAGAAAATGCAGACGCGCCGCCGTTCCTCGCATTCGGTCTCTCGAATGATAAGTCGATTCAACTTAGCCGACAACTTCCAACAGATATTGGCTGCCTCCTCGCCATGCCGATACTCGCGAACGCCGTACAACCCGCTTCCCGGACCTTTCAGGTGCTGGGAGAATTCGTCCTGCAAATGCCCTCTTCCCGGAACAGACTTGGTAAGGTCGAAAATGCCGGGATAAACGACTATCTGATGACCGTCGGACACCGCCCTGTTCAATTTGAACAATCCCCACGGGAATCTTGAACTGAGCGAGATTGGAGGAAACTCGTGAAGGCCGCGATGGGGCAGTGACATTTCGATCTCACGGCGCTGTATGCTTCCTCTCGGAATCGCGAGGAAATAGGAACCACCACTTCCCTCCGCCATTCGACGGAGAGTAACCCCGAAAGAACCGAAGAACCGCTTTTCGTTGGCTATCTCGACCGTTACCCGGAAGGGATGACCCGCGACGGCATAGGAAGGCGCCCGTCTGTTCACGCTGAGTCCCTTCAGATTCACGCGCCCTGCGATGAGGGAAACAACCAAGGCTCCGAGCATCACGCCCCCAATGAGGTAGAGCAAGTTATTCCCGCTGTTGAATCCGGCGAGAGCTATGAGAACCAGAAGCGCAAGATAGACCAGTGTCTCGCCGGACATCGTGCTGAGCAGTTGTGGATGCGATGCCCCGCCGGAACGGCTGAATAATGTCTTTCGTCGTTTATTGAGCAGCATTTCAAAGTGGAACAGGTGTTTGAGTCAAAATATCTTCGATGGCGCGTTCGGCCACCTCGGTGCGGGGACCCTCCAAATCAAGCCTCGTTGCGGGAATAATCCGGTGGGAAAGGCAGGGAACTGCAAGGTCTTTTACGTCGTCGGGCACGCAGTACTCGCGCCCCATAACAAACGCATATGCCTGAACGGCTCTGTAGAAGGCCATCGCCCCTCGCGGGCTGACTCCCAACTCAATGGCCGGCGCCCTCCGCGTGGCATTGATAATGGCCATCAAATACTCGACGAGCGAACTGTCGACGCTCACCTCAGCAACCATGTTCTGCATTACTCTGACATCGTCGGCATGGATGACCGGCTCGAGCGCGGCAACCGGGTCGGTAAGCGCTTGACTGACTATCATGCTCTTCTCATCCTCGTTCGGAGGATACCCCATCCGGATTTTCAGCATGAACCGGTCCAATTGAGACTCGGGCAACGGATACGTGCCATGAAACTCGATCGGGTTTTGCGTGGCGAGCACAAGGAACGGCTGGGGCAATTCGTACGTCACCCCGTCGACCGAAACCTGAAGGTCATTCATCGCTTCGAGCAAACAGCTCTGCGTTTTCGGGGTCGTCCGGTTGATTTCATCTGCAAGGATGACGTTGGCGAAAATGGGCCCGACTTTGAACTCGAACTGCTGCGTATGCTGGTTGTAGATAGTAACTCCAATGATGTCGGACGGAAGCAGGTCGCTCGTGAATTGAATCCGCTGAAACGTGCAGTCGATTGATTTTGAAATCGCCCTCGCCAGTGTCGTCTTTCCGATGCCGGGGACATCTTCGATTAACAGGTGCCCCTTTCCGAGCAGCGCCGCAATTGCGAGGCGAACTACTTTTGCCTTGCCGAAAATCACCGTGGTGATGTTTTCTTCCAGCGAGTGTATCGACTCAGTGGCTTTTTCTAATCCCCTTATAGCCATTTTGTGAATGGTGATTCCCTCCCCTTCATAAAGCTACCCTTGATGCGTTGAGCGCGCCCCACGATTCGGTGTTTTGTGCGGGTGCATCCCATCATTTACGAATCCCCAAAAGGCGGGGATTCCCCCTTGGGCCCAGTGAGTCTTGTTCCACACCGCTATTTCGGCAAAATGTGCAATCGTGAGACAGTGTCAAACTCTCCTTCGCTGTGGAATCCCGAAACTATCCCCACATATAGTTTGCTCGAACACAACGCTCCGGTCAAGCCCCCCCATTTCACAAAACCTCAATGAATGTATTGGCGCGGCACTCTTTTGCTTATTCCGCAGAGAATCTCGTATGGAATCGTGCCGGCCCAATTGGCAAGGTCCTCCGCCGTAATCTTTTGGGAATCGTCGGCGCCGAGCAGCGTGACCGCATCTCCGAGGGCAGCGCCGGGAACGGACGTAACATCAACGAGCAATTGGTCCATGCTTACCCGCCCGACCACCGGCGCCAGAACACCGCGCACAATTGCCTTGCCGTTGTTGGAGAGTCGCCAGGGATATCCATCCGCGTACCCCACGTTTGCGGTTGCGATGCGCCGCTGGTCCGACGCCACAAAGCTCCTGCCATATCCCAATGAGACGCCTGCGGGAACATCCTTGAGAAACACGATTGACGTTTTCAAGCTCAAAGCCGGCCTCAACGCTATCTTCTTCTCGAGGCTCCTGTCGGGATACACTCCGTACAGGATCAAGCCGGGTCGGACCAGGGTCAGATACGCCTCGGGATAATTGATAACGGCCCCGCTGTTGCATGCATGGACCCTCGGGGGATGCAGACCCCGCGCAGAAAGCTCGTCCAGCAAATTCTTGAATATTCGCATCTGATCACGAGTGAACTCGTCGCCTTCGATTTCAGACGTCGCAAAGTGAGTGTAAACACCGTCCAATTCAACATTCGGGAGCCGCGCAAGACGGGCGATTTTGTCGGCCGCCGTCGACGCGGGAAAGCCGATTCGGCCCATCCCGGTATCGACATCCGCGTGCATCTTCGCAATGGTTCCGAGGCGTCCCGCCGCTTCTGAAAGCCTCTCGGCTGTCTCACGGGTGGCAACGGTAACCGTGAGCTCGTGTTCCAGGACGGTGTTAATCTCTTCCTCGCTTATACAGCATTGCACGAGGAGCGGCAAATCAATGCCGGCTTGCCTGAGTTCCACGCCCTCGTCCACAAGGGCGACTCCGAGCATTGAAGCGCCGGCATCCTGACACGCTTTTGCGACTTGCAAGGCCCCATGCCCATACGCATCGGCCTTGACCACCGCCAAAATTTCGACTCTCTCCCCTACGAGCTTGCGAACCTGCGCGATGTTGTGCCGGACCGCGTTCAGGTCGACAATCGCCTTCGTTGAACGGAGCTTTGTCAGGTGAGTAACCTCGTTCATAAAAGCTTCAATCGGTCGATATCCTTCTTGACATCCTCCGCCGACCGCTTGAGCGCTTCAAGTTCGGGCGGCTCCAGTTTGACTTCGATTATTTTCTCCATTCCCTTTTGCCCGAGCACGGCGGGCACGCCGGCGCAGACATCGGTGAGCCCGTACTCTCCGTCCAGAATCGCGGCACAGGGGAGGACTCTCTTCTTATTCCTGACGACAGCCTCCACCATTTCGGCTAAGGACGCGCCGGGAGAATAGTACGCGCTGCCGGTTTTCAAGAGCCCGACTATTTCGCCGCCCGCCTTCCGAGTCCGTTCCACCAGCCGTTCGATAGTGGCGTCGTCCATGAGCTGCGTAATCGGGATTCCCGAAACGGTCGTGTAACGGGGCAGCGGAACCATCGAGTCGCCATGACCGCCCAGAACCAGCGCATGCGTGTCTTTCACTGACACCCCGAGTTCCATCGCCACGAAACTGCGAAGGCGCGCCGAGTCCAGCACTCCCGCCATTCCGAACACCCGTTTGCGTCCGAAACCCGAAATGCGGTATGCCAGATACGTCATCACGTCGAGCGGATTGGTTACAACCATGATCATCGCTTCGGGCGCCAGCCGCACGACGTCTTCGACGATCTTTCTTATAATTTCTGCGTTTTTCTCCAGGAGGTCGGAGCGAGACATGCCGGGCTTCCGAGCAAGCCCCGCCGTAATCAGAACAAGGCCGGAGTCCTTCATCGCGCTCATTTCATTCGTACCATGAACCCGGCTGTCAGAGCCGATTAACGGCGCCGTCTCCCACATGTCGAGTCCCTTGCCTTGGGGCAGACCCTCGACTATGTCAATCATCACAAGTTCCTCACACAATTCCTTTTCGGCTATATACTGCACTGCAGTTGCGCCAACGTTTCCGGCTCCGACCATGGTTATTTTGCGCATTTGTCTCCTCCGTGCCCTATTCTTGGCTGAATATGCAATTTTCTTGCCACCTTACGTGTACTGAAGATACCCAATTCTCAATTGCATCAACCGATAGAAACCCCCATTTTACAGCCACAAGAATACCATAATCGGGCCGTGGAATCAACATGTGACCACTCTGAATCCGATTTCGCAATTTGTTGACTTCAGTGGAGATATGTGATTTAATCGCCCCCGCGTGGCGAAACTCTTGTGTCACGAGTGCCTACATTGTCCGCGCGTTTCCAAAATATGTTATCGGTATTTTCTTCATGCAATTTCTCCGCAAAGCCGAAACGCCGAGCCAAAATGTTTGTCCGAATGCGGTAGATCGCGCTGGAGGCTTCTTTCCGAAGAGCCTTGTTGGACCGAATGAGCCATTGCGAATTTCCGGCCAATATGGCACGATTCGTGCACATAAATTGTCACATTCAAGTTGAGCCGTCGCGATTTGGCGGTGTTTACGGCTGGCGCCACTCATTACGAGAATGTTGTCAAGAAATGCCCGGGGTTTGATATAAATCGGGATGGAAGAAGCGCCATACTCGCTGCAGAATGTTGCAGTCGGTCGCGGACCGGGAACCGGAAGCGCTGATAAAAGCATGTTTGGGGGGAATTTTTTTCCTTTCATTGCGAAGGGTATGGCCGGTTCACAGTGGCCGCTTATACGTACGAGCCGGGTCAGGACGATGGGGGAAGGGCTTTGTTCTGCTTCCAAGCCGAGCGCAAACGGGCTGGCACGGAATAGGGCGCTCTCTGCGGGGCCGAACGCATAGCAGCTGCAATGGAGTGGAAAATGAGAGCGACCATCGGCGCTGAAATGCCTTTCCCGCTGATTGACATTGATATTGGATGGGTTTATAATTAAAGGAAAATAGGCATCTTAGGAAAGGCGAACCATGACATTCAGACCTCGGCAAATCAAGGCTTCGTTTTGGGCGGTCGACTTGCTGCTCACGACCATAATCGTGTTTTTCCTGTTCAAGGCGGGGCAGCATATCCTCGCAGCTCCGAGCGCTCCTCCGGAACCACTCTCCGATAACTCCGGAGCGAAAGCTCCCGCCGCAAGTCGGATGAAAATTCAATCATACCAAGAGTACGCCTCTCTCGGGAAAAGTAATTTGTTCGGTGCGCTTGCCTCCTCGCAGGGCGTGGTCCCCCCAAAAATAGAGGAGACCCTCCCGGAAACAACGCTGGAACTGGAGCTTCTCGGCTGTGTTGCGTCGGAAGAACCTGCTCTGAGTTCGGCCATCATTCGTGACAAGAAAACCCGCGCGGAAGGGACTTACGCTCCGGGGGATTTCATCGTAAGCGACGCAAAGCTGGAAGCAATACGTGAATGCGAAGTGGTGATATCACGGTCGGGCAGACGAGAGGTTCTTACAATGTCTTTCAAAGGAGAGAGCCCATTCGTCGCGAGCTCGCCGTTCAGCGGCGGCCGTTCGGCGCCATTTCCTTCTCCCACGCGCACGTCGGCAACTTCCCAGGAAGCCATACGCGTGGTTAACGACAACCTGCGTTATATTAACCGCCAAAGGCTGATGCAAGAAGCCAGAAGCAACATAGGCCAATTGTTGAATCAGGTCAACACAAGTCCCAATACGGTAGATGGTAATCCGGCCGGCATGCGAATTGACGCTCTGGGGAGCGACCCCCTGATCGACCAGTCGGGCATTCAGGCGGGCGACGTTATAAAAAGCGTGAACGGTATCCGCGTTAACTCCACGGAAGACATCATTGGTGTTTCTGATCGCCTTGAGAATTCACCGGAAATTCGAGTGGTTGTCGAACGCGATGGCCGCCACAGAACACTCGTGTACAAGGTCCGGTAAATCCGCCAGCGCATCGAAGAATCAGAAAAGCGTGTGAGGAAAACCTTGGATGAATAAATATCGCCTCTTCACAATAATGATAGTCAGCCTGTGCGGAGTGCTGTGGGCTCCGTCCGCGGCCTCTTCCCAGCAGGTTTCGCCGCAGCGGTCGAACAACAGTGAGATATCCATCAACTTCGATAATGCGCCGGTTTTGGAAGTCATCGATGTTATGAGCCGGGTTACCGGAAAAAACTTCATCATTGACCCCGCCGTCAAAGGGACTGTCACCGTGATTGCGCCGACGCGGGTGCCGAAGGAGGAAGCCTACGGCGTTTTCGAATCTATCCTCGAACTCAATGGTTTCTCGCTCGTCCCCCTCGGCAAGGTAATCAAGGTGGTGCCCAGCCGGACCGCCACCCAGAAGAGCATTCCTGTCAGCAGCGGGAGGGAGGGCGCGAAGATTCGCCCGGGCGATCAGATTATCACACAGCTAATTCCGGTGAGATATACCGATGCCCAGGCAATTGTCAGCATTCTGACTCCGCTTATTTCCCGGGACGCCAATATCACCGCATACGCAAACACAAACACCGTCATCCTAACCGACAGTTCTTCCAACATCAAGCGACTGCTGGAGATAATCCAGGAGGTGGACATCCCAGGCTTCGAAGAAACAATTACCATCATTCCCCTTATAAACGCGCAGGCCGATATCCTGGCGCAGGAAATTCTCCAAGCGCTCGAACCGTCTCCCGCCGGGGCGCCCGGAGCCCCGGCCGCACGCACCGGCCGCCGCAGGGTACCGACCCAACAAGTCGTATCGGGAACGGTAACTTCGCAAATAAAAATCATTCCCGACCTGCGGACAAATTCGCTGATTATCGTGGCCAACGAATTCGACACCGAACAAGTGAAGTTCCTCGTTCGCGAGCTTGACAAAGCGACGCCAATCGAGGCCAACAACATCCACGTGTATCGCCTGCAGAACTCGCTGGCGGAGGAAGTGGCGGCCGTGCTCACAAGCCTCGCGACGACCGCGACGCCCTCCGGCGCCCAAGCGGCCCAGGCCGCCGCCACAGCCGGAATTCGAACCTTCTACAAGGAGGTGTCCGTTGTCGCGGACAAATCGACTAACTCGCTCATCATCACCGCCACTCCACAGGACTTTGCGGTCCTCAGCCGGGTAATAGAACAATTGGATATCATGCGCCCGCAGGTTCTCGTGGAAACGCTGATTGCGGAAGTCAGCATGGACTTCATGCGGAATTTGGGCGTCACCTGGCTGGTGGCGAACCCGCATGGCCAGGACCACGGATTCGCTGGCGTGAACCAGTCCACCGGCAGCACGCTTGTCGAAAGCGTTGCCGAAACGGTGGCCGTGGGTGGAGGCGTTCCCGCCATACCCGGTGGCCTCTCTATCGGATATTTCAATATCAAGGACGACTTCCTGAGGGCGTTCATCGAGTTGAACGCGTCGGAGTCCGATTCCGACTTCAACATCCTCTCTGCGCCTCACGTGCTCACGCTCGATAACGAGAAAGCGGTTATCAATATTTCGCAAAATGTGCCCTTTATCACACAGCGTCTTGAGGATACCGGCGCAAGCGCCACCGGCTTGGCGACAAGCGAAACATTCGAGTATCGCGACGTCGGAATCATCCTCGAAATCACACCTCACATCAGCCCGGAACGCATGGTCCGCCTGGAGATCATCCAAAAGGTGAACGACGTAAGCAGGGTCGAAGCCTCGGGGACTACCGGCGCCGTGCTTTCGGAACTCAAGCGCGAAGCGGAAACCACCGTGGTGGTTAAAGACCGCCACACGCTCGTGTTGGGCGGCCTGATGGAAGACACCGACAATGTCACCATCAGCAAGGTGCCGTTCTTCGGCGACATTCCGGTGCTCGGCTGGGCATTCAGGAACAAGTCAATAGACCGCCGAAAAACGAACCTGTTGATTTTCATTACACCGAGCATAGTGGCCAACGTGGCGGAGGCGAGCGAACTGACTCTCGAAAAGAAAAGCGAGGCAGGCAAGCCGCTTCTTGACCGGCTGGAGGGAACGTCCCTCATGCAAAGGAGCAAGACATTCGGCGGAAACGCCGTGCTCATGGAAGGCTCCTTGCAGGAAGCAGGACCGAAATGATTACGGTCACAACAAAAGCAATCGGAAAGTTTCTCGTGCAGAACGGTTACCTGACGCGCGAACAACTCGACGATATCCTGAGGCGACAGGAAGACAAAAAGAGTGATTTCCTCGAGGCCGCAATCGAAAGCGGCCATCTTACCGAGGACAAATATCTGAAGGCGGTCAGCGAACTTCTCGATATCCCCTACCGCCCCAAGATCGATATGCAGGTCAATCCGAATATCCTCTCGAAGGTGCCGTTGTCCTTCATACGGGAAAACCGGGTGGTGCCCATTTGCGAGGAGAACGGCGGATGCTTGATCGCGGTTCATGACCCCTTCAACACGGCTCCGGTGGACGACCTGAAATTCCTGCTTGGAATGCCCGCAACAGTGATGGTCTGTCCCCTCGGAGAAATCGAGCGAATCACGAACCATTACTTCGACGTTCAAAATCACTCTGCGGCGCAGGTGATTATGGACATGGACGAAGAAGAGATGGGCCTTCTCTCCATGGAGCCGCTCGAAGAACGCCGGGACCTGCTCGACCTGGCCAATGAAGCCCCCATCATCAAACTCGTGAATGTCATCATCTCACAAGCAGCCAAGGAGCGAGCCAGCGACATCCACATCGAGCCATACGAGAAGGACCTGCGTGTCCGCTACCGCATCGACGGCGTGCTCTACCAGATACTGAGTCCGCCCCGCTCGTATCATGCCGCCATCGTGTCCCGTATCAAAATTATGGCCAATCTGAACATCGCCGAACGACGGCTGCCTCAAGACGGCCGCATCAAGATCATGCTCAGCGGCCGCGAAATCGATATCCGCGTATCGATTGTTCCCACCGCCTTTGGCGAGCGTGTAGTCATGAGACTCCTCGATAAGGGAACGTTCCTTTATACGCTCGAGGAACTGGGCCTCGGCGCCGACAACCTGAGCCACTTCGAACGCTTGCTCGAATCTTCCCATGGAATCATATTAATGACCGGCCCGACCGGAAGCGGAAAAACAACCACTCAATACGCCGCGCTCAACCGCCTGAACTCGATGGAGAACAATGTGATAACGATTGAGGACCCTATCGAGTACATGATGGACGGTATCGCGCAAATACAAGTGAAACCGAAAATCGATCTCACGTTCGCCAATGGTCTCCGCTCGATCCTGCGGCAGGACCCCGACATCATACTGGTCGGTGAAATTCGAGACATCGAAACCGCCGAAATGGCCATTCAAGCATCCCTGACCGGCCATCTTGTGTTCAGCACCCTTCATACAAACGACGCAGCGGGCGCCATCACACGATTGCTGAATATGGGAATCGAGCCCTTCCTCGTCTCTTCCTCGGTCATCGCGGTGCTGGCGCAGCGACTCGTTCGCACCATTTGTTCCGGATGCCGCACGACATATGTTCCCGAAGACCTCGAACTGGAGAACATCGCGATCGAAAGGGACCGACTCGCCAACGGAGCGCTGTCGCGCGGCGGCGGATGCGCGAAATGTGTGGGCCGCGGATACTTCGGACGAACCGGCATCTTTGAACTGCTCCTGGTTCGCGAGAACATTCAGAGACTGATTTTGAGCAATGTGGACTCGAATACGATAAAACGGGAGGCCATCGCACTGAACAAAATGCGGACCCTGCGGGAAGACGGCGCCAGAAAGGCGATTGCGGGCGTTACCACCGTCGAAGAAGTGATGCGGGTAACCCGCGAGGACTTCGTCTAGACCATCGTCCCCCGTCACACATCGTATTTCTCCAGGTTGACCCGGGGAGAGGGAGCGGACTCAACAGAACACCCGTCGGGTGAATGTGTCTGCTCCCTTGTTCTTGAGAGGGTTCTCGTGTCGAAAGACAGGGAAGAAGCGGTGTCATGCCGGTATATGAATACATCGCCATCAATGAGGCAAGCAAACGAGTAAAAGGCGTGCTCGATGCGGAAAACCCACCGGCCGCGCGCGCGAAACTGCGCGAGATGGGGCTCCTCCCGGTGGAGGTTGGCGAGACAAAACGCGACGCAAAGCCCGCCCGCGAACTCGTGCTGTCGGATATCGTCTCGAGGCCGAAGACATTTGACATAGCGATTTTCACCCGGCAACTCGCGGTCCTCCTCCAGGCGGGAATGCCCCTGATTGACGCGCTCAACGCGGTCCTCGAGCAAATCGAGAACAGGGGCCTCGTTAAGATTGTGTACCAGATCAAGGAATCAATCAAGGAAGGCGCGGCGTTTTCCGCCGCGCTCGCACAGCATAAGCGCTATTTCCCGGCATTATATATAAATATGGTGAAAGCCGGAGAATCGTCGGGCGCTCTGGAGGTGGTCCTCTTCCGGCTGGCCGATTATTTGGAAAAACAACTTGCGCTGAAGCGCCGTGTCACATCCGCATTGCTCTATCCCTCGCTTATGACCATTGTGGGGTTCGGGGTGCTGATTTTTCTCATAACATACATCATTCCGACCATTACCAAAATCTTCTCCCAAATCGGGCGGGCGCTGCCAACTCCGACCCTGGTCCTGATAAATATTTCCAATTTCATGCGCCATTACTGGTGGGGTGTTTGCGCACTGGTTCTGCTCGTGGTCATCGCAACAAAGCAATACGTGAAAACGGAAACCGGAGGAACAGCCTGGGACGCGATAAAACTCAGGTTGCCGCTATTCGGAAAGTTAAACCGGAAAATGGCCGTCGCACGCTTTGCCCGCACGCTCGGCACCCTCACCCAAAGCGGAGTCAATCTGTTGGACTCCCTTGAAATCGTAAAGAACATCGTCAACAATCGAATCATAGCGCGCGCCATAACGGAAGCACAGGAAAGCGTTCGGAAAGGCGAAGAGCTGGCGACGTCCATGAAACGCAGCGCGGTATTCCCTCCCGTGGTCATTCACATGATAGCCCTCGGCGAACGCAGTGGACAGTTGGACGAAATGCTGATCAAAGTGGCTGACACATTCGATGATGAAGTCGACACAACGCTCCTGGGCATGGTATCGTTGCTGGAACCCACAATGATCGTCTTCATGGCGGTGGTGGTGGGTTTTATCGTGCTCGCCGTGCTGCTTCCGATTTTTGACATCAATCAGGTCGTTCAGTGAGGAGGAAATGGTGAAAATGAGTCGCACGCAGTTGCGAAAGTCGACCGGCGGTTTTACCCTCATCGAGCTCATGGTGGTCATCGTCATTATCGGTATCCTCGCCGCCTACATAGCGCCGAAATTTATCGGCAGAACGGAAGACGCCAAGATCAATGCCGCCAAAGCGCAAATCCGTGCTTTCGAGACAGGATTGAAACTCTTCAGACTCGATAACGGCTTCTATCCGTCAACCGAACAGGGGCTGGAGGCGCTGGTGAGCCCGCCTTCAACCGGGAAGATTCCTGAAAACTACAAGAAGGGCGGGTATATCGAAAGCGCAAGCGTGCCTCTGGACCCGTGGGGAAATACCTACCTCTATGAGTCGCCGGGTTCGCACGGATTCGACTATGAGATCAGATCGCTCGGCGCTGACGGACTCGAGGGTGGAGAAGATGAGAACGCCGACATCGAAAGTTGGAACATCTGAGCTCGTCATGAAGAGGAAAGGCTTTACTCTTATCGAACTCGCAATGGTTATTGCCATCATCGGTGTGGTAGTCGCCATTGTGCTTCCGCGATTGGACCCCTTCCTGCCTCAGCGAAGGCTGAAAAGCGCCGCCCGTCTGCTCGCTGGCACGATAAGCCTCGCATACGGCGAATCCGTGGCGAAGAACAAAATCTACCGACTCTACATAGAGCCATCCGAAGGCAAGTATTGGCTCACGGAAGTGAAGGAACTCGACGAAGAGCAGGGCGGAAGCACCGCGATCGGAATCCGTCTGGGAACCCACTTCGAATTACTGCAGCACGAGGAATCAGGAGCGAAACACATCGAGGAAACCGCTCCCAGCGAGCCCATGTTCGCTCCAAAGGAGCTTCCGCCGGGTGTCCGTTTCTCCTCGGTCGAAGTGCGAAACAATATCATAGGGACCACGTTTGGGCCGAAATATATCGAGTTTCACCCCCTCGGAAGCGCCAGCCCGGCCACAATCCGTCTCGCAAACGACAAGGGAGAACAACTCGCCGTCTGGTATGACGGCGCAACCGGCATGCCGACGCTCCTTCCCTGGAACAGCGAAAGCGGATGACGCCAAACAATTCTGACAGAGGATTCACGCTCCTCGAGGTGATGGTAGCGCTCAGCATTGTCGCAACGGCGCTCGTCACGCTCTTGGGAACACATCTTTTGAGCCTGAATCTTGCCCAGAGACAAAAGGAGCAGACTATGGCCGTGCTGCTCGCTCGCCAGAAGATGGAAGAGACCATGACAATGGAATTCGACTCCATCGCGAGCGACTCCGGAGATTTCGGCGACATTCAACCCGGCTACTATTGGGAAACAGAAATAGAAGAAGCAGACATCGAAAACCTGAAGAGTGTTGAGATACTAATCAAGTACCCCGACGGCGAATTTCGGTTGAAATCTTTCGTTGCAAGGGACATAATCGAATGATTCAACGGGCGCCTGGACTCCATCGAGGCGGGTTCACTCTTATCGAAGTCCTGGTGGCAACCGCCATCCTCGCAATTATTCTCGGAATTGTCTTTGGCACATTTTTCTATACCGTGAACAACGCAGAGGAACGCGAAGAGCACGCTTCACTATGTCAGCGCGCCAGTTTCATCCTCAACAATATCGGTCAAACCGTTGCCTCCGCTTGCGTTCCTTTCGCCGGCCGATATCCGGATATGCAGGAAGAAAAATCGGTTCTGCGGGGAACCGACGCCGTTGACGACGGGTTTGACGCGGATAGTCTCAGCACATTTACGACGAATCCCCGATTCGGCGCACGCGCCCGGCCCGGAGAGATAGCGTTGGTGAGTTACGAAACGGAGCCGCACAAAGATTTCGAGGGGCCGGAGTTGCCCCTTGACAAAAACAATCCATTGTTATTGAAGTGCACGGTTCAGCCATTGCTGACCAAATCCGACGACGAACAGGCGGGACCGCAATGGGTTCTCGGTATACGCTCGCTGAACATTGACTACTTCGACGGGTCGGAATGGCTCGCTGAATGGAGATACGAGAACCAGGGAACGCTCCCGAAAGCCGTCAAGATTGAACTTACACTTGGCGACTCAAACGAAAACACTTTCACCTTCTCGACAATGGCCCGCGTGCACGTTAATGCGCTGCTCGAGGAAACGGCTGCGCCGGCGCCTCAAGGACAAGAACAGGACGAGCCCGAGGAAAAGTTGGAAGAATTGGAAGAAGAGGATTTCCGGCCCCCGGATGCCGTTGGAGATGAACCGTTTCAACCGGCGGAAGACTGAGCAGAAGGACAATTTTCCGAAATTCGGGACTGCCGGCGTCTCCGACAATTCGTTCAAGCGCATGCTTCGGGGGTAGCGCGCCAATCTCTCCCGCGAGTTAAGCAAGGCGGCCGCTTCGCTGAGCGAAGTAATGTGGTCCGCTTTCTGGGACAGTGAATCTGTGCCACGGTTGGTGATGCGGGTTCTTGGGGAAACCCGGGCCGAGAGCATCGCCCGTGAGACATTCGTGAAAGTCGTTTTTTGAGTCTTTCTTGTTCTTCCAATTGTGAGACTGATTCACCGTGACAGTTTCGTTGCAACCGATACCGTGGGGCGACAAAGACGTGCGTGGAAACAAAATCATACCGCCACGGCCGCTTGACACACGATGAAGAAATATCTCATAATACCTTGGAGACGACGCCTTATCGCCGGTCCATCCGATGAGCGGGGCATGGCTCTGTTGCTAACCCTTCTGGTCACAGTAATTCTCGCGGTCGTCATTCTGGAATTCAATTATCTCATGCGGGTTCATGCATCCTTGGCGAACAACCTGGTGGATGACTTGCGGGCGGAAACCGCCGCGCGGGGAGGTATCGAAACCGCGAAAGCCATACTTATGAATGATATCGCAGGCCTCAAGGAAAATGAAGCGCAGACCGATACGCTCAGCGAGGAATGGGCGGAAGAAATTGAAGGGGACGTGTCCGGCTCGACTTTCACGGTCCGAATATCAGATGAAATGGGGAAGATCAACTTAAACCGGCTGATTGAACGACCCGAAACGGAATTCGATATCGAAAAATTGAATGCGTCTTTGGTGGAAAACTTGAAACGGCTGTTCGAGTTTTTGGAATTCGACCAAAACCTCGTCGACGCTCTTGTCGACTGGCTCGACGAGAATTCGGAAGAACAACCGTTCGGCGCCGAGAACGCATACTACGAATCTCTCAGCCCGCCCGTCGCATGCAAGAACGGTCCGCTCGACAGCATCGATGAACTTCTCTTCATCAAAGGATTCGATGAGAAAATCGTATACGGAGACGATGAAAACCCGGGAATCTCCGAATTCGTGACGGTCCTCGGCGACAAAGACGGCCTCATCAATATCAATACCGCCGGAGAACCGGTGGTTGCGGCGGTCTTAAACAACGAATCGCTCGCTTCCGTAATCATGGATATGCGGGAGAGCGACCCTTTCGAGAGTCCGCAGGATCTTGCAGCCCGATTGCCCGATGTCGCGCTGTCGGACAGGTTCACGACTCGCAGTTCGTGTTTTCTGATTCGTTCTACCGGCGTCGCGGCCACAGACGTAGAATCGCCTCGGAAAGTAACGATTCAAGCGCTCATTCGGCGAAGCCAGGCGGCCAACCAGCTCTCGCCCGACGATTATCTCGGCATACAGACGGTGTCTTGGAAAACGGCAAGATGATATTTCAAACGAAAAGCGTCGGAATCGATGTGCAGCCGGATTCGCTGAGGATAGCCGTTGCCGCCATGCAGGGCGACCGAATAAAGGTGCTGAACTTGATTGAAAAAGAGTTTCCGGGCAGGTCCGAGGAGGAACCGGTAACGGCGACGGCATCCATCCTGCGGGAGGCGTTCGACGAAAACGGACTCACCGGCGACGCATGCGCGATCTCTCTTCCCGCCGCAACGGGTATTAGCCGACTTCTCACGATGCCGATTTCGGACCCGGCCAAGATCAGGCAGACCTTGAAATTTCAGATAGAGCCCCAAATACCGTACCCGATAGACGGGGTGATTGCGGATTATGTTCCCATACAAAGAACGAACGCCGGCGCCCATATTTTAGCTGTCGCCGTCACAAAGGACGTCATCGCGGAACGGCTCCGGCTTCTGAAGGCCGCAGAGGTGGACGCCCAAATCATCACACTCGATGCGATTGCACTTGCAGACTTCTACATGAATCCATTCGATTTTTCGCCGGACAAAATCACCGCCCTCCTGCTTATCAATCACAACAGCTCCTTCCTTGGATTTTTTGAGGGCGAGAGGCTGGTGGGATTCCGTAATCTCGACGGGATTTCGGTAAGCGATACCGACACCGCAAAGCGGTTGGTCAAGGAAATACAACGTTCCCTCCTCGGTTTCCGGACAGCGCCGGATACGGATTCCGAAATCGGAACCCTCTGTGTCGCCGGAGAGGACGCGGAAAGCATACAAAAAATCCTTCAGCAGTCGTTTCCCGATTTCCCGGTCCGAACCGTTGCATTCAACGAAGGCCTTCTGGCAGATATCCCTCCGGTCTATGCCGGCAGAGGCGAAGAGTGGCGTCTGGCGATAGCGCTTGCTCGCGCGGGCCTCGGAGAGGCGGCAAACCCCCTGAATTTCATGCGCGAGGAATTCATCCCGGTCTCTCCATTATCACGCCTGAAACAAAGCCTCGTTTTCAGCCTGATTCTGGTGGCCGTCGTGTTCATCGCGTGGATGCTCAGTGTCGCAGCCGAGATTCGCCACCGCTCCCGGGAGCTGGAAACGCTGAACAAGAAGATGGTAGAAATATTCGCCGATACGATGCCGGGAATTACCTCTCCCGAAAGCGCGCGCCAAAAGTTTGCGCGGGAACAAGAGAAATTCAATACCTTGAGAAACTATTCTTCGGAATATGTTTCGCCCCTGGATGTCCTGGCCGCGGTAACATCGGGCGTTCCGGCGAAAAAGTCCCTCACGATGAACGACCTGACGATTTCCGACCATACGCTCCGAATGGCGGGTGAAGCGGAATCCTTCGACGATATTAACATGTTCAAAGAACGGTTGGAGAACTCTCCTCTGCTGTCCGAAGTAACCATTGACTCGGCAACCAAGGCCGAACGAAGCGACAAAAGGAACTTCCGCATTCGGGCACGAATAGGCAGGGCGGACGAGGGAGCGTAAAGAGATGTCGCCCGGATTGGACCTGAAAAGCAGAGAAAGAAAAATCATCGCCGCAGCGGTGGCGCTGGTGCTGTTGATGCTCATGCATATGCTCGTCGTGTCGCCGTTGCTCGAAAAACGGGAAAATCTGAAACGGCGCATCGACCGAGCACGCGACCAGCTGGTCGAATTACGGGCCTTGGAAAAGGATTACGACCAGATTCTCGAGGAGACCCGGCAAATCAACGAGCAAATCCGCTCCCGACCGGCGGGCTTTACGCTCTTTTCGTTTCTCGATCAGACCGCAAACAAACTGAAACTGAAAAACCACCTCGCTTCGATGAAGCCGTCGCGACGGAATCTTGAAGGCAATCTTGTGGAAGACCTTGTGGAGGTAAGGCTCGAAGGTATTTCCCTTGAAAACCTGGTGTCGTTCCTTTACGAGATTGAGCGGAGCAGCGCCCCCACGGCGATTGCGAACATCCGCATTCAGCCGGTTCCGAGAGCGGAGGGCGGCCTGAACGCGACAATGGTGATTAGCTCGATAGGCGCCTCCTAACCCATTTTCGCGCATACAGTTGCAAGGGGAAACGAAGCGAAGCGCGGCTTGACATCGCTATGTGGGTAGGATATAATTTCAGTATAATCGACTGTCCATATAACAAGAAGGGGGGAAGACGGTGGCTGTTGTAGAGAGCAGCAAATCACTGGGACAAATTCTGCTTGCCCAGGGGGCCATCACTCAAGAACAACTGCAGGACGCATTAAAGCGGCAACAAACCCGGGCAAGCGGCAAGCGGCTGGGCGACGTCTTGGTAAGTTTCGGGTACATCACATCCCACCACCTGGCCGAGGCGCTTGCGACCCAGTTGAACCTTCCTCTGGTAAACCTTGCCAACTTGGAGATCTCTCAGGACCTGATCGAATTTGTCCAGCCGTCGATTGCGAAAATTTACCAGGTCATCCCGGTCAGAAAACAGGGAAACACGTTGTATATAGCCATGGCCGACCCCACTAATCTCGGCGTAATCGACAATCTGCGGCTCCTGCTGGAATGCGATATCAGCCCGGTTTTGGCCACCCCTGAGGACATCAAGGAGGCGATTCGGAAATATTACGGCCTTGAGGAAGTTACTGTAGACACAATGCTCTCGCAAGTGAGCGGCGACAGCCTCAGCACGGTGAGCAGTTTGAGCGTAAGCAGTCTGAGCGTGGAAAGCATCGAATTCGACGGCTCCATTATGGAGGGAGGCGACGAGGAAGAGAGCGACGAAGGACCGGTAATTAAGCTGGTGACGCTGCTGATACTCGAAGCGTTCCGACATCGAGCAAGCGATATCCACATTGAGCCGTTCGAGCGCGAGTTGAAAGTCCGATACCGCATTGACGGTGTTCTGCGGGAAGTCAACCCCCCGCCCAAAGCGCTTCAAAACTCCATTCTCTCGCGACTGAAGCTGATGGCCGGCATGGACATAGCCGAACGAAGAATCCCGCAGGACGGACGAATCAAATTGCAGTTGATGGGCAAAGACATCGACCTTCGGGCCTCGGCGCTCCCCGCAATTTACGGCGAAAGCTTCGTTCTCCGAATCCTCGATAAGAGCAGTCTCGCACTCGACCTTCGCGACCTCGGATACGCTCCGGACACGCTGAGAAGTTGGGAATCGCTGTTGCACACCCCCACGGGAATCGTTCTTGTAACGGGTCCGACGGGTTCCGGCAAGACCACCACGCTGTACGCCTCGCTGAACACGATCAATACGCCGGAACGAAAAATCATCACGATTGAGAACCCCGTCGAGTACGTTCTGTCCGGAATCAACCAGGTGCAGATCGAAGAAGAAATCGGGCTCACGTTTGCGGCGGGACTCAGGTCGATCCTGCGACAGTCGCCGGATATCGTGATGGTGGGTGAAATTCGCGACAGCGAAACCGCGGAGATTGCCATCAGAGCGTCGCTCACCGGCCACCTCGTTTTCAGCACTCTTCACACGAACGATGCCGCCGGCGCACTGAACCGCCTGATCGACATGGGCATCAAGCCCTTCCTCGTATCCTCGGCGGTCCAGGCAGTGTCGGCGCAGCGTCTTGTCCGAAAAATCTGCAAGAGTTGCAAGGTCGAGTATCACCCGTCCGACCAGGAACTTCAGCAGGTGGGACTAAACCCCGATGAGGTGAGAGACATAACCTTCTACAAAGGGGAAGGCTGCGAAAGCTGCAACCGCTCAGGCTACCATGGCCGAACAACCGTTCTCGAACTGCTGCTGATGAGCGAGAAAATCCGCGAAATGGTTCTTAAACATGAGCCAACCATAAATCTTAAGAATCAAGCGCGACGAATGGGTATGCGAACTCTTCGTGACGATGCGTGGCTGAAGGTGTTCAACGGAATCACATCAATCGAAGAGGCCGTCTCAATAACACAACTGGACGATCCGCTGCCTGGCCTGAAACTCGTGAAACACGTGGAATAGGAAGCCGACCGGCACGCCCGGAAAAAGGAGAACAAGGAGCCGTGGCACTCGGTACACGAAACCTCGGAGAGATACTGGTCGAAAACGGAGTTATAACGAAGGACCAACTGGACGAGGCGCTGGAGAAACAGCGCACGACCCAGGAGTTCTTGGGGCGCACCCTCGTCAGCCTCGGATATGCCTCCGAGCAGGACATCGTGAATGCCCTCGGCATTCAACAGGGCATGGAGCAGGTCAACCTTGGCCAAATCACAATCGATAATGAATTGCTCGATCTGGTCACTCCCGACATTGCACAGTTCTACAACATCATTCCCATTCGGAAACATGACAATGTCCTCACGATCGCTATGGCGGACCCGCTCGCAATTAACACGATAGATGACCTCAAGGTCATTCTCGGATGCGAAATCGAAGGGGCGGTAAGTTCGCAAAGCGAAATCGCCGCCGCCATCGAAAAGCATTACGGGTATCGGGAAGAGTCCGCCGCGACTCTTATCGACGAACTTTTCTCCGATGTCGAAAAAGTAATAGACGATACTGCCGCCTCCGGCACACGAGAGCAGATTGCGGACGCGAACAATCTCATCGCGCTCGCCCATGAGGCGCCCGTCATCAAACTGATTAATCTTGTGATCCTCCAGGCTATTCAAAGCCGCGCATCGGACCTTCATTTCGAGCCGTTTGAGGAAGATTACCAGGTTCGCCAGCGTGTTGACGGCGTGTTGTACACAATTGCCCAGCCGCCCAAGCATCTCAGCATCGCGGTCAGCTCGCGACTAAAAGTTATGTCGAATCTCGATATCGCCGAGCGCCGGCTCCCGCAGGACGGCCGCATACAGCTTTCGCTCGGAGGAAAAGACATCGACCTTCGTATTTCGTTCCTCCCAACAATGTTCGGAGAGAGCATCGTAATCCGTATCCTGGACCGCAGCGCCGTCATGATTTCTCTCGACGGACTGGGACTCGAAGATGACCAGCGCGAGACTATTCTGGAGCTCATTGAAAGACCGAACGGTATTCTCCTCGTCACAGGACCGACCGGTTCCGGCAAGACCACCACTCTGTATGCATGTCTGAACGAGCTGAACGACCCGCAATGGAAGATTATTACGACGGAAGACCCGGTCGAGTACCAGGTGAACGGAATTGTGCAGGTCAATATCAACGAGAAGGTCGGACTCACCTTCGCCAAATGCCTCAGGTCAATCCTTCGACAGGACCCCGACATCTGTATGGTTGGCGAGATTCGCGACTTGGAGACCGCCGCTCTCGCCGTCGAAGCGTCGCTCACCGGCCACCTCGTTTTCAGCACTCTTCACACGAACGATGCGCCCAGCACCGTTACCCGTCTTGTGGACATGGACGTGGAGCCGTTCCTTCTCACCTCCACAATCGAAGCCATCGTCGCCCAGCGCCTTGTGCGAAAATTGTGCCTGTTCTGTCGCGAGGCATATGACCCCTCCGAAGAGGAACTCGCTACTCTCCAGCTGACCAAAGACCAAATCAAGGACCACAAAATTTATAAGACGCGCGGATGTAAAGAATGCCAGCATATCGGATATAAAGGACGAACCGGCATTTATGAAATGATGACGCTGAATGAAGAAATGCGTGACCTCATTCTCCAGCGTTGTTCGACGGGTGAACTGAGAGAGGCCGCCATCCGCTCCGGCATGAAAACACTTCGCGAAGCGGGTATTAAGAAGATTCTCGCTGGCATTACTTCAATTGAAGAAGTCGCAGGCGAAACCATGGGGTACGCCTAGTATTCCTTTCCCAAAGCCTTCCTTCTTTATGGGACCCCTGTTCGGGAGTGGGTCGATGGTGTCGAATTATCCATGCATACTTTGGCCATTTGTTGAAAAGAGGCCTGGAGTAACAATCCATTACACAAACCGTGTTCGTGCGCTTCGAGGAAAAGCGTTGGCGCCATCGATCAATGGAGGTATCGGTTTGATGACCGGGCGGCCCATGCCAACCGTTCGTTCAGGAACACGTTCAAGCAACCGTTCCGTGCTTTTGTCCCACTTTATTACAAAATTCCGCTGTGGATAACTGTGTGAATAAGATTTCGGGAAGCCGCTCGTATATATATCATAACCGCAATTGTATCAACAAGTACTGGTTCAATAAAACGAATGTTGATAAGTTTGTGGATTTACTTGCGAAAGTCGAAACCTCAGCAGTCAATTGACCGTTTGGTAGATTCATGAGATACCCGCATTCCCGACTCAACCCCCACTACACGTTGCAGAACTTCGTTGTGGGATCTTGCAACTTGTTTGCACATTCGGCAGCCAAGGGAATCGCCGAAAGACCGGCCGAGCTGTATAACCCTTTGTTCCTTTATGGCGGGGTCGGCCTGGGGAAAACGCACCTGATGCAAGCCATCGCCCACCATGCTCTGTCTCTACATTCGGATCGTCTCAAAGCGGCTTACCTGTCGACAGAGGATTTCACGAACCAGCTCATCTCCTCGATCCAGAAGCGAACAACGAAGGAGTTTCGCGAAAAGTTTCGCAACATCGACTTTCTGCTTGTCGACGATATTCATTTTATCGCAGGGAAAGACGCGACCCAGGAAGAGTTTTTTCACACATTCAATGCGCTCCATGACAGGAAGAAGCAAATAGTCATTTCGTCGGATCGCAGGCCGAAGCAAATACCGACACTCGAGGACAGGTTGGTGAGCAGGTTCGAATGGGGTCTGGTCGCATCTCTTGAAGCGCCCGACTTCGAGACCCGCGTGGCCATTCTTCGAAAGAAGGCTGAACACTACAGGACGGACATCTCGGAAGAGCTGCTGGAGTTTATTGCGCATCATGTCACTTCGAATATTCGAGAATTGGAGGGAGCGCTGACCAGGGTGATAGCCGCCGCGAGCGTTCGCGGTGAATTGCCGACAGCGGAATTTGCGGGAGACGTGATCGCCGATATGATTAAGCATGCGCTGGAACACGAGGTCACCATCGAGAGAGTCAAGAAAGTCTCCGCCAAATTTTTCGGAATACGGGAGGCTCAAATCGTGTCCTCGAGACGCGGCCGCGCAATTTCGTTTCCGCGCCAGGTCGCGATGTACCTGAGTCGTGAGCTGACGTCGGCTTCGCTGTTGGAGATCGGGAGGGCATTCGGAAAGAAAGACCACACCACTGTCCTGCATGCGTGCCGAAAAATCGATGACCTGGCGCGGACGGACCCTGCGACCAGGTCGCTCTTGGAGAAACTCCGGAAGGAAATCCGCTCGGAAATCCCACGGTAACCTGGGAGTGCAGCGAATTCGTCCCACGGCTGCGCATTTTGCCGTCAACCCAGCGCAGGCGGCTGTGAATCCGTCTCACGCGATTGGTGATGCGGGTCCTGGGGGGACACCGTGCGGCATGGCGTCCTCCGCGATACCCCCGAAGCGGGCGCCATTGAACGGTGGGACAGACTTGCAGTCTCATTCATCTCTTGACTTTCCTTCCGCGTTTTTCTGGATTAAACTGAATGAAGATGAACATATTGTTTGTATGTACGGGTAATTTGTGCCGTTCTGTTCTTGCGGAGGGTATTCTGAAAAAGACGCTCAAGGCGCAGGCGCATGATTCGGTATTTGTTTCCTCGGCGGGCACAATGGCTTTAGTCGGCAGTCCCGCCGCCGAGCTGGCGATAGAAGTGGCGGCGGAACGAGGCATAGACCTGTCGAAACATGTCGCGCGCCAGCTCACACCGGAACTGCTGGAACAAGCCGACCTCGTCGTATGTATGGAGATGAATCACGTCGTGGAAGCCAATTGCCTGTCGAGCGACAGGAAAGGGAAATATTGCTTGCTCTCCGATTTCGGACCCGCCGGACTTCGGGGAAAAGACATCGAGGACCCATACGGCTCGCCGGTAGAGCGTTTCCATGTAGCTTACGAGGAGATTGCGACATGCGTGGCAGGGCCTGGCCCGGCATCTCGAAGAGGAGTTGAGAGCAGGAACGTGAGACACTCCGGCGCCAACTCCGAGCAAACGGCTGCGGAGATGTGCGGGAGACAATGAACTTCTGTTGCGAGGGTCACCTTGCTTCCCTTGTAATTTTAAAGGCGGCCGTATCGAATTGCCGCACACATTCGCATCGGCGGCCGATGGCGGGAACGGCGCCGTCGGAGCGAGCCGTTCCCGCCGGGAAAACGGTCGCTCCGCTCCTCCGAGAAGGATTCTTTTCAGTCTCTTCGAAAACCGGTGTCCTATGAAAAATGCCGAGATCGCCGAAATTTTCGACCGGCTCGCCGACATTCTCGAATTCAAAGGCGACGTGGTTTTCAAGGTCAACTCCTACCGGAAAGCCGCCCGAACGCTGGCGGATACCGCCGAGGACATAGCGATTATCGCGTCCGAAGGCCGTCTGGCGGAATTGCCCGGCATAGGGAAAAGCACCGCGGACAAAATCAAAGAGTACCTCGAGACCGGCAAAATACAAAAGTATGAGGATGCAAGAAAAGAGGTTTCCGACGAGCTCGTACAGATGCTACAGATACCGGGTATGGGACCCAAAGGGCTGGCGCTGATACATTCGAAGCTGAAGATTGACACATTTGAAGCGCTCGAAAAAGCCATACGCTCAGGAAAGTTGGCGGAACTGCCCGGCATGGGAGCCAAAAAGGCCGAGAACATTCTCAAGGGGATCGAGATGCTGCGCGAGGCCTCCAAACGAATACCTTTGGGAATCGCTCTCCCCATCGCAGAAGACGTGGTCGCATCGATCAGAAAATTTCGGACGGTCAAGCGAGCCGAGATGGCCGGCAGCCTGAGACGAATGCGGGAGACCATAGGCGACATCGACATCCTCGCCTCGTCCGCCGATCCCGTGAAAACCATCGAGACGTTTACTTCGCTCCCGCAGGTGAAGCGCGTGCTCGCTGCCGGAAAAACCAAGGCAAGCGTCATCGTGGAGGGGAACCAGCAGATGGACCTCCGCGTTGTCGAAGAGGAGAGCTTCGGCGCGGCGCTTCAGTACTTCACAGGCTCCAAGGCGCATAATGTCAAGCTTCGGGACATGGCAAAAGCCATGGGATTCAAGATAAACGAATACGGCATTTTTAAGGGGGAGAAAAGAATCGGCGGACGGGAGGAAAAAGATATCTATGAAGCCATTGGACTGCAATGGATGCCGCCCGAAATCAGGGAGGACAGAGGAGAAATAGAAGCCGCCAAGGCCGGCACGTTGCCGAACCTCGTAACCATCAATCAGCTCAAGGGCGATATGCACGTTCATTCCGACTACAGCGACGGGAACGCCACACTCGAAGAACTCGCGAAACGCGCCGAGAGCCTCGGGTACAGCTACCTGGCGGTTACTGACCACTCTCAATCACTGAAAATAGCTCGCGGCCTTACGATGGACCGCGTCAAGGAAAAGCGGGACAGAATCGAAAAACTCAACTCGAAACTGAAAAACCTCAAACTCCTGCTGGGAACCGAACTGGATATCCTTCCCGACGGAAGACTCGATTATCCGGACGATTTTTTGGAGAAATTCGACTGGGTGGTTGCCTCCATACACTCGGCCTTTAAGCAGCCCCGCGAAAAAATTACGAAACGCATCACATCGGCCATGGAAAACCCGTCGGTCGACTGCATCGCGCATCCCACCGGCCGGCTCATCGGAGCGCGCGCCCCATACGAGGTCGATGTTGAGGAAATCCTTGGTGTCGCCGCAAAAACCGAGACCGCAATAGAGATCAACGCCAACTACGACCGGCTCGACCTGGATGACATATGGAGCAAGCGGGCCAAGCAGTTGGGCGTAATGCTTGCCATCGGGACCGACGCCCACAGGCTCGAACACCTGAATATGATCCGTCTCGGTGTCGCTGTCGCCCGGCGCGGCTGGCTCGAACCGACCGATGTCATCAATACGCTCCCGCTCAATAAACTCCGCCGAAAAAAGGCTTGAAATACGGTTTGTAATTCGCTATACTATGTACATGATGCGCAACCAACAGCGTTTCCGGCTTTTCAGTGTTCGAATTACCTTCCAAACCTGCCTGATCCTGCTGCTTGTTCCGATTATTCTTGTATTCCTCCTTGAGATATCGGTTCAGGGCGCGGAAGGACCCGAACAGTTGAAAACTCTCCTTGAAAAAGGAAAGAAGTTGATGGGAGACGAGGACTACGAACCGGCTGCCGAAGCCTATCGAAAGGTGCTGGCGCTGGAGCCGGAAAATCTCACTGCCAGAGACGGTCTGGTCGAGGTCTATTTACAACTTGGAGAGTTCGAGAGAGCCTTGGAAAATGCTGTCTGGGGCATTTGCCGCGCCTCTCATGGAGGAAGTTTTTTTTCGCGGACTGGTTTTCCTTGCTCTAAAAAGGCATTTCACAACATCATGGAGCATCATTTTTTCGGCTGCCTTTTTCGCTTCTTGGCATTGCGGGTACCACCCCTTTTCCAAGCTTCTGCCGATATTCATCATGGGAATCATATTTGCGTTTCTGGTACATAAGACCTGTTCGTTGTGGCCTCCCTTTCTTCTCCACGCAACCATTAACTCCACGGTGATTTTGCTTCTACCATCATTGGTGTAGGGCAACTGACAGAAGATGTTTGTTCGATGCACCCGCCTGGTGGTGTTGACACTTAATCGAACTTATTGTTAAA
>CAYVQZ010000006.1:0-103493 GCA_964453435.1 uncultured bacterium
CTGCTCGGGCGTGCCGACCGCGTTGATGGCCGCTCCGCCCAAGCCGGTTCCGGGCGTGCAAAGGCTGATTCCGGCGTCACCGCACGCACGCTCTTCGGCCACAACCGCGGTCATGACCATGGGCTGGCCGCCGGCCTGCGCAATGCTTTTTTTCCTTGTCTCCGCCCGTTCTTCGTCGGTCTGCTCGAGGGCGCTCAATTGTTGGGCAACGTCTTTTTTAATCCCCTCCCACCGAAAATTGATGTAATCCCAGGGTTTTTCATGTTCCTTTTCGTCGTACTCCCTCGCGATGGGTCTCATGTGTTTTTGCGCGATCTCGCGCATCTCGTTTTGCGCGGCGACTATCGCGTCGGGCAGTTCAAAGTCGATCATGGCACGGTTCTCCTGCGGTTGGTCAACGGCGAAATGCGAGAGACAATCTCAAGGCAAGTGGGGATCGCCGATATTGTATCGCGCGCGGGCGGCGTTTTCAACTTCAGCCGGCGGGAGCATAAGAAATACCCTTTACAAAGGCTGCATGCGCCACCGCCCGCCGGGCGAGGGAAAGGTTTGACTTATCGGACGGAGTCAGATAATCTTGATTGTGGAGGAGCCTCGCGAGTGGTGAAAAGTTTCGAACACTCATTCCGCAGGCTGAGGGTAAACTTATGGCGGAAATGGAAAAAGAGATTCTTCGTCGCTTTGCTCCTCAAAATGACAAAGGGGGGTGAAGTGTGCGAATGAATTGGTCCCCGGAATTGCTGGGGAAAACCCCTCTTTCCTCTTCACGAAAGGGGTAGACTGAAGCGGGCGCGCCGCCGTGCGCCCCTACGAAGAACTTGGTGTAGCTTTTCGGATTTCGGAGACACGGGACCGCGCCGAACGTGACCTTCAGCCAGGAAATGCCTGGCAAAAGACAGGGGCGTCCGCAATTGGGCGCCATCCCTTCGCTCCGTTTTCGGTGATATGTACAACCGTGGGTTATTGGGGGACACCATGCGGCATGGTGTCCCCCAATAACCCGCACAACCAATCGAGGCACAGATACAAAATGGGTGATTCAGTTTACAAGTCGTTGCTGGAGCATATGAACCGCCAGCCCTTTCTGCTTCCCCATCCCCCCTTGAAAAGCGGTATTGAGCTTTTGGAGGAGCTTTTCTCCGAGGAGGAGGCCGCGCTGATTCTGCACATGAGCGCATTCCCCGACACGGTTGAAAATATAGCCGAAAGAGCCAAAAAGGAAAACGCATGCGTGCGTGAGACGCTGGAATCTCTCGCGCGTCGCGGCCTTGTTTTCGCAACAGCCGATTCCAGCCTTCCGCTGTACGGAATGCTGCCGTTTTTGCCGGGAATTTATGAATTCCAGTTCACAAAGAGAGGAACCGACCTTCCGGACAGCGCAAAGAGAATTGCGGAGTTGTGCAAGCGCTACTATTATGAAGGACTGGGCAAGCATGCTGCGGAGCTTTATGCAAGAACAGACCAGCACACGTTGAAGGCGCGAGTTCTCAGTGTCGAAAGAGCAATTCCGGATGATTCAAGAGTCTTGCCCCACGAAAGAGTGACCGAGATTGTTCGGTCCCAGCAGGATATCGCCCTGATTCCGTGCTACTGCCGCACTGCGGCACACGCCAGAGGAGAACCTTGCGAGATGAACGCCCCTCTGGACGTCTGCCTGCTCCTGGGACCTGTTGCAAAATACGCCCTGGAATACGGGCACGGGAAAAGAATCACCCCGGCACGGGCCGAGAACATTCTCGAGCAGTGCGAGGAGGCCGGCCTCATTCACACCGTCAGCAATTGCAAAGAGCCAATGGTAATCTGCAATTGCTGCAATTGCTGCTGCGGCGCCATCAAGGGACTGACATACTTCGACCCGCCGGGAAAAGTCGCGAAGTCGAGATTTGAGCCGGCGATTCGAGTCGATGATTGCACCGGTTGCGGCGAGTGTGAGAAAAGGTGTCAGCTCTTCGCGATACAAATCATTGACGGAACTCTTCAATTGAACAGGGACAATTGTATCGGCTGTGGTGTTTGCGCGTCGGTTTGTCCGACTGAAGCTATCACTCTCGTGGAGCGCCCGGACTTTCAGGGAGTCGTTCACGACAGCTATCTTGATTTATCGACGCACGTGGCCAGAAGCAGAGGACTTGTTTGAGTCAAACTTGCGGCGTCAGGTTGGCCGCTCCGGGAACGATGAGGGTATCCGATAATTCGCTGAAGTGCGCTTTGGGGACAGTGAATGTGTTGAGCGGTTCGGGATGCCCTGCTTTGGGGGCAGTCCTCCAATCTATCCCGCGAATGCGCGGGACTTCGCACCGCTCAGCGAAGGAAAGCGGGTCGCTCCGGGGACAGTCACGATTCTACGACCTTCGACAAGCTCGGGTCCGTAAATCCGGGACAGTCCCCTTCGCCGGGCAATCGTGAGACAGATTCAAAATCCCCCTTCGTCCCAGTTTATGAAAGGGGGAGACTGAAGCGGGCGCCCTGGCGTGTGTTCGAGGGAATCCCGCTTGTTTCACCCTTTTTGAAAAAAGGGGATGGAGTTAGGACGACAAGGAACGGTGGGCGTTGTTTCGTGATGGCGCCTGCGATAAAAACGAGTGGCGCCGGGAAAAAAGAGAGGGTGACTAAAATGGCAGGAAAGGATATCAGGGAGTACGATGTGGTTGTTGTGGGCTCGGGACCGGGCGGAGCGACGGTGGCGCGAGAACTCTCTCGAGCCGGCAAGAAGACGGCGATTCTTGAGTGCGGAAAGACCGACCAGAAACTTGGCAGCTATCTCACCGCGTTCCGTGTTCTGGACATGACCCCCTCGAAGGAGGGTCTGCCCATGCTTCGCGCGAGCACGACGGGCGGCGCCAGCGTGTTTTACAGCGCCAGCGTGGCTGAGCCGCCGCCGTGGCTGGCGTCGCGCTACGGGATCGACCTGACACCATGGCTCGACGAAATAAGAAAGGAAACGTGGGCGGCGGTGCTTCCCGAACACCTGCTTGGCGATGCGTCGATCAAGGTGATGGAGACCGCGAACCGGCTGGGTTATGACTGGGAACCGAACGCCAAGTTCCTTGATCAGAGGCGTTTTATCAATGGCCGATGCTGTGGCGCATACGAGCATCTCGGTTGCAAATGCGGCTCGAAATGGACCGCGCGGGAATACATAGACGACGCAATCGCCAAGGGCGCGAAGCTCTTCACCGAAACAAAATGCGAAGAGGTAATCATCGAAGGCGGGGAAGCCAAGGGAGTCGTCGCTCGGACAAAGGGCGGCCAGACCGTGGAATTCCGCGCTCGACTCGTGATACTCTCGGCCGGTGGACTCGCGACGCCGCTGCTTCTGCAGCGCGCAGGAGTCGAAAAAGCGGGCGAGGGTTGTTTCATGGACCCGACCGTGGTGGTGTACGGCGAGGCTCCGTTCGAGGGGACATGGCAGGACCCGCCGGTCTCCGTCGTGAGCTGGGAATTCTATGACAGCGACGGCATCCGGCTGGGCACGATAATGGAGCCGAAACTGCTGCTGGGCATGAATCTATTGAAGAAATCGCCCAAACATCTCGGGATGGCTTTCAATTATCAGCGGCTGGTCGGAATTCTCGTCAAGGTCAGGGATGACCTCTCGGGGAGGGTTTACCCCGACGGGTCGGTTTCGAAGCCACTTTCCGAAGCGGACCATGGGAGACTGAACAAGGGGGTCGGCATCGCGACCGAAATTCTCAGGGAACTCGGCTGTCCGCCGAACAAGATAGTGACGGGCGAGGTGAAGGGGGCGCATCCGAGCGGGACATGCAGGATTGGCCAAGCGCTCACCGACAATCTCGAAACCGAATTCAAGAATCTTTATGTGTGCGACGCGAGCGTGTTCCCCGATGCGCTTGACAGGCCAACCGTGATGACCATCATCGCTTTCGGCAAGCGACTCAGCCGTTATATACTCGAATCGGAGAAGGCCGAAAAAGCGGCCGCTTCAGAACCGGTGGAGAAACAAGCATGACCAGAACACTGGAAACCGAAGTCGCGGTCGTCGGCTCGGGCGCGGCGGGAGCGACAATCGCGAGGGAACTCACCCGGCGCGGCGCGAAGGTGGTTCTTCTGGAGAAGGGGCCCGACTGGTCGTGGCCGGTCGGCCATTGGATTGCTTATAAGACGCTTTACAACATTCACCGCTCGCGGGAGAACGTGATTATCCGCCGGGGCGTGTGCACCGGCGGGTCCACCGTCATTTACTCGGGGAACGCCTTCAACCCGCCGCCGGGTTTCATGGACATGCTCGGGATAGACTTCACGGAGGAGCTTGCGGAAGCTCGCAAAGAGCTCGGCGTGGCTCCCCTGCCGGAACGCTTTTATGAATACTGGAACGCTTCGCTGAAAATTGTCGAATCCGCCGACAGGCTCGGGTACGAGATGAAATTGCAGGAAAAACTCATCGACCCCGACAAATGCGTGCCCGGCTGCGATTCGTGTCTGCTCGGTTGCAAGCGTGGCGCGAAGTGGACATCGCGCCCTTTCATCGAAGAAGCGAAGGCGAACGGCGCCCAGGTTTTAAGCCGCACAGAGGCCACACAGGTCGAAAAAGCGAACGGCTCCGTGAAGGGCATTCGAGCGAGGGACAGGCAGGGCGAGCTTTTTGTTGCGGCGGATAAGGTCGTCATCTCGGCGGGCGGCATCGGGACTCCTATCATTCTTCGCAAGTCCGGCTTCAAGAACGCCGGAACCAATTTCTTCACCGATCCGATGAGCATCCTTTTCGGAGTGACCAGGGAGCGGGGAACCCGCGCCGAGATGACATATACGTTTGCGTCGGAAGATTTTCTCGGGGAATTCATCATCGGAACCACCAGCGCGAGCAACTCGATGGCGGCCCAGGTTCTTCGACATCCCGTGGCGGCTTTGAGAAAGCTCATTCATTATCCGAACGCCATAGGCATGTTAGTGAAACTCTGCGACAGCGCGGGCGGAGAGATTGACGAACAGGGGAACATCTCGAAGCCGCTTTCCGCAGACGACCACGCGCGGATGGAGAAAGGCGTCGACGTGGCGAAGAAGATTATGGTCGGCGCGGGCGCAGACCCGGACAGCATCGTGGTGGCTCGCTACATCGGCGGGCATCCCGGCGGCACGGCGGGTATCGGGAGAGTCGTTGACACCGGCCTCCAAACCGACGTTGCGGGTCTCTACGTGTGCGACGCCTCGGTCATTCCTCGCTCTGCAGGAGTTCCTCTCGTTCTGATTCTTGTCAGTCTGGCCAAGCATTTCGCGAAGACGATTCCGCTGGGCTAGGGCCGATTCGGTTTTTCTTGCGCTAATTGAACACCAATGACAAGAACGAATGTCTCAAAAAAAAGAGATTCCTCGCTATCGCTCGGAATGACAAAGGGAGCGAACGGATTAACACGCATTTGGAGAAGGAAAAGAGAGATTCCTCGTCGCTGCGCTCCTCGGAATGACATGAGGGGGCGCGGGTCCAAAGTCCAAAGTTCAAAGTCCACGGTCGAATAAGGAAATCGAAAGAGAAATTTGAACCACGCACCGCCATGAAATGCCCGAACTGCAAGATGATTCTTTGCCGGATTGACTATGAAGGCGTGCCGATTTGCACCTGCCCGGAGTGCAAGGGGGAATTTGTGGACCTGAATCGGCTCCGGCTCATTGAGAGCCGTCAGGTCGAACAATTCGACGAAACTGCGGCAACGCGGTCGGAAATTGCCGGCGTCGGCACACAGAGAGGAAAGCAACTCATCTGTCCGCGATGCGGTAGCCTTATGGCGAAGAAGAGATACCGCGCCACGGATGTTATCGTCGATTACTGCAAATCCTGCCACGGCATCTGGCTCGACGACCAGGAACTCGAGAAGATTCAGATTCTGGCGGAGCAAAGAAATTCGATGCAGACGGCGATGGAGCGGCGGGGTTCGGCCATGGAGACGGCTCTGGCGAGCGCTCACAAGGCCGCACGTTCAGGGGCGGTCTCCACTACTGAAGGCGAGGGATATCTTGGCATCGAACGCGGCGATGAGGAAAGTCTGTCCATTCCCGCTTTGTGGTTGCGGCTTTTGGTTGCCGTTCCCCTTATCTCTCTGGCCATCGCCTGGTATTCCGGACTTATTCACACTCTGTTTCCGCTTCACCGCCTGTTTGAACGGTCCACAATCGAGCAGGCGGACGCCTACCTGCCGACTTTTCTTGCGGCGGTCGCGGTCATCTACTTCACCAACTACACGCGCGTGAGATTGAAGGCAAATGAGGGCCTCGAAATCACGCGGCGGATTCTGGGGATACCGATCAGAAGGCATTATGCAAAAAAGTACCTCGCTTACATCGGCACCGATTATATAGAGCCCGGTTTCGTTTCAAAGCTCTTATCGCTCGTTTTTTTAAGCGGGCGGTCGTATTACTCCCGCTACTTTCACACTGTCGAGCCGGAAGGCAAACGCTGCCTCTACGTCGTATCACGAAACGGTGGGAAAATACTTGTGTACAAGGGACGGAGCGATTCGTCTATCGGGCAGTTGTGCGACTTTCTGCAGGCCGGCCTCGGTTTGCGGGTCAAACGGTTATGAGGCTGCCAATGGCTTTGTCGGTCACCCGGATGACCCGACCTCCCCGGCGGATTCTTTGCCGAACTTGGCCTCCATAATCATCGCGTTTGCCGCCCCGAGGCGATGGCAAAGCGTGTGAATGATGTTAACAAGAAACTGCTTGGGAATCTTCTTGCCAATAAATTTCTTCAGGGTTTCTTCGCTTATCACGAGCACCTGCGTCGGCTCCTTTGCGAACGCGTGGACGGTGCGCCTGTGCGTTTCGTCGAACATTGCTATCTCCCCGAGAATCTCGCCGGGTCCTAACTCAGCGACGATGTTATAGTTCGCGCCAAGTTCGTCGGCGACGCAAATTCTGCCCGTCAGGATAACATACATTTCCCGGCCTTCGTCGCCCTTATTGAACAGGACATGTCCGCCATCTATGGGCCGTATCAAGCCCATGTCGAAGATTTCATTTATTTCCGATTTGGTCAGGTCTTGAAAAATTCTGAAAACCGGCACCGTTTCTCACCTCTTCATGGCAAATCGCCAGATGGTCTTTTTGTTGTTGCCGTGACTGCCCCCGCTCTCTGCGGCTCATTCGCTAATTCAAATTTATCACAATTTTTTCCTGTGGGAAAATGGGGGCGCGAACGACGGATTGGGAGGCGTTGTCTTGGAACACGAATGACACGAATTGAACAAATGTCTCGAAGGGAAAAAGAGATTTCTCGCTATCGCTCGGAATGAAAAAGGGGACAAACCACGGACTAACATGGATTATCACAGCGCGACAAGCCGCAGCCAAATCTTGCTTGGGGACAGTCCCTACTCTACGAATCCAAAAGGCGTGATTCCGTAAGTAGGGACAGTCCCCTTCGCTGTGGAACGTGTTCTCGCCACTATAATTACGAAAGCCACCCGATGGAAATTGCGACAAAAATTCACGAAATTTACATATAGTAGTACAGATTTGGGGAAGGGAAAAGAGAGATTCCTCGTCGCTGCGCTCCTCGGAATGACATGAGGAGGGTGAATGACAAAGAGCGGGCGCTTTGCAGATGCGCAAGAATGGTTCATACTGAAAGGTGAGAAAAAACGGCCTCATTGAGAGTGTCCCATGATTCGTGGCGAAGGTTGTTTGCTTTGGGGACAGTGAGTGTGTCTCACGATTCGGGATACCCTGCTTTGGGGGCAGTCCGCCAATCTATCCCGCGAATGCGCGGGACTTCGCTCCGCTCAGCGAAGGAATAACCGGATTCCCCGGTTGACCCGGGGAATGAGAGAGCGAAAGATTCCGTAATTGGGTACAGCCCCCTGCGGTTCGCTTTCGCGGACTTTCATAATTATCGGACAGATTCACAGCCCCCAAAGCTTATTGTTTGATAAAATGTGCAACCGTGAGACAGTTTCACAGTTCCCTGCGCTTGGTAATCGTGGGACGGATTCCATTGGGTCCATATCGAGCAATGCGCGCGAGCCGATCTTTTTCCTGAAATTAAAGAGGGAGGGCGATAATGCCGAAAGATGAGCGTTTAGTCAGAATCTTCGAATATGCGCTGAATCAAGAACAGACGGGAATAAGCTTTTTCGAAGCCTCGTTGAGTCGCATGGGAATGGGGGCGGCTGTCAGCGCTTTCGAAACACTCATTGGCGAAGAGAAGAAACATATCGAATTCATCAGCTCGATTCTGAGGAGTCTCGAAAACGAGGTTGAACCAGACCTTTCCGAATTGAAAAACGTTGTCATGGAACCCACCAATTATTTCGACGAACGGGCGAAATCGGAGTTTTTGGAGCGATGCGTGACCGAATCAATGGTCCCCGACGTCACCGTGTTCAACACCGCGTGGTTGATTGAGCGGGACCTGAGCGAGTTCTATGAGAACATGGCCGAACGAACCGAAGGCGCGCCTCGGGAAGCCTTGCAGATGCTGGCTCGTTGGGAGAGAACGCACGAGGAATTTTTCAGGCAATTTCGTGATGCGCTGGCGGATACTTATTCCAAGCTGCCGTGGGGCGGATAAGAGGAATCGGGCAGCGTAAAGGGTCGGGCAACCAGCAGTGTTCCTTTTTCGGGTGGCGACTTCACGGAGCCGTGCCGCCCCAGGCGCAGATGCGACTTACCGCCGATTTGGCGCTTAAGATCGCCGCTTCCATGCTGCTGCCGCCAAAGACACTGCTTACGAAGGAGACGCCTTTCAGTTTGTCCGCTCGCTCCAGAAACTCAATCACACGTCGATACGCTCCGACCGGATATCGGGCCACGCCGTAGGGATGCCGGAAAACTCGCGCCTCTTCTATAAGATTTGAGAATCCCGGAATCATCATTTCGATATCCGCCCTGGCATTGGTTATAATCGTCTCGTCTGACTGGCCGATAAGGTCGAGAGTTTTCGGGTGGCCCGCCCACCCCGTCACCACGCTTTTGCCGCTGCGATTCATCTCCGGCGCTTTCGCGGATTCATCAACAGCGAACATGAACGTCCTTCTGAGTCCGGGATCGCTGAAATAGCACCAGACGTCTTTTTGCAGAGGTCGGTCGAGGAAGAATATCGGCATCGGAAACGGCGAGTAGATAACTTCATCGAAGAACCGTTTTTGTTCATCGAGTTCTTGCGGCATGATACGCGCGGCGGAAGGGGGCGGAACCGCCACCACAACATGGCCCGCCCCTTTGATTGAGCCGTCCGCCTGCATCTCGACGCCGACCACCCTGCCATTCTCGACTACGAGTTTTCGGACGGGAGATTCGTATCGAACCGTGAGAGATTTCGCCAGTTCCTCGGGCAAGGAGGCGACGCCACGGCTCAAGTAGAGGAGTCTCGTAAATATGGTTATCCGGAACCGGTGGATGTAGTGATACAGGCTCATCCACTCGGGCAGGCCCATATTGTCGGCCATGCTGACGAGGGTCACCAGAAAATCGTTCAGCTTCTTATCCGAAGGTCCCCTGTAGAGGTCGGCAGCCTCGAACCCGTCGTATTCCGGGATATCCCGCGTGATTTGGTAGAGGGGGAAGCTACGACCAAGCAGCACGTAGTTAAGGATAAACCAATAGAGCTTGAGGTTGCCGCTGAATCCCAGCATTTTCATGTAAGGCACCCGTGGATTGTAGAGGAGCGTGGAACCGCCGGCGAACGAGAAGCGCACCTTTCCGGTGATTGGCCTGCGCGTGTTCTCGAGATTCATGGCTCGCATCAACTCGAACGCATGGTGGTAATTCGAGTGATAGAACTGCGCGCCGACATCGACAAGGTCGCCATTGCGCTCGATTGTGGCCATGCGTCCACCGGGTCGGTCGGACGCCTCGAGGATTTCGACGTCGTATCCTCTCTCGCGAACCCAGTATGCCGCGGCGAGACCACCGATGCCGGCGCCGATTACGAGGATTTTTCTTTTTTTCACGCGCCACCCCGAGAAATATCGAACATCTCGATGTTGCCCGCCTGCTTTAGTCCACCAACCAATCCTGCAGCTTAAAGAGCATCTTCACGCTATTGCATGCGAGATATGTGGCTGTTGGCGACGGCACGCCAATTTTCTCCTTATTGATGAGCATATGGCTGGTGAGGTCGGACTGCTCGTCTGCCATGAGGGCCGCAATCATCTTGCCTGCAAGCTGGGTGAACGCGACGCCGTGGCCGTTGTAGCCGAGAGAGTAATATACGTTGCCGCATTTTCCGGCGCGCCCCACCGAGGGAAGAAAGTCGAGCGTTATCCCGATGCGTCCTCCCCATCCATGTGTCATTTTGATTCCATGAAGGGCGGGAAAGAGCTTTGTCATTACTTTGTAATGGCTGTTGTACCCTTTTGGACGATAACTGAAATCGCGGTCCAGGTTTCGGAAATATAACGCATTATTGTCTATGAAAAGGATACGGTTGTCGGCCGTCAGTCGCAACACCCAGAAGAGGTGTTTCTTGTTGAACACCGTACAGCATCCGGGCCAGTTCATTCGCTCGAGTTGTTCATCCGTCAATGGCTCGGTCGCAATGTTGTAGACATAGAAAGGCATCACCCTATACTTGAGAATCCCGAGAGGGTTCGCATACGCATTTGTTGCCACGACCACGTTTCGCGCCCACACCTCGGCCTCGGGAGTGTACAGCGTGACAACCGGCCCGGGTGTCACATGGACGCAGCGAGAGTGTTCGTAGACCTCTACGCCGAGCGATTCAACAACTTTTCCCATTCCCCGAACAAACCTGGCGGGATTCAATGTAGCTTGCGCCGAGAAGTACAGGCCTGCCGAGACATCCAGGGCGCCGAAATGGCCGCGCGCTTTGTCCCGGTCGAGCCACATGGCGCCTGCGCCGACCTCGTCGCATGACTTGGCTTCGAGTTCGAGCCGCCTCATTTGCTTGTCGTTCTCTGCAATAAGCAAAAGCCCCGTTCTCTTGTAATCGCAGTCGATGGCGTGTTCGGTAATCAGCGATTCCGCCAGGAAGAAGGATTGAGAAGATAGTTTCTGGAGCGCCGCCACCTTCTCCGTTCCGTACATCTTATGCAGCCGATGGAGGCTATGTCCCAATGTGCCGCCCGATATTCCGGTGTTTCGGCCCGACGACCCGAATCCTACGAACTCGCTTTCGAGCACCACAACTCTTTTTTCGGGGAAACGCTTTTTGATGAAGTATGCGCTTGCCAAGCCGGTAAACCCGCCCCCGAGAATGGCGACATCGGTTTCATGGGCGCCCCGAAGCGATGGCCTTGTTTCGATTGGCATGTCGAGCCAAAGGTTATCTTTTGCTGTTCTCACATTACACCTCGCAAATCCGCTGATTAGTCCGATGCATGAAGATTTCCCGGAAAAGTTCCAAAACCTCAAACAAGGAGAGAAAGCGTATGTATACAAAAACAGGCAGGGCAAGACCAGCGATATTGTACACTATACGGGGAAATATTGAAAGCGTGAGACCGCCCGTTAGCCGATCGCTCCTTTATGAGGGTAATAAAAACGGCTTCGGCGCTGCGCCGCCGGGTCGGGTTTTCTTGTCGCGCTTGTTTGCGAACAATGCTTCATCCGGCGGTCCGGCAAAGCTTTCGTTCGCCAAATGCGGGACCGAGCCGCCGGCGTTGTCGGGCATATCCAATTCATGAACCGGCGCTGCCCGGTTTCTCCTTTGCCTCTATGTAGTTGCAGGAGTCGGATGCGTCGTTCGGGTCGAACGCCCGCTTGAACTTCCGCTGCCACACACGATAATCGCTGTTCATATGCGGAGCGATGGTGTCGTGAGCGGAGAGCCCCTTTGAGCGGGCCGCTTTTATCTGGCTGAGGAAGGGGATCACCATCTTTTTTTCGGTAAGCGAACGGTTGGTCTCTTCCGTCAATTCGACCAGGGTTTTCATCGAGTCGGCGACGGAGGGGTCGAAGAGCGTTTCGTTCTCGAAATATTCCATATGGCCGTGGTCGATGACCAGCGGTCCCCAGCCGCCTTCACCCATATCGTCGCCCAGCATGCCTGATTCCACATACCGGCGCTTGATTTCCTCAGAGTCATTCATGGCTTTCACGAGCGTCCCACGAGTTCCGAAGAAGCCGCACAATATGGGACTGAACGAACCCGTCGGCGAGAAGACCCCCCTCGCGGGAACGCTTCCGCCTTTTACCAGAAGCAGGGTTACGATATCGCGGAAGTTGGGTTGCTCGAGCATTTCGAATTTTTTCCCGTTCGTCTGTTCGAGAATCTTATCGAGCGTCTTTGTTTGGTATTCCAGTTCATTCGGGCTGTTGGCAACCAGCAGAACCGTAAAGATATGCTTTGGGATATTCGGGAGGAGGTTCTCGCGCATTTCCGCTGACTGCAGGTTGTCGGCCCCGAGTCCGAGCGTGAGCAGCCCTCGCTCGAGCAATCCTACGGCGTATGCGACTTCCGCTTCTCCCACTTTTGCAACGGCTTCCTCGAAATCCACACGGTTCTCGAAATACGGCCCCACGAGCCGGATATTTTCCGGATAATCGATTAACCGCTCTTCCATGGTTACGATGTTTTCGCTCGGGAGTTCCGGCGGGCCTCCCCACTGGTAGAGTCGCACGGCGCATTTTGTGAACACGCCCAAGCCTCCGAGCGCCCCAAACGCGCCTCTCATGACACCCCGCAACGACGGGCCGGGACCGTCGCCGGATATCCATCCACCGCCGGAACCGAGGGAGCCGAGTCTCAGGATTTCGCCGTCAGGCAACACCCATTCGACACCGAGCACGTTCCGTTCGTTGTACCCCATCGACACGTTGTTATTTGCCACTCCCATAACCGAGGTGCAATTGGCCAAAGCCGACGCGCAGCTCCCCGCGCCGATTGTCACGCAGTTGAGGCCTTTTCGCATCGCCTCGACCTGCAGTTGCGCCCAGATGACGTAGGGTTCCACAACGGCGTACATATCCTTTTCGTTGATTTCAATGAGTCGGTTCATTCTGCGCAGGTCAAGCTGGACCACACCATCGCAGCCCGGGCTCGCATACAGCCCCCACCCCGTCGAGTGCGCCTTGAATTTCAAGCCAAACCGGTTGCACGCCTTGACAATCGCCTGCACTTCCTCGGTGCAGGACGGCAACGCCACGCACGCGGGCCGAAACAGACCGAACCGGGTTGAATCGCCGGTCATCTCCCCCATCCACTGATAGGTGTAGGCGTCCAGAAGGCCAGGGTCACGGGAAATGTTGTCCGAGCCAACGATGCTTTGCAACAACGTGTACGCGTCGTCTTTCATTGTGACTCGCCTCCAGTCGGGTGTCACCTGTTCATTCGGTTTCCTTCGCCTCGATGTAGTTACATGAATCGGCGGCGTCGTTCGGGTCAAACGCCTGCTTGAACTGTCTCTGCCAGATTCGGTAGTCACTGTTCATATGCACGGCGATAGAATCGTGGACCGCCATGCCCTGCGCGCGGGCCGCCTTCACTTGGCTCGCAAACGGAATCATGAGCTTTTTATCGGCCAGGGACTGGTTCGTCTCCATGGTGAGGCGAATGAGCGCAAATGTCGATTCCGGCACCGCCGGGTCGAAGAAAGTCTCGTTCTCGAAGTATTCCATGTGGCCATGGTCAATGAGCAGCGGGCTCCAGCCACCCTCTCCCATGTCGTCACCCAGCAGGCCCGACTCGACGTATTTCTGTTTGATTTCCTCGGCGTCCTGCATCGCCTTTGCCAGTGTCCTTCGGGTGCCGAAATACCCGCAGAGGATTGGATTGAAGGCGCCTGTCGGCGAGAACACGGCCTTTGCCGGGACGCTTCCGCCCTTGACAAGGAACAAGGTGAGTACGTCCCTCAGGCCGGATTCCTCGAACATTTCGAATCTTTTCCCGTTTGTTTGTTCGAGGATTTGGCCCAGAACTTTCTCCTGGTATGCCAGTTCTTCGAGGCTGTTTCCGACCAGCAGGAGACTGAACATATATTTTGGAATGCCGTGGATGAGGTTTCCCCGCATCTCAGCCGATTGCAGATTGTCCGCCCCAAGCCCCATCGTCATCAGGCCTCGTTCCAGGAGCCCGATCGAATATGCGATTTCGGCCTCGCCCAACTTACCCAGCGCATCATCGAAGTCCTCCCGTGTTTCGAAATACGGGGCAACCAGTTTCACGTTTTCGGGATACTCAGTCAGGCGCTCATCGATACTCACGATGTTCTCACTCGGCAATTCGGGCGGGCCTCCCCAGTGATACAGCCGAACCGCGCATCTTGTGAAGACACCGAGGCCGCCGAGCGCTCCGAATGCGCCGCGCATGACTCCTCGCAGGGAAGGCCCCGGCCCGTCGCCGGAAATCCATCCGTTTCCGGAGCCGAGGGAGCCCAGCCGCAGCACCTCACCGTCCGGGAGCACCCATTCGACACCGAGCACGTTCCGCTCATTATATCCCATTGAAACGTTGGTGTTGGCGGTTCCCATCAACGAAGTACAGTTTGCAAGCGCCGACGTGCAGCTTCCCGCTCCGATTGTCACACAGTTAAGGCCTTTTCGCATTGCCTCCACTTGAATCTGCGCCCAAATCACATAGGGTTCGACAACCGCATACATGTCCTTCTCGTTCAGTTCGATGAGGCGGTTCATTCTCCTCAGGTCGATCTGAACGACCCCTTCGCGTCCCGGGTTGGCGTACAGACCCCATCCTGTCGAGTGGGCCTTGAACTTCAGGCCGTGCCGGTTGCATGCTTTTACAACGGCCTGGACCTCCTCCGTAGAGGACGGCAACACGACGCAGGCAGGCCGGAACGGTCCGAAGCGGGTGTGATCGCCAATCATCTCTCCCAACCATTGATAGCAATAAGAATCGAGCACTCCCGGGTCTCGGGACACGTTTTCCGGTCCGAGGATGCTCTCGAACATTCTATAGGCTTCGTCACGCATCTCTATTCTCCGCTTAAAAGCTCGGTTATGTCGAAAACCTTGAAATCGTCGCCTGTCCGCGCAATCGCGTCCTTGAAGTTCCGCTCGCACCACCCGCACGTGGTCACAAGAGCTTCGGCTCCGACCGCCTTGGCTTCCGCTATCCGCTCCAGCGCGGTCCATTCGGAAAAATCTTCGAACGCTTCTCTGACTCCGCCGCCGGCGCCGCAGCACCAACTGTATTCGCGAATTCGTTCCATTTCGACAAGCTTGATGCCGGGGATGCTTCGTAGCACCTCTCTCGGGGGTTCGTAAACGCCGCCGGTTCCTCGCCGGATTTGTTTCGGCGGGTCGGGAATATTGAGTTGGCCCCATACCTTCTTCCATTCGCCATTCCATGGGATGTAGGTTTCGCCGAGGCGTCCCAGATGGCACGGGTCATGGTAGGTGACGCGCAACGAGCCTTGTCCCGCTGGTTTCAGTTTTCCTTCTTTTATGAGTTGGGCGAAATATTCGGTCGTGTGCAGAATCTCGACGTCAAGCTCCTTTCGGATCATTGGATAAAACTGCTTGAACGCGCTGTAACAATCGGCGCACGGAGTAACAAGCTTGCTGGCGCCCGCAGCCTTCAGCCGTGAGACAATGTCGTCGGCGTAATTCTCCATCTGTCCCCGATATCCGACATCAAACGCCCTCCCGCCACAGCACGCTTCCTCTTTGCCGGCTATACCCACATCCACTCCCGCGCGAACAAGAAGGCCGGCGGCCGAGCGGGCTACATTGCGAAGGTCCTTGTCATAACTGAACCGGCAGCCGGCATGAAATACGACGTCGGCCTTCTCGCTGTTAATGTTTTTCAGGGGTAATCCCTCGGCCCAATCACCGCGTTGCGACTTCGGCTCTCCAAACGGATTGTCCTCTTTGCGCATGCCCTCGATCATCATCATGTGTTCGGGCAGAATCTCGCCGTCCTCGACGCACTTGATTCTCAATTCGCGCGCGATCTCAAGCGGTTCGCAGATTTCACCGATCAAATGGCAGGCGACCTGACACGAGCCGCACAACTGACACCGATAAATGGTATCCAACACTTCCTCAGAAATCTCGCTTCGCCCGAGGAAAAGCGAGTAAGCAATGGCGACCCTGCCGCCACCCGCATAGGAGTGGAAGTTATACCTCGATATCGCCGGGCAGTTTGCCGAGAACCGCTTCGTCTGAATCTTGTTAAACGGTATCCACTTGCAGTGCGAACAACGGATACAATAGTTCATCGATTTTTCGTAATCTTGCAGAGCCATGACTCGAATCTCCTAAAAACAGAGCTTTCCGGGATTCATGATATTGCGGGGGTCGAAGATATTTTTTAATTTTCGCAACGCCTCCCGTGAAGCGCCGTCACGGTTCAGCGCCATATCCGCCAAAAGGTCATACGGCCGGGAGAAAAATGCGCCGTGGTCCATCAGCGCCCTCGCGGCAGTGAGATACAGGCCTTTTACGTTTTCCTTCTCTTTCCCGTTTGCGGTATCGTAATAAAGGCTGAATTCGCAGTGCTGGCCGTGGCCTTGACAGACCGGTTGTATGTACGCTCCGAGGTTCGCGAGCGGGAACCTCTTCGCGACGGCCTCATTCGTCATAAGCTTCAGCAGTTCGGGTACCTGGGCGAACGAGCAAATAAACGGGATATCCTGACAGCCTCCGCTCGCTCTCAGCTTCCAGTAGGGTTCGGGCGAGGGACTTGTTGCCCGTGCCAGAACTTCCCCGGCAGAGATATTCGCCAGGGCATCGTAAAGCGGCACACCCAGATTCTTGGCGATCTCGCTCACATCTTTTTCCTGGCACTTGACCCTTTCCTCCGGAAAATAGTCGGAGCCGGAGAGACAAAAGAAGAGGGTCCAGCTTGGAAGTTCATCTCGCAAAACGCCGCGTTCACGCTCATTGCGAGCCATGAGCATGGCAAGGTTGTTGTTATTCACTATGAACAATTCGTCTCCGAGCCGGCGCCTTATCATCCAGTGCGCCAACTCGAGCAATTGCTCCACGTTGTCGGCGGGCGCAAGGAAAGGCTTTTGGAGGGAGGGCAGCAGTTCGCATTTAACGGTGGACCATGTCACCACCCCGAAAGTTCCCTGGGCGCCCTGGAGTATCCTGTTGACATTCATCTGAATGCCCATGGCGATTTTCTGGCGGCGACCCGCCTCATGCTGTTCCTCAATTGTCCCGGGGCCGGTTGCTTCGCCTGTCCTGAAAACGTCACCGGTTCCGAACACGACCTCATTGCAGAGCAATGGGTCGGAGTGGTCGAGATGGTATTTCGGCATTATGTGCGGCTCTCTTTCGAGACAACTGCCGATGACCGATTTTGTTTCGCGCGGACTCAGCGGCATGGGAAGCCTGAGACCCTCCTTTGCCAATTCCGCCTGAAGAGTTCCGAACCGCACGCCGGGTTCTATCATCGCCACCCGGTCTTTGCGGTCAATCATCTTGATACTCTTCATCCGTGACATGTCGAGGATAACACCGCCCAAGGTCGGCACGGTGTCTCCCCGAAAGCGGGGTTCGCCCGAACTCACGGGAACCAACGGAGTGCCCGCTTCCGCCGCGTGCTTCACAAATGCCTGCACTTGCTCCATGGTGTTCGGACGTACCACGCAGACAGGCTCTCGCGCCGGAGCAAAACTGTGGTCGCGCGAAAACGCCTTCAGAATTGCATTGTCCTCGCTTACATTTTCGACACCAAACAGGTCAACAATCTTTTGCTTGTCCATTTTAGCACCGCCCTGATGTTACCCATGGAAAATAGTCATTATTCGGGTACATTACCGCCAATCCCATGCTTGCCAAAACACCTCCTTACATGATTTCGAAACATGTATCACACGGAATTACCTGTCCGGCACGCAAAAACAATCCGGAAAAACCAAGGGGCTTTTAAATGATTCCCTCTTTTCTGAGTGTTGTCGCCAGTTTGTCACCCGCTTCGGCTGCTGTGGCTCCGCTGATGAAGCAACAAACCCTTTCTCGTGCGGGAGGTTTCAATTCTCTCACGACGAGTCTTCGCGAGGGAGGCTCCACACCGAGGTCGGCGAGGCTCCGTTTTGTGACGGGTTTGCCCTTTGCCTCTTTTAATTCCTTCAGTCCCGGGCTCCGAAGTTCGCCGATTTCGGCGCTTACGGTTATCAATATCGGCAAAGCGGCCTCGACTATTTCATGGCCATTGGGCATCACCCGCTCGACCCGGACACATTCTCCCACGGTGATGTTCCGTGCAAACGTCACAACGGGAATTTCCAATAACCCTCCGAGGCACGGTCCGACCACGCCCGCATTTGTGTCCGCCGCCTGCCTGCCCGTCAGGACCAGGTCATACTCGTCGATCCTCTCGATTATTTCTCGCAAGACGACGGCTGTGCCGAATCCGTCAATGGAGTCAGCGCTTAGAGCGGGGTCATCGAGCATAATCAATTCATCCGCCCCCGCTGCCAAGGCTTTTCGCATAACCGCGTTGGACAGATTCGCCCCAACGCTTACGACAATAATTTTCCCGCCATGGCTTTCGCGCAGGCGGAGCGCAGCCTCGAGCGCATTTTCATCGAATGGACTGAGCACCGGCGGTATTCCAACCGGAACAACCCGCTTTGCGTCGCAATCGAGCCGGTATCCCGATATGGGAGCCTCGGGGTCCGGAACCTGTTTCAAACAGACAATAATCCGAAGACCTTCCATGTGCCCTAGAGTGTGTCCCACGATTGGTCAGGGTTGTGCTTCGCGCACAGTGAGTCCGCCCGATAATTCCATGTCCTGCGCTTCGGGGGCAGTCCGCCAATCTATCCCGCGAATGCGCGGGACTTCGCTCCGCTCAGCGATGAACAATCGAGGATTCCGTAATTGGGTACAGCCCCCTACGCTCACAATTTCGGCAAGGGTGCAACCATGGGACAGTCCCGCTACCTTGTTTTTCCGACTCCGCTCTTCAGTTCCTTTACTCGTGCTGTAAGAACAGGAATTACCTCGCGGTAATCGCCGACCACGCCGTAATCCGCCATTTTGAAGATACGGGCATCGCCGTCCTTATTGATGGCGACGATGCGCTTCGATTCAAACAGTCCCGTCATATGCTGCATGGCTCCCGAAATACCAACGGCCACGTACAGGCCTGGCGCGACCACCTTGCCCGTCAGTCCGACCTGAGACGTTGAGGGCATCCAGCCCATGTCGCACGGCGGTCTGCTCGCCGCCAGCGCGCCGCCCAAGGCGTCTGCTAAATCGCGAAGAGCCCGAAAACCTTCGGGGCCGCCTATTCCTCGACCGCCCGATACGACAATGTCCGCTTCCTCAAGTCTGACATCATCTGCTTCTTCCGCAGCTCTTGCAACGATTCGAGGTTCCCGAGGAAAGGCCAGGGGGTCCACCTTCACGGGAATGATTTCGCCACCAGTATCGGAACGCTCTTCCGGGAGTAATCCCACTCCGCGACGAACGGTCGCTATCTGAGGTCTTGTCGCGCATTCGAAAACAGCGAGCGCGTTTCCACCATATATTGGTTTTGTCATTAAAAAGTTGCCCGAACACTCATCGTATTCGATGGCGGTACAATCGGTTACGATTGCGCTTCCCCGTTTGAAGGCAAGCTTCGGAAGCAAATCCTGACAGGCGGCTGTGTGTCCCCCGAAGATGGCATCCACAGGATGGCGAGTAACAATTTCTTCGAGTGCGCCCAGATATTCGGATGAAGCATAGTTGTTCCCATTCGGCCTTTGCGGAATGAAGATTTGATGGACACCTGCTCGGCTGGCTTCTCGGGCCGCTTCTGCCACGGGGGCGCCAATCAAGAAGCCCACGAGTTCTCCGGAGGTCGGCTTCACCGATTCCTGTGCCAGTCCCAATAATTCCCGGCTCGTAACCGAGAGTTTTCCATCCTCGCCAATTTCACAGACAACAAGAATCCTCACGGCGCCGCTCATTACGTTACGTTTCCTCATCAAAAGCAATAACAACGAAAGGAGTCGTATCTCTTCTTCGATGCGGACCCGCTTAGTCCGACTTCTGCTGTGCGCCCATCTTGAGCCCGCCCAGAATTTTTTCCTTGAGGGCGGATTTCATGGTTTCCCACTGTATTCCCAAAAAAGCCGCCCGGGGATTATCAGTCGTTTTCCTTAGAGCGCTTCCAATCAAGCTCCAAATCAGGACAGCCTCAATCATGGGGTCTTTGACAGAGAAGACCCCTTCTTTTACGCCGCGTTCTATCATGTCGACGACCTCGGATAAGCAGTCGAAAATGATTCGGTTGATTTCATCGACCAAGTCCTCCCTCAATCTTTCCTGCCTGTCCCATCCGAAATAAAAATACTGAAGTATTCTGAAATACTCTTCATGATTTCGGGAGAATTCACAATAGGTGTCAAGCAGCCGGCCGGCCAGTTCTTCCGCGCCGGTCCTCGAGGTACGCGTTACCCACCTTAGTTCGTCGCGAAGCATCCTGAGTCCACAGGCAAGCACGGAGAAATAAATTTCTTCTTTCCCTTGAAAGTGATAGTAGATCGAGCCGCGAGTGAGTCCGCTGGCACACTCGATATCCTCGATAGTTGCCTGGTAATATCCTTTTTCCGAGAACACCTTGCTCGCTGCGTCAACGATTTGCTGCCAGCGCGCGCGGCGTTCCTGGTTTCTTCGAAACCGGACAGTCACAGCGTCCTCCTCGGTCGGCATGGTTTTGTAACGGTAGTATAATCAAAAGGACATCCGTTGTCAAGAAATATCGATTCAAAGTTCGGAAAAAAGTCTATACAAGGCATTAACTGATTGAACAGTAGCAGCTTACAGCCATTGATAACCCGTACTAATATCGCTCCATTACTATACCAACGTTATCCTAATTCGGTGTCAGGCGCAGGCGGGAGAAGCGATAACTGAACGGTATTGCGGACGGGCAGGCAAGCTTCAGCATGAAGTTCAGAAGCGGAGGGGCGTGAACGGGAGAGAAGCTGTTTGAAACGGTTACTCTGTAACAGCGGAAATTTTCCAGGGGCCGTCGCTGACCCGTGAAAGCGTGAAGACCTGCTCGTCGTCGAATAAGACGACATCTTTGCCTTTGCGTGACGATGCCGTGATTGTACAATGTAAATCGACCATAACAAGATTCGGGTCAACTTCTTCTATCCGAATGTCCGAATACGCAGTGGAGATATCCTCAAAATAACGAAACAGTTTCTTCGCCTTTGCCAATTGGCGTTGCACCGACTCGGCGCCAGCCTCGTCGAAACAGTCTTGCAATCTGTCCATATTCTTACCCTCGACCGCGTGTTTGACAGAGTGCAACACCTCATGTATTTCCTTCCTGAGCCGCGTGTCCCCCGTGAGGTCAACCCCGGAGGAATATCCCGAATCATGTCTTTGGGACTTCGGCGAACGCCGGTACGAAACCAGTATGTTTTCGTAGTCACCTGCACTTATGAAGCCGTCGCCAATGGAGATGCGCTGTTCCGCTGCAAACTCGGGGAAAGGTCCTCTACTCTCGATAGACTTCGAAGGAGCATGAATCCTCGCAGCATCTATTGTCGGAATTCGATTCATCTTCTCCTTCTCCGAAGTCCTGGCCGATGGGTCAGGGGGCATGCTGAGTCCGTCCGATAAGTCGTTGATGCCTGCTCCGGGGACAGTCTGCCAATCTACGAATCCCCAAAAGACAGGGGATTCCGTAATTGGGGACAGTCCCCTGCGGGGCGATTTTTGGTTGAATGCACAAGTATCGGACAGATTCATGCTGTTCTTTGTTAGTTTTTTTTGGCCCGGGGACGTTTTAAGCGGGTAACTTGGAGTACCGTGACTTTCCAGGCTGTTTGCTTCCGTCCGTACGGTCACTTGGGTGGGCGGAGACGTATTCAGATATTCATCCAACGATTGCTGCATACCGAGACTTTTGATGAGGAGATACGAGACCAGGAGCGCCAGCAGGATAACCATTACGATGCTTGCCAGAATAATCACCGGCCATTGCGTGCGGTATCCGTTCGTATAGACGATGAACTCGCGAGTGTCGCTCGACCCTCGGACTGTTGGATTCATTTCAGGCAAGTCTTCCGGCTTACCGCCAATCTCTTCGAGTTCGAGAAACCGGCTTCCTGAAGTTTTCCCTTCGCTTCCTGCGGATTTCATTGTGAAATGCTCTCTCATCGTAATGCGGCCGGAGTTGTGATGCACCCCTGAGCCGAGAGCAACAATTATGCCACACGTGAGGTGGATTAATCACCTAAGCATAAGGAATTGAAACAAAAAGAGTTCAGGGAAAGGTGTTCCTATTTTTGGAATTCTGCGGATTTGATTGAAGGACCGGTTTTTACAATTTTGAAAGCCAAGCGCCTACAAAATTTGTCATAACCTGCGGATGTGCAGTCGAGTTCCACCGACCCGATTCTACCATTGCTTTTTCAACAGTCCCCGCTCCATTTCGCGAAGATGCCGAAGAACGTTTATTCCGAGATTAAGATGCGGCTCCGCGTAGGTCGCAAAGACGCGCCGGGAGGACTCCTTCGTTTTTATTCCTCTGCGAGAATGAGGGAGGTCCGAAATCAGGAGCAACGCGCCCACGTTCAGATTGCGACTGAATCCTGCCGAAAAAAGGGTTGCGCATTCCATCTCGATGGCGCTCACCTTTTCGTTCTTCAGGGTTTCCCTGAACGTTTCGTCGAATTCCCACATGCGATAATTTGTTGTGTGAACGACTCCGGTGTGGTAATAGTAGCCGGTTTTCTCCATTTCCAGCGCGACAGCCTTTTGGACCGTGAACGATGCGAGCGCGGGCACCTGGGCAGGCATGTAATGATTGGACGTTCCTTCATCTCGTATAGCTGCGACGGGGTTGAAGAAATCGCCCAGCCGATGCTTCTTTCGCAGGCCGCCGCAAAGTCCGAGCATGAGGATTGCAACCGGGTCCACGAACGACAACAAATCAATCACCAATGCCGCAAGCGGCGAGCCGACACCGAAGTTCAGTATTGAGATGTTTTCCTCGGGCCAATGGCAAACCTCCATGAGCGAACCTTCGGAGACGCCCTTTCCCGACAATCCGCAAAACATTTTTACATAATGGGAAAAGTTGGTAAGCAAGATGAACGGCTGAAAGTCCGTCGCTGCACTGTCCGTGTATCGTTCGAGCGATTCGAGCCCGATCTTTTCTTTCAACGCCTCAGCGGAAATCGAACGTGATTTGCCACCCATCTACTCATCCTCCCTTGCGAGAAACTTACCCGGCCTCACCAATAATTTTAAAATTATGTCATTGCCAAGAGCATACCATTACAACGCGGTTTGAACAAGAATTTTCTTCCGCCTTGGTCGACGCCGACGGGCACGGCCCAAGTTGACTTGCGCACTGACAAGTGATTTAATTTTCCCGAACGGAGGAAGGCTCGGTGGAAAGAAAGGATTTCTTTAACACTCCAGAATTAGCCGAACTATTGAAGCTGAAAGACAAAATGTCGATTAGCTCATGAACTTAAGGTGTTTGGCCGGCCATCATCCTAAGACGATTTCTATAGGCCAAACGAGCCGAAATGCATGCCATAAAACTGACGTGAAGCGCTACCACATCCAGTTAAAGTCTCTCTTCACGAAGTTGCCAGTCGTGCATGCCTAGAGCCACCCGAGCCCGGAAACATTTCGGGATATGGAACGAGCTTCGACTCTCGAAGTTTCGATAAAGAATGAGAGGTCCACAATGAAAAAAGGCAAATTACTTGTGTGCGCGCTTTTGGCGCTGGGAATTGCGCTGCCGGCATTCGCGGAGCAGAGGCTTCGCCTCGCCACGACAACCAGCACCGACAACTCCGGTCTGCTTGCCGATATGCTGCCACTCTTTGAGCAGCAATACGGAGTGAAGGTCGACATTATCGCCGTTGGAACCGGAAGAGCCCTGAAACTTGGTGAAAACGGAGATGTCGACGTCGTGCTCGTTCATGCTCCCGAGGCTGAGAACGTATTCGTTGAAAAGGGGTACGGCATAAACCGCCGCGATGTCATGTACAACGACTTCGTTTTCGTTGGGCCAAGGTCGGACCCTGCCGGAATCAAGAATGCGGAGAGCGCTGTCGAGGCCTTTCGTCTGATTAGCAAGACACCGGCGCCTTTCGTTTCGCGTGGCGATGAATCCGGAACTCATAAAAAGGAGAAGTCAATCTGGGGTTCCGCCTCGATTCAGCCGGAAGGCCAATGGTACGTCGAGGCCGGACAAGGCATGGGGGCGGTTCTCAATATGGCCGACGAAAAGCTGGCCTATACCCTGACCGACCGGGGAACATGGCTCGCCTTCAAAGATAAGCTTGAACTGGAAATTCTTTTCGAAGGCGACCCGATACTGTTCAACCCGTATGGAATCATCGCTGTCAACCCCGCTGTTCACCCTCATGTGGACTATATAAACGCAATGCTTCTCATTGCATGGTTCACGTCGCCTGAGGGCCAGAAGAGAATAGCCGAATATAAGAAGCACGGCCAAGCCTTGTTCGTGCCTTCAGCGGTTCCGCGTGCCGTCAAGTGACACTCGGAGACAAGCCCCCTGCCTTTTTCGGATTCGTAGAAGGACAACTTGCCTTCCGCCTGCACTTCTTGCTATTGTTGTGAAATCATAAAACATGAGTCAGGAAGAACGGCAGGCATCGAAGAGGACACACATGCTGATTCGGAAGGCACGACTCGACGACGAACGCAGTGTAATAAATCTTCTCAAACAATTTCCGCCCGGCGTTGATAATACCGACTGGGAGGCCGGCGCCATGGCGTTCCGGAAAATCATCGAGAACCCGGAACTCGGAAGCATCCTCGTCGCCGAGGTCGACGGACATGTCGCGGGAGTCACTACTCTTTCCTTTCCGTTTGCAATACGATGTCGAGGCAGGTATTCCTGTATCGAGGAGAACATCGTCGACAAGAACTTTCGGGGCAAAGGGCTCGGAGGCGCGCTGCTCAGAGCGGCTATCGCCGAGGCGACGGAAAAAGGTTGTGACGAAATTCAGGTGAATTTCCCTTCGGAGCAAGGGTACCCTCTCTACATCAAGTACGGCTTCAAGGACATCAGCAAACATTTGAAGGCGAAACTGCCGATGGGCGAGCGAACGGAATCCTAACGAAGCATGGCTCGGACTTTCACAAGGCAGTCGCGGGCGGAGTTCAGTTACCGAGATGTTGACCGAAATGCAAGGGATTTCGCCGCAGGGGTCGCGTGTTTCCTTCGGGGCGTCTTAGAGCCCAACAGACACGGACTCAAAATCGAACTCTCTTTTTCGAAACGAGGTGTATGATCGGTGGATAATAAGAAGTGGGAAACCTGCAACCCCTCCGGCAGCAGACGTGTAATTGTGACAAAACAGCTTCCGGGAGAGCGATGGCTGGAGATTCTAACCCAGGCGGACTGTTCGGTCAGTATTTGCACTTCGCCGGACCTCCTTGCCGCGAGTGAACTAAAAGAAGCGATTGGAGACATGTGTCACGGAGCAATCGGACAATTGACCGAAGCGTGGGGAGAGGAGCTTTTCTCCGCGCTCGACACCGCCGGCGGGATCGCCTACAGCAATTACGCCGTCGGCTTCAATAATGTTGATGTGGCAGCGGCCACACGGCACGGCATTCCGGTGGGCAACACGCCGGGCGTTCTTACAGACACGACCGCCGAACTGGCGGTCGCCCTCACCTTTGCCGCCGCTCGCCGATTGGGAGAAGCAGAGCGATTTATGCGGGCTGGCCGGTTCAGCGGATGGCTCCCGACGCTGTTCCTCGGAGAGCTTCTGAGGAATAAGACAGTTGGGGTCATAGGCGCCGGAAGAATCGGAACAGCTTATGCAAAGATAATGGCCCAGTCGGTGAAGATGAATGTGTTGTACTACGATGTGCGGCAAAATCATGCGCTCGAGGACTACCTCGCAGCCTACAGCTGTTTTCTCGAATCACAAGGAGAACACCCGGTGAATTGCAAGCGCGCCCGAAGCGTGGATGAAGTTCTTCGCGAGGCCGATGTGGTAAGTCTTCATCCTCCCCTGGATGAGTCAACGCATCACCTCATCAACTTCGAGCGGTTATCTCTGATGAAAGATAACGCTGTCCTTATTAACGCCAGCCGGGGCGCAGTGATTGACGAGGAGGCGCTCGTGGCTCATTGCCGCGAGCACCCAAATTTCAGGGCGGGTCTGGACGTCTTCGAAGACGAGCCGAATATGAAGCCCGGCCTCGCGGACTTGGAAAACGTGATCATCGTTCCCCACATCGGCTCAGCAACTGTCTGGACACGAAGCGGCATGGCGATTCTCGCCGCCGCCAACGTGGCGGCAATATTGCTCGGATACCCCGTTTGGAACCGGGAAGACATCACTCCTTTTCTGGGCGAGCGACCCCCGAAGGCGGCGCCAAGCATTGTGAACGCCGGGGAGCTGGGTCTCCCGCTATATTCGAGCTGATGCGCGATTTACGGAAAGGATCCATCGGATTAACGGACACTTGACAGAAGCCGTGCAAATTATCAATACTCGACATCGGCGAAATAGAGGACTGCCTCTCGAAGTTTCTGGTCTCCGTTGGAACGCGCCTCACAGGAAATAAGGAATGCGAGAACTCAACAAAACTGTTCTCCACGATGCGCATCTCAGACTCGGCGCCAAGATGGTGGATTTTGCCGGATGGGAGATGCCGTTGTTTTATTCCACCGGCATCATCGCCGAACATCTGACGACACGAAAAAGCGCCGGCCTCTTCGATATTTCCCACATGGGCAGGTTCATCATTCGGGGCGCAAACGCCGTGCAGTTTTTGCAGCACGCGCTCACCAACAACGCAGACGCGCTCGAAGTTGGGGAATCCCAGTACACTATCATCCCGAACCAGGCGGGCGGCGCCATCGACGACGCATATCTGTATCGATTCGTGGACGACGAGTTTCTCCTCGTGGTCAATGCCGCAAACCGGCAAAAGGACTGGGAGCACCTTCAAGCGCTGGCTGCCTTTTTCTCTGACCTCGAAATCAGCGACCGTTCGAACGAACTCGCCATGCTGGCGCTGCAAGGGCCCTCATCACGCGGGTTGCTCGAACAATTGACCCACGCGGGATTGCTGCCGGAACCGCTCCGAAACGCCAATGCAATTGTGAAGGCCGGCGCCATCACGGTGCTGGTCGCGAGAACCGGCTATACCGGCGAGCCGCTCTGCTTCGAGTTATTCGTGGAACAGCGAGATGCCCTGGAACTATGGAACTTGCTCATGGAACAAGGGGCCACTCCCGCCGGCCTTGGGGCACGGGACACCCTTCGGCTGGAAGCAGGGCTTGCGCTTTACGGTCACGAGCTGGGCCAGGACCCCGACGGCAACGAAATACCGATTCTTGCGTATTCGAAGGCGCGGTTTGCCGTGAGTCTCTCGCCGCTCAAGGGCAACTTCGTGGGGATGGCCGAGCTGGCAAAACAGCATGCCGCTCTGGAGAGAATCGTATTCCGCGACTACTCGCTTGTTGAAAACCTGCCTCGGATGATCAGGCCGTTCGCAATGGTGGGTCGAGGTGTTGCCCGCGCCGGCTTCAAGGTTTATCGGAACGGCCGCCATGTCGGCTACGTCACAAGCGGGACAACCGTGCCGATGTGGGAATTTGATGGCGAGGGTCTCGAATCTGTACCAACCGACACACATCGTCTCCGCGCGATCGGATTGGCCCTCCTCGACAGCGACATTCTGGAAGAGGACCGGGTAGAAGTTGAGATTCGCGGCAAGCTCGTCGAGGCGGTGATAGTCCCTTACCACATACGAAGCGAGGCGCCGCCATACGCGCGCCCGATCGTATACGGTTATAAAAAGCCCGAGAAAGTTACCGGCCCGGGTTCACTTCCGGAGAGCGCGCTAAATCTTCTGACAAAAGCTATCGACAACACACGCTGGCGACAGGAAGAATGCATGAATTTGATTCCCTCCGAGATGACCCCGTCGCCCCTGGTTCGGTTGGTTTCCGGGATGGACTCCGCCTTCCGCTATGCCGAACACAAAAAGGTCGAGGCTTTCTACGAGAATGAGATTTTCTATTACCAGGGAACGGATTTCATTGGCGAGGTGGAGCGATTGCTCGGTGCTCAGATCTGCACGTTCCTCGAATGCGAGGAAGTCGAGACCCGGCTTCTGAGCGGCCAATTGGCCAATATGGCCGTTTTCAGCGCGTTCTGTGACTACATCAACCGTGGCGATCGCAAGCGTGAACCACGGCGAATTCGCCGGGTGATGAACCATTACATCGGCAAAGGCGGCCACCTGAGTTCACAACCAATGGGGGCGCTGAGAGACTTCGTGGCGCGCGACCCGCAGACCGAGCGACCGGCGGTCGTCAATTTCCCCGTGCTCCCGGAGAACCGATACAAAACAGACGTGCGGGCCACGCTCGAACTAATCGACGAGTATCGTCCCGAACTTATCATTTTCGGGAAGAGTATGTTTCTCCACAAGGAGCCGGTTGTCGAAGTCCGGCGCTTCCTCGATTCGCGGGGCATCGAGGCGTTCATAAAATACGATATGGCACATGTGCTCGGCCTGGTCGGTCCCCATTTTCAGAAACCGTTCGAAGAGGGCGCCGATTTCGTCACGGGTTCGACACATAAGACGTTCTTCGGGACCCAGCGAGGCATCGTTGCTTCCTGCTACCTCGAACACGACAAGCATTATGAACTTTGGAAAGCCGTTCGTCGCCGTACGTTCCCCGGCTCGGTGTCGAACCACCATCTCGGGACGCTGGTCGGTCTGCTGATGTCAACGTATGAAATGAATCACTTCAAAGACCCGTATCAGCCCAAAGTCATCTCGAACGCGAAGGCCTTTGCGCGTGCCTTGAATGAATGCGGCCTGCAGGTGGCCGGTGACCCCGATATCGGTTTCACGGAAACTCATCAAGTGATCGTACTTGTGGGATACGCGCGCGGACCGGAGATGGCCAAGAGGCTCGAGGCCAACAACATTATCTGCAACTTCCAGGCGACTCCCGACGAAGAGGGCTTCAGTGCATCCGGAGCCCTGCGGTTGGGCGTAGCGGAAATGACGCGTTTCGGAATGAACGAAGAAGACTTTGGCGAGCTCGCGCAATTAATGCGCGATGTGATCGTCGGGGGAAAAAGTGTAAAGGATGAGATACTATCGCTGCGTCGCCGGTTTTGCGAGCTACGGTACAGCTTTCGCGGCGCCGAATTTGCTGCTTTTTTAGAGGAATTACGTGGATTCTTTTAGTTCGGCCGGGCGTACGGCCAGTATGAGATTCAGGTTGCCATGGAGGTACAGCGATGAAGAAAATCAGCGAACTCAACCTGCCCGAGGATATCTATTATTCCGAAGACCACGAGTGGGTCAAACTCGAAGGAAAAGTTGCGCGAATCGGCATTTCCGACTATGCTCAGGACCAGATGGGAGACATTACCTTTGTCGAGGTTCCGGAAGTCGGGGATACGTTTGAGGAGGGCGAGCAATTCGGCAGTGTCGAATCGACGAAGGCGGTGTCCGAGATGTTATTGCCGGTCAGCGGCGAGGTTGTCGCCGTGAACAAAGACCTCGAGGACTCGCCCGGGCTTATCAATGAGGACCCCTACGGGCGCGGTTGGATTATCGAGATTCGGCCTGATGATGCCGACGACATCGATTCGCTGTTGACAAAAGAGGATTATCTGAAACTGCTCGAAGGGACGGAATAGATGCGCTATTTGCCGCATACTGAAGAAGATGTGAAGCTGATGCTTGACGCCATCGGAGCAGAAAGCGTCGAAACGCTCTTTGCCGGAATTCCGCAATCATGCCGCATGAGAGAAAAGCTGCAACTCCCGGCCCCGCTCACCGAATGGGAGCTTTCCGAGCACATGGAACGTCTTTCCGGCATGACGGCCGTATCTCCGGAGTACAAGGTCTTCATGGGCGCCGGAAGCTACGAACATTACATCCCGCAATCGGTTTTCTATCTTCTTGGCCGGTCCGAATTCTCGACCGCCTACACGCCGTATCAGGCCGAAATGAGCCAGGGAACCCTGCAGGCGATATACGAATACCAGTCGCTTGTTTCTCGTCTGCTGGGCATGGAGGTCGCCAACGCGTCGCTTTACGATGGCGCCACTGCCTTGGCAGAGGCAATACTGATGGCCTTGCGAATAACCAAAGGAACCAAGGTCGGCCTCTCGCGAGCCGCGCACCCGTTGTATCGCAAAGTGGTCCGAACATATCTAGAACCGACGGGATGTGAGGTCATCGAGTTCGATTATCTTCCGAATGGCCGGACCGACCTCTCATCGATACCCACCCACCGGGACCTGGCCGCGGTGGCAGTTCAATCCCCCAATTTTTTCGGCATTATTGAAGATCTCGAAACAGCCGCGTCCTGCGCCCATGCGAACGATGCCCTTTTCATTGCGTCGTTTACGGAGCCTCTGGCATATGGGATTCTGAAGAGTCCGGGGCTGCTTGGGGCCGACATAGCGTGCGGGGAAGGACAGAGTCTTGGCGTCCCTCAATCATTTGGTGGACCCGCTCTCGGAATGTTCGCAAGCAGGATGAAATATGTTCGCAATATGCCCGGCAGGCTGGTGGGCCAAACCACCGATGCGGGAGGCAACCGAGGCTTCGTTTTGACACTATCTACGAGGGAACAACATATCCGGAGGGCAAAAGCGACATCGAACATCTGCACTAATAACAATCTCTGTGCAGTAGCGGCAGCAATGCACATGGCTTCTCTCGGCGGCTCGGGCTTCAGAGATCTCTCGCAACTCAACCGCGACAAATCAGAATATTTGAAGGGAGAACTCGTTAAGGCCGGGTGCAAAATAATCTTTGACGCCCCGACCTTTAATGAGTTCGTCATAAGTTTTCCGGAGACCAGCCCAAATATTCATGCGCGCCTGCTTGCGAAGAAGATTGTGCCAGGAGTTCCGCTCGGCCCATATTATCCGGAACTTCACGACCGCTACCTCGTCTGTGTAACGGAAACCAAGACAAAAGAGGATATGGATGCTCTTGCAATGGAGGTGCGGGCATGAACGAATTTCCCGGGACAACCGGTCTCGTATTGAATGAGCCGCTCCTCTGGGAAAAAGGCCGAGTGGGCAGAACCGGATTCAGCCTGCCTCGACGCGATGTCGATGTTTCTCCATTGGACGAGCGCCTCGCGGGAGACGGGCCCGATTTTCCCGACTTGAGCGAACCCGAAGTCATTCGTCATTACACGCGATTATCCCAATGGAACTTCGGAATAGACAGCGGAATGTATCCCCTGGGTTCCTGCACCATGAAATACAATCCCAAGCTTCATGAAAAAATGGCCGCTTTGGCCGGCTTTTCACGGGGACATCCCCTGCTCCCCGCCGCGCTCGCACAGGGACCGCTCCGCTTAATGTTCGAGTTACAGGAAGCGCTCGCCGAAATCACGGGCATGGATGCCGTAACCCTCCAGCCGGCTGCAGGAGCGCACGGCGAACTGACCGGAATGCTTATCATTCATGCCTATCATAAGAGTAAGGGTTCCCGGCGTTCGAAAATTCTTGTTCCCGACACTGCCCACGGAACGAATCCCGCAAGCGCCAGCCTTTGTGGTTATCGTTCGACGCCGGTTCAGTCGAACGAACACGGTATCCTCTCGGTCGAGACCGTGGCACAAGAAATGGATGAAGACACGGCTGGAATCATGATAACGAATCCGAACACGCTTGGACTTTTCGAAGAGAACATTCGAGGGATAGCGGATATTGTTCACGAAAAGGGCGGACTCGTCTACGGGGACGGCGCAAACATGAATGCGGTGATGGGGATTGTTCGCATGGGGGAAATCGGCGTGGACGTGCTGCACCTGAACCTGCACAAGACGTTTTCCACTCCCCATGGAGGTGGCGGACCCGGGTCGGGGCCGGTGGGCGTGAAAAAGAATCTCGAGCCCTTCCTGCCCGTTCCCAGGATAATCCAAGAGGGCGAAACGTATGCGCTGACCGACCAGTTTCCGCAGTCGATTGGGAAGATTCACTCCTTCTACGGGAATTTTGGGGTTCTGGTGAAAGCCTGTTCGTATATTATGAGTATGGGCGCCGAGTCCCTGAAAAGAGCCAGCCAACTTGCCGTCCTCAACGCCAACTATATTAAAGAAAAACTTCGGGATACTTTCAAAATTGCATACGACCGGCCCTGCATGCACGAATGCGTGTTCTCCGAAAAGCTGCAGAGAGAGTACAACATCACAACTATCGAAATTGCCAAACGGCTGATCGACTATGGGTTTCATCCGCCTACCGTCTATTTTCCGCTGGTTGTCGACGGCGCCATAATGGTAGAGCCTACCGAAACCGAACCGAAAGAAGAACTCGACGGTTTCATTGACGCATGCAGGGCGATTATGCGCGAGGCAAAGGAGCGACCCGAACTGCTCCGAAACGCGCCACATAACACAAAAGTGCGCAGGATGGACGAAACGAAGGCGGCCAGGCATCCGCATCTGACCGATTGAGCCAATGGCGACTCACGGAGGAAAAAAGGCGGTCCTCTACCTGCAGCTTCCGACTACGGATTACATTGCCGCCTGGAACTTGCAGAAGGTCCTTGCCCGAGCGCGAGGGGACAAAAAACTTGAAACCGACGTCGTCATTTTACTCCAGCACTTTCCCGTTTTCACAGTGGGACGAAGGGGAGACGTCAGGAACCTGACTGTCAGCGAAGCTTTTCTTAAAAGGGTGGGAATTCCCGTGGTCCCCGTTGAGCGGGGGGGGGATATTACATACCATGCTCCGGGACAGGTCGTAATCTACCCAATTATTCATCTGGACGCATCGAACTTGAAGATAGACTCATACATCAGCCGTTTGGAGGAGATGATGCTTCGTACTTTGCAATCATGGGATATCGACGCAGAAAGGAATAGTCTGAACAGGGGAGTCTGGGTGGACAACAGGAAAATCGGAAGTGTGGGTATCTGTGTTCGGCAAGGAGTTTCTTTCCACGGTCTGGCGCTGAATGTGAATCTTTCCCTTGAACCGTTCGGGTGGATACACCCCTGCGGCCTTCGCGGAATCGAAATGACATCCATGCAACGAGAGCTTTGCCGCGCACTTGCCGTTGAAGATGTAGGTCATACGCTGATGGAAAATATGAAAATCATTTTCGACATAGAGTTTCAACCCGTAACCCGTGCCGAACTGGCCAGTCTCATTGAAGATGCAGCTTGGCAAGGGGAGCAAGCTTTTCATGAACGAGCGAAGAACCGCTCTGTAATCCTCGAATGATGAACGATTGGAAGAAAGCCATGCAAATTCACCGGATTCTGTTCCTGATTGGGAGAGACCGACCGGGGATCGTGGACGAAGTTTCCACTTTTCTTTTTGACCGAGGCGCGAACATAGAAGACAGCCGTATGGCGGCCATGGGAGGACGGTTCTCAATCATAACGCTTTTCTCATGTCCCCCGGAAAATCTCCACAATATCGAAGCGGACCTCAAAAACCTCCGCGAAATCGGCTTCGAGACGTCGCTTCATGAAGCCGAAGCCCCGTCGATACTTCCAAAGAAGCCCTGTCTACCTCTGAAACTTGAAGTTATTGCCATGGACCATCCCGGAATTGTTCAGAAGGTTGTATCTGTTTTGCACCGTCATAACGTGAATATCGAGAGTTTGAACACGGAAGTGACAAGCGCTCCGCTGTCGGGCGCTCCCCTCTTCGACCTCACTCTCGAAGCGGCCGTGCCCGCCGATGAATCGATTGCCCGAGTGAAAGAAGAACTTATTCTTTTGTCCGCTCAAATGAATCTTGATTTAACTTTTAACAAGTGAGGTATTTCCGTTGCTGTTGCTCGAGAAACACATTTTTTTCCTGAATACTTGAAGAAATGGAAAAAGCATGATATAATCTCATAAAAATAGTCACCGTCCCAATCATGGTGGTTCCAATGTGCAAGGCAGTTCCCCGGTCAAGAGTTGTTTTTCCCCTCTATTCCCCTGTCTCAATTTGTGCGTCATTCCTGAATACTTTTTCCATCGATTTAGCGCGATTCGGCGTTGCCACAGATAAAGAAGAGAAATCGTTCCGTCGGCGAAAAGGTACTCTCCGGCGTCCGAGGGCCGCACGGCCGCCAACGACCCGATTATTTGGGGTCAACGAGTAAATCTGTTACGATTTCAGAGGGGCACGTATGCTGGAAACGCAGACGCGGGTAACCTCTCTCGCGATGGACTTCGTCCTGATCAGACCGGGCGAGTTCATCATGGGAAGCCCAACCGGAAACGGCTACAACTGCGAACACCCACAGCGCCGCGTGGTGATCACAAAGCCGTTTTATATGGCAACGACACCCGTGACCCAGGCGCAGTGGTTTCTTGTCATGCGGAGCAATCCTTCCTATTTCAAAGGGAAAAACCTTCCCGTCGAGTCGGTAAGCTGGGATGATGCCCAGCAATTTTTGCAGAGACTCAGTCAGAGAGAGGGAACCCATTTCAGGCTTCCGACGGAAGCCGAATGGGAATATGCCTGTCGTGCCGGGACAACGACCTTTTTCCATTTCGGAGACGATTCCAAAGGATTGAGGGAGTATGGATGGTACCATGACAATTCCCATGGCAGTTCGCGTGCCGTCGCTCAGAAAAGGCCGAATCCGTGGGCATTGTATGACATGCACGGCAACGTGTGGGAATGGTGCGCCTCCTGGTACGACAAGGATTATTATACGCGAATGCCCGAAGAGGACCCGCCCGGCCCCGAAATCGGTTCAAGACGCGTGGTGCGGGGCGGTTCCTGGTACAATTTTGCCACCGCCGCCCGTTCCGCAAATCGGTTTAGCGGAAGACCCTTCAGCCGGTTCTATTCGCTCGGTTTCCGAGCGGTTCGAAGCGTGGATTGACACCGCCCTCAGCGGAATTCTTGCCCCTCAGTATCAGGGAAAAAGGTTCGCGGGCTATCTCCTTCAAGCTTACAACGGCCAGAAAGGACTGTTTGCTTGCATCTGTTCCTTGCTCTGACCCGCCCAGTACTATTCTGCACGGAACTTGCCTTTTTTGTCCGCTCCCGTTAACATCATTTGGAAAGGGAAAAGACTATTATTCTCCCTTGGTTCCGCACAAGGGCAGAACATTTCCTAATTGGCGACATTAGGTCCGTCCGATAATCGTATATTCTCCCGAAACACGAGCGCAGGGGCCGCGCCCACATTTCAAGACACAAGGTATCGCAAGAGCCGGACTTTCTCCCAGACTCGCGCTGCGGGTTGTCGGGTGTCTTCGATTGAAAACCTGGAGGAACACGAGAAATGTCTATCAAAATTATCGTTGTGATTGCCGCGGTAGCGCTGTTCGGAATCGCAGTGCTTTCCAGAATCGTCAAAGCAATGACATTGATGATTATCATCATTGCGGCGGCAGTGCTCGGTTTGTTGTTCTTTGCGAAGATGCTTCCTTGAGATATCCTCCGGGTGAGGTGTCGCCGAAGATGCAAAACTCTCCAACCTTATTATACGGCAAATTGTTGCCGTATCCTTTCAAGGCTTCGAATATGAGCTTTCTCCTGACCGATGATGGTTTCCAATAATTTCTTTTCGGCGCCACCGACAATGTCGCGGCATTCGAGCAGAAGAAGAATGTTTTCCTTTTCAAAGCGTATCGCCATATCGACAGCCTCATCTGCGTCAGCCAGATTGGAAGCGGCGATTTCAGCCTGTTCGGGCGTAAGGAAAATGCGGTGATCTATGAGGGCAAGAATGTATTTTCTTATATCGCTGGTCAGTTTGCCCGTTCGCATCTTTTGCGAGCGTTTCTCGAGATTATTGACAAGCTTTTCGAATCGTACCTGATGTTGTTTCTCGACACGGGCCATGGTTTCGGCAAGTTTGCGAATTTTTTCGTTATCCGTGTTTTTCGCCAGACTTTTGTAAAATGCCGCTCCTTCAGACTCGATCTGCGCCAATTTCCGAATAAGCCCGGGAAGGTCCAGTGTTGCGCTCATTTTGATTTCCTCCTCACAGGAGTTGTTTGTCACTCTGCTGAATTATCCTGCGCATGCTTGCTCGGATTCCCAGAAACCCGATTAATTATAGCGACTGCGACAGAAGGGGTATCGAGTTTTTCATCAGGAAGGTCTATCGTCACATCGGCGTACTTTTTGTACGAGTCCAATCGCTCTTCAAAGAGTTCTTTCAAAGTTTTCCTCTTGAGGCCTACGATGCCTCTCACCTCCTCGTTCAAGAGTCTTTTGCGAATCCCCGGAAAGGGGGTATGCAAGAAAACCACTATCGAAATTTCTTTCAGGAAGGCCATGGCTTTTGCTGAATAGATTATGCTGCCGCCGGGAGAGATGACACAATTGTGCGGGTGACCGAGGTTTAAAACAGTGTTCTCTTCAATTTCCAAAAACCCCTTTTCACCCACGCTGTCAATAATTTGCTGCAGTTTCTTGCCTGTTTCCTCCTCAATCACGACATCCACGTCGACAAACTTGTAGCCCAGCCTGTGCGCAAGTTCCTTTCCCACGGAGGTTTTGCCAACCGCGGCCATGCCGATGAGCGTAATATTCATTCCCGATCCTCATGCATCGACTCGACAATCGAATTTCCTGTTGAAGATACAATAACTACCGCAGACACGCAGGCACACCGAAATCTACACTTCGGGGAAAGACCGGGATTTTCGGCTGGTACAATCTACAAATGGACAACCTCAACGAGCACCCGGGCCGTCCCCTGTTCATAAAAGCCGAGCCGTCTTGCGGCTCCCATGCTCATGTCAATGACTCGGTCTCCCGAACGCGGGTTCTGTTTACAGGGAAACGGACCTCTGTCGTTAACTCGCACAATGATGGAGCGGTTGTTTTCAAGGTTCGTCACTTTCACATCCGTCGGCAACGGCAAATACTTATGCGCTGCCGTGAAACCTCTCGGGTCGAATGCCTCGCCGTTTGCGGTCATATGGCCGCCTCTCTTTCGCCTGGTCTCGTATCCATACCAGGAGGCGATGCCAACTTCTCTGTAACTTCGGGCTTCGTCGACCGACATCGGATAGTAGGTAATCCCGTTCACCCTGTAAGGGGAGTTCTTTACCCTCCCAAGCCGGATGGCCTCCTTCACCGGCAGGCCATCGACGGTTTCGAGATCAGGATTGAGCAGAGGCCAATCGAGCGGCGCTTTGACAACAGTAAAAGAGACTTCACCTATACGATAGATGGTTTTCGTCGTACCCGAGGTTATTTTGTACGTTATCTTTGCTCCCGTCACTCCGGTTTCGATTGTTCCCTTGGTAACCTTGTATGAGGTGGTAATCCATGAACATCGCGACAACAAAAAGCACCCGCCCATAGCGGTCATAACCAGGAAAACACTCTGCCACCCTCTATTCAATTTCATCGCTCAAATGGGCATGTTTTAACAGCCTCGCGTGTGAGGTTCTCACGCCGCGACGATACGACCTCGCGACCAGTTTGCCAATCTATACCTCCAGTCCGCGTGAACCGCATGACAGGCTGCGGGCCTTTGCTTCGCTCTGCACAAAAGACAGGCGAGTGCCTGAACAAGCAGAGCCCGTCCGCGAGCTTTCCGACCAAAAGGGCAGTCATGAGACATCTTCTCGCGCTCCCATGACACTGAGACGGTCAGATTAGATGAGCCCGGCGGCCTGAACTAAACGAATTATACCCAATTCGAGCATGCGGTTTCAATTAGTTCTCAACGCAAGGTGATCGAAGGCGCCCGGAAACTCGTTCGTTCCGAAATGATAACCGCCGCACGTTCCCGCACGGAGAATACAAGCTCCGAGAGCAGGCTCTCACCTTCTAAGCCATTCTCTCCCAGTGAATTACCATTTTTTTAATCGCAGCTGGCACATCTGTTGCTGCCCTAAAGATGAATCCCTGGAACACCTCGTCACAGTGGAACTATCAGAGGAGATGCCCGAATGAAAGCGAAAAATGCGATTGTACGATTCCGAGCCGAAAGAAACGAAATGCTCATTAAGCAAGTAATGAAGACCCTGCGTCTCTCCCGAGCCGATGCGGCCACAATCGTTTTTGGGATATTTCTCAAAGAGATGCTCATCATTATGAAGATGCCCGCAGTAATTCCCGATCTGCGCCCTGATATGATATAATTTTACTGCCTCATGGTTTTAACTTTACCTTGAGAGACGAGTGACAATGCTTTTATCTCACAGGTGCGATCTATTGCATGGAGGGAACCGAACACATGCCAAGTGCAGCCATTCTCGGTCTGGGGCAATATCTGCCCGACCGCATCGTTACGAATGACGATCTGGCTAAGCTCTTCACGACGAGCGATGAATGGATTCAGCAAAGGACTGGAATAAAGGAGCGGCGGTATATCGACGGCGATGACGTAGGCGCTTCCGACCTCGCAGCGCCTGCTTCGAAACAGGCAATTGAAAACGCCGGCCTGGAACCCGCCGAAATCGAATATATCATCTTCGCCACCCTGAGCGCAGATTTCCAGTTTCCGGGTTCGGCGTGTCTGTTGCAGGAGAAGCTCGGACTTCCCGGAACGGGAGCCCTTGACGTCCGCAATCAGTGTTCCGGCTTTATCTATTCGCTTGCAATCGCCAACTCCTTCATCCGCGACGGGCTCTATAAGCACATACTTGTGGTCGGCTCCGAGGTCCATTCAACTGCTTTGGAGTATGCCGACAGAGGCAGGGATGTAACGGTGTTGTTCGGCGATGGCGCAGGCGCGGTTGTTCTGGGGCCTTCAGATGACGAAAACCGGGGCATCCTTTCCACGCACATGCATGCGGATGGACGGTACGCAAAAAACCTGTGGATAGAGATACCCGCAAGTCGTTACAATCCGCGCCTGACAAAGGAACACATAGATGCGGGGCGCCATTATCCTCGGATGAACGGAAAGAAGGTATTCAAGATGGCTGTCGAGAAACTCCCCGAAGTCATCAATGAAGCACTCCATGCGAACGGCTTGACCGTCGCTGACATTGATCTTCTTGTTCCCCACCAGGCAAACCTGCGCATAAACGAATTTGTCGGACGCATCATGGGTATACCGGAAGAGAAAATCTACAACAACATCCAGAGATACGGAAACACAACGGCTGCATCCATCCCAATTGCCTTGAATGAAGCCTTGCGGGAGGGAAAGGTGAAGAAGGGCGATATCGTCGTACTCGCCGCATTCGGGTCCGGGTTCACGTGGGGCGCCTGTATCCTCAGAATGTAACCTCAGAGAAACCCGGCGCTATGAGAACTCGCTTCGGCCACACTGAGCGCGGTCTTCCCTGTCTTTGTAACGATTGCGGCTGGTTGCGCAAATCTGCCTGCGCCGAAAATAATCTTCGGGGTTCTTGCGAGCGTAAATGCATTCATACTGTATGGAAGCTCCGATTCATCCGTGCTGGAATTCCTCCATTATTCCGATATATTTTTGGCGCGGTCCCGCATCTTTTGCTTATGCGCCTCGACCTTCGGCCGGACTTCCATGATGGTTTCCATGACTACCCCAAAAAGCCTGTCCTGATATTCTGAATATTCCTTCTCTTGAGCGACCGTGCCATATTCCCGTTCTTTCTCCCACCATGCGCCATCCTGTTTGACCGGCGGTCTCAAGTCGGAACTGAACATCTGGTAATGAAGCGTATAGTTGTTCCGAAGCTGTTCATTTATGGATTCATAGTCGCGCCATTCGGCAAGAGACGGCCGATTGTACCACCAGAACTCAACCGGTGGTCCCAGGGAAAGCGCAAGATTTGCTGTAACGTCATCAAGATATCCCAGCGCGAATCCCACCATTCCAAAGGTGCCAAGTATCCGGTTTTCCACATTGCATTCCCATGCGGCGGCGCAGGCATAATCGCATGCCGCGCCGTAATCGAAACTCTTCCATGCGCAGGACGGGCCAGCCCCAATCCGTCCGAGTCCCCCTTCCTCTTTCTTGAATTTGTTGAACTCGGCGCATGTGGGGAAGCCGCACGCGCCGCAATCCCACCCCAGATCGGCCTTCCCAAGGTCGGCACCCAACATGAGAACAACCGGGGGATATCCTTGTTCTATGGCCTTTTTGAAACACATATAATCCACATAAAGGGGGAAGAACGTGTTTTTTGCCGCGTCGCCGCCCAGTTTGGATTCGAGCGCCTCCACGAATTCCAGCATCGGCTTCAGTTCTTCTCCATGCACAATCACTGCCTTCTGACCCAGACGGCTTGTCACTTGCGGAGTTTTGAAGTAGGCGTGGAGGACATGGCCTGCAACGTCTAAGAGCCTCTTTTGGGCATACGCATTCCCTTCAATTAAACCCACGGTTCACTCCTCCTTTCCCCGACCCTGTGACTTCTTGGACGGATTCAATCTGTAGTCGGGAGCGAATTGTCTGGTAATTACGTAATTTTTTCGGACGGAATCAATCATTCTGCTCATGTTTATCACGGAATAGTTATAATGAACGTCAACGAACGGATTTTTCGAAGTGGCGGCCACCAGGAGCCCGACAACAAATTCCGACGCGCGGCAATAGCCCAATTTTTTTGCTGCCATTCCGACCGTCACAAAAGGCCTTGCATCCACCATGAGAGTTCGGGCCATCCACAAGGCGGAGCCGACCGAGTACCCCAAGTTCTGGACGTGCACCTGGCAAAGCGGCCCGTCGATGAGCGTCTTGCTCAAGCTCTTGTCGGAATGGTCGATCTGCCCCGCGGCAGTGCGGCGACGGCTGTAAACGAAGCCGCAACCGGCCGGGCCGCTGCAATAGCCGCAATTTGCGTCGAACGGCGTGTTCCTGCCACGGATATCTCCGAAAATCAGGATACAGTCAGCCTCGCGGGTCATCACGGCCTCGACACGGTATGCCTCTTCCAAACGCTTATTTTCCGGAAGATATGAGAGTTCCTCCATTTTTTCCGCGATCTCGTTTTGTTCGTTTTCACCCCAGACCAACTCTGCCTCCATGTGGTCCACGCCGCCGGTACACGGAGCCGTATGCGCGGCATTCATCATCAGCTTCGCGGCCTGAACCGCATGCGTCCTCCGATTCATATCAGCGCGCGAATACCACGGAAATTCCTTGCTATGAATTCTCGGCACGGCATTTCTCCTTTCCGAAATCCCTGGCTTGTCATCCGTCTGACATCTTACATTTAAGAAATATTTCATTGAAAAGTCAATGAAAACTTCACTTGACGAATCGATTCGTGTTTCGATAGGATGAAATGGCCGCTCGTCGGCAGACAATCGTTACGTATTCGGAAGAGGGATGCAGGATGAGAGAAGTTGCAATAATCGGCGTAGGCATGACCAGGTTCGGAAAGTTTCCGGACAAGAGCATAAAAGCCCTTGTGAGAGAAGCTGCCGAAGAGGCGCTGGCGGACTCCGGCCTCAAGAAAAGCGACATGCAGGCGGCATATGTGGGAAACGCCGTCGCCGGTTTGATGACAGGCCAGGAAATGATACGGGGACAGGTGACTCTGAGCGCAATGGGTATCGACGGCATTCCTGTTTTCAATATTGAGAGCGCCTGCGCGAGTTCTTCGTCCGCTTTTCACCTGGGTTGGACCGCCGTCGCGGCCGGGCTTCACGACTATGCGCTCATCGTTGGGTTTGAAAAGCTTTACGACGCAGACAAGCGCAAATCTTTCCGGGCGCTCGGAACCGGTGTCGACATAGAGATGTTTCGCGCGTTTCTTGAGCAAATGGCGGTTCAGGGGGATTCGCGAGAAGACGTGTTACGGGAAGGCAGCGGGGAGAAGCGCAGCGTTTTCATGGACATGTACGCGTTCTACACCAGACAATACATGGACCTGTACGGCCTGACACAGGAGCACTTCGCAAAGCTTTCGGTGAAAAGTCACAAAAACGGGGCCATGAATCCTCATGCCCAGTACCAAAAAGAGGTAACACTGGAGGAAGTGCTTCGTTCCGGCGAGGTCGCTTTTCCGCTTACACGAATGATGTGCTCGCCCATCGGCGACGGCGCCGCGGCCGCTGTCCTGTGTCCGCAATCCATGGCTTCCAGACACACGTCTCACTCCGTTACGGTGGCGGCATCCGTTGCGGGAAGCGGAATGTTGAACCACGAACCCGATAACACGTTGACGCGGCGTCTCGCGCCGAAAGCCTACGAGGTGGCAGGCATCGGTCCCGACGACATCGACCTCATTGAGGTGCATGACGCAACATCTCCGTCGGAAATCATGAGTCTGATCGAGCTTGGAATCTGTCCCGGAAAAGAATCGCCAAAGTGGATCGACGAGGGATATCTTGAAATCACGGGCCGAATGCCCACGAACACGTCGGGTGGGCTCGTGACGAAGGGGCATCCCGTCGGCGCGACGGGATGCGGCCAGATATACGAAGTCGTGAAGCAGCTGCAGGGCCGGGCGGACAGGCGGCAAGTGGCGCGCGCCAAGGTTGGAATGACCCATAATGGCGGCGGAATAATCGGCGCCGACGCCGCTTCCATGACGCTGCATATTTTCAAGCGCTGAACCCCTTTCGATTGAAGGGACGAATTTCCTAAGTGTGTGAAGTTGAACCACATCGGCGGACAATCCATCTCGGGAGAAAACAGTAATGGCGGAGATTTTCGAACAGCGCATTCGGAGGCTTGAGGATATTGAATCGATAAAGAGACTGAAGGCCCGCTACTGTTATTTGGTGGATGCCGGAATAGGCGGCGATGAATCCAAGTGGGACGAGCTCATGGCTTGCTTCACCGACGATGCGCGAGCTGATTTTGAGTTCTACGGCGTTCACGAAGGAAAACGAGCCGTTGCGGCATTTTTCAAGGAAATCGTTGCTTCAGCCCTCTCCTATTCTGCGCATATGGTAACCAATCCGCTGATTGAAGTTAACGGAGACACGGCAACCGGCAAATGGTACTTTCATGTGCCCTGCACCGGGAGAGCAACGAATACGGCCGGTTGGCTGCAAGGGAGATACGAAGAAGAGTATGTGCGAATCGACCGCCAGTGGAAATGGAAGTCGATCACCACACGCTTCGACCACATCACACCCTTTGATGAGGGATGGGTCAAAACCCGATTCGCAAGCATGTGAGAAACTCACAGCGCTCACAGGAGATTCCACGAAAGAATTCTTTGCGGGGTTCGCTCATCCCAAATAAGAACATTCCGCCTCGGGAGGAAATCGAATGCATCAGGCCGACCGAAAATATTGGGACATGGAAATCGAACCCATGTTGAATACGCCTCGTATGCGCGAGATTCAGTGGGAGAAGCTGCAGAAGGCGATAAAATACTGTTACGAAAACGTCCCCTTTGACAGGAAAAGGATGGACAAGGCGGGGGTCAAGCCCGAAGATATTCGCTCATTCACTGAGTTTGCAAGAGCGATTCCTCATGCCGGACAGGCCGAATTTCGCGATGTCATAACGGAAGCCGGCATGGATATCGACAAAGTTTTTCATAGCCTGCTGGGAAAAGCAAGGCTCGATGACCTCTACGTGCTTACGACCACCTCGGGAACGACCGGAGTGCCGACTCCGTACCCCGTATTCAAGAAATCGTTGAACAGGCAAGCCGAACTCTTTGGAAGAATCGGTTGGCGCATCGGCATTCGGCCCGGCGACCGTCTTGCAGTTTGCTTTGGCTTGAGCATGCACGCCGCCGGCACACCGCACCTTTTCTGGTTTCAAAAATACCCCGGAATCACCCTGATCCCGATAGGCGCCGAGGCCGGAGCAGAACGTATTTTGAAATTCATGAAGTTGTTCAAAGCAAACGTCTTCAGCGGCACTCCCTCACTCGCTCTCCACCTTCTCGAACGCGCGCCCGAAGTGCTGGGTGAGCCGATAAGAAACCTCGGCGTCAAAATACTCCTCTGCGGCGCTGAGCCGGGCGCCGGTATCATGGAGGTTCGCGAGCGTCTGGAGGCCGAGTTCGGCGCAAAGGTCTTTGACGCCGGCGCCGGCTACGGTTGCTCCTGCGACTATCCCGTTTACCAGGGAATGCACTGGGTGGCCGACGATTACTGTTATTACGAACTGGTCGACCCCGAGACGAAGGAATCCGTTCCTTTGGAGCACGGCGCGACCGGCCTGGCCGTGTTCACACCTCTCGAACCGGAGTCGGCCATGTTCTTTTTCAACCTGCGCTTCACATTGAGTGATATCCATCAGGTGTTTACCGAGCCGTGTCCCTGCGGGCGCAGCGGCTTCCGCTATAAAATCGTGGGCAGGGTTGACGACATGTTAAAGGTGAAGGGAGTGCCTGTCTACCCGGCTGCCATCGAAGGGGTCGTTCACTCATTTGTTCCCCGTGTCACGGGCGCCTTCCGGATACTCCTCGAGGAACCGCCGCCCCGAGTCGTCCCTCCGTTGAAACTCAAAGTCGAGTATGGAGAGGGAATGACAGAAGCCAGCTTGCCAGCGTTGGAGGAGGAAATGCGGGAAAAGATGCACAAGCAGCTTAAGATTCGCCCCGCAATAACCTGGCTCAAACCGAACACTCTGGAACGAGCAACCAAAAAGACAAATCTCCTGGAAAAGTCATATGAATGAGTCGGCGCTGCACAAGACCGGACAGATGCCGCTTTGCTATGGCCTCATGTCGGATTCGCCGGACGTTTTGGAAAAGATACCCGCGTTGCATTTTGTAAGCCGCTATTTTCCCGATTACGTCCGCTCCGTCGAAGAATCGCAGCTTTTCGCCCGAAAATTTGCGCGAGAGCACATTCTTCCGCGGTCACTCGATGTTGACAAAAAAGCATCGTCGAACCCGACATACGTTGACTGGGACTACGTCAGAGAGGGGATGCGTCACGGTTTCTGGACCCGCTTCTTGCCAAAATCCGTGGGGGGAGGCGGAAAGCGCGCTCTCGATGCGTTTGTCAACTGTGAGGAAATGTGCGCGGCTGATGTTGCGCTCACGGCCCTGCTTGTTTTCAATTTTTTTGGATTTGCTGCCGCCGCATGCGCAGGCAATCCCGGCGTTATGCTGCGTGAAATGCAGGCTATGAAAAAAGCCGAAAGGAAGGGGGAGCCTCTCTTTTATGCATGGGCGATTACGGAACCGTCGGCCGGCTCGGACGTGGAAGACCCGGAGGCCCTCCAAAAGGCAAGGATGAGCATTAGCGCAACGAAAGTCCCCGGCGGTTATCGGGTGAATGGGCGGAAATGCTTTATCACGATGGGGTCTCTCGCGCATCGAATTGTTTTCAATGCGCCAACTGACCCTGCGTGCCCACTCGAGACTTCGGCGACATTCTATGTCACCTCCGACAGACAAGGGTTCAGTGTCGGCCGTGTCGAAAGAAAGTGCGGGCATAAGGCAAAACCTACGGCCGAATTAATTTTCGAGGATGTCTTTATACCGGAAGAAGATTGCTGGATGAAAGAGGGCGCCGGTATCGAGCACACGCTCGAGATTCTATCAATCACGCGCGGATTAGTCGGCGCTCTCGGGGTCGGCGTGGGACGCGGCGCCCTCGAACGAACCATACAATATGCATTTCAAAAACAAGTCAAGGGACATCGTCTCTTGGAAGAAGACTGGGTCCAAATGGAAATAGCGGACATGCTGCAACTGCTCAATGCGGCCCGGCAATCCTACGCAAGCGTGGGCCTCGCCATGGATGCCATAGGTCTCTTCGGTCTCTTCCAAAAGCCCGGGCTGCAGGCGGCGCTCAAATTGCTGCCCGAACAGTTGGCCCGTTCCGAACAAGTGCAGAAAGCGCTCTCAGGCGAATGGATTCACGAACTTTTCAAGAGGTTGAAGAGAAAAGCCGTACCAAAGGATGTCGTCAACTATTTCTTGCGTGTGGGGTCCGCCGCAAAGGTGAACGGAACAGACACCGGGATGCAGGTAGCCTCAAGGTGCCTCGATATTGTGGGATTAGACGGAGCGGCATGTCGATGGGGAATCGAAAAAATATTCCGGGACGCCAAAGTAACACAGATATATGAGGGCACGAATCAGCTCAATCGCAAGGAAGTATTCAAGGGGGAAGTGGCCCATCGGTTCGACATCTTGACTGTTTGATAGCCTGAGCGGTCGGCTTCGTCACAGACATCCGCCTTCTCCCTGCTACGGAAAAATCTGAAAAGACGAAAAATGAAGTAAACGGTACGCAATGGAAGAATATAGACAGATTCTGGAAGTCTGCAACAAGTTTGTTCAGAGGGACGTGGCGCCAAAAGCTTCCGAGGCCGACCAGAATTCCGATTTCGCCTTTCCGAGAAGGATGCTCAATAAACTCTCCGAGTTGGAATTGCTGGGGATCATCACGCCGGAGGAGCTTGGGGGAACAGGCCTCGGCGCTCTTCCCGCAGCTTTCACCCTAGATGCTCTGGCAAATGGTTGTGCAAGCGTTGCCGTGGCGCTTGCCTATCACTTTTGCGCTCAAACAGCGCTTCTCCACAAGGAATTAAACAACGAGGCCGGGCTTGGGACGCAGACCTCCTCCGGGGCCGCATTGGGTACGTGCGTATTTCCCTCCCGGCAGCCTCCCTCGCAGAATGATGAAGAAACGCTTGCCCTCGAGCTCGGTGGAGACGGCTTCGTTCTGCACGGAACGGCCGGTTTTGTGCCCGCTGCCGGCCTTGCCTCCTTTTTGGTGGTCTTTGCGAAACCCCGGCATGACCTCATAAATGGACCCCTAACATGCCTTATCGTGTCACTTGACCGGGAGGGTGTCGCGGTCGGAGAATCGGAAAATTTTGGAGGCCTGAAGGCTGTTCCTATAAACCCGGTGATGTTCGACCACGTTGAAATCGACTTCGATGATATCATTGGGGAACCGGACAATGCCGAGGGCATTCTGTCCGAGGCACATCATGCTTTGCACGCGTTTCTTGCAGCGACAGCCATGGGAGTCGGCAGAAGCGCGTATCAGAAGGCGTTCAACTACGCGCGCGAACGCTACCAGTATGGGAAAATCATCGCTTGGCACCAACCCATTCAACGAATGCTCGGGAAGATGTTGATTTCCCTGCATGCCGGGACCGCGACCTATATTGCGGCTCTGCGCGGCGATTTTCCTTCCGGCCTTTTCGGCAGGCCAGCGGGAGCTTACGCAAAAGTGTTCTGCACAAACGCATCCCTGGAGGTGGTCCTCGACGCCGTTCAAATCCACGGCGGATACGGTTACATGCAGGATTACGGAGTGGAAAAGCTTATGAGGGATGCTAAAATGCTTCAGCTTCTGGACGCGCAAAACCCGATTCTGGAAATTGAAGCCGCAGTCGAGGAACTGAAGAAATTCGATTGAGCCGGCCAGCTAACTTTCGACAGGCAATGTTATTGTCACTGTGGTTCCCTGGTTCACTTCACTGCTGACAGTCATAGTCCCGCCGTGGGCTTGAATGATGTTTCTACAGATTGAAATTCCCAGGCCGGTGCCCTGATTTTTGGTGGTGAAGAATGGGTCAAAAATTCGACCCAGATTTTCCTCTTCGATTCCGCAACCTGTATCGGATATGCGCATCTCCAACAGCGCCGAGCCTTCCGGATCAATGAACCGGGTTGAAATTCTCAGGTCGCCACCATCCGGCATTGCCTCAACAGAGTTTGCTATGAGATTTACGAGGACCCGGTTGAACTTTGCGACATCGACAGAAATCTCTTTTTCTGCGTATTCCAGGTTCACATGGACTCTCACCGTCTCGAGCTTATTCCGCATGCTCCCGAGCGCCTGTCGAACAACTTCCCGAAGCGGCCAGTATGTGCGTTCCAGTTGAATCGGCTTGGAATATTCCAACAGTTCCGTTACGATTCCGTTGAGCAGGTTAATGCCGTGCTTGACCTCGCCGATTATTTCTCTCTTCTCTTCATCTTTCCCTATTCCCTTGTCAAGCGTATCGATGCCCATCCGTATATTCTGCAATGGATTGCGTATCTCATGGGCGACAATTGATATCAAGCGTCCGATTGCCGCGAGGTTCTCCGCTTGCCTGAGTTCGGCAACCTTCTTCTTCACTGTCGCTTCGAGCGCATGGGAAAGCCTGCGATATCTCTTCTCACTCCGTTTCAGCGCCTCGAGGCTTCGACTATTCTGGAGAGCGATGGCAGCGTGGTCGGCAAAGGCCGAGGCCAGTTCGGCGTCACGCTCGGTGAATCCGCCGGGTTTATTCGCCAAGCCGATCAAGCCTACTGCCTCTTTATTCAGGATCAGTGGCGCAAACATCACGCTAACGAGTTCGGCATGTCCGGTGGGCATGAGCTGTTCCCATTCAGAGCCTCTGAAATTGTTCTCGTAGATCGCCTTTTTCGACAGGTACGCTTCAGCGCGCAACCCTCGAACCGGCATTGGAAGGCTCGGGTCTACTCTGCACGGAAGCCCCCCCGAATCCAGAAACAGCAATTCATTTTGGCTGCCGTCCTGCGACAGCAGAGCTATGTAGCCGGCAGTAGCGCCAACCAGCTCTTTGCAGGAGTCAAATATCTCTCGCGCCGACCGTGCGAATTCTTGATTTGACAAAACTGCTTTTGAACTCTTCAGCAGGGCGTCCATTTCGTCCGAATGCCTGCGCGATTCATCCAACGAGAAACGCAATTTTTCCTCGGCACGCTTTCGTTCCGTTATATCGATGTGGGCAATGACCGCCCAATTTTGTCCGGCATGCGTGAATGGAGTGGCAAAGAGCTGAAACCATCGCTCTTCCTGCGGGCCAGAACACGGATATTCAAATTCGAACCGGGCCGTTTGTCCTGAAAGCACAGCGCTTAAGCCTTCGCGGACAGGGTGCGGATTATCAACCGATTCGTTTTCCTCCGAACGGCAAACAGCCAGGTAGTCCGCTCCCACACAGTAGTTCTGGTCCGCAAGACCGTTCTCATTTGCGAACTCGACCCATGCCTGATTGACCATGGTGATTCGCCCGTACTGGTCAAGAACAGCAATGTTTGCAGAGAGAGCGTCCAACGCTGATTGAACGAATTCACGTGACATTTCCGAGAAAACCTTTTCCCTTCGAAGTTCCTCTTCAATCAGCTTACGCTCAGCGATTTCCTGCCGCAGTTGTTCATTTACGTTTCGCAACTCGGCCGTCCGAGACTCGACAAGGGCTTCGAGCCCCCGAGCATATCTCTTTATTTCCGCCTCGGCTCTCATACGTTCTGTGACGTCAACCAGGCACAGAACAAGGCCCTCGACTTCACCTGACGCGTTCTTTACCGGCTGGAGGCTCCAATCCCAATAGGTGACACCGCGTTCAGGGTGTTCAGCGTATTCAAACGGTTTCGCCCGAACCGAAAAAGGTTGTCCCGTCGCTATCACCGACTGAAAAATCTTTTCGTTCTCTTCGTGCGGATAAAGGTCAAAATGCTTCTTTCCAACAAAGAATTCCGGTGTCCGCCCGTCCGCCTCGGCATATGCGCGGTTTACCCGAAGGAACGTAAACTCTTTGTCCATATATGCGATGAGAGGATGCGCCGCCGAGAACATTCTATCGAGCAATTCAGAGATATTTCGGGATTCATCATGAACTCGTTTCAGTTCCCGTTCCGACTCCTCGAGCGAAGAGACGCGGGCACGAAGCTTTTCGACTTCTTTGACGAGGTCGGCTTTCGTTTTCTTTGACCCTTGCATGTCAGACTTTTTGGCGATGTTGCGGAGCGCCGAGTTGAAATTGTCGGCCCGGAAATGGTTTGCAGAACGCAAACACAAACCCCTGCACGCTACTCCCTGCCGACTTTGTCTCGTTCAAGTAATTATACCCTCATTTCCGGGCAAATCTTAAAACGTTTTGGAGCGCCGGAGACGGCATGTCTCATAACAACGATACCGCAAACTTGTTAAGAAATCATTAAACGCTGCAGGCAAATTCGGCGACACCGGTTGCGCCAGTCGTTTTGATTGAATCACTCACTCGGGGAACGCCTCCAGAAAGGGCGGCGAATCGAACGCTTAACTCTTTATCATCTCGAGAAAAGCCTGAACCCGGGTGCTGACCTGGCCGGAAGCCGTCGTAGAGTATTCGCGCTCGAGGTCGAGAACCGGAACACTGTTGTTGTGCCGCAACTCCTCGGCCAGCAGCTTGCGCATGCCCGCCCAGTGGTCACAGAATTTCAATCGCGCGCAAATGACACCGTCAATCCGCCAATCTTGAATGGTCTTTTTCAGAAGGCCGCTTCCAAAATCAAATCCGTTGATTATCGAGGGACATGGAATCCTACCGACGTAACGGTTCGCTATCGCTTCGAGCGGGGTTTTCGAGTTCTCTTCGATTATTCCCTGGTAGTGCCGGGTACCGAAGCACAGAGCGTCGGCCACTATCCAGGCACCCTTACTCTCCAAGAATCCGACGAACTCTGGAGCGTCGCACCCACCGCCGAGAAGCAACAGCCGCGGCAGAGTCGGCCTCCCGCTTTTCCGTTTCTCTAGCTGGGGAACGAGGATTTCCAGAGTGTCATTGAATCGTTCTTTCGGCATGGACATACCGGCCAACGCGATCTGCAAGTACTCGCTGCCGCTCACGGGAGGCGGGTCATGCTTTCGGAGTTCGTTTAGTCGGCTCATGAGCGCTCGCACACGATTATGGAGCGTGATCGACCTTCGAAGCTGGGCCTCGGACACGTCGACCCCAAATACCTCCTTCAAATGGTCCATCAAGTATTGCATTTCGAGAATAAACCACTCAGACACCACACTTCCCAAGGCATGATACATGGAGAAATAATGAACGAACGGAAAACCTGCTTTATCCTCCATCTCACCCGCCAGGCGAAGCATGTGGTCGCATGTGTTCGTCGTTACCAACCCGTCAAGAAAGGCCAAGTCTCCCCGAAGGAGCAATTCAAGCAAAGACCGCGTGTACGAGCAATTGATTCTGTGAAGTTGAGAGTCCGCGCTCGACGTGTCGTGCAGGCCCGGGGCCCTCAGGCGGACCGCCAGCAACCCCGCCGCATGCAGTATCTCTTCAGGAATGTTGGAACACACCGTACCGATAACGCGGCCATCAGCTTTTTTCCAGGTCTCGATCTCGGGGTTATTGATGCTCGAAGCAATCTTTCCAAATTGTTCAAGGACCTCCATAATACGGTCTCCTAAACCATCACCGTGGTAAAGAATTCTTCGATTTGCGTGCGCATCAGTTCCGGCGAAAGCACACGGTCATCGTTATAGTCGAATTCAACGAAAAGCACCGGTATGTCGCGTTTCCTGCAGATTTCCCGAAGCCGCCCCCGCGCGCCGCAGATGCTGTTACACCCGACATGCTGGGTTACAATCATGCAATCGCACTTGTAATAATCGTAGGCTCGAAGGGTGAAATCCAAAAATTTTTCCGTGTCGAACCGCATGAGTGACATTGTCATGTCGAGTCCTTGCCATGCGACACCTTCGAGCATTGTCTCGAGACTTGCCGTGTCAATCGGTTCCAGGACAGCCGAACTCGAGAGCGAATTCGTCACGACTACGGCTCCGAAGTTCTCTTCCATCCAACCAAAGAGTTCACGGTCGTAGGTGGGCGGCACATGAACCCAAATAACTCTGTGCCTTTCCTCGAATGGCCCCTGTGTGCGCCCCTCTCTCACTCTCGATACCGCGTCGTTCCGCAGAATCTTGAGTGTTTCGACCAGCCCCGGGTGCCCCGCCCTCTGGATAAAACTCATATATGGAAACATTTTCAGAAAACCCGGATGCGGCGCCGGTTTGGCGGCGTATGCGTCGTGCAAGTCGACCATGTATTCATATGCCTCATTTGACAGGACCACCGCTTCCCGAAACCGGTCTATGTCAAATTTCTTACCCGTATTCCTCTCGAGAAACGGGATAAGGTCGGCTTTCAGTTGGCGGGCGTAGTATCTGATTGCCGGTCGGTCATAACGAAACGGTGCATCGAGGAACAGCATCGGGCATTCCAGTATCTTGTTGATTATCGGATACGCGATGCGGGTTCCGTCGCACGGCGCAGACGACGTGACAAAGAAGGAGTTAACCGGGAGCTCATCGCTCAGGGCGGCTCCAATAATGAAACGGTCGGTCGAACAGGTATCCGAGGGGACACCGGCTTCCTCCGCCGCCTCCAGAAACTCATATACGACGTTTTGATTCATGCCCGTGAAGAACCCGGGGTAGAACTCGAGACACATTGGGGCACAGTCGAACGCATAAAAGATTTGAGGAACCAGCCCAAACTCGAATAATGCCACCTTCCTGTTTTCATCGTGCATTGCGGCGGCAATGTCCTCGTACTGAGCAGCCTGGCCTCTGATTCCCACGGCATACAGATGAGAATATTCCTCGAAAGGCGGAAGCGGTGTTTCACTCAGCATCTGCGCCATCGGTTTCAACAATCCATTGACTACTTCCATCGTTCGTTCAAACGGCGCACCCATCGCTTGCGTTCTCCTTTGATGACTCCGGTTCCTGCACAATGCCGTCCCTCGTGCGATTTCGGACAGTATATTTCATTCCGAAGGCCGATGTCCACCAGCCCCAAGCATTGCCGCACCGCCGCCTCCGGAATCATGCGCAAATTCTTCTTAGGGCCTCGTTCTTCCCTTTCCTTCCGAACGGCGAAATGAAGAAAAAAATTTTTGGACCTCCTCGAATACGTATTCGGCCGGGCCCTGGACGATGCGGCATGGGGGAAGGGAGTTCAGAAACGTCCGACCATATACCCTTTCCACGACGCGCTTGTCCAAAACGAGAACCGCTCCGTGATCGGTTCGGTTGCGGATGAGCCGTCCGAACCCCTGCTTGAACTTGATGACAGCCAGCGGGACGGAATATTCCAAAAAAGGTCTTCCCCCGCGACGTTCAATCTCTTCCGCCCGCGCCTGGGTCACCGGCTCATCGGGGACCTTAAAAGGCAATTTCACCAAAACGACACATTCGAGCGATTCGCCCTCGACATCCACGCCCTCCCAAAAGCTGAGCGTAGCAAATAATACCGATGACGTGTCTCTCCGAAACTTTTCGAGAAGCGCCGTGCGGTTGTCATCGCCTTGCCGAAGCGCCCGGATTCCCATCAATTTTTCCAGGTCCGGCGCCAAGCTCGAATACACCGAATCCAACATGCGGAAGGAGGTGAAAAGAAGGAATGCGCGCCCCTGGCTAATTGTCAGACAACGGAATATCGCCTGAATCAATGAGTAAAGGTATTTCGAATCCTTAATCCCCGGAATATCCGTCGGAATCCCGATTATTGCCTGTTCGGCGAAATTGAAAGGAGACGGAAGGGTCACATAGTCAAGGCGGTCAGCGTCTGCACGGTTCAACCCAATGCGTTCAGAAACGAAATCGAATCGTCCAACGACCGTCAACGTTGCCGAGGTAAGCACAATTGTCGGAAATTTGGAATATACCTGCTCGACCAGCACCGGACCAACATTCAACGGAACAGCAAAAAGGCGGACTATATTGCCCGGGCCGCGCGGCCTGACTTCGACCCACCTGATGCGGTCAAGGCTGTCGCCGAATACTGTGTCCTCGATGGTTTCCGCCGCAATTTCCAGGCGGTTACACATGGCCTCCAATTCAATGCAATCATCGGTAAAATCGAACTCGTCGATGTCGCCGGCGCCAATCTCTTGGAGTTTTCTGAGAACGAGATGAACCCTGGCTGCAAACGCGCGTAATTCATTGAGCAGATGTTCGACAGCAGGCACACATTCTTGGCGCCACTGTTCATCATCCTGCAAATCAGGCCCCACTCGTAACTTAACCTCCCCGTTTGTCTTGCTGGCGCGGGCACAAAGAAACTCGAAGATAGCGCCACATGCTTCATCGGTCAAATGCTCGAGGTCGCGTTTACGCGGTATGACCTCGTTTTGAATGTCCAACACGATCTCTTCGATGTGGTCGTTTTTCCCCGGCACGCCCAGCAGTTTCCTCCTCACCAGCGATATCAATCCACCCTCTTGTTGTTTCGATTGTCGATTGTGGATTCGACCAAGCAGGCGCAGCAGGCCAACTCGTGTGACTCTCGCACCGAAATAAGACGTGGCCGAATCTTCGATATTGTGCGCTTCATCGAAGATGATGCGCCGATAACCGGGCAGCACTGCCATATCGGAATATCCCTGGGTCATGCTTCTCAGGGAAAGATCAGCAAAAAGAAGGTGATGATTGACGATAAGCAAATCGGCGGAGGCGGCTTCCCGGCGTGCCCGATTGACAAAGCATTCATTGAAATGACCGCAGCGCGCCCGCAAGCAAGTATCGCTTTCCGAGTTAACTTTTTCCCATATTTCCTGCTTGGGCACAAATCCGAGGTCCGAAAGGCTTCCATCCTTTGTTCGTTTGCTCCAGTCAATTATTGACTCGAGCATCTCGCGTTCCTCCGGCATGGTGAGTATCTCAAACTCATTTTCCACCATTTTCAGCTTTCGAAGACACACGTAATTGCTTCGACCCTTCACAAGGACGGCCTTGCAATCTATGTCAAGGGTGGACAACAAGGTTGGAATATCTCTTCGGACCAGTTGCTCCTGCAGGTTAATCGTATTTGTGGATATGACAACCCGCTCCCGATTCGAGACAGCCCAAAATATAGCAGGAATAAGGTAAGCGAACGTTTTTCCGGTACCCGTGCCGGCTTCAATCACGGCGATGCCGTCCGTGTTGAACGCGTTCGCCACCGCGCGCAACATTTCGACCTGTTGCTCCCGGTGCTCATATTTTGTCAACTTCTTTGCAACGGGACCTCCTGGTTTGAGAGCATCGCACAATTGTTCGACACGAAGTGGTTCGATTTTTTCGTGTTCGAATGCTGCAACAACCTCGTACACCCGCGTGACCGAATTGTTGACGATGTAACAGCCGACTCCGGCCTGGCCGATACTGCTGGCAATCGAGAGGTCTGCCTCGGAAGGAGACAGCGGTCCGTTGGGATGATTATGAATGACGACATCACCCGGGCGCGCAAGTTGGGTGATTGCAGGGACCGCCCCGGCATTGCCGTGGGCAAGCGGCACGACCTCAGAGACAACGCGGTTTTCGTCCGTGTTCCCGAGAAAGAAGACCTCGTTGCCGCCAACCGACTCAATTTCTTTCCGAATGGCCTGTATGACAGCAGGAGCAAGCAGTTTTTTTGCCGATTTCATTTCTTCGCCGGTTTCCGAGCCGGTTAATTATAAGCATATCCTTTTCGATCGCAAAATTTCTGTTTGACCGACACTTTATTCGCTCGCATAAGCTAGAATTTCTCCATCGGAAGGCAAGCGGAACCACGGTCGGTTCAACTCTTGATGGCAATGACGGAGAGGGTGCGACCGGTTTGCGGACCAAGTTTTCGAGCTGAAAAATATCTGTCGGAGTCGCAGGCGGAGCAAAGTCTGTGGTTGATTACTCTTGCTTCTCTGACACCCGCCTTCGCTAACTGGAACCGGTTGGCCGCCCAAAGGTCAAGATGCCATTTTTTCTTTCCCGTCTTTCGGAACAAAGAGTCGGAATAGTCGAATTCTCTGCGAAACTTACCGACCACATCCGCCCCGACCTCGTAGCAACATGGCCCGATCGACGGTCCGATCGCGGCCCACATGCTCTCGGCTTTCGACTCGAATTCCCTCTTCATTCTGTCCACCGTTTTCTCCACGATTGACAAGGCGGTGCTGCGCCAGCCGGCGTGCACGATGCCAACCGCGGGGATTCGGGGGTCATAGAGGAAAACCGGTACACAGTCCGCGGTGAATACTCCTATGGGAAGGTCGGCCACATCGGTTATCAATCCGTCGGTTGCAGGGATGGCGGTGGCATAGTCGGTTGCCCCCTTGCCACGGTCCTCACCGGTGACACGGTATATCCCATCTCCGTGGATCTGTCTGGCAGATGTAAAATGGTCGGGATTGAGTCCGAGCATGTCGAATATACGCCGCCGATTCTCAGCGACACGTATGGGGTCGTCATGCGCGTGCAAGCCGGCATTCAGGTCGTTGCCGACGGTTTGCTCATTGTTCAAACTACGGGTGGTAAATGCCGCAACAATTCTCTCGAAGGGCGCTTCGGAGGGAAATGCTGAACGCACGGGACCGGATTGACCCAATACCACTGCCGACCTCACCATCTTATATGAAACCAAGGCGCTTCTGAAGCAAACCTATAAAATGTAACGGCTCAAATCCTGGTCTTTCAGAACTTCTTTCAGCCGTTCTTTCACGTATGCACGGTCAATCGTTATCTTGCTTCCGGCTTGGGCGGGCGCATCATATGAAATATCCTCGATCACCCGCTCCATTATGGTATGCAGCCGACGCGCTCCAATGTTTTCGGTCTGTTCGTTCACAGCTTCTGCACTGACAGCAATCTCATTGATGGCGTCGTCGGTGATTTCCAGCTCGATGCCCTCGGTTTTCATCAAGCCGACATATTGTTTGACAAGCGCATTTAGCGGTTCGCGCAGGATTCTCTCGAAGTCGTCGGCCGTAAGACTCGATAATTCGACGCGCAACGGGAACCTGCCCTGAAGCTCGGGAATGAGGTCAGACGGCTTGGTCATGTGAAACGCGCCTGCCGCAATGAACAAGATATGTTGAGTATTAACAGGGCCATATTTTGTAATCACCGTGCTGCCTTCAACAAGCGGGAGCAAATCCCGTTGCACCCCTTCCCGAGAAACATCCGGGCCGTGTCCGGGCTGTCCCCGGCTGGCAATCTTGTCAATCTCATCCAGAAAAATTATGCCTGCCTCCTGCGTCCTCTTCAGCGCAGTCGAAACGACTTCGTCCATGTCTATGAGCTTTTGGGCCTCCTCGTTCGCGAGTATTTTCTTTGCCTCTTTGATCTTTGCCTTCTTCCTCTTGGTCTGAGACGGAAGCAGTTTTCCGAGCATTCCTTTCAGGCCGACATCCATTTCTTCCAGGCCCGACCCCGAAAATATCTGAAGAGGCAATGACGCGCTTTCCTGAACTTCTATATCCACATACCTTTCATCCATCTCTCCCCTGCGAAGTTTCTCCATTAACTTGTCACGCGTTGTGGCCGGGGCCTTGACGGTATCGGTCGGTCCATGTCCGGTGTACGTTTCCTCCGACCCCGAAGGACGGTATTGGGGCGGCAGGATGAGGTCCATCAAACGTTCCTCGGCCATTCTCTCGGCAACTTCCCGGACTTCCCCCGTTCTTTGCGATTTGACCATGTTGACCGCTATTTCGGCCAGTTCCCGAACCATCGATTCGACGTCGCGGCCCACATAACCAACTTCCGTAAACTTGGAGGCCTCGACTTTGAGGAACGGCGCGTCCGCAAGCCTGGCCAGGCGTCGGGCAATCTCCGTCTTCCCCACTCCCGTGGGGCCGATCATGATGATGTTCTTTGGCGCCACTTCGTCGCGGAGGTCTTCGGGCAATCGCTGACGTCTCCAGCGGTTGCGCATCGCAATGGCTACCATTCGCTTGGCGCCGTGCTGTCCGATGATGTATTTATCGAGTTCCTGGACGATCTCTTTCGGTGTCAATGAACTCATACCCTGTCCATTTCCTTCATCTCTATCTCGATCCCCGCTTCGCGCAGCATCTCCTTTGACAGTTCATCCGGATAGCCACCGCTCACGACAATTCGTTCGACCCCCGTGTTGATGAGCATTTTCGCGCACAACACGCACGGCTGGTCCGTGCAATAGAGGACCGAACCCCGAAGGCTGATACCGAACTGCGCCGCTTGAAGTATGGCGTTCTGCTCCGCATGAATGCCGCGGCAGAGTTCATGCCGTTCGCCCGATGGGATGCCTTCACGCTCTCGGATGCATCCCATTTCCTCGCAATGCCGTAACCCGCTTGGCGCTCCGTTGTAGCCGGTGGTCAGTATTCGCTTGTCTCGAACGAAGACCGCTCCCACGCGCCGCCGCAAACAGGTGGAACGGCTCGCGACGAGCTTCGCTATATCAAGAAAGTATTCATCCCACGACGGTCGAGTCAATGATTCCTCTCCATCGCCCGGAGGGCGGGTTATATTTTTGTCGGCATGGGAAACTTTTGACAAAGTTCCCGCACCCGCTCCCTTATTCGGGACAGGTGAGTCCTGTCGTAGCGGGCGTTCAAGGCTTCATCGACAAAAGCCGCAATCACTGCCATCTCATCTTCCCCCATCCCCCGAGTGGTTACGGCAGGGGTTCCCGGCCTGATACCACTTGTAACGAGGGGACTCCGCTTGTCGAAAGGTATGGCGTTCCGATTAACGGTAATTCCGGCGTCGTCCAGTATTTCCGCCGCCTCTTTGCCGGTCAGCCCTTTATTCGTGAGGTCGATCAACATCAGATGTGTGTTCGTTCCCCCCGTGACAAGTCGGAAGCCGCGCTCGGCGAATTCCGCGGCGAGACGCCTCGCGTTGCGCACGATTCGTCGCTGGTAGTCCGCAAACTGTTTGGACATTGCTTCCTTCAGGCAGACCGCTTTTGCAGCAATCACATGCATGAGAGGGCCGCCCTGAATTCCCGGGAAAACCGTTTTATCGATTTTTTCGGCGAATTCCGCTCTGCAAAGAATCATGCCTCCTCGCGGCCCGCGCAATGTCTTGTGCGTCGTCACCGTCACGAAATCGGCGTGCGGGAACGGGTTCGGGTGAACCCCGCCCGCTATGAGACCGGCGATATGCGCAATATCCGCCATCAAATAGGCGCCGACTTCCTTCGCTATCTCGCCGAATTTCGCAAAGTCAATTATTTGCGGATACGCGCTCGCGCCGACAACTATCATTTTCGGCCTGTTCAACTTTGCGAGCCTCATGATTTCATCAAAGTCGAGCGTCTCCGTCTCAGGGTTAACTCCGTACGACACAACCTTGAAAAATCGTCCCGAAAAGCTGGCGGGCGCGCCATGAGTCAGATGTCCGCCATGTGCGAGTTGCATACCAATGATGAGGTCTCCCGGCTCCAGAACGCTGAAATAAACCGCCATATTCGCCTGACTGCCGGAATGGGGCTGGACATTTGCATGTTCGGCTCCGAACAGTTTTTTTGCTCGGTCAATCGCTAGATTCTCGACTATGTCAACAAACTCACAGCCGCCATAATGCCGGTTTCCCGGATATCCCTCGGCGTATTTGTTCGTCATTAAGCAGCCCTGCGCCTCCAGCACGGCTGCACTGGTGTAATTCTCTGACGGGATCAACTGAAGCTTGCTCCGCTGGCGTTCGTGTTCTTGTTCAATCGCCTGAGCGACGTCGGGATCGACCTGTGCCAGGGCGCCGGTTGCCACTTTTTCGTCCAGCACTTTCAAAATTTTTTCCCCTCTTTTTCTCTGCCTATTCATCGACATCTATTTTCTGTATTCGCCTCAGGTGCCGTCCTCCTTCAAACGGCGTGCTCAACCATGTTTTTATGATATTTTCGGCCTCTGCAGAGTCGGTAACCCGTGCCCCCAAGACGAGTACGTTCGCATCGTTGTGCGCACGCGAGAGCTCGGCCATTTTCGGATTCATGCACAAGGCCGCCCGAATTCCCTTGTACCTGTTGGCGGCATAACTCATACCGAGGCCGGTCCCGCAAACAAGTATGCCTCGCTCACATGAATTCGACAACACGGCTTCGCAGAGCGGTTTCGCAAAATCCGGGTAGTCACACGATTCTTCGCTGGTACAGCCAAAATCTTCGATGCCGTACCCTTTCCCTGTCAGATACTGCTTGATTGTTCCTTTCAATTCAAATCCCGCATGGTCCGATGCTATTCCCAGTCGCATCTCTCTCTGGTTCCTTCCCTCGGTCAGTGTCACGTTTCAAACTTGTCAATGACAGTGCGCAGCCTCTCTGAAGAGACAACGCCTTCCCTTACTATGAGCGCTTTCTGTCGCGTCACATCGACTATAGTGGACGGCATCCCTGACCTGCTTGTGCCACCATCCACCACCGCGTCGATTTCTCCTCTGAAATATTCAATTGCTTCACGCGCGGTGCGCGCCGGCGCTTTGCCGGAAGGATTGGCGCTCGTTGCAACCAGCAATCCTCGCAGAGCCCCGGCTATGGCGCGCGCAACCTGGTTGTCCGGCGCCCTGACGCACAGAGTCCTTCGCGAGTCCACAACGTCAGCGGGAAGGTTTCCGCTGTCTTCGACGACGAGCGATACGGGACCCGGCCAGAACTGTTTTGCGATAGCCATGCCGACTTGTGAAAGAACGATTCCCCACTCCGACAGCCGCTCGACTTTGTCAATAATATATGGCAGCGGCTTTGCCCCTTCCCTGCCTTTCAGAATTCTTATCCGGTGCACGGCCTCCGGGTTGAAAGCGTCTCCCCCTAATCCGTACAAAGTGTCGGTCGGGTAGGCTATTATTCCGCCCTTTTTGAGAATCGAGGCAATCTCATGGATGTGCCCGCGCTTGGGAGCCTTCGGGTCTACTTCGTATACTTTCATGTTTTCCCGGCGGCGCCTGTCGTTCGAGTATGCGGCGCGCCTTTCTCAACGCTTGGCCGCGATGGCTTATTTTATTCTTCTCGTCCGCGCCCAGGTTCGCAAAGGTCTTGTTGTAACCGTCCGGAATGAACACCGGGTCATATCCGAAGCCGGAACGTCCCGAAGGACGGGATGCGATTCTGCCCTCGCATTTGCCCGTAGCCATCCACATTTTCTTCCCGTCCGTTATCGCAACGACACACACGAACCTCGCATGGCGCTTTTCCTGAGGAACGCCCCGCATTGAAGCCAGCAGCCGCCTCACATTATCGGCGTCTGACGCTGTTTCTCCCGCAAATCTCGCCGACAGGACGCCCGGCCTTCCGCCGAGGTAATCGACCTGAAGACCCGAGTCTTCAGCCAGAGTGAGAAGTCCGCTCTGCCGATAATAGGTTCGAGCTTTGATGCGTGCGTTGGCGGCAAAGGAATTGCCCGTCTCGCGCGCTTCCGTAAGCTTTCCCACATCTTTCAGATTGACAATCTCAAACGGGATTCCTGCGAGAATCTTTCTGATTTCCCGCGTCTTTCCGGAATTGCTTGTGGCAACAAGGAGTCTCAACGTGGCACACTTTCCAATCCGAGGGTCGTCATCTGAACTCGAACCAGATGTTCTATTCCCGCCCGTGCAAGGTCTAACATGTCATCGAGGACTACTCTCTCGAAAGGTCTGGATTCCGCGGCGCCCTGAATCTCGATAATTCTCCCTCCCCTGGTCATCACCACATTCAGGTCGGCCTCGGCCCGAGAGTCTTCCTCATAGCAGAGGTCAAGCATGGGCAGGCCATCGTTTATACCGACGCTCGTTGCGGCAACGGCTTCTTTAATCGGCATGGAGCTGATCCCGTCCGATTTCAGCAGCAACGTGAGGGCATCGTGCAAGGCAACAAAGGAACCGGTAATCGCGGCAGTGCGCGTGCCGCCGTCAGCCTGAATCACGTCGCAATCGATTTGAATCGTTCGGGCGCCGAGCGCGGTGAGATCGACCACCGAGCGAAGCGACCGCCCGATCAATCGCTGTATTTCCGAAGCTCGGCCCGTCCTTCCACGATCGCTTCGGGTATGCGTCGCACGGGGAAGCATGGCGTATTCGGCGGTTACCCAACCCTTCCCCGCGCCGTCCAAAAATGAGGGAACGCCCTCCAGCACGCTGGCGTTACAAATAACCCGCGTATCACCCAGTTCTATGAGCACGGACCCTTCGGCATATTTCGTGAACCCGCGGTGAATGGTAACCGGCCTCATATCGTTCCATCGTCTACCATCCGACCTCGTTGATAAACCCTCCTCACCTGTCACTTGGCACTTCCTCCGTGTGGGGGGCGTCTTGTTCTTTCGAGGGCATCGCCTCCGGCAGAAACTCAATCATTACATCGTCCGTCGCGGTTTCCGCATCCGACTCGTCAGTTTGGTCGGGCGTCGTTTCGATCTCTTTTTTCGCGAGGTTTATATTTTGCTCGAGTGTTTTAAATATGTCATATCCCTGTAACAATTCGATTGCACGCTTCAGCTGAATGTCGGCGACCTCGTCCTCGTCCTCTTCCTCCTTCTTTCCCGAAGCGCCCGCTATGTCCATGCTGCGCAGAAGCTCCATCAGTTGTTCCTTGCTCATCTTCACCTCGATATCCGGTATGATCCCGACATCGTTTATCGAATGGCCGTTCGGGGTCAGGTACTTTGCGGTCGTCAGGCGCAACGCGGAGCCATCGGCCAGGGGAATAATGCTCTGGACCGATCCCTTGCCGAATGTCTTCGACCCGAGAATAACCGCGCGATGCCAATCTCGTAATGCGCCCGCAACGATTTCCGAAGCGCTCGCGCTTCCGCTGTTGACCAGCACCACGGTAGGCATGGAAGAATCGACCAGCGACTCCTCCTTTGCTTTGAACCGCAAGCTCTGCTCGGGATGTCGCGACTCCGTGTACACAATCAATTGTCCTTTTTCGAGGAACACATCAGCCACGTCAGCGGCCACATTGAGAAGTCCTCCGGGGTTGTTGCGGAGGTCTAGAATCAGAGAGTGCATTCCGCGCTTTTTCAATTCCTCGAGTTCATTTTTCAGTTCGGCGGACGTCTGCTCACTAAACTCGCGCAGCCGGATCCGCCCGATATTCTCTGTCAGCATCTCTCCGTATACGCTCCTGATCTTAATGTCGTCGCGGGTCAGCGTGAAGTCGATTTCCTCCGGCATTTTTTGCTCTTCCTCGTAGGTCCGAAGGATGGAAATGGTCACCTTCGAACCCTTCGGTCCGCGCAATTTTCTTACAGCCTCTTCCAGAACCAATCCCTGTGTGCCCTCGCCGTTAATTTTGATAATCTTGTCTCCTGCCAGGACGCCAGCCTTGAATGCGGGAGTATCTTCTATCGGGGAAACGACCGTGAGCACTTTGTTCTCGTCGAGGCTGATTACAATGCCCAAACCGCCGAAGTGGCCTTCGGTCTCAACCTTGAGTTCCCGATACGTGTCCGGGGCCATGAATTGACTGTGTGGGTCCAGCCCGTCGAGCATCCCTTTCAGGGCGTTGTATATCAGGTCCCTGCTGTCAACCTCCTTGACGTATTCGCTCTGAATGATACTCAGCGCGTCGGAAAAAATTTCCAGGTCGTCATAGGTTGATCCCGTCTGGGCAACAACGAGATTGCTGCCCACAATGAAGCCCAGAACCAGGACCACAATCAGAAAAAGGTAAAACTCATTCCGGGTGCGTCTCATTTATGTTCCTCCTTTGAAGCCACTCCGCAGGGTCAACTGGCTGCCCGTCCTCTCTGATCTCGAAGTACAGAAGAGGTCCCTTCAAGGAACCGGTTTCACCCACGAGCGCAATCGGCTGACCCGCACTCACGCGGTCACCCGTTCCGACGAATATCTCCGAGCAATGCGAATAAACGCTGCTGTATCCGCCTCCATGGTCAAGGATCAGCAATTTCCCATACCCTCGAAACCAGTCGCAATAAGCGACGAGGCCATCGTGTATCGCGCGAATCTCCGAGCCGGCCGGAGCGGAAATATCTAATCCGACATGTTTTGTGTATGTCTGAGAGCCGGGGTTTTTTACCCTGCCGAATGGCACCGCCACCTCCCCGCTGGCTGGCCAGGGAAGCAAGCCCTTCATCTCACGGAAGGGAACCGAACCGGCAACCGGCTGAGCCGTATGTTTCGCATCAATCAGTTCTTGAAGTCGTTGCGCGGACAGCTCGATATCTCTGATGGCAGCCCCATAGACGGTCTTTTTCTCACGAATACCAGCCAGCAACAGCTCTCGCTGTTTCCTTCGTTCCAGAAGCTGCTCCGCCTGCAGCCGCGCCCCCTCAGCATAGAGAGCATCGAGCTCGATGTGTTTTCGCAAGGCTTCTTCGTGGTTCACCAGCTTTTCGCGCAATGATTTCACCCGCGCAAGAGCCTCAGCCTCTTTCTTCGCCAAGAGGGAAACCATTTCCCGTCGAAGTGTCATCGCGGAATGGGGAACGTCGGAAAGGATAACCTCAATAACGCTGGGCTCCCTCACCGTGCACAGCATCCGAAGCCAGTGCTCCAGTTCGTTTCTCGACAGCGAATATTCCTGCTCATACTGCGCAAGTTCTTCTCGAGTCCGCTTGAAGGCGGCCCTATTCCCCGCAATCCTGTCATCATTCTGCTTCATCTGTCTGCTTAGTTCATCTATCTCCTTGTCGATTGCCTCCAATTCGTCTATGGCGTCCCGTTCCTGCTCGCCGATCATAACGACAGCGGCCCTGGCGTGCTCCAGATCGGAAGTCAGTCTGCGGAGCTCCTGCTGGTATTGCGCAACCTCATCATCCAGCGCGGCCGCTCCCACGGTCTCTGCGGCGGTCGACCCCACAAGAGCCGCCACGACGACGAAGGCGATTACCTTGCGAAGCGATATCCAGCTTGCGATTAACGCCAGCAGCGGGCCCCCTGCAAACGCCATTACAAAAAGACGAACCGGTATCCGGATGTTTCCTCCCATTCGGGCCGAAAGCAAAGACATTGTAACCGCCACAAGCGCAATGCCCACCACGGAGCCAACCAATCCCTGTGCAATGCCCTCAATCATCAAAATCGCCCGAGTCAAACGTTTGGTTGCGCCAAGCATTCTGAGGGTTCGGATTTCGCCCCTCCGTGCCGCCGCCGAGAGTCCCGCCACATTTATTGTAATCGTTCCGAAAACAAGAATCCAAAACGCGCTTGCGCCAACGGTGAAAGTAACAATATCATGCCGGAAAGCCAAGTATCGCTCGAGCAGAACATCCTCGAACTTCACCTCGTCGACTCCTTCGGTCGCGGCGATTTTCGAAGCGACTTCCCTGATGTTTTCCAGATTCCTTTTCCCGTCATTCAGTCTAACAATAACCGACGGCGGCAGCACCTCGGCGAGGGAAACGTCGCCCAGGTCGAGCGACTCATCTACGCCCGAGAAAAGCTCCTCCAGTGATTCCTCATCGTCGACGAGTCTCGCCTCACCCACCTCATCCACCGAGCGAATGTCTATGAGAACCTCTTGCAAGCCCGCCTGCGTCAGGTCGCGGGAAAGGAAAGCAACAAGTTCGACCCGGTTTTCCCAGCGTTCCAGCAGCCAGTTGATATTCGACGCCAATACCGCGAAGGTCCCGATCGCAAAAACCGCGATAGCCACGCATCCCGTCATAGCCAGGCTCAAGGCGCGCTTCCGCCGGAAGTTTCGGAAGCCTTCCTTCAGAGCAAGCCGCAATTCTTCCATCTCACACGCACTCTGAAACGGGGACGAGAATCAGGCGGTCGCGACACTTGCCATACGACCGAGTGAACTCTTATCCAAAATGATTGCTCTTTTACCCATCCGCTTCGTAACCTCGACATGGTGCGTGGCCACGATGACCGTCGAACCGCGCAGGTTCGATTCCCTGAACAACTCGACTGCCTTGTCCACGAACTCGCGATCAAGCCTTTCATATGGTTCATCAGCAAGCACTATCTTGGAACGCCGCGCGAGCGCCCGGCAAATCTTCACCATTTGTCTTTGGTTTTCGGAAACCTCGTGGGGAAACACTTTCCCCCGCGAGAGCAATCCGATTTCCCCCAAATACCTGAGCGTTTCTCTCTTTGCGTCGGATGCCCACCAGCCTGCAAGTTCGAGCGAAACCGTGATGTTCTCAGCGAGAGTATAATGGGGAAGCAAAGGATGGTCTTCGAATATCAGCCCCAGCGAACGCCTGTATATGTCCAGTTGCCTCCGTGAGAGCTCCGAAATGTCCTGTCCGTCCACCATCACGCGCCCGCCCGCCGGCGATTCCTGCAGCGCCAGTATCCGGAGCAGAGACGTCTTGCCGGAACCGGCTTGCCCGCAAATGAACACGAACTCGCCTTTGTCGATGTGAAGATTGAGACCATCGATTATTTCGTGGGAACCATGTCGCAAACAGAGGTCAAGAGTGATAATCACCTCGCGGCTGCCTTTCTCGAAACCGCCGCGCGGGCCGCCTCCATAATTCTGTCCGGCGTCAGCCCGTACACAGCCATAAGCTCACTGGCTTCGCCCGAACGACCGAATTTATCGTCTATGCCGACCTTGAGCACAGGCGCCGGAATATTCTCGCAAACGACTTCCGAGACGGCGCTTCCGAGACCGCACATCACGGTATGTTCCTCGGCGGTGACGATTGCGCCTGTATCCTGCACGGCCGACAAGATAGCGTCCCGGTCTATCGGCTTGATGGTTGACATGTTCATCACACGCGCGTCGATGCCTTCTCCGGCAAGCGCCCCGGCGGCGTTCAATGCAGCCTCCAGCATCGAACCAACGGCAATGATCGTGACATCGGCTCCTTCTCGAAGGACGGAGGCTTTCCCTAACGTGAATTCATACGTCTCGTCATACAACACGGGTACTCCCGAACGGCCCAATCGGAGATAGGCGGGTCCGGGAGTCTCAGCGAGAACCTCCACCGCCCTTTCCGTTTCCACGCCGTCGGCCGGGACAACGACCCGCATATTGGGGATCGCCCGCATGATTCCGAGGTCCTCAATCGCCTGATGAGAGGAGCCGTCCGGCCCGACGGCGATTCCCGCATGTGAAGCCGCAATTTTGACATTCAGGTTGGTATAACAGATCGAGTTCCGGATCTGTTCCCAGGCTCGGCCGGTGGCAAAAATTGCAAACGTGCTCGCAAAAACCACCTTTCCCGCGGCAGCGAGTCCCGCCGCCGTGCCCATCATATCGGCCTCGGCTATGCCCATGTCGAAAAACCTGTCGGGAAACTTCTGCTTGAACTTAATGGTTTTCGTGGATTTGGCAAGGTCGGCGTCCAGGACGACAATATTTGGGTTCCGTCCGCCCAACCGCACCAGGGTGTTCCCGTACGCATCTCGTGTCGCGATTTTGTCTCCGGGCTTTAGCATCTCCTCATCTCCCGATGCACTCTCCCATCTCTGCCAATGCCCTTTCACACTCCTCCCGTGTGGGCGCCACTCCGTGGAAATCGACCACGTTCTCCATGAACGAAACACCCTTTCCTTTCACGGTACGCGCGACGATAACCGTTGGCCTGTCGGTTACGGCCTTTGCTTCTTCCAAAGCTCCAACGATTTCTCCCACATCATGCCCATTGATATCGATTGCATTCCAACCGAAACTTTCCCATTTTGCCGAAATCGAGCCGAGAGACTTGATTTCATCGACACGGCCATCAATCTGCAATCCGTTGTTGTCCACGATCGCACAGACATTGTCGAGCCGATAATGCGCCGCTGTCATTGCGGCTTCCCATATCTGTCCCTCCTGGATTTCTCCGTCACCCAACAACGTGTAGACCCTGTAGTGGCGGCCGTCAATCCTGCCCGCAAGCGCCATCCCGTTTGCTATCGACAAACCCTGGCCGAGCGAGCCGCTGGACATCTCAACCCCCGGAGTCTTTAACATATCGGGGTGTCCCTGCAGCGGACTGTCCAATTTTCGCAAATTATCAAGCCAGGAAAGAGGAAAGTAGCCCTTCCGCGCCAAGACGGCATACCACGTCGGCGCACAGTGGCCTTTCGACATGAGAAACCGGTCCCGGTCGGGCCAATCGGGCCGGGCCGGATCGTGGCGCATCACGTGAAAATATAATGCGACAACAATGTCGGCACACGACAAACTGCCCCCCGGATGACCTGAGCCCGCCCTGGCAAGCATGCGGACGATGTCACACCGAATTACGCGGGCATGCTCCGCGAGCCGGTCGATAACCACTTGCTCAACAGGCATATTTCTCGCTCCGTCTTATCGTAAAAGGATTAGAGAACAGACGTTAGTTTATCAGATTGACGAGAGAATGTAAAACCTGTGTTCAACCGTTTTGGGTGGTGGGTCTAAACCTTTATATGGTATTTCTTTATGCGATACTGAAGCGTCTTATATGTCATCCCTAAAAGCTTCGATGCCCTCAAGATATGACCGCCGGTCCTCGCAAGGGCGTCATGGATGAGTTTCTTCTCAACATCCTCTATCGATATGCCTTCCTTGGGAAGGCTTACCCCTTCCAACTGCTCTATGTTTGCCGGCGGGGACAGCAGGTTTCGAGGAAGGTCGGAAACCTCGATTCGGCCCTTCTCCGTCAGCACCAAGAGGCGCTCGAGCGTATTCTCGAGTTCTCGAACATTGCCGGGCCAATGATATGCCATAAGCTTATCGACCGCGGCCGGTTCCAAAGGCGGATAATTTCTCTGAAATTTCTCGGACAGTTTCCTCTTGAAATGGTCTATCAGCATCGGAATGTCCTCGGCGCGCTCCCTCAGGGGGGGAATCTCTATCAGGATAACATTAAGCCGAAAATACAGGTCTTCCCGAAATCGGCCATTGGCCACTTCCTCCTCGAGGTTCTTATTGGTTGCCGCAATAACTCGAACATCAACCGGAATCAGCGCCGTCCCTCCAACCCGTTCGATCTTCATCTCCTGAAGTACCCGCAAAAGCTTTGCCTGCAGGTCCATCGACATGTCGCCTATCTCGTCTAAGAAAATCGTTCCACCGTTCGCCAGCTCGAATTTTCCTTTCTTCATCTGTATCGCCCCCGTGAAGGCGCCCTTCTCGTGACCGAAAAGTTCGCTCTCGATCAGATTTTCGGGAACGGCAGCGCAATTTACCGCTATAAATGGGTTCTTGCTGCGAGGGCCGTTGAAGTGAATGCTCCGGGCAACCAGCTCCTTGCCCGTGCCGCTCTCTCCCTGTATCAATACGGTGCTGTTCACCGGTATTGAACGCTCAATCAGTCGGAAAGTTTTCTGCATTTTGGGGCCGGCGCCCACGATGTTTCCCAAAGTGAAGCGGGTCTCCACTAACTCTCGCAATTCCTCGTTCTCTTCCCGAAGAACCTTGTGTTCGAGGGCCTTGCGCACCGCGAGGAGAAGCACGTCGGTATCGAACGGTTTTGTTATATAATCGTATGCGCCTTCTCGCATGGCGTCGACCGCGCTTTCAATCGAGCCATAGGCTGTCATAACAATGACTTCGGTCTCGGGAGAGATGCGTTTGACTTCCCGAACCACATCAATCCCGTTTCCGTCTTCCATCTTCAGGTCCGTGATTACGAGGTCAAGTGTATCCCTCTCGACCTCTTCCGCCGCCTCGGCCAGCCCGGATGCTACGGCAACCTCATATTTCGCACGGATCAGAATGTCGGAGATAATATCCCTTTGGTTCTGTTCGTCGTCTACCACGAGTATTTTTGCAAGCGCTTTCATCGCGGTCTAACCGGAATGGTAATCGTGACGGTGGTCCCCTTGCCAACGACGCTTTCCACCGCTATCTCGCCACCATGCTTCTCAATGACGGTCTTCGTCAGGGAAAGCCCCAGACCTGTCCCCGAGGTCTTGGTGGAAAAATACGGATCGAAAATCCGGTCTATGACATCTTCACTGATTCCCTGGCCCCGGTCAGACACTTTCATGGTCACATGCCCGTCCTGTTCACGCATGCTCACATCGATGACTCCTGTCTCCTCCGATGCCTCCATGGCATTGATCAAGATATTGAGTATGGCGCTCTTCAGCAACTGGGGGTCAACGACCGGTTGTTCAACGAGCCGAGAAATGTTCCTCGTGACGGCGATATTTCTCTTTTGAGCATCTTTTTCAATCAAATGTACCGTTTCCTGAAGGAGCGTGTCGAGCGCGCACGGACGAAGCGACAACTCGCGCTCTCGCGCCAGCGTAAGGAACTCCTTCACAATTTCATCCAGGCGATTGACCTCTTTCAAAATCACATCGGTATACCGGTGAAACGTTGCTTCCTCTAGTTCCTGCTGCGAGAAGAGGTCCTTCAGGTGTGATATGGTTAATTTAATCCCGTTCAGCGGGTTCCCGATCTCGTGGGCGACGCCCGCCGCCAAGTTGCCGATAGCCGACAGGCGTTGAGCCTGGGCGAGCCGCTGTTCCATTTTCGCCTTGGCTTTCAGAGCCTGCACCATTTCGTTGAACTTCTCCTCGAGCGCGAGCACCTCGGATGCATTCGGCTGGATATTGATCTCATGCAGGTTGCCTTCGCTTATCTCCTGACAAGTGACAGCCATGGCGCGAAGCGGTTGCAGTAACTTAAAAATGAAATAACAGAGCGCCACAATTGTGCCGACGAACAGCAGCACCAGAGCTATAAGAACTTTGCTCTGAAGCGCCTTCACGAGGTGGGTCTGAGGAGCAATCGCAAGTGCGATCCTTACGTAACCCACCGGCTTCGAGGCGACCATAAGAGGGAATGTTTGAAAATATGCGGTTAATTTTTGTTCGCCGGGTCGATGGACCTCAACGACACGCCTGTCGGGACTTCCGAATTCAAGCAGAGGTATTTGCTCCGACTGAATGCTCGAGACGATATTTTTCTGCGAATCATAGAGGATGATTGCATCGACCCCGTGACGGGCCCTCAGGTCGGAAAGGCTGCTCTCGAGAATTTCGTTCGAGGTCTGTTCGACCTCGAGGTTAGTGAGTTGAACCTGTATTCCTTTCAGGATCTCGGAGCTTTTTTCCTCCATTTCCCTTAGAATACTGTGCTGATACCGGAAAAGAACCCCGAAAATACTGCCGACCAGACAAACGGTGAGCACAAAACAACACAAAATAATTTTGAATAGAAGAGATTTATGCCACTTCATGCTGGTTCGTTTTATAGCGGGGACTCCAATTTTTAGTATACTCCTCCCGCAGTAAAACTGTCAATTGGCAGGCTGCGCCCCCGTGGTGGGCCCGTCTTGGGATTGAATAACCCATCGGCGGCAGCCTGTTTGTAAGGATATAAATGTTCTGCGGCGGAGAACGCCGGGCGAATCAGCCGCCGAGAGAAGTAAGAAGCGCGGCGCGTGTCCTTCCGGCGCCATGCGCACTGTCTCAGAGCGGGGGGCGATTCAGCGTATGGAAACTATGGGCGTGCGGCCTGGCGCGTGTTGCCATGTGATTCAATTGCTTTCTTGGCAACCGTCAGAATTTCTTGCCCTTTGATGGGTTTATGCAAATATTCGAAAGCTCCCAGATTCATCAAATCCATGTATGATTCCACTTCGCCGTAGGCTGTGATGAAAATAACCGGGACGGATATTTTCTTCCGTTTGATCTCTTCCATTAGCTCGAGCCCGTTCAGATTCGGCATTCTCAAGTCGGATATAATCAGATCGAAACCCAAGTTCGAGAGGTGCTGCAATGCTTCCTCTCCGTCTCCGGCAACAGTGACATCGTAGCCCGATTTCTCGAACATTCTCTGCATTGCTTTTCGAAATTCCGGCTCGTCGTCAACGAGGAGTATTGAGTGCCTGTCATTCATCCACATCAGCTCCTTACCAACTCTATTATATCTCGACGTTCCCCGACTCGCAACCCCGAATCAAGCATTACCGCTCATAGACTTTCGTTTCGGTCAGCCATGGGAACCGTGCGGGGAACGCGACCTCGTTTGTCTCCCTGCAACCTATCGCATGGATTTTTTGCCCCGAGGGGTCGCAATAACCTTTCCTATATCTCAAAACGCAATGCGATTGCCTTTCCGAGTTCGATCATGTCCCCATGGCTCAATTTTGTTTCCGTTTCAACACGTTTTCCGTTTACAAATGTTCCGTTGGTGCTTCCCAAATCGGAGATAAAGTATTCACTCCCACGCCTCACAATTTGCGAGTGCGAGCGAGAAACCCCTTCAGCGCTGATTTGAAAATCGCTGGCCGCAGCGCGGCCGACTGTAACCGAAGCGGAAGTAATACAGTGAACTTCCGGGCTCAGTCCCTTTTTCACAATGAGTTTTGCAATTTCCACGCTGCGCTCCACACACCCGATTTTCCCGCGGCATCAGCCTCCCGCAATCGCCGCCAGCACCGAAATATCGTCGCCGTCGGTCAGATTTTCGTCCAAACTCTCGGGACAGTCGAGGCGTTCTCCGTTCAACAGAATTGTCACATTCCCTCGCGATGCGAGCCGCGCGAAAGACATCCGCCTCAGGGCCTTTCTTCTGTCCAGACGCGCAAAAATTTTCCGCGGCGTATCATGGGCTTCATACGGTTCGTCGAAAACCTCATTCAGCGGGCGTCCGCCGAAAACACCCGCCACTCGTATTCGAATAGACATGATATTTTCAAATCTTGCCGAAAACCGTTCTTACGTCGGCAACGGGTCATTCGCTGTGGCTGTCGTATAAATCCTCGAAAACCTTGTGCAGCCCGAGCGAATGGAGCCGTTCTTTGCTCGGCAGTCCCGTGGCATAATCCCAGCCGACTTTCTCGTAGTAACGTCCCGACAGCTTGTCGAGGTCAAGTGTTACATTCGCCAGCGGACCTTTCGTCAGAGGAGGGTAACCTGCCGCACGGTTTCTAATCATGGTGTCTGCCGGCTTGATTCCTTCTCGCACGTTGAAACAGTGCCTCAGTGTTAGTATCCGCTGTCCAACCGTTCTATACGCTCTCGCGTCCAGATTCCAGCCGGTTGCCGCATTAAGCCACTCGAACAGCGGATATTCGCCAACGAGGAGGCCGAACAGACAAACACCGGCGCCATTGGCAACCTGAACGAAGCAACTGGTATCGGGCTGAAAGTCGCCAACCTTTTCATAATTGTATTTTGCGGACTTCAAGGACACCTGTTTCACTGGTTTGACATCGTCAAATTTTTTGTGCAATTCCATCAGCATCAGATACGTGTCTGAGGAGATCGTGTGGCGGCCGGGCGTGGGTTCCACCTCGTATGCGGTCCCGAAGGTGGGGTCGAAACGGGGGTCGTGCATGGGAAGCTCTTGTCCGCCCGCATGAACGGCAAACCTCTCGGAACCGTTGCCGATCTTCTCGGCGGCGCGCTTCACTCCATCTGCCAACACATCGCCGAAACCCGATCTACCGGCCAGTTTTTCCGTCATTTCGATTATGGCGTCGGCATTTCCCCAGGTGAGCTTGATGCCGTCGGTCTCGTTCTCCGTAATTATTCCGTTCTCGAAACATTCGATCGCAAATGCAATGGTTGCGCCAGCCGAAATGGTATCCAGACCTGCGCGGTTACAGATATCATTGGCCATAATAATAGACTCGATATCATCGTTGAGGCACATTGTTCCGAACGCCGCCAACGTTTCGTACTCGGGTTTGTGCCCGTGTTCCAAAGCATAGGCGCCGCTCTTTACGCGCACAATTCCGCCGCAGCCCAGCGGACAAAACGCGCAGTAGTATTTTTTCTCCTGGTACTTAATCAGTCTTTCATCGCTGATTTTGTATGATTTGGCGCCGATCGGAAAATCGTGGTATCCGCTTCCCCCCCAGTTCTTGACCGGCGAGTCCCCGCACTCGGCCGAGTAGGCCGTCATTCCACCCGTTCCATAGCGCATGATCAATTCCTTATATGTGGCCGGGGGCGTGGCGAACAGAAACGGGAAGAAACTGCGAACCAGTTTCCCCATGAAGTTCAGGTTATCCACAGAGGTTTTGTCTTTGAACGGAACCTTTTTCTTGAAGCGGTCCATATAGTCTTTTCTTACCTTGTTGAACGTGTTGAGGTCCGCGATCTCCGTTTTCCTTTCGCCAAGGGCCGCAACAGCCTTTAGCTTTTTTGATCCCATGACCGCTCCCAACCCGGAACGTCCGGCGGCCCTGCCCTTGTCTGTTATCACGCCTGAAATGAGCGAAAGTTTTTCTCCCGCGGGCCCGATGCACGCAATCTGGTACTTATTATCTCCCAGTTTCTCGCGGATAACATCTTCCGTCTCGACACAATCCTTTCCCCACACGAAACCTGCGTCCACAATCTCAGCCCTGCCCTCATTCACGACAAGAATGACGGGTTTGTCCGAGATTCCTTTCACGAAGACAGCGTCATAACCCGTACGTTTCAACATGGGCGAGAAGTAGCCGCCGGAATTGGCATCGCCCCACGTTCCGGTCAACGGCGATTTGCCCACAACCATATACCGGCCGGTGAAAGGCGCGCCCGTTCCCGTCAAAAGCCCCGTCGTAAAACCGATAATGGCGTCGGGGCCAAGCGGGTCGGCCTTGGCGGGTTGGCGATCGTAAACAATTTTCGCGCCCAGTCCGTATCCGCAAAGGTAGTCGCGATAAATGCCCTCATCGACCTCTTCTTCCCATGTCTTCCCCGTGTTCAGGTCGGCCCATAATACTTTGCCCATATACCCCGGCATTGGCTGGCTCCTTTCATAACCAAACTTATGAGGTCACTGAAATACGACCGGTTATACCTCCGGCAACTGGTGATTATACCACAGGGAATCCACAATAACTAAAAGATACCGCAAGGAGAATTTCTCGAAAAAGGGAGGGGCCGCAACATGTCCTGTCTCGGGAAGAATCAGCGCGCACGGCAAATCATTCTCCCAGGCAGTAAAAAAAGACTCACTCGAAGATAGCCAGCGATTCAATCTTCTGTTTCAGAATCTGGAGAAATCTCGCTGCCGGCGCGCCGTCGACGAGCCGGTGGTCAAATGAAAGGGAAATCTTCATAAGCGGCGCAACCTCCACCCTTCCGCCTCTCACAACGGGTTTCTCGACAATCGAGCCAACACCGATAATAGCGGCCTCGGGAAGGTTGATTATCGGCGTAAAGCAGTCGATGTCGTAGCCCCCCAGACTCGAAACGGTTATACTGTTGCCCGTGACATCGTCAACCTGGACCTTTCCGCTCCGTGCTTTGTCAATTAATGACGCCGAATCAATCGCAATCTCTTTCAAGCTTTTCTTGTCTGCATTCTTTATAGAGACCGTTATCAGTCCGTCATCAAGAGCAACAGCGAGCCCGATGTTGACATCGGAATGTCTTCGGATTATGTCTCCCTCAAGCGAGACGTTGAGCGCCGGATAATCGCGCATGGCCGACGCGGTCGCTTTGATCAGGATCGCATTATAAGATAAATCCACTCCTGCATCGCGCTTGAAATTCTCTCGATTACCCAGTCGATAGGCGACGGCGAGACTCATGTCAATCTCTGCAAAATGTGTGACCCGAGCAACCGTGTGTGCGCTCCGAGCCATGTTTTCACCGACCGAGCGCCGCATCTTGCTCATCGGAATGCTTTCGCCCGGCCTGCCGGACGAGATTTTCTGGCCGCGCTTGCCGTTTAAGCTTTCGATTTGCCTCAAAACGTCGTCGCGAACGATCCTTCCCTCGGGTCCGCTCCCCCGAATTCCCGACAAATCGATGCCTTGCTCCCTGGCCAGTCTCCGAGCGGCTGGCGACACCTTTTGTTCACCCGTCGCCGTTTCGGTTTCCATCTCCGGCTCAGCTTCCTTGAGCGCCTGCCGTTCCTCCCATTGTTCGCGGGTCAGTGCGACCGCCCGCGTCTCGGCGACCATTGCGTCGAGGTTCGGTATCTCCTCATCGCCGTCGGCTATGACCGCTATCGCTACTCCGCACGGGATCACTTCACCCTCTTCGGCAAGAATCTTCCGGACCACACCGGATGCCGGCGCCTCGATCAGGGTGGTCACCTTGTCCGATTCTATCTCGATAAGTCCCTCGCCCTGCTCAACGCTCTCGCCTTCCTCCTTATGCCAGAGAACAACAAGCCCCTCTTTCATGACGAGCCCCAATTTCGGCATGACTACTTTTGTTACCATCCCTCACTCTCCCATAACCGTGCGGATAGCCTCTTCGACCCTCTGTTCATTTGGAATCACGGTCTGCTCGAGAATCGGCGCAAACGGCACCGGCGCGTCAAGCGCGGCCACCCTTTCGATGGGGGCGTCCAGATAGTCGAAAGCTTCTTTGGCCGCTATTGCCGCAACCTCTGCGCCGAATCCTCCCGTCAGAGCGCCCTCTTCGGCAATGACAAGGCGGCCGGTCTTTTTGACCGATTCCAAAATTGTCCGCTTATCGAGTGGGACCAGTGTGCGCGGGTCGATTATCTCAATCGAAATCCCTTCCTGTTCGAGCCGGTCTGCGACGGCCAGCGCCTTGGCCACCATGCTGGAGACGGCGACAACGGTCACATCTTTTCCGGCACGCTTGATATTGGCCTTCCCAAAGGGAATTGTGTAGTCGTCCTTCGGCACCTGTCCGGAAACAAAGTACAATGATTTGCTCTCGAAGAACAAGACCGGATTGTCGGAACGAAGCGCCGTCTTCAACAATCCCTTCGCATCTCGCGGAGTCGACGGCACTGCAATCACGAGTCCCGGAACATGCATCAGCAGAGCCTCGAGACTCTGCGAGTGCTGCGCGGCTGCAGAAAAGCCGCCGCCCATATTGGTCCGAATTACCAGAGGCATTTTTACTTGGCCGCCGGTCATATACCGCAGTTTTGCGGCCTGGTTGATGATGGGGTCCATGCAGCAGGTGAGAAAATCAGAAAATTCAATCTCCGCGACAGGTCGAAGGCCTGTCATCGCGGCGCCAACCGAAGCCCCCGCAATGACGTTTTCGCTTATCGGTGTGTCGAGCACACGCTCTTCGCCGAATTCCGTCACCAAACCGGCCGTAACACCGAATACACCAATTGTGACGTCTTCCCCCAACACCACGATGCTCGGGTCTCTCCGCATTTCCTCTCGAACAGTTTCCTGGATAGTCAGCGCCAGCGGATACTCGTCCATTTCTTCGGATGCAGGAGCGCTCTCGGGAACGGAATCAGAGGAATAAACATTGTCGGTCACACTTGAGGGGTCGGGCGTGGGACTTTCCTCCGCGAATTTTACCGCCGCCTTGACCGCCTCGTCCACCTCCTTTTCCACTGCATCCAACTCCTCTGCTGTGGCAACCTTTTCCGCAATCAGCATCGCCCGGAAGTTGGCGATCGGGCATCTTTTCTTCCAGTGTTCAATCTCTTCCTCGCTTCGGTATGGGTAAACATCGCCCTCATAGTGGCCATGCCATCTATAGGTCTTGCATTCCACAAGCGTTGGCCCTTTGCCGGAGCGAGCCCTTTGCACAGCTTCTTCAACGGCGTTCTTCACCGCCATGACGTCGTTTCCGTCAACAATTACGCCGGGCATGCCGTACGCCTTCGCTTTATCGGCCACATTCGGAACCTTCGAATGCTTCGAATACGGTGTAAATTGGCCATACAGATTGTTCTCACAGACGAATACCACCGGCAAGTCCCACACGGCCGCAAGGTTTGCGCTCTCGTGAAACATGCCCTCGGTCGTCGCATCGTCGCCGAAGAAGCACACCACCACCTGCCCTGTTTTTCGGACCTTCGAACTGAGCCCCGCTCCGGCAGCAATTTGCGTCCCCGCGCCTACGATCCCATTCGCGCCAAGAATTCCCAGACTCACATCCACAATGTGCATCGAGCCGCCGCGACCGTTACAATATCCCGTATCCTTCCCGTACAATTCGGCCATCATCTTCTTGAGGTCGCCGCCCTTCGCAATCAAGTGGCCGTGACCTCGATGAGTGCTCGTGATGTAGTCATCCTCCCTCAAACTGGCGCATGCCCCCGCGGCAACCGCTTCCTGTCCCGTGTAGAGGTGAACAAAACCCGGTATATTGCCGCCGGCAAACTGGACCGAGACCTCTTCCTCGAATTTCCGGATTTCCTGCATCTTTTTGTACAAGTTCAAAAGGCCTTTTCTCGATGAAGTCATTTACCGCAATCCTCCAAGAAGTCGAAGAATAATTCGTGGGCAGGCCGCATCCGGTGACGGCAATGCGCGGCTGAACCACATAAAAATGCGAAGCATCACTTACAACCCGCTATGCTGTATTTTTTACAGCGTCGCACAGCTAAACCCAAACGCTTCGGCAACACCGCAATGAGTTACGCCGCCGTTCACGACATTCACACCCCTCTTCAGGTCGCGATTGTCGCTTGTCGCGCGTTCCCACCCCTTGTCCGCCAACTCGAGACCGTACATGAGCGTCGCATTCGTAAGGGCATACGTCGAAGTCCGAGGAACAGCGCCCGGCATGTTCGCAACACAATAGTGCACCACGCCCTCTTCAACGAAGGTCGGCTTCCCGTGTGTGGTCGGACGCGACGTCTCGCAACAACCTCCTTGATCAATGGCGATATCGACTAGGGCCGACCCCCGATGCATCCGTTTCAGCATGTCACGCGTTACGAGCTTGGGCGCACGCCAGCCGGGAATGAGCACCGCTCCGATCACGACGTCCGCACTCGTCACTTCCTCCTCGATATTCGCCGGATTCGACATCAATGTGGACACATGCCCTTGCATAATGTCGTGGATATACCGCAGGCGCGCCGGGTTTATGTCGAGAATGCTCACGCGGGCGCCCATTCCCACGGCAACCGAGCACGCGCTTGACCCCGAAATGCCTGCTCCGATAATGACGATTTTCGCGGGAGCCACACCCGATACGCCGGGAATGAGGATTCCGCTTCCTCCGTTCTTTGCCTCGAGGCAGAATGCTCCCATCTGGACCGACAGTCTGCCTGCGACCTCGCTCATCGGTGCGAGCAAAGGAAGCGACCCGTCGTCAAGCTGGATCGTCTCGTACGCGATGGCGACGACCTTCTTCTCCATTAACACCTCTGTGAGCTTCCGGTCTGCGGCAAGATGCAAGTAGGTGAAGATAATTTGTCCCTCTCTCATCAGCGGAAACTCGGGCGCGAGAGGCTCTTTCACCTTCACGACCATATCGGACCGCTCCCACAATTCGGCCGCATCGCGAACGATTCTGGCGCCGGCCTTCACATATGCCCCATCGGCAATACCGCTTCCCTCTCCGGCATCCGTTTCGATCAATGTTTCATGGCCATGACCAACGAAAGCGGAAACCCCGGCCGGAGTGATCGCCACCCGCTTTTCATCAGGTTTTATCTCCTTCGGAACCCCAACAATCATCACTGCTCTCCTCGGGTCACTAACCTCTCCCTAAAATCGTTCGTCGCGTCATCATCATCGAGCGCCATTACCCGGCATGCCCGGCTTTGTCAAGCGAAACTATGCATGTTTCCACAACGTCGAGAACATTTCGAATCGGGCCGCCGGCGATACCATCACCCGCGAGTTCGCCTCCGGTGAAGACTTGGAACCTCTCTTTCTGATATCGATTTGCCAAGGTCGCCAGAAAATTTGTATAAACACAGTCGATAACATACGCTGCCGCTTTGACCGGCAGGTCCTTGCGCACAGAGCCGGCGTCGATTCCCTCGTAGAGAACCCGAATAAAAAATTCGGCCGACCTCTTCTCCAGAATCCGGGCGAGCTCCGCCAGGGACCTCTCGTCGCCTGTGGCGCTCAAGTCGAAATACATCTTGTACATGTTGCGGTACCGCGGAAACTCCTTCAGGCTCTGCTCGAACACCTGCTCTATCTTTGCGATGGGGTCAAGTTTTTGGCTCTCGATTCTGTCAAAGATTCTGTCCTGAATACGAGCGGCTTCCTTGAACGTCGAGTAGTAAAGGTCTCGTTTATCGTTGAAATACAGATAAATTGACCCCTTCCCTATCCCGGCGCGTCGGGCGATCGAATTGACGTTGGCCTGGTGGTAGCCGTGGCGCGCGAACTCTGCCGCCGCAGTGCGGAAGATACGTTCTCGCTTCTTGCTTTCGATTCTGTTCAGGGCTTCTTTCGCCATGGCTATAGGACTCCCGGTCCGGGCTGACTGGGCGGTCACCCAGCCGCCAACTTATACCATACCGCATGAAAAAATGTCAAGCACCCATGGACAGCACACATGAACGGCGCAAGATAACACCCATGTCAGCGTCCGAGACAACAACCCGCCGGGACCATTGAGGCCCGCGCCTTTACACTCATTGACAAAGTCTTCCTGAAGCGACAAACTGAGAAAAGAGAACTCCGCCCTGAAAGGAGATTTGCCGATGGGAAAACTTACGCCGGAAATGAAGGACTTCATCAAGGAGGGGCGGCTCGCTTATGTCGCCACCAGTAATGACCAGGGGATTCCCAATGTTGCGCCGAAAGGCTCTCTGGGCATCCTCGATGACGACCATCTTGTGTTTGCCGATCTTTATTCCCAAAAGACGCGGCAAAATCTGAGGGAAAATCCAAGAGTCGCAATAGCCGTGGTTAATCCGCCGGCATATCAGGGTTACCAGTTCAAGGGAAAAGCCGAAATTCTCGATTCGGGCCCCGCGTTCAAACGCGCTGTGGATAATGTAAGTTCGGCGGGCTTGAATCCCGCCAAGATCAAATATGCTGTGGTCATAACAATTGAAGAAGTTTATGACTTAGCTCCCGGACCTGACTCCGGCCGTCGCGTCGGATGACCGTCCCCGCAGCGCGGCAATGCTAAAAAAAGAACGCGGACCGAGCAGTCCGTCCAAAGAAAGACATTTTTGCGCTAACCAGCCGGAGGAAAGAAAAATGAACCAAAAGCAAGCAAAGAAGAGGGCAAAGGAGATAATCGAAGCGAGCCGCGTTTTCGTGCTTTCCACGGTCGACGGCAGAAACCGCCCGCAGAGCCGCTACATGGGCGCGAAACTGGTTGGGAGCGGTATGACGATTTACATGGAAACCTACAAACGCTCGCGAAAAACAAGGCAGATAGCAAAGAATCCGCGAACGCAACTGCTTTTCTCGACTCCCGACTATTCGGAGGTGGTCACCGTCTCAGGGAAAGCTTCAATGGACAGATCGGTCGAGATGAGAAAAAAGATTTGGAATGAGAACCCCGCTTCGGCGGACTATTTCAGGGATTACGACGACCCGAATCTCGGCCTCATAAAGTTCGAGCCGGAAACGCTCGAGTACTACGGGCCCCAAACCGGCCTCGAAAGCATCCAGATAAAACTATGAACCTGTCGGAACGCGCAACATCCGCGGAAAGAGCGAATGGTCAGAGTATCTCGCGGTCATTGCTCCATCGTTGAAACCATGGAGAGAGAACTAAGCATATTTTGCGACGATTTTCTGTAACTCCTGCTCGGGCCGGGCGCCGACCACCTGCTCGGCCTGTTTTCCGTCATGGAAGACAATCATCGTCGGCGTCGCCTTGATTTGATATTTTCCTGCGGTTTCGGGGTTTTTCTCTACGTCCAGCTTGCCGACCTTCACTTTTCCTTTGAAGCGTGAGGCAACCGCCTGAAGGGCGGGTTCGAGCGACCTGCACGCCCCGCACCATTCTGCAAAAAAGTCAACGAGGACGGGAACTTTCGACGCGAGAACCTCAGGAGCAAAGGAATTGTCGGTGATAGCCATAGGTTCGTCGGAAGTGGCGGAAGCCCCGTCGAGACTCGACCGGCATTTTCCACAAACCGGCTTAACCCCTTCCTTTTTCTCAAACTGATTTATCGAGCCGCATGAGGGACATTTGACAAAGAGCGCATTCGTCATCGCGTCATTCCTCGTAAGTCAGAACCCGGATTATTCCCATGGTTGCGCCGTCGGTGTTCGTAGTGGTAGCGTCCGACACCGAAACGACGTTTTCGACCTTGTTTTTGCTAATGAAATCGTTCACTTTTTCATCCAGTTCATTCAGTTCCTGGGTAATATGGAAAATCTTGAACTGCGAGCCGAATGTCTTAACCTTGAACATGGTTCGCTCACCTCTTTCGGGTGTCCGCTATGCGCACAAATCCTTTTGCATGTTTTCATTCCATTTTGTCACAAACCGAAAAGGCGAGCAAACTGAGGCGGCGGTGCATGGTCATTTGTCTGATCGTTCAGATGCTGCTTGTTGATGCAGGTACATCTGCAATTCCTTCAGACTCTTTTCGATTTTCTTGATCACTTTCCTTTGTTTTTCCGGCAGGTCTCCATGAAATCCCAAAAGCAGATTTTGACTCAGCGACAGAGCCGGGGCAAGCATATTAGCAATGTCGTGCACTTCCTTCCGTGTCATCTCATTCTCCCCTCTCCCAAGGCTTTGCGCGGGAACGTGCCCGGATATCCCAACGGAGAATTGAAACAGCCCCCCCGTTTCTAGTAAACCTCCCACACGGAAATCGAGCGTAGCCGCCGCCTGAATTCCAGCCTGCGGTCATTGGACCATGCGATCAGCTTTTCCCGGGAAAGCCCCCCGTCTTTCCTGTGCGTCATCATCCGGCATTCTTCGCCCAGCAGTTTCATCGCTTCCCCCGCGCTCCGGAGGAAGAACTTCTGGTTCCGCGGAAGCGAAAGCTTTTTCACAAAGTGGGCGGACACACGCCTTGGCATAATTCCGACGAAGGCTTGGACAGCCCCCTCGATCCCCGCTACGTGAGCTCCGACCCGATATTCCAACGGCGAAAAGAAGGACTCGAAGGTATAGGAAGGGATTCCAAGAGAGAGAGTAAGCCAGTCACTGAGCACCATCCGCCCCTTTCGAAATTCGGTCAGCAGGGGACCGGACACCTCTCTGCCCTCGCCTTTTGATATCGTCTGAGGAAGCGGCACGAATAGTTTCCGCAAAAAGCGTCCGATATTGCTCACTTTCCGGGGAACGTAATAGTTTCGTTTCAGGTTCTCGATGATCCGGGCGCCCACCAGTTCCCCGAGTTCGTGTTGTGAATCCGGAATGAATTCAATCACGGTAACTTCGAAGTTGTTCGGCAGAAAACGTAATTGTTGCGGCAACTGAAACCGCACGCCGGGCCTGTAAAAGAGCGTTTCATGAAGGTCGAGCGCGACCGATGCGCGAACTTCCAAAAGGTACTTTTTGAGCCTCCTCGTTTCCGGCGGCAGGAACTCGTCGGGACGGCACCATACCGCATTGACATCCTCCCAGTTGCTCTCCGAATAATCCTCCCGGATTTCCGTGTTCCCAATCGGATCGACGCATTTTACGCCCCTCAAATCGTAACCGTCAGGGTCCAGACACGGCAGCAGAATGAATCGTACGTCGCCCAGGATTTGCTTTAATGCTTCGTTGGGGTTGGCAAGCTGCCGAGCCATTAGCAATAGCGCCAGTGGAGGAGCGTCCTCCCGCCCATGATTCGCGGCAGTCACCAGAATACGATGCTTTGTGTCGTTCGGACCCGCTGTCACAGCATAAATCGGGCGTCCCATTTTTGAGGTCGCAACTTCCTCCACGCCGAGCCGTTCTCCAAGCCGATTGATACCCGCCTGGAGGTCCGAGTACCGTTTGAAGTCATTCAGTTCCTTAACCAGTGGGTATTTATCAAACAGGTCCGTCATCTGTCCAGCCTCATGATGCATTCGCCTGGTTCTTTGAATTCCCGTTGATGGAAAACGGCCTTCGACTGGTACACTTCCGCTATACCGTCCATACCCAAATGCATGGCGCGATGAAACGTCTCCGTGTACGCCTCAACCAGATTTTCGGAATCCCTCACGAGTTCGTTCAGTTCGGCAAGTTTTTGGTCCTCAACAAGAGAGGGTTTCGAGAAATCCTCGAAAATTTTGTCAAATCCGTTTGCGATATCCAGAAAGTGTCTCTTCACGCTGCGACTCAATAACAAGCTTGCAATCAGCGTGACGCCGCCAAATAATAGTATCGGTGAAATGAAAAACGAACCCTTAAAGAAACCAAAAGCGCTATCCAATATCCCAATGACAATGAGAACAATCGGTATCTGGCGCTTCTCTATGGAAACGAGTTGTCCCAACCGCAGGGCCTGAAACTTTCTGCGCGAATAGGCGGTTATATACAAACTCTGCGACAGTTGCGACCTGATCTTCTCAACATCGAGCTTTTCGGGAACCCGAATGACATTATCGACCTCGACATCGGTCTCACTGACCATGTGCGCGATGGGATGCAATGCGGGCGGGATGAAACTGAGCGGAAACATCTCGCCATTGGCGAATTCGTCGGCCAGATATATTTCGTACGATTCCCGCGTGGGCAGGACAACGAGTTCGATTGACCGTGACTGCCGGCTCTCTTTCAGCAACGGCGTTCGGCGGGCTTCTCGCGCGGGAACACGAATCCGCTTCGCGTCCTCATCGCGGAACATCACTTGCAAGAATCGTAACAGACTTCGCAGAAAGCCCCGTCGGGGCTTGCTATCCTCGAACTGGGCGTAATAATATCTTTGAACCGACTCCAGTCCTTCATTGTCGGCCTTTGCCGCAAGCTTAAGATAAATATCCTGGGCGCTCCCATCAATTCTGTCAAAGAAATCGACGATTCGGTTCACGCGCGCAGCGGTATCCATGTGAGCGCCTCGCACGACTTTCAGACAATTGGAAATTTCTTTGGAGCAATCTTTGAACTTCTTGGCAACCAACAGTTTTTTCGTGCGGGCGCACGTGTGAAGTACATTGAAAATCATATAGGGCATAAGAATCGGAATCAGCAACGGTTTTATCATGCATAAGGCCACACATCCTGCCAGCCAGGCGAAATCCAACGTGCCCGAGAGGACACCGACGTGCAACAGCTCGTCCTGGTGAAGCGCCAGGCTGTCCCATTCCCTCTTCATCTCATGTTCGACATCTCGCATGTCCTCATCCGAATATTGTCCGTAAAGAGGGCATGTAACAGAAATCGAATCGAGGTTTCCAAGGCGAGCAATGTCGTTGAGCACGTCGACATAGTGAGACAGCAATACATACTCTTTTTGCCCCACCACCGGAAGATAGGCGGTGGAGGCCGTGATAGCGGCCTTATTTTCCTCAACCGAAACAGTATGATGAATGTCGCCCATTTCGCTCGTTTCCGCAGACCGACGTCAATCCCTGCGCATACTGGCCGTCCGCCGAAAAGGTTGTCCTTGACACGAACGGGATTATATACGTTATGAAATTTTCAAACAAGTTTTTTTGGGCTCGCGCCGAAAGCTTCGTCAGATGAATTCGCGGCGCGCATGTTCATTTTGCTGCGCCGGCCCGATTGAGAGCCGGCGCCGGAACAATGTTTCCTTCTTGTGCCGACTGTCACGAGGATGACCGAAGCGCGCATATCGTGCTCAATGAGAAGAAATACTTAAGCACAACTCCTTCCAAAGAAAGCCCCATGCGTTCCTCTTTACTTTGCTTGCAGGGTATCCATAATGCTATCAGGTACTGGTAAGGATTCCGTTACCGGGCACAGCCATCTTCGCCGGCTTCACGGCACAATGAGGCAATCCCGGCCTGACTTGCGACACTGCTCAGCGCGGGAGAAGCGCCTGGAGCCGGCTCGCGCCCGGATTGCGTCCACCCGCCGATTTTCGCGCGCCCCCCCACTTCGCCAGACATGTTCGCTTTTCATCAGTGAATATGCTCAGCTTCGTTAGACCATACATGCATATATCCGATGCCATTGACCCGGCTCAAGGGCAAACTGTATTATGAAAGACCTTGACAGGTTAAGAAACCTCGTTCCAATTCTTCCCTGGAGGGGATATGCGTCGCAATGGGATCTTCTATGGCTGGTTTGTGGTGGTCGCGGGTTTTACCATCCTCTTTGCACTACACGGAATTATCATAAACACATTCGGGGTTTTCTTCAAGCCCGTGACGGAAAGTATGGGATGGGGGCGGACGACATATAGCGTTGCGCTCGGAATCGGCGCCATCGCAATGGCGGTCGGTTCGCCGTTTGTCGGCAGAATGATGGACACCCTTGGAGCACGAAAGACAATGACCGCCGGCTGCCTCCTTTGCGGCGCCGGACTCGTGCTGCTGGGAGGCGCAACCGAACTGTGGCATTTCTATTTTCTCTTTGTCGTTGTCGGGCTGGGACTCGCGGCGGGCACCACGATTCCGATCTCCATGGTCATTGCAAACTGGTTCAACCGAAGACGGGGCGCCGCAATGGGGGTTACGTTCATGGGAACAAGCGTTGGCGGAATGGTCATGAATCCCGTGAACACCTACCTCGTGCAGAATTTCGGGTGGCGGAAGTCGTATGTCCTTCTTGCAGTCGTGATCGTTTCCGTCACGGTTCCGCTGGTTGCATTCATCATTCGCACCAGGCCGTCCGAAATGAATTTGCAGCCCGACGGCATGGAAGATTATGAAAAAGACGGTACGATACTGACCGGTCAGACTCTCAGGCAAGCGGCCGTCACCTCGGCTTTCTGGTTTATCGCCGCCAATATGCTGCTCACCAATTTCATGGCAAACGCCGTCGGTGTCCACTGTATCCCCTATCTGACAGACATCGGCCATTCCGAAATGGGCGCCGCGGTCGCATACGGTGTTTCCATGGGGTTTATGACTCTCGGGAAAGTGGCGCTCGGTTCGTGGGCGGACCGCTGGGGAGCGAGGCCGACATTCGTACTCAGCGCCATTATGACCGCGACCGGAATCGGCATCCTCATGCTCGCTGCTCCCTTCTGGGTGGCGCTGCTTTTCGCCGTGGTCTACGGGTTCCCACAGGGAGGCCCGCTCACGCTCACGCCGATGGTCGCAGCCGATTGCCACGGTCTCTCACATTTCGGCTCCATCTTTGGAGCTATGACCTTCTTTTCCATCCTTGGCGCCGCCGTCGGCCCCGTTGTAATCGGCAAAATGTACGATATGAGCCAACCCAACAACTACCAGAGCGGCCTCGCATTGCTCATCGTCATGACACTGGCAAGCGCATTTTGCATATACAGAGCCCGCCCAAATCCGAGCCTCCTCTCCGGTCAAGGGAAAAGTGTTTGAAAAAAACGCCTCGGGCCTGAACAGATAAACGCGTCCTCAGGATGGCCAAAAAAAACCGCGGACACAAGCCACCAGCGGGCGGGTTTTTTAGGCTTGTGTCCGCTTATCGAGTGTGAGGGAAATGTCTCTGTTTAAAGGCTCTCCCTCCGGAGCCTTTTCTCTCCGGTGTTCTCAGAAGCTCCTGACTGCGAGCTCCTACTGCGTCAGCTTTCTCTAACAATCGATTTCTGAGGAAATAAATGACGCCACGTATTGCTTCACCCTCTTGCGTCTCCCTGCATGCGCATTGTTAATTTGGCAATATCCGTGCCATCGAGAATCATCTCTTATAACTCTCACCATGACAATAGGTTATCTTGCAAAACACACTGAGGCCTGCCCGGGCGGTCACAGCCGCCGACAAGGAGTTTTTTTCCGAACACCGGCAAAGTCGTGCCTGTGTGCTACAATAACCGCACCACACGAAACAGTCACCAAGCCCGACGCTCGTTTAAAAATACCGGCGCTAAAGCCAACAGAGACGATGGATTATTTGTTCGGGGATACGGACCTCGCAGCGTATCGGTTGCAAGTTCTCTCCGGCGTATTTTCGGATTCCACAAAGGCGTTCCTCCGACACTCAGTGAAGAGGTCCCCACGATGCATTGCAGACCTTGGGTGTGGCCCGGGTCATACCACATCCATGCTGGCGGACTTTCTCGAAGCCGACCAGGCCGTCGGACTGGACAACTCCGAGCATTTTATACGACTTGCCAGGAGCGCATACCATCAAAAAGTCTCCTATCACCTGCATGACGTCACCTCTATCCCATTTCCGCTCGCCCCGTTCGACATCCTCTTTTGCAGATTTCTGCTGACCCATCTCGAATCCGCAGATTGCGTGCTCGGAAAATGGGCGACTCAGCTAAATGGAGGAGGTTTGATTTTGATCGAGGAGGTGGACTGGATTCATACCGCCAATGAGACATTCGCACTCTATCTCAATATTGTTGACGCGATGTTGAAACACATGGCCGGAAATCTCTATATGGGGAAACGGCTGAATCAGATGCAACTTCCAGGATTGCTAAAGAGACGGGCGAGCCACATCAGGCGCTTACCTGTTTCCACCGGTGAAGCTGCAACCATGTTCTTTCTGAATATCCGGACATGGAAGACCCAGCCATTTGCGCAACGAAATTATCCCGGCTCCGTGATCAGCGAACTTGAGCGAAACCTCGGAATGCTTGCTGGAAGAGCTGATGGTGGTATCGAAATCGAATGGTATTTGCGCCAGTTGGTGCTCGAACGAAGGTAACCGCCCTATTGGTCCTCTGAATTATGGCAAAACTGGCGATCTTTGATATTGATGGAACACTCGTCCAGTCGGCGGAAATCGATGCCCTCTGCTTCATACGCTCGGTCCGCGAAGAGTTCGGTATAACCGATATCGACGAGCGCTGGGAAAGCTATCGACACGTTACCGACTCAGGAATCTTCGAAGAAATCTTCGAGCTAAATTTCTTTCGAAAACCCACAAAACCCGAAATCCAACGCCATGTTCGGAGATTTTCCGAACTGCTCGGCGAATACTATCTGAAAGACCCTTACGAATTTCAGCCGGTTCCCGGCGCGCCAGAGATTATTGACTATTTGAAAGAACATTCCGATTGGCGTTACGGAATCGCCACCGGCACATGGAGAGAAACAGCTTTGCTGAAACTGAAATTTTCCGGAATCGACCCGGGGACCGCGCCTCTCGTCTCCGGGTCCGATGCAAAAACGAGGGAAGCCATTGTCCGAAAATGTATTGAATCCTCGAAGCTTCATTATCGAGTAAGCGGCTTTGGAAAAATTGTCAGCGTTGGCGATGGAATCTGGGACTTCAGGACTGCGGCCGCGCTGCGACTCGGGTTTATAAGAATAGCGCCGCCAACGGAGAAAAAAGCCTTTCCGCAATGCAGCACGCTGTCGGACTACACAGACGTGACCACATTTCTCTCTTACATGGAAACTGCGCAACCGCCGGACGTTTCACTCATATAGGCGCTGCCCGCGCCTCGTTAATCCGTGTTTCCGGCCAGTCCGCCAATCTATGAAACCCCAAAACACAGGGGATTCCGTAATCGGGCGCGGCCGGTTTCCGGTGACATGTGCAATTGTGAGTCAGATGCACGCCGCCCATCGGATATCTGCAGCTTCAAGGCGCCAGAAGGAGGGAATGTGGGATTCAAGGAAGCGGGCAGATGGCTTCCTGATGGGCAAAGGCGCTGCGGAAACCTAAAATATCAGGGTTCTGACCTTTTCCAGTGGCAATGCATGAAGCGTGGCGCCGTCGCGACCCGTTACAGTTCCGGCCATGAACATGGCGTTCAGGATCGCTTCCTCAATCGCCTCGGCGGCGCCCGTGAAAAAAGGGTCGATATGATTGTCCGCAAACTCAGGGAGAACCAGATCAGGCGACTCGGGAAAAGCGGGAATTCGTCGCGCCGTCGAGAAGGCCAGGGCTATATCGCCACTCGTATTGCCGGAAGGACTGCCGGTGCGGGCCAGGCCATGGGTGGCGCGACCCGCGACACGACGAAGCTGACTCGAAGACAGGGGCGCATCGGTCGCCAGTATCATGATGATCGAACCCCCAATTGTCGGCGACGGGATATCTTCGGGTTGTTCGAGTATCTTACCCACCGGCGCACCGCAAATCGTGAGTTCCTCCCGGCGTCCCATGTTCGTCACCACCAGCGCTCCGAGTGTAAATCTTCGCTCGCCGCAACTTATTATGCGTGAGGAAGTCCCTACGCCTCCCTTGAATTGATATGCGGAAGTTCCCGTTCCCGCCCCGACCGCTCCCTCGAGCACCGGCCCTTCCGAAGCCGTTTCAATGGCCTTTGCAATTTCGGCTCTTCCCACATGACGACCCCAGATATCGTTTAGAAAATAATCATTGCATTCCATCACTATGGGATTGATGGACGGCACGTCGAGACCTCTGTCAAAAATGAGATAGTCCAGCAAAGCATCGGCCGCTTTTCCCACATTCAGGGTGTTGGTTATCACAATCGGAGTTTCTATTGTTCCAATCTCGGCCACTTGCATCAACCCCATGCTCTTTCCGAAACCGTTGATGATATGAACCCCCGCCTGCACTTTTTGAAAGAACAGGTCACCGGAAGCGGGAATCACGGCGGTGACTCCGGTTCGAACGGGCCCTTTACCCTTTTCCCATGCTCCTTCGCCGCGAACGAGGGTGCTATGGCCGACTTTAATCTGCGGCACGTCAGTTATCGTGTTTAACGCGCCCGTCGGAAGACAACCCACAATCAATCCGAATTCGCGCACTCGGCATCGCTTCATCTTTTCATTCCCCGGTGTGAAAAGCCGGCTATTCCTTTCACACGAACTTCCATATCACCGTATGCGTTACTGGTGGTGGACAGTGGGGCGCAGCGGGTTGGCGGCCGGACCTTGCAGGTTTTCAAACCGCGAGCGCGAACAGGGACTGCGAGATTGTGCGCGAAGCATCACGAAACCAGTTCCTCGATAATTTCCCTCACAGTCCGAATTCTCTTCAGCAACCCGACGCCCTGACCCGCCGGAACCGCAGTGCGACCGATATCCCCCTCAATCGCCGCATTGTACCAGTCGGCGCGATAGGACGGGGGAATCTCCGCGGTTCCCTCAAGGTTTTCTCTCACATAAGGCGTGCGTACGGACCGGGAACATACCCGCCCTCGTCGCAGGAGCGCGGTATCGGTCTCAGCGGCTTCAATCAGAATTTGTTTCACGCTCTCATGGATAACACATTCCTTTGAGACCATAAATGCGGTCCCCACCTGAACGCCCACCGCCCCCAGCGCAAACGCCGCACGGTAGCCGCGCGAATCAACGATTCCTCCGGCTGCAAGGACCGGAACCTTCACAGCATCGACGACCGCAGGAACCAAGACGATAGTGGAAACGCCATTCAACCCTTGCATTCCACCCGATTCGGCTCCCTCCGCCACAATTGCATCGACTCCGGATTCTTCCGCCACACGCGCATAGGAAACCGAGGGAACAACATGAACGACCTTTATTCCCTTCGCATGAAGCATTGGCGCCAGATTCGCCGGTGAACCCGCCGACGTCGTCACTCCCTTTATTCCGAAATCGGCAACAACATCCACATAATCGACCGATCTCGGATTCATGGCCATCAAGTTGACCCCAAAAGGTTTGTCGGTCAGATTGCGAACCGCCTCCATCTGTGCCATCAAGTCCTTCACGCCCGAGGCGGAACCGCTCGCCAAAAGACCGTATCCTCCGGCCTCCGAGACTGCTGCAACCAGTTCCGGATTCGATATACCGGCCATCGCGCCCTGAATAATCGGATATTTGCATCCAAGCATATCGCTTATCGGATTCATGCCGCCACTCCCGTCAAATTCATTTTATTCTCGAATGACCCCATAGAAAAACGGATAGGCCCGGCCGAGAGGGGCCGGCTTCCTCACAGCCCCAAGCGAACCTTCACCTTCCACCTGCTCCGGCATGCGCCCTCAAAAAGCCTTCTCGAGGATGGTTATCACCATGGCGGCCTCCTCTATGCCGATATTTCCGCCCCCATTTTCCGCAAGCGCCAGACGCGCGCCCTCGACCTGTCTTTTCTCGCACTCGCCGCGAAGCTGCCAAACCAGTTCACAAAGCTGCGCTGTCCCCGTTGCCCCAATGGGATGACCCCTCGATTCGAGTCCGCCGCTGGGGTTCACCGGCAATTTGCCGCCAAGTTTTGTCGCTCCCGATTCCGCAAACGGCCCGCCTTCTCCCTCGGGACAGAACTCCATGCATTCGGTCTGCATAAGTTCGCCGAAAGCGGTCGCATCGTGCACCTCCGCCACGTCTATATCTTCCGGGCCGGCTCCCGCCATTTCGTAAGCTTTCCGGCTCAGCCGCGTCCCAAGGTCTTCCTCCTCAGGGTCACGGTCCCGTCCGGAGGCAAGAACACATGCCCGCACCTTCACGGGCTTGTCCACCCGCAATTTCTTCAGATAATCGCCGGAACAGAGAATCGTTGCCGCCGCGCCGTCACCTATGGGCGAGCACATCGGGCGAGTCAGGGGATACGATACCTCCGGCGCGCTTAAGACCTCTTCGACCGTCATGTCCATCTGATACTGGGCAAATGGATTCAAGGAACTATGAAAGTGGTTCTTCGCCGAGATAATAGCCAACTGTTTCTGGGTTGTCCCGTACTTCTTCATATGGTTTCGCGCCGCCAGGGAGTAGATATCCATAAACGCGCTCCGGCTCTTGCCGGCGCCACCCTTTCCCGCGTCCTTTGCGCCCATCTCCTTTTTCTTTTCTTCTTCCGCCTTCATCATGGCCATGAACGCCTCGACGATTTCGACATCCGTCGATGCCCAAAAGGTTTTGAACATTTTTTCCTTATCTTCCATGAAGAGCTTTTCCATTCCCAATGCAAGAGCCACATCATACATCCCGCATCCGATTCCCATCCACGCTCCGTAAAAGGCGGAAGAAGCCGACGCGCAAGCGTTTTCCACGTTCATCACGGGGATCGCGCCGACGCCCATGGCGCGAAGCACTACCTGCCCCCGAATGCCTTCCTGTCCCGTCACAATACCTTGCGCGGCATTCCCCACCCATGCCGCCTGCAGGTCTTCTTTTCCGATTCCCGCATGCTTCAGCGCATTTGTGACGGCTTCCTCGGCCAGCGATTTCATATTGCGTTCCAAATACTTGCCGAATCTCGTCATTCCAGCACCAATTACATACACATCTCTCATGACGCCTTCGCTCCTTTTTTGAGTTGAGAAGAATAGCCCGACACACAGTGATTTACCTTGATTTTTAATCGTAATTTGATGGCGGGTGAGACTATGCTATTATATTTTCGCGGAGAAATCAAGAATCGAAAAGCGTTGCGATAGAAGATATTGCAGATTCTCAGCCAAAATGGTATCATTGAACGATGATAAAGGGAATTACGGTACTCGGGGCCACCGGCTCCGTCGGCAAAAGCACGCTCGCCGTGGTTGACTCGCTCCGGGATCGCTTCCGGGTCATCGGGCTTACCGCTTGCTCGAATGAGCCATTGTTGCGAGAACTCATCGAGCGTTACCAACCTCGCTATGCCGCTCTGGTCGATGAGGAGCAGGCGTCGTATCTTCTTTCTCGATATACGGGTTCGACGGAGATTCTTGGCGGGGTTCACGGGGTTTTGACGATTGCCTCCGCGGCGGAGGCGGACATCGTGGTGTCGGGAATTGTTGGAGCTGCAGGTCTTCAGCCCGTGTTAGCCGCAATCGAGCGGGGGAAAACAATAGCGCTTGCAAACAAGGAGCCGCTCGTTATGGCGGGCCATATTATTACCTCGCTCGCCGAGAAGCACGGAGCAACCCTGTTACCCGTCGACAGCGAACACAGCGCCATTTTCCAATGCCTTTGCGGAAATAAAAATCAAAAAATTCATAAGATAATTTTGACGGCGTCCGGAGGACCTTTTTACAATAGAAGCGTGGAAGAACTCGAAGAGGTGACCCCGAAAGAGGCTCTCGCACACCCGACGTGGAGCATGGGCTCCAAAATCAGTGTGGATTCTGCAACACTCATGAACAAGGGACTCGAAGTCATCGAGGCTCACTGGCTCTTCGGTGTTGATGTCGAAAATATTGAGGTCCTCATTCATCCATGCAGCATTGTCCATTCCATGGTGGAATTTGTGGACGGTTCAATCATCGCCCAGTTAAGCCAAAATGACATGAAGCTTCCAATCCAGTATGCGCTTACATATCCTGAGCGCCTCGAATCAACGGTAAAACGTCTCGACATAACCAAGGTTTCGCCGCTTGAGTTTTTCATCCCGTCCCACGACAAGTTTCCCTGTCTGCGGCTGGCCTATAAAGCCGCAAAAACGGGGGGAACTATGCCCGCCGTTCTCAATGCCGCGAACGAAGTCGCCGTGAACGAATTTTTGAATTCCAGGCTGCGATTCCCTGACATTCACACGCTCATCAACAGCGTAATGAATGAGCACCTTGTCGTCCCCGACCCAAGTCTCAATGATATACTCGAGGCTGACCGGTGGGCGCGCGACAGGGCCGAAGCCAGTCAGAGGAGTTATCAGTGAACCATATTCTCAGCTTCATAGACTTTCTGCTCAGCGCAGGTCGTTTCATCATATTGCTCGGCGTGCTCGTGTTTGTGCATGAATTGGGCCACTTTCTCGCCGCGAAGTTGACCAATGTATACGTGGTGCGGCTTTCGCTCGGCTTTGGAAAGCGCCTGTTCGGCTTCAAACGAGGTGAAACCGATTATTGCATCTCGGCAATTCCTTTGGGAGGCTATGTCAGGATGGTTGGTCAAGAGGATATGCCGAGAACCCGCGAGGAGCTGGAGCAAGCCGAGCCAGAGTTGGCCAACGTGCCTCCCGAGCGACGATTCGATACTCAACCGGTGCGCACAAAACTCGCGATCAGTTTCGCCGGACCACTCATGAACCTATTGTTCGCCATCCCCGTCCTGTGGCTTGTTTTCATAGTCGGAATAAGGGTTCCAATTTACACCTTGCACACACGAATCGGAACGGTAGCCGAAGATTCTCCGGCCGACCGCGCGGGAATAGAGCCTGGCGACCGCATCGTTTCGATTAATGGCGCCCCCATCGAGAAATGGGAACAAGTTCAACTTGCAATCTGGACCAACGAGGGTACGCCGCTCGACCTGACGGTCGAAAATCCTGCAGGAGAAATGAAGAGCGTCACGGTGGTTCCTGCAATCCAGGGTGAATCATCGAGGGCTACCATCGGCATAGAACCACTATATACGGTCGCCATTGGTGGAATTGTTCCCGGAATGCCTGCCGAGAAGAGCGGCCTGCAAGAGGGAGATATCATCCTGACCTATAACCGGAAGAAACCCACAAACGAGAATCTGAGCAAGTTGATCGAGACCGTCAACAAGAGTGCCGGCTCGGAGATGGTATTGACGGTACTTCGGAACGGTCGCACCCTCGATGTAACCCTTGTTCCCGAAACCGTTCGGGTTGTCAAAGGGGTTGAGTTCCACAAGAACGAGGTCGTTTACGTTGAAGAAAACGGCGGCGAACCCACGACACAACCAAAACTTCGACCAGGAGACATAGTCACGGCCATTAATGACCATCCTCTCGAAGAGAACGACGTCGAGCGAGTGCTCGCCGCTACTGTCGCCAAGCTTCACAATCTTGAAGGAGAGCGTGTTGAACTCGCGGTGCGGCGTCCAAGCAAATTGCTTCGCGAACCCGAGACTTTCACGGCCACAGCGCCGCTGGTGGAAAAAGGAATGATCGGCGTGCTTTTTTCCCCTACCCTTTCCCAGCAGTTCGGACCCGGCAAAGCGTTCATCCGCTCCTTCGACGCATTCGGGAATTCCTTCACGCTCACGATGAAAACCATTTACTTTCTGATATCCGGAAAAGTCAGCACGAGGGAGATGGCGGGACCAATCGGTATTGCTTTCATGACCGAGGAAACCTTGAAATTGGGACTCGGCTATTACCTCAATCTTGTTGCATTTATCACCATCAACCTTGCGATTTTGAACCTGCTGCCGATTCCCGTGCTGGATGGAGGTTTGATCCTCCTTACGCTCATCGAGTTTGCGCGCCGCAAGCCAATAGATGAAAAACATCTTATTCTGTTGCAACGAGTAGGATTCGTTTTCATCCTTCTTTTGATTTTTGTCGCAACATACAACGATATACGCAGGGCGATCAACTATCTGTTCGGCGGCGATTTTTTGGAATAGTCGTTTCAATTTCCCTCCCCACACCGAAAACTATGAGAAGGCGAAGGACAAAAACAGTTTATTTGGGAAACGTTCCGGTCGGGAGCGGTCATCCGATATCAATTCAGTCGATGACCAAGACTGATACGAGGGATGTCGCAGCCACAGTCAACCAGATAGAACGACTCCAGCGGGCGGGGTGCGAGGTCGTTCGGGTAGCGGTTCCCGATCTCGAGGCCGCCGACGCGCTCCGGGCCATCAAAAGCCGTGTTGCGATTCCGCTCGTAGCCGATATTCATTTCAACTACCGTCTGGCTCTTAAGGCGGTTCAGCATGGCGCCGACGGCTTGCGTATCAATCCCGGCAATATCGGTTCGAGGGAAAAAGTGGAAAAGGTTGTCAGAGCCGCAGCGGATGCCAGCATTCCGATCCGGATCGGAGTCAATTCGGGATCAATCGAAAAGGAATTCCAGCCGCTCATCAAGGGCAACGAAAAACAGCTTGTTGAGACAACGGCGCGCGCCATGGTTCGGAGCGCGCTGAAACACATCGGGATTCTGGAAAAATTGAGATTCAATAATATCAAAGTCTCTCTCAAGGCAACCGATGTCCGGACCACCCTGCTTGCTCATAAAATGCTTGCCCGCGAGTGCGATTATCCGTTCCACATCGGCATCACCGAGGCGGGGACATTGGTGTCGGGCGCCGTAAAATCCGCCGTCGGCATTTCCCTCCTGCTCACGAAAGGCTTCGGCGACACGGTTCGGGTGTCACTCAGCGCTCCGCCGGAACAAGAAGTCATGGTCGCCCGCACAATTCTTCGCTCGCTCGGCCTGCGCGAAGGCGGCGTCGAGGTCATTAGTTGTCCGACGTGCGGACGCTGCACAATCGACGTCGAGAACCTCGCCGCGGAAGTGGAGCAACGGCTTGCCGGCATTGAGGAAGCGATTACCATCGCTGTCATGGGGTGTGCCGTCAACGGACCCGGCGAGGCAGCGCGTGCGGACTATGGTATCGCCGGCGGACGCGGCAAGGGCGTTATCTTTCGTCACGGACAGGTCGTGTGCAAAAATGTTGATGAATCGAATATAATAGACGAACTCATTTCGCGAATAACGGAACTGAAGGGACACGATTAATGCGCTGGAGCAACGCATATATTCCCACGGCAAAAGAGGACCCTTCCGAAGCCGAGATCGTAAGTCACAAACTCATGATACGGGCCGGAATGATAAAAAAGGTCGGCGCGGGCATCTACACGCTTTTGCCGCTTGGCCTTCGAGTCACCCGCAAGGTGGAGCGCATCGTTCGAGAGGAAATGGACCGCATCGGCGCGCTCGAACTGTTGATGCCAGTCTTGAGCCCCGCCGAATTGTGGAAGGAAACCGGGCGGTGGGATGTCTACGGCGAACTGCTCATGCGCCTCAAGGACCGCCACAACCGCGACTTCGTGCTCGGACCAACCCATGAGGAGGTCATCACCGACCTTGTCAGGGGCCCTGTTCGCTCTTACAGGCAACTCCCGCTGACGTTGTACCAGATTCAAACCAAGTTTCGGGATGAGTTCAGGCCGCGGTTCGGGCTGATGCGCGGCAGGGAATTCATAATGAAAGACGCATATAGCTTCAACCGCGACGAACAGTGTCTTGATAAAAGCTATAAAGATATGTACGGCGCATACGAAGCGATTTTCAAACGGTGCGGCCTCAATTTCAGGCCCGTCTTGGCCGACCCCGGCGACATCGGCGGCGACGCCTCGCACGAGTTCATGGTGCTTGCGGGGACTGGCGAATCAGCCGTCATCAGCTGCTCCAACGAGGAATGCGGTTACGCCGCAACCGATGAAACCGCCGAGTCGACCATCGAGGATTCACTGGTCGGCGGCGATGCTCTTCCCCTCTCGGAAGTGCACACGCCCAACATGAAAACCGTTGAAGAGGTCTGTTCTTTCCTCAAGGCCCAACCAAAGCAGCTCGTCAAAACACTTCTCTATCGGGCCAACGATTCCGTTGTCGGCGCACTGATTCGCGGCGACCGGGAAATAAGCGAGGCCAAGCTGCGCCGCGCGCTCAGGGCAAACCTGCTTTCCATGGCGGAACCGGAAATCGTGCGCGACGTGACCGGCGCCGAAGTCGGCTTTGCCGGACCGGTCGGAATCCGCGATGTCGAACTTATCGCCGACCCGACGGTAATGGAGATGAAGAATTTCATTACGGGTGCAAATAAGACGGATTATCACATGACCAATGTGAACGCCGAGCGGGATTTCAAACCCTCCGTGATTGCCGACATCACCACCGCCTCCGCCGGCGACTCGTGCATTCGATGCGGCAGCAAATTGAACGTACACCGGGGCATCGAGGTGGGGCAGGTTTTTAAGCTCGGCGCCAAATACAGCTCTTCAATGAATGCGACCTTTACCGATGAGAACGGCAATGAGGCTCCGTTCCTGATGGGTTGTTACGGAATCGGGGTGACAAGGACGGTCGCAGCTGCAATCGAACAGAATTATGATGAAAACGGAATTATCTGGCCGCCGGCCATTGCTCCCTACCAGGCAATCATAACACCTGTCGCCGTGGGAGACCAGGAAATCATGGCGGTGGCCGAGAAACTTTATTCGGCTCTCTGCAAGAGGCACATCGAGACCCTGCTCGACGATCGCGACGAGCGACCCGGTGTCAAATTTAAGGATGCCGACCTCGTCGGTATCCCCCTTCGCATCACCATCGGCTCGCGCGGACTCAAGGAGGGAAAAGTCGAAATCCAAATTCGGCGCACCGGAGAAAGAAAAGACGCACCGACCGATTCGGCTGTCAATACAATAGTCCAACTGCTCGATGAGGTCCATTAATGGAACGAACGATTCCCAAAGTCTACGACCCACACGTGGTGGAAGAAAAATGGTATCAATACTGGCTCGACAAGAAATATTTTCATTCCGAGCCCGACCCGCGAAGTGCTCCGTATTGCATTGTCATTCCTCCGCCGAACGTGACCGCCGAACTCCATATGGGCCACGCTTACAACAATACGATTCAGGACATCTTTATCCGATACCATCGGATGATCGGCGATGACACGATGTGGATGCCAGGCACCGACCATGCCGGAATCGCGACCCAGAACGTGGTGGAAAGATATCTTCTGAGGGAAGAGGGATTGACGAGACACGACCTCGGACGGGAGAAGTTCGTCGAGCGGGTGTGGCAGTGGCGCGGGAAATACGGGTCGACCATCATCTCCCAACTCAAACGCCTGGGGTGCTCCTGCGATTGGGACCGTGAACGATTTACCATGGACGAAGGACTCTCAAACGCAGTTATCGAAGTCTTCGTCAAACTCTACGAAAAAGGGCTCATCTACCGGGGCAATTATATCATCAACTGGTGCCCCCGGTGCAGCACCGCTCTCAGTGACGAAGAGGCAATTCACAAGGACCACGACGGAAATTTGTGGCATATCAGATATCCGATTCGGGAAACAAAGGAATACGTCGTTGTGGCCACCACTCGCCCGGAGACGATGCTTGGCGATACCGCGGTCGCCGTGAATCCTCACGACGAACGGCACCGCGAGCTTATCGGGAAAACCGCCATTCTTCCCGTCATTGGGCGCGAGCTTCCCATAATTGCAGATGAATTTGTGGACCCATCATTCGGCACGGGCATTGTGAAAGTCACGCCCGCCCACGACCCGAACGACTACCTTATGGGTCAACGACACAACCTGGCGTTCGTGAATATTCTCAGCGAGGACGCGACCCTGAACGAGAATGCGGGGCCGTACAAGGGTTTTGATCGCTTCGCGTGTCGGGACGAACTCGTACGGCAACTGAAACGTGAAGGGCTCCTCGAAAAGGTCGAAGGCCACAGGCACGCCATCGCCCACTGCCAGCGATGCGATACCATTCTGGAACCGTACCTTTCCGACCAATGGTTCGTAAGAGCCAAGCCCCTTGCCGAACCGGCGCTTCATGCGGTGCTTGACGGCCGAATCAAATTTTACCCCGAACGATGGACAAAGGTGTACGTGGGATGGATGGAAAACATCCGTGACTGGTGCATTTCCCGACAATTATGGTGGGGACACCGCATCCCTGTTTACTACTGTGACAGTTGTGGCGCCACGATGGTCCGGAAGACGCCGCCCGACAGGTGTGAACAATGCGCGTCTGAGAATATTCGGCAGGAGGAAGATGTTCTCGACACATGGTTCTCCTCCTGGCTGTGGCCCTTCAGCACGATGGGATGGCCCGAAAAAACGCCGGAGCTCGATTATTATTACCCGACCCAGCTTCTGGTCACGGCGGCCGAGATCATTTTCTTCTGGGTGGCTCGTATGATCATGGCCGGGATGGAATTCATGGGCGATATCCCGTTTTCCGACGTATATATCAACGGTACCGTCCGCGACGAATTCGGCCGCAAAATGAGCAAGTCGCTGGGAAACGGGATAGACCCGGTTCTTATGATCGAAAAATACAGCGCCGATGCCGTCCGTTTCTCGCTGATGATGCTGGCCTCCGAGGGTCAGGACATAAACCTTTCGGAGAGCCATTTCGAGATGGGCCGCAACTTTTCCAACAAGATATGGAACGCGCACCGGTTGCTCGCGCTCAGTTCAAACGGGGAAAACTTCACTCAAAACGGAGGAGACCTGGCCGAGCTCGCCGACGAAGAACTAGTGGACCGATGGATCAAAAGCAGATATTACCGAACGGTCCGGACCGTCACCGACGGCCTTACACAATACAGGCTACACGATGCGATTACCTCCATCTACGACTTCTTCTGGCGCGACTACTGTGACTGGTATCTGGAACTTATCAAAGACCGCCTCAGGCAAACACCAGAATCGCCATCAGCCGCATTCCGGCTTGCAACTCGCATCCTGGAGGGTTCCATGCTCCTGCTGCATCCGTTCATGCCGTTTATTACCGAAGAGATATGGCAGGCCCTGAACCCGAATGAGGGAACGGCCAGTATCATGGTGAGTCCGTGGCCGAAGACGCGCGAAACAGCTATCGACTCCGAAGCCGAGACCCTTATGCAGATCATGCAAGAAACCATCAATGCCATAAGGAATATTCGGGGAGAGATGAGCGTGCCTCCCGGCAGGAAAATCGCGGTCGTGTTGAAGGTAACGGACCAACAAAAAATACGACTGCTGACCGACCATCAGCGATACATATCGACCCTCGCGCGCGCAGACCAAATAACCATTGGACCGAATCCCGCCATCCCGACGCCGGCTGCGAGAGCATTCCTGCCAGGAATCGAAATTCATGTGCCGCTTGCCGGAATCATCGATATTGAAAAGGAACGCGGGCGCTTACGGAAGGAACTGAGTCGTGTCGAGGCGGAAATAGGAGCCAACGACGGAAAACTTTCAAATGAGAAATTCCTTTCGAAAGCGCCGGAACATGTTGTGGATATGACACGAGCGAAAAGAGAAGAACTGGCCAAAAAAGCGGAGAAACTAAAACACAGCCTTCAGCAGTTGCACGATGCGCCGTGAGAAACCCTCGACCGGCAAGCCGGTGTCCACTGTCGACGCCGCAACAGGGAGGCGGGAAAAATGCAGACACATTGTATCCGCTGTAAGAAGAAAATAGACACTGTGCAAGGATATAAGTTTAGCCCGAACGAATATCTTTGCATGCCCTGTTACGACCAGTATAAAGCCGAGCGCACCGCAAAAGCCAAAAAACAGCATAAGAATCCCTTGCTCGAACAATTCGGAACCGATGTCGCCACCTCGCAGCCGACCGGAACCCGAATCCCGGCGCCACCTTCTTCCCCAAAACCCTCTGTTGCTCCCCCCGAGCCGAAATCCGCTGAGCCGTTGCAGCCATCGCCGACGAAGGAGACCTCCGCACAAACGCCCCCTTCGCCGGAACCAGACCGGAGCGCTCCTCCCCCTCAGACAACCGCTGCGGCAGACACCTGCGACGTCTGCAAGAAGCCTATAACCGACTTCAAGGTACCCTTAAAAGACGGCAAGAAGGTCTGCTGGGACTGCAACGAAATTCTCCGCGACGTGGCCAAGTCAATGATCCTCAACGTTCAGTGCCCGCATTGCGGCAAAGATATCCAGGTGAGTAAAAGCTAGAATGGCATCCGGCGGGATGACTCGGACTTCAGGCAGGCGAGGCGGTGCAACCCGTTTCCGCGAAAAAAAGCTCCGTCAGAGTTTGGTCTTCACATCCGATGCCGGAAGTTCCTCGGATTCTCCTTCAACCAGCTTCGCGCTTTCGGTTTCTTCCATAATCGCCGAACGAACATGCAGCAGCCGATGCAGCACGGTAAGATGAGTGATGACTGCAAGAATCCATAACGCCACAATATCGGCGTTGGTTATCAATCCAATCGCAAAAATGATGACCCGTTCCGCCCTTCCAGCCAGCCCTACATCACAGTCCTGGCCCAGCGACTCGGCCTTGGCCCTGACATAGGGAATCAGCAAGGAACCCAATACAAAAAGCCCGCAGAGAATCATCCCTCCGAATTCCAGGTGGCCGAAATCGCTCCAGCCCGAGTAAAACAACATGAGGCCGAGAATCGGCAGAGTATCCGAGTATCGGTCAAAAGTCGAGTCGAGCACTTTCCCAAAGCTGCTCTGCTTGTGCATTGTCCGAGCAAGCGCCCCGTCCAGCAGGTCGCATAACCCACCCAACAATATCAGCACACCACCAACGCGAAAGTGACCGTAGACAAGGGTTACACCCGCGACGGCATTTGTGATTACCCCCGAGACCGTCAACATATTCGGCGTGATGCCAAAGCCGGCCAGAGCACGCACGAAAGGGCCCAAAGGCTTATCCAATCTGTGATGTAGTCTGCGACTCAGCATTGTCCCTCAGCAGGCCGGATTGCAGGTAAAGGCCAAAGGCGAATATGTTCCTCGTTTTTCTTGTTACGCGAAATCATAACATGCCTATACCCTTTCATGCTAGCAGAAACGCCAAAATGAAATCAACCTGCTCGAAACCCAACTCGGAATTTCGAAACACTTGCCTCCTGTAACCGCAGCCGAAAAAAAGGCTTGACAATTTGTTAGCTTGTCTGTACTATGTTAGGTATATCTAACAATCCGGAGGGTCTCGCGATGACAGAACATCTGAGTGCCAGCATGGAAAATTACCTCGAAACAATTTTGCGCCTTGTCTCCGAAAAAGGCGCGGCGCGTTGCAAGGATATCGCCCAACGCGCAAAAGTAAACAAGGCGTCCGTCACCGGAGCGCTTCGATCCCTTTCCGAACGCGGACTAGTCAACTACGCTCCATATGGTCTGGTCACGCTGACGCCTAAAGGCAAAAAATACGCGAAACAAGTGCTTCGACGTCATGAAACCCTGCACGATTTCTTTTTGAAAATACTTCGCATCGACCACGAGCAGGCTGAGGCTGCCGCCTGCGAAATGGAACATGCCCTGACGCCTCTGATATTGGAACGTCTGGCACGCTTCATCGATTTTATGGAGCTGTGCCCCAGAGGAATACATGCGATTACCGAGCGCTTCTCCCAATACTGCGGCGGAGGGAAAACTTATCGATTTTGCGACATGTGCATGGCAGCTATTCCAAAAAAGAACCATGCCTGAACAAGGAAGCCAAACGCACTTACAGCATTATTCTCGCTGGTGTTTCGAACAGCGGTCCGTAGAAGTCTCGTCCAGGACAACGGACCGAGACAAACAACCGGTGGTCTATGGCAAGCCGTCAGTTCGTGATTTCTCAAATAGTAGGAAAAGGTTGCGCGGAGAGATTTTTTCGCAGGTAATTGCGACTGAGTCTCAATCACTTCCGCACGCTCAACAAGGGGGGTAAGGAAACAATGATTCAAAACGAAATATCCCGCTCAACCCGAGCCGGCCAGGAACACCCTGCCGATAATAATGCGCTCAACTGCAAATTAGACTGCCCCCATAAAAAATTGTTGAAACAAACGCTTGTCGAGGCGATTGAGGTTTTGGAAAGTACCCGTCATGCCTTCAAATCAAAACAAATCGCATCGCTGCGAAAGAAACTCATCCAACTCTTGGCTGCGGAATTTTGATCTTGCCAGCGATTGCCTGCCTTCTGTCGAAGAGAAAGGAGAAAGATAAAATGGCCTAAAAGAAACCAAACAAATCTCTCGGGGCGTATTACGGTGTGGACGGAGAGCCGCAAAGTGAAAGCGCAACGGAAACGGCCGCCTGTAAAGAAGCAGGCGGATGGCCGAATTTGCGACGCAGAATTTATCAACAGGAGTTTGCGGCATGAAAAACACACCATGGTTACGCCTGTCTCTTCTTTGCATCTTTTTCATCCTGTGCGCGAAACAGGTCGCGGCGCGGGAACTTTCGCAGAACGAGAGAGATGCGAGGATACGCCAACTGGAACGAAGTGTTCGGGAATTATCCGAGCAACTGCGATTGCTTCAAGCCGAGCAAGCGAAGGAAAAGGGCAAGGAATCTGACAAAACAGAGGCGCTCGCCGACCTGACGGCGCGAGTGGACGAAATCAGCAGCCTCCAAGCTTTTGACTCGGAATCCTGGTTGAACAAATTTCAATTCGGGGGCTACGGTGAATTCCATGCCAATTTCGAAGAGGGCCCGTCGGAAGACCAATTCGATATTCACAGGTTGGTTCTCTATATTGGCTACGACTTTAACGATTGGATCAAATTCCATTCCGAAACGGAAATCGAACACGCCTTTGTGTCCGACGGCAGTGGTGGCGAATTAGTTATCGAACAGGCCTATTTCGATTTCCTGCTCTCAGAGTTGGTGAATGTCCGTGCGGGAAGAGTGCTCACTCCCTTGGGCATTATAA
>CAYVQZ010000007.1:0-102398 GCA_964453435.1 uncultured bacterium
GTTTTTCGCTCTTCTTGATTTCCTTCATGATATCATCCTGGTAGGCAGGCATTGGCCAGCGTTTACCCCATTCTATTATATGGTCGACATTAAATCAACTTCGGTCCATGTCATTCTCCGTCTTCTTAATGAAACGAGGTAATGTGCGAGTAGTGCTAATCTTTTGGTCTTCTTGGATGACTTCCTTGTAGGCCTCGGCGTAGCCCTGCTCGTTGTAGACGTCCCAGCCGAGGGCCTTGAAGAAGGAGTTGAGGAATTCCCGGCGAAGCTGGGCCTCGTTGTATGCGAGCGAGCGGCAGGAGTGGATGTTGCGCTCGAAGCGCTCGATGAGTTCGAGTATTTCGGACGGTATGGATGTCATGCGGTGAGCCGGACCGGCGGGCGCTCAGTATATCGTCCCCGGTCAGGGATTGTTGCCCCGAGCTTACCTCCCGATATCTTGATTACAAAATATCACCTGGTAGTGAAAATGTCAAGCGAGAAAAGCGGAAAGAGAAAATGTGGGAACACGAATGACGTGAATTGGACAAATGGCACGAATGAAGAACCAAAGACCTGCCTTAGCCACGGATTGACACCGATTATCACGGATTCGGAAACACCCGTTCGACAGGCTCAGGGCAAGCTCATGGAGCGAATAAATTACGAATGAAAGGATAAAATGAGACCTCGTTTACCCGGACAGAGCGGATATAGTCTCATCGATGACCGCCAGCAACTCTTTATGGGTGTCAAGCTTCATTTGCCTGATCATATCCCTGTCCTTTTTTAACGGCTTGGCGAAAGCAAGGACTTCCTTCATCAAATCATCGATATGGACCGCTTTCATCACAATATGGTGCTCCTCGCATTCCTGCGCGGTGAGTCTTCTTCCCGTGTACTGCATCTCCTCAAATTTGTACATGGGAACGGCGCGTTTCGAGATAGCCGTGAAGACCGGGCCCAGCGGGATACCGATGTCTACTTCGGGAAAACAGACCCATCCTCGGTCAGAACGCATAAACCGAAAATCATGAGTGAATGACAGAAACGCTCCTCCGGCAAACGCGTGTCCGGTAATAGCCGCGATTGTCAGCATCGGATACGTCAGCAGACGTCTCATGAAGCTGAACATCTCGACAAGGAACCTGTCGCGCAGCTCAGGACCCTCTTCTGCAATTGCAGGGCCCAGCCAGTCGAGGTCTATACCGTTCGACCATATCTTTTCATGTGACGACTTCACGACGAGCACCCTGGCGTCGGTCTCGTTCTCGATTTCATCCAACGCGCCCGAGAACGCCTCAAAAAACGCAAAGTTGAATCGGTTTTCTCCACTCTTCATCGTCAGCACGGCCACGTGCTCATCCAGTTCGTAGTCGAATATCGCCATCGTTCATCCTTTCTATCGCGTTCTCACAGGATATCTTCGTCGCATATGCGCCTTTCATATCATATCAACCGGGACAACTTTCGGTTTTATCATTACCCGGTCTTGTATCGGCGAGTTCCATATGTTCGCAAAGACCCATCTTTTGCTGATACTTCCGAGGTCGTCTGCGGACAACAGTATATCAAAAATCAATTCAATTTCCATCAAGGCACAAATGACGCAAAGAGCAACTCCGAGCATTGGAGGTCGGTCGTGTTCCAATCAGTTTTTTCAGTCCGCGTCCATTTGCGTTCATCCGCGGTTCCCAAAATCTTTATGTCTTGTTCGTGTAATTCGTGTAATTCGTGGTCAACAATACATCAGCGGTTCCCGGTTTTCCTTTGCGTTCTTCGCGTCTTTGCGGTTCGAGGAGTCTTTTCCCTGGTTTCCGCTTGCACGGAAATGGTCCCGCGGGTCCGCGGGATTTCGCTGCGCTCAACGAAGGTCAGTCGTGTTCCAATCAGTTTTTTCAGTTTGCGTTCATCAGCGTGTATCTGCGGTTCCAAAATCTCTGCTGCCCCGATATGTTCGTCCGCTTGCTTCGCGCCGTTCGTTTCTTTCGTTTTCCAAAAGTTTGGTTGCCGCTGCGCTTCGCCGCGGAAATCCAGCGAACCTGTGGATGACAGGGAGTTCAAAGCTCAAGGTGTTCAAGGGCGAAGACTAATTTGGTGTGAATTGCGGACTCCGGCGAAACCCGGCACATGGAGCGTTCGACTATTTGTCACCGTCCGCCAAAATCTTTTCGCAGACGGTTTTTCGTCCGCAACGAAATCCCGGAAATTCATGCCTCCGACGTAGGATGTGATCTTGTCGATTGATTCGAGAATATCATCGAGATAAAGCCGGTAATCCCTACCCATAGATTACCTCTTCGGTGATGTAGGGTTTGAGACGGGGCTTGAGGGAATCGGCCAAAACCAGGTCCACGTCTACACCAAAGATGTCCTGCAAGAAGAACTTCAGGTCCATGTAATGGTCGTATGTTGGCCTCTCGAATTCGACCAGCAGGTCGATATCGCTTCCGGGAACAGCGTTGTCGCGGGCATAGGAGCCGAACAGTCCGACTCTGCGAACACTGAAACGTTCACGCATTAGCGCTTCGTGTTCCCTCAGTGTTTCAAGAATCGTCGTTCTTGTAATCATAAGGCAATATCAGTCTCATGTGGCGCAGCCCGGCTTCCAATTACCGCGCCCGGCTTAATGAGAATATTACATTACACCAAGATATTAATCAACCTGCGGATGCTGGGTTCGGACCGTGACCCGTGCTTTTTCACTGAGCGCGCGCCCGCGGTTCGAATTCGGAAAGGTTTAAGCTCAGGTCTCGCATATGGATACATTGTTGTGTCGCAGGCCCTAATGATTTCTTTGGAGCGTGATTTTGCTCGCTTGAAAGACAGCAATGAGTGAGCTTATAATATCTCATCGAAAAGGTGTTTTCTGCCGCTGCCTATGGCCGGGGGCTGACGGCGGACCGCACCGGAAGGAAATTTGTTGCAGCAACGACACGAACATGCTTGTGAATGAACCGGTCCTGTGCCCAGGCGGCGCCAAGAACCATGGAAGATGCGGGGGGTGATGAGCGTTGATATCGCAATTTTTTCATCGGATCAGGGAATCTGATAAGGCTCAACTGGCGCCATTGGGATTGCGCTTTGCGCTCGTCGCATTCTTTCTGCTTTTGACTGTTGTGGCGGCGCCTCTCCTCGGGTTTGAGTTTCTCTTGTTCCCAATTTCTGTCTTATGTCTTGCGGCTTTGGCAGTCAATGGCGTTTTTCTTCTCTGGGTAATAAAGGGCCGATGGCTCAGGTTTCGAGTCTACATCTCGACGTTCTTCGATCTTATCCTGACCACATTTGCAATGCATTATCTTGGCGGAATCGAGACCCCGTTCTTCTGGGTGTACGCTCTCATCCTCGCAGCCGTCGCCACGCTGCATGGAGTCAGAATAGGCGTCTACGCTGCGACAGTCAGCACGATAATGTACGCCGGTCTCCTTTTGGGAGAGTTCTTCCACATAATTCCGCATGTGGACTTTCAGAGGTTGAACCCGGCCTATTTGCATGAAGATGCGTCCTACCTCGTTGTGGTTCTCCTTAGCAATTCGACCCTTTTCTTTCTCATTGCAGGTGTGTCAGGGCTGCTCTCCGAGCGATTGCTGCGCAGCAGGAATATGTTGAAGAGAGCAGGTGAAGCGCTCCAGCGGGAGAATGTCGACCGCAAGCAACTGGAGCAATCGTTGCGGGACTCCGAAGCAAAATATCGAAAGCTGATGGAGACCGCCAACGATGCGATTCTTGTAGCCGATGCCGACACCGGCGAGATTCTGGAAGCAAACAAGCGGGCCGGGGAAATGATGGGCCTGCTTCCCGAACAGATTGTAGGAATGCACCAGACCCTGCTTCATCCTCCGCGGGAAGCGGAGCGATATGCGGATTTGTTTCGCAGGTCTGTGGAAGCAGGCGCGGGAATACTCGACGAACCGGATGTCCATATCTGTCACAAGAGCGGAAGACAAATTCCTGTCGAGATAAGCGGAAGCGTCATCGACCTCGGCGGCAGGAGAGTGATCCAGGGAATTTTCCACGGCCTGACAGAGCGCAGGCGAATGGAGAACGAGCTGCGAGAACACCGGGACCGTTTGGAAGAACTCGTAAAAGAGCGGACCCAGGAACTCGCGGAAGTCAACAGAATGCTTCGAAGCGAGGTGGACGTGCGGAGGCGCGCGGAGGAGGAGTTGCGGCAAAGCGAGGAGAAATATCGCACACTCGTTGAAAACATGCCCGACCATGTCCTTCTCCTGGATCAGGAAGGGATGATACTCTATATCAATTTCTCAAAAGAGTTTTCCTCGAGGGTAGAAGTAATCGGTCGCAAGGCGAGCGGTCTCATGCAGGAAGAATCCGCAAAGATATATGAGAAAACGCTGCAGAGAACGGTGGAAAGCAAAATGCCGTCGGGGTTGGAGATTGTTTCTGCCTTTGGAAAAACGTACCGAGTGCGGCTCATCCCCCTCGGCGATAAGATAATGTCGGTGGGAACCGACATCACCGAGCGCAAGCTGGCCGAGGAAGCTTTGCACAAGAGCGAACAGAAATACCGTTCCCTGGTCGACCTCACGAGCGATTCCGTGTATGAGCTCGATGAAAAGTTGAGGTACACATATGTCAGCGGCCGCGGAGGGGACATTTCAGGGCGCAAACCGGAAGACCATATCGGGAAAACGCCGTTTGATTATATGCCGGAAGAAGAAAGGGAAAGGGTGCTGGGATTCCTTCAGGATAAACTCGTCGCTCCTCAACCCCTCAGGGCATTCGAGAACATCCTCGTCGGCCAAGATGGCCGGCCTGTTGTTGTGGAAACGAGCGCGGTGCCGATTTACGGGGCGCAGGGAGAGTTTTCCGGCTACCTGTGTGTGGACCGTGATATCACCGAGCGGAAACGAGCCGAGGAGGCGCTCCGGGAATCTGAAGAAAGGTGGCGCTCTCTTGTGGAAAATGCCCCGGACACAGTCCTCACTGTGGACCGCAAGGGAAAAATTCTTTTTATCAACCGTCCGATTGCGGGTATTGACGCAGAAGATGCCGTGGGAACGAGTGTGTTGGACTACGTTGTGCCGGAATATCGAGAAAGAGTTTCGCGGGCGATTCAACGGGTATTCCAAACCGGCCAATCGGATTCATATGAAATTGTGGCGCGCGGGCCTTCCAATGCGCTGTCCTGGTATGCAACCAATCTTGCGCCCATCAAGTTCAACGGCAAGGTGCAGTCTGCAATAATGATTACAAGGGACATCAACGAAAGCAAGTCTGTCGAGTTTCAGCTCCGTCAGCGGGAGGCGCACCTCCAGTCGATACTGGAGACATCGCTTGACGGCATTGCCGTGACTTCCGAACAGCAGAGGGTGGTCTACGGAAATAGCGCGCTCGCCCATATGTTCGGCTATGACAAGAGCAGCGATGTAATCGATACGGAGACCATCAACTATTTTGCTCCCGAGAGTTACCCCGTCCTGCAGGCGCTCCGCGAGAGACTTGGCAATCAAGAACCGATTGATGCGGTGGTGGAGTTCAAGGGTAAGAGAAAGAACGGGAGCGCCTTCGACGCTGAAATGAAGATAAACTTCTTCTTTGATGGAGGTCAAAGGCTGGATGTGGCCGCGATAAGGGATGTAACCGAGAGAAAAAAGATGGAGCATCAGCTCCGTCAAGCCGGCAAGCTCGCGGCTGTCGGCGAACTGGCCGCCGGAGTGGCTCATGAGATAAACAACCCAATCGCCGCTATCGACGTGCAGACGGGGCTTCTGCGAGATATCGTTGAAGAGGAACGAGAGAACCTGCGAGAACATTTCCTGAACAGAATCGAAACCTACTTTGGCACTGTCGAGGGACTGGTTCAAAGGTGCCAGTCGGTAACAAGCAGCCTCTTATCATTTACTCGAATTCCCCAGTACCGCGAGGACGCCGTTGACCTCAACAAGTTGTTGCGACAGACGCTCGACCTCGTGGTTGGTTTGACTGATAAGAATCCAGAAGTCGCATTGCTTCTGGATGAGAGGCTCCCTCTCCTGTCGTGCGACCCGCATCAACTGCAGCAGGTATTCATAAACCTTCTGAACAACGCCCTCAACGCCATAGATTCGGGCGGAACCATAACCGTTGCCTCCCGTCTGAACGAAGATGGGAGCATTGGCATACAATTCGAGGACTCCGGATGCGGCATACCCGTGGAGACACAGGAGAGGATTTTCGATCCCTTCTTTACCACAAGGCCTGAAGGGACTGGGATCGGCCTTTCCATAAGTCACTACACAATCGAACAAATGAATGGGAAGATCAGTGTGAGAAGCGCACCGGGAAAGGGAAGCACATTCACGGTGACTTTGCCGGCATCGAGCGGAACGATGGAGAGCCCCGAGGGCGCCTCCATTCCTGAATAGGTCCAAACCATAGAGGCCGCCTCTACACGGCCTGTTGCCCGAACAGATTTTCCATCGAGTCTGACCAATGGTATCGTTGAGCAAGAGGTTTTCCGAATAGCCTGCTCAAGACGGATCATCCATTTTATGACCTTAGGCCGACAGGAATGCGCTCGGATTTGCCGGAATCGCAGGGGACTGACGGGGCAAAACGGTCCGGAATCGTCTTTCCGGCAAACACGGCGGCGCAGAACCGTTCACTTTTTCGAGGGTCCCGTTTCCGTCGGCTCGGGAGAGGGCGCGGCGACCACCACCTTCGCGAGCCTCTTGCGGAAAACGAACGCCGGCTTGAATACGCACAGGGCGGCGGGCAAAAGCGTGACGGAACCAAGAAAGCTTATAATCATGCTGAAGGCGAGCAGGCGGCCCATTACCTGGTGGCCGGTGAACTTCGAAACCAGCAACACCACGAATCCGGCTGTCACAACCACCGCGTTGTAGAGAATCGCCTTACCGCTTGTCATGAGGGCTCCGGCCGTCACTTCGGAGAGGTCGTCGGTGTCGGCCGCCTGGCTCTGAAACTTGAAGACCAGGTGAATCGCGTAGTCGACGCCGATGCCCATGGCTATCGCGAACGCGGAGGAATTCGCAAACCCGATGGTGATTCCGAACGTGCCCATCAACCCGAAACTGACGAGCACCGCCATGGCGATTGGAATGATGGTGTAGACGCCTCCGACAAAGGAGCGGAACAACAGGACCGCCATGACGTAGATGACCGCGATCGAGAGCAGAATGCTGCCGAGCATTCCCGTTACGGCGAGTTCGATCACCACGTGCGTGATATACGCGTAGCCGGTCAGATTCGTCGTGACGGGTTCGTTCCTGAAGTGTTCCTCGATGTACCGGTTCAGCCGTTCGGCAAGTCCTGCCGCGATTGCGGTATGGTCGTCCTTCAGCATAATCATCACGTTCGCCCGCTGGTACTCGTAGTCCACGACCTCATCGAAATCGTCCGGGTCGCCGGACATCGAGTAGAGCAGAAGGTACTGGGCGATCGCCTCGCGGCTGTCGGGAATAGTGTTGAATTCTTCCCGGTCGGCGTTCATCACTTTGTTCATCCGCTTGATGTAGTCGGCAATCGAGAGGCTGCCGCCGACCTCCTCGGTCTGTTCGGCCAGTTCCTGGAGTCCCGCGATCTTGCGCAGGAGCGACGGCGATTTGATTGCATCGGGCTCGTCGCCCTCCACAACAACATTCATCGATACGATTCCGTTCATCTTCTCACCGATAAGCTTGGTGGAAATGTATACCTCGCTGTCGTGGGGGAACATCTCGACCCAACTGTCGTTTGCGCGCACCCGCGTAAAGCCCGCCAGCGCCGCGAGCGCGATGACGCCGAAAAAAATACATGTGGCCACACGGCGTCGGTAGACCACCCGGCCCGTTGCCCCAAGTGCCCGCTCGGAATGCGACTGCACCAAAGCGCCGATGTCGCGCCTTCGTTTCGTTCGTTCGGCGACGGCCGGCGCCGGTACCAGCATCAGGCCGGCGGGAATGAATGTGAGCGAGAAAAGCAGCGCGCACATGATGCCGACGCCGGTGAACAGGCCGAAATACTTTATCGGGATGAGACGCGAAGTATAAAGCGAACCGAAACCGACCGCGGTTGTGAGCGAACTCATAACGACCGGTTGCCAAATGGTCTTCATTGTTTCCAGCACGATGGATTTTCGGTCGTGCGCGAAGTCGGTCCGCGCTTCTTCATAGTACCGATTCAGGATGTGGATGCCGTAGGCGCTGCCGATGGCTATCAGAATTACCGGTGTCATGGTCGTCACGTCATATATGGGAACGTTCACGATGGCCATGATACCCATGCTCCACACCACGCTCGTCAAGACAACCAGCAGGGGAAGCACGACGCCGCAGAGGGTCCCGAAAGAGAAATACAACAGAACAATGATGACGGCAATGACGATGGGAAACGTCACCCTCAGGTTTCGGACCATGTAGTCCACGAACGTCGCTTCCAGCACCGGCTGGCCCGCTATGTACAGCGTGTCGCCCCCGCCCTGCTCGCGCTCGACAATTTTCTTGATTTCGTTGTACGCGTGAATCTGCTTTTCCTGCACGTTGATGATTTTCGCCAGGATGACCGCGGTCGTGCCATCGTCCGACACCAGCCATCCCACGAACATCTCGTTGCCGTAGAGAGCTCCCTTGAGTCGGCCTGTTTCTTCATCGGTTGCGGGCACTTCTTCCATGAGGGGGGTGACGTCGATGCTGTCTTCGGTTCCGGTGATGTTGTCCATCGAGCTGATGCTCTTGACGTCTTCCTCGCGCTGAGCAATCACATAATCGACACGCGCGATTTCCTCCGTGAGTCTCTTTATCTTTGCGAGCGTGCCGGGGTTGAAAATACCGTCGGGGCCATTGTTGTGGACGGCGACAATCAGCGATTCCTGGTAGTTGAAAATCTCTTTCATCAGGTCTTCATAGATGACAGCGGGATGGTCGTCGGGAAGATACACATCGACGTCGGTCTCCAGGCGCAGTTTCGGAAGTTGGTAGCCAAGGAACAGCGTGACGGAAACCGTCAGCAGAATGGCAAACCAGGGGAAGCGAATTATGAGCCGGAAGAATCTTTCCATTCGACGCCTGCCGGAAATGTGGCCGGAGCCACTTCTTCGCCAAGGTGAGCGTCCGGGGTGCTTACGTGACGACGCATTCTTTCATATGCCGCCACGATTGTCAATGCGGGGAACGCCGGCTTGAGCCTTCAGGTCGGAAATACATGTCCGCCGAATGGAAAACTGACGACAGTGAATCCGCCCCGCGATTGGACAATCCGTGCTTCGGGGGAGCGGCCGATCTGTGCCGCGAATCACGCGAGACGCATGATTCGCCCAGCAAAAAATGTCTGAATTCCCCGGTCAAACCCCGGAATGACATAAAGGCGGGCGATTCCTTAACTGCGTTCAGCCACCTGCGCCGGCAGTTGCAGGAGAGCCTTCCTGTCTTTTTTCGGTGAGTTCGGAATAATGGCCGGCGTCCCCTGCCCTGTTCTGCCTTCTCCAAACGGTCTCATACACGACCATCGTGTCCCCTCCGCACACCACGTTCCTGTCGAGAGTGACGCTGAACACAGGCATCAGCTCCTCGCGCTCGGGCAGGCCCGGAAACCAGTCGGGGAATATGACGACATAGTCGGGTTTTCTCTCCACAACAAATTCGAAAATGCCTCCCGGCCTTTCATGATACGGGAGCACTGTTGGTGTGACCAGTCCGACGAGGTCCACAATCGTTCGCCTCGAGAAATAAGCAATCGCGCCAATATCGTTCACGGCAAGCACCGACTCCGGACTCGTATGTTCTTGTATCCATCGCCCGATTCGGACTTGCATCGTATTGATATTCTGCACTCCTTGCGCGTAGAATTTGGAGTTTTCATACTGTTCAACCACAAGCGAACTACATATTAGAAAAACAATCCCCCAGAAGACCGACCGACCGACCTTGCCGGCTCTGTCCTCGAACGTCCAGAAATGAGCGAGCGACGATTTGAAGAGCCAAATTGCAGAGTGGCACCCGACCACTCCCATGACCACATAGATGGGCAAAAGGTTTCCCATATATCTCACAATCCAGATGAGCGCCGTTCTCGAAGGCGACAGGATGGCGACAAAGACAGGGTACAGAAAGAAGGTGACGAAAATTATCAATGCCTTCTTTCCCTTCGTTTTTTCGAAAGCTCGAACAACAATCGCCCCGGCTCCGAGGAACGACAGCCAATAGAGGAGAAGGCTCTGTCCGGAACAAAGTTCGAGGAGTTCGGAAAGATACATGCGGGGGTATAAGAAAAATGTTCTTCCCAGTTCCTCCGGGTCTCGTTGCGAAATCGCTTCCAGGAGGCCGCCTCCCCGTTTCGCAGCGAACGTGTTCGGAAAGATACTTCCGCTCGCCGAATAGTTCAGCATGAAATAGGGGGTGAGCAAAGCACAAAAGAGCAACAGATGAATTATGGCGCTCCTGCCAAGCTGAGAGAAATCCTTCCGCCTCTCGATGCTATCCGTCCAGAAAGTATCGAACAGCGCAAAAAACACCAGCATCATCGACTCGGGCCGAGCGAGCGAAGCCAGCGCGAACACCACCGTGCTCAAATACCGCCTTGGACCGGGGTCTTGCCGGTGTCGAAGGTGAAGGTGTATCCCGAGCAGCGTGAGAAAAACCGACAGCGCCACCTCCATGCCGGAGAGCGCGCCCCACATGAGCGGCGGGAACATGGCCAGGACGACGCCGCCCAGAAAAGCGAAGCGTTCCTCGCCCAGAATAAAAAAGATAATCTCGCAGACAAGAATACAGCTCAGGAAGTAAAGGATGAGGCTTATCAGCTTTGCCGCAATGACGGGATTTATTTTCAGCAGATGCGGGAGGGCAAGGGTGAACGTCCATAATGGCGCGGTCGAACCGGAGGCCGGCACGCCGGGATTATAGGACATGCCGTTTCCCTCAGCGATATTCCGGGCGAACTGGCAGTGAATCCATGCGTCGTCAACCGGAAACCCAAACTCGCCGGCGACCTTCGACTCGCGATATAGATGAAGGCCCGCGAAAATCAGAAGAGCCACGATTACGGAGAGGAGGAAGACTTTCCTGTGCGCCGGAGGATTCACGATATTTCGGAACACGCGGTTTCCGCCTTTCGACGGATGGATAACCAATACAGGCATGCGCTTCCCGTTATTGACACATAAAGGCAGAGGCCAACCAGGATAAGATGGTCGAGCGACCGCACAACGAGGGTGTAATACTTCGCGAGAACCGCCTTCTGCCCCGCCGGGAAAAAGGGGCTGGTCTTTTGGACGATGACGAACAGTTTCGAAATCCGGTCGACGAGGTCGGGCCCGCTGAACACCGGGATATCGATGGCCGACGTGGAACTCCCGACGCAACAAGCCGACACCAGAACCAAAAGCCAGCCGGCCGCAACCGGCAGCGGCGGTTTCGCGCTCGTGCAGGCAGGCCCCATGATTCGGCCTTGCGGATAAATGTCCCGTCGTCCGACGAGCACATAGGCGGAGACCGCTCCGAGGATTACCGCAGCCCTCATAAGATCGTTGCCGACAAGCGCGAGCAGCACGGCGCCGAGACCCGCCGCCAACCCGTATCTCAGAAGAGTGCGGTCCGCCTCATGCCGTTCGGAACCGGAAAAGTAAGGAGGCTTCATCGTGTTCGTTTGTCATCGGCCATGATGGAAACAAGGGCGCAGCAAACTGCGCTCACGGATGTTTTCACGTTCCGCGCCGGGCGGCGGGTGGCGATTTTCGATTTCCGCGGCGCGCTGTTGCGCACTGTGAGTGTGTCTCGCGGTTGGTAATCCGTGCCTCAGGGACAGCCCGCCAATCTATCCGGCCAAAGGCGGGACCCAAAATACGGGCGATTCCGCAATTGGGTGCACCGAGTATGTCCGATAATTCACTGATGGTCGCTCCGGAGACAGTGAAACTATCCGATAATTGCCTGCGAAGGGGACTGTCCCAAGAATTACGGACGCGAAGTCCCGCGCCTCGCGGGATAGATTCGGGACTGTCCCCTGGCCGAACGACCACGTATCGAATTATCGGACGGACTCACGGTCCCTACTCTACGAATCCCCAGAAAACCGGGAATGCCGTAAATGGTGAGATTCCCCTGCGCTCACGTTTTCAGTCGAATGCGCAATTATCAGACAGATACACAATCAGCCCATCAGATGTTTTGCGAGACGTTTCCCGAATCCGATGCACGTGAGAACCGGCGGCAGTCCCCATGGCTCCGGAATCACGCTTGTATCGCACACGTAGAGATTTTCGAACTTCGTTTTCAAGTTCTCGTCAACCACATGTCCGATTCGCGCCGTTCCACCCGGATGCGCGCCACGGTCGATTGAACAGAATATGTCGGACACCTCGCAGCCCGCATTTTCCAGTACTTTTTCGGCGATGCTGGTTCCCTTGTCAAGCTTGAGGCGGTCGGCGTGTGTCAACGGCTTCGAGAACGAGCCGTCGAGGTTGATGCGGCCGCCCATGTCGTCCTTGATCTTGACCATGATTCCGAGAACGGATTTGTAGTGCCTCCATTTCGGAAGGGCGCGCAGGCTGCGGAGGCCGACCGACGGCCCGAAAAGTAACAGCGGTTCGACGATTGGAGAGAGAATGAAGCCGTCTTCGTCATGGTGTTCGTATGTGCCCACCGACATTTGCGGCGCGGAGGCGTTACCGATTGCTTTGTCTCGCGGGACGCCGTATATCATTCGGAGCGGGTCGCAGAAAAAGCCCTCGCCGGCTTCCGGTATCCCGGAGCGCTGCAGTATTACCGGCGTGCCCATTCCGCCCGCCGCAACGATTACCCATTCGGCCCGAATTTCCACCAGCGCTTTCGATTTGTTGAACCCGCGCACGCCGACAGCGCGGCCGTCTTCGGTTATGACTTCGCGGATTCTTGCTCCGTTCAGCAGCGTGGCCCCCATCTTGAGCGCCTTTGACACATAGTCGGCGGCCGTCCACTTCGCACCTTTGGAGCATCCGAGTATGCAGTCGGAACAGCCCGGCTCGCATTTTTCGGGGTCGATGAACTTCTTGAAGGGTTCCCAGTCGTACCCGAGCTCGTTTGCCGAGTTCATCAAGCGAAGATTCGCCGAACCGAGGAGCTCATCGGGCAATGTGCCGAGTTTGAGTTCTTCCTCCGTTTCGTTCACCTCGTAGGTCAGGTCGATTCCGTACTTCTCCTTCAACCATGCCGGAGGTCTGCAGGCGGTGGCGGTGAAGACAAGCGTCGAGCCGCCCGTCGCAAGCGCGCGCACCACATTGAGGCCTTCTTCGGAATACACGAGCCCGGCGCGGTCGATGTATTTCAGAATTGAGAGGTGTGTGCCGACTCGTTGCGGGTGCCGGCCTCCCTCCACGAACACCACCCGTTTACCCGCTTTTGCAAGTTCATGTCCGACAGTCGCGCCGCCGGGTCCCGTCCCGACGACCACGGCATCGGCCTCGAGCCGGATTGCTTGATCAGTTGCCGGATTCATGGGTTTCTCCTCTCTCGACATCTTCTGAAGAATGTCGGAACGCTTTCGACCGGAAACGAGGTCAAATCCGCTTCGGACCTCATTATATACTCCTGCTGAAACAGGATGCAAACCAAAACGCGGCGTGCCGGCCCGACCGCAAATCAGAACCCGGCGAGTCGATGGAAATTCTGTTTGTTTGAGGGATAGAGCTGCCGGTAGACGAAGTAGAGGCTATCGTATATCTCGACATTGCCGGCATGGGGGTCTGTCTGACCGGCCCGCTTCACTGTCGCGTTCACCGCTTCCGCGCAGTCTTTGAAGACGCGGCTGCCGACCGCCGCCAGCAGGGCCGCGCCGAACGGGGCCGCGTCTGCGACCGTCAGGGTGGAAACGGGACGCCCGAAGACATCGGCTTGGATTTGTCGCCAGAGCCTGCTTTTCGCGCCGCCGCCCACGAGGATTATTTCGGTGATATCTACATTGAGAGAGCGGACCAGCTCGAGGCTGTCGCGCAGACCGAACGCGACACCTTCCATTATCGCTCGCATCATATGCGCCTTTGTATGTCGGAGATTGAGCCCGCAGAACATCCCGCGCGCGTCGGAGTCGGCATGCGGCGTGCGTTCTCCGCTCAGATAAGGAAGAAAGACCAATCCTTCGGAGCCCGGCCTGACCCCCTCAGCCATTCCCGAAAGAAGGTCATACGTGTCCGTGCCCTGTTTCCGGGCTTGGGCCGCCTCCGCCTGGCAGCATGTCTCGGCGAACCACTTCAGCGAGAGTCCCGCGGTGAGCATGACTCCCATCAGGTACCATCGGTCCGGCGCGGCGTGATTCATGCAGTGGAGCCGCATGTGTTCGTCGACCCGGCAGCTTGAAAGGGCGGCCAACACGACGCCGGAGGAACCGATGCTCGATTGGACAATGCCCTCGTCGATGATGCCGGTTCCGACGGCGGCGCATGCGTTATCCGCGCCTCCCGCAACCACCGGAGTCCCCTCCTTGAGGCCGGTAATACCGGCGGCCTCTCTTGTGATTGCGCCTGCGACCTCGTGAGAACGGAGCACGGGGGGAAGAATCGTGGGGTCGATGTCGAGCGCGGAGAGAAGCTTCTCCGACCACCTTCCAGCGCCGACATTGAATAGGACCGTGCCGGCGGCATCGGACACGTCGGTCGCGAGCTTTCCGGTCAGCTTGTAGCGGACGTAATCTTTGGCTATCAGGAGGTGTCTCAGTTTGCGGAAGTTCTCGGGCTCGTTGTCGCGCAGCCAGAGAATCTTCGGGGCGGTGAAGCCCTCGAGCGCCGGATTGCATGCTTCGTCGCGAAGAAGTTCGAGGCCGACCCGCTCATCAATCGCCCGACACTGAGAGGTCGTCCGGACGTCGCACCAGAGAATCGCGGGCCTGATTACCTTTTTGTCGGCATCCAGAAAAACCGACGTGTGCATTTGGCCGGAAAACCCGACCGCTGCGATTTCATCCGCGCTCACGCCCCGCTCGAGCAATGTCCCTATCGCCGAGCGGAAGGCGTTCCACCAATCGTCGGGGTTCTGTTCCGCCCACTTCGGATACGGTGAGGCAATCTCATAGCCGACGAAGCTTTCGGCCAGTATCGAGCCGTCGGGCGCCACCGCAAGCGCCTTGATTCCCGTTGTCCCCACATCGACCCCGAGCAAGGTTGGCATTTTATCAAATTTCCTTTCCGGTCCTTATTGCGGAAGCCCTCCGAAAACATATGACAAGGAATCAACTTGTCGTGCGTGGCTGGTGAAAGTGTTTCCCGGCTGGTGATGCGGCTTATTGGGGACACCATGCGGCATGGTGTCCCCAATAGGCCGGGCCGAGAGCGTCGCTCGTGGGGCATTTATACAAGCTGTATTTTTTGCGATTCCTTTGCTCCAGCCGTGAGGCAGACTCACAGCCCCTATATGCCGGCAGCGAATGAACAATAGGCCAGATAAGGAAGCCGTGAAGGCGAGGAAACGGCTTATCGGATTGCCTTTTTGTCCACCTTGCCGACGGATGTCAGCGGCAGGGTATCCACAAACTGAATGGTCTTGGGCCTCTTGTAGGGAGCCATGTTTTCCCGGCAGAACTCCATTATCTCCTTTTCCAGTTCGGCGTGGTCCTTGTCTTTGAACTCCGGCCTGAGCTGGATCATGGCCTTGACAATCTCGCTGCCGGGCCGGTCGGGATTCGGTATGCCGACGACGGCACAGAATCCCACCGCCGGATGGTCATAGAGGGTATCCTCGACCTCGAGGGAGAATACTTTGTACCCGCCGACGTTGAGCATGTCCTTGGAGCGGTCGACAATGTAGAAGAAACCATCTTCATCCATCCGGGCGACATCCCCCGTGTAGAGCCACCTTTCCCCGTTGAAATCCCGCAACGCATATGCTGTTTCCTCGGGTTTGTTGTAATATCCTTTCATCACCTGAGGCCCGCGCGCAATGATTTCGCCCTCCGCTCCGACCGGTACCTCCGTCGTTCCGCTGTCGAGGTCGACGAGCTTCAGTATTGTGCTCTGGAGCGGCAGCCCAACACTTCCGATCTTCTTTTTCTTTTTGTAAGGGTTACTGGTCAGCAGAGGACTGGCCTCGGTCATTCCGTAGACTTCGATGACCTTTCCTTCACCGACAACCGCCTCGAGGGCTCTCAAGGATTCCACCGGAAACGGGGCCGCCCCCGAAAGGCAGCACTGGAGGGGCGCAAAATCGAGCGTCTTGAATTTCGGGTCGTTGAGGAGCATGAGGTAAAGCGAGGGCACATGTCCCATCCGGGTCGGTCGATACTTTTCGAACTCATTGCAGATGTGGCGCGTGTTTCTGGGATCGGGAATGAGAATCTGGGTGTTGCCGAGCGCCATTGCGCTCAGGCCTATGAACAGGCCGGCCATGTGGAAGAGCGGGAACCCGGAGATGTAGACCTCATCGCCGCGACCGAAATCGATCCACTGTTTGCTTTGCAGCAAATTGCTGAGGATGTTCCGTTGCGTCAACTCCGTGCCCTTCGGCATTCCGGTCGTTCCGCCCGTGTACTGGATGAGGCAGGTATCCCCCCACCTTATCGTGACGTTGGACTGCTTCGGCGCATACTTGCTCAGCAGTTGTCCGAAGGAGAGAACGGTCTTGTTGGGGAGGTCTGACACCTTCCCGCTCGGGATTTTCTTCAACAGTTTTCCCAGAGCGCGTTTCGGCCACGGCAGAAAATCGCCGATGTTGGCGGTGACAACGTGGGTGAGGCCGGCAACCTTGTTATGAATTTTGAGGAATCGCTGCTCGAAGATGGCATCGAGTGTGACGAGCGCGCGCGCGCGGGAATCATTGAGCTGGTAGACCATCTCCTTCGGCGTCAGCAAAGGAGAGACGCCGGTGGCCGCGCAGCCGGCGCGAAGTGTTCCGGCGAGCGCAATCAGGTATTGCGGAATGTTCGGCATGTTGATAGCGACGACATCGCCGGGGTTGCATCCGATTTCGCTCAGGAACGTCGCGAACCGGCGTGAATCCGCGTCCAACTCCGCAAAGGTTCTGGTAACGCCCAGATAATGATAGGCGGCGGAACTTGAGAAATCCGAGAGGCTCTCTTCGAGGAAGCTCGTGTACGTGGAGTCGGGTATGACCAGGTCGGGCTCCACCCACTCATCATAGGATTTCAGCCACGGTCTTTCATCGTACGTCATATGGTCCCTTCCCTAAGTCGATTGTCGATTCAAACGGGAGAAGCCCGCCGCCTGATGTCCGGTCTCAATGGCCTGTTGCCGAAAAGGCTATTTCTTCCAGAAGACTCCCATACTGTCATTCTGAGGAGCAAAGCGACGAAGAAGCTCTCTCTTTTTTGGCGCAATCAATCGCGAGATTCTTCGCTCGAGTTTATCCTGAAGGACTCGAAGGGCTCAGAACGACAACCAAAAGCGCCCGGAAAGTTATTCCGGCAACACGCCCTCAAGCTGAGCCGGGTCTACACGAATTTCGCTTCGTAGGCCCGGCGTTTCTCTTCCGGCCAATGTATGCATGTGGCCGGCTCGCCCTGCATGACGCTCTGCAGACAAACATCGCACGAATCGCAGTGAACGATGTCGTCTTCCCTCCCTTCTTTCACTTTCCTCGGCCATTCCGGATCGGTCCACAATACGCGAGCAAGTCCGAGCAAGTCCGCCTGGTTTTCCTTCAGAATGCGTTCAGCGAGTTCTCCGGTGGCAATGCGTCCCGCGGTGATGACCGGCGCCCCGATTTCTCTTTTGACGGCCGCCGCCAGGTCGACCATGTATCCGTCCTGTTTCGACTTCTCGACCACATCCGGAAGAAAGAAAGATTCGTACGTGCCGCCCATAACCGAAATGTAGGCGACGCCGGCCTCCGCGAGTTCGCGAGCAAACCGGCTGGATTCCTCCAGCTTCAATCCGTCTGGCAGCCATTCATCCGCAAGGAACCGGTACCCCACTGGCAGGTCTCCGACCAGAGCCTTGACCTCATGGAGAACCTCAACGGGAAGCCGACAGCGGTTCTCAAAACTTCCGCCATACTCGTCGTCACGCTTGTTTGTTCGGGGTGACACGAACTGCGCCAAAAGGTAACCGGTTCCGCCATGGAGTTCCACCATGTCGAAGCCCGCCTTCTTCGCACGGGAGGCCGCCTGTGCAAAACTTCTTTTTATCGCGCTTATCTGCTCTGTGGTCAGCGGCTTCGGCATTCGGCCAAATGCCTCGACAGCAGAAGGAGCGACAGGCTCGGGAACTGTTCCCGCGAAACGCCCGGCGTGATTGATTTGGAGACATGCCAGTGCGCCTTCTTGCTTGATGGTCTGCGCAAGCTTCGTCAACCCGGGAAGGTTGTCGTCGGTGTCGGCGCGAATTGTGCGGTTCGAGCCACTGCCGGTGGGGTGGTCCACCGTTGCGTTTTCCACAACGACGAGCGAGACGCCGCTCTGCGCCATTAATTGGTAATGCTCGAGCAACAAATCGGTGACTATCCCCCCCTCACCGGCATACCCGAGGTAAAGAGGGGCCATTGTGAGCCGGTTTTTCAATTCCAAGCCGTCTACTTCCAGCGGTGAGAAAATGTGTGAATACATCTCGGTCTCCTTTCTGGGGAACGGACCGAAACCGGAAAAACAGGAGTTTGCAGGCCCTGTTCGTGTGACCACGCACTCGCGAAAATATCACCTTCTTGTCAAATATGTCAAGCGTCGATGGGCAACGCGCAGCGGTGGAAATGCGTTCGTCGCTCCCGGCATAACCGATTGATTTTTTGCCAGAGTGTGGCGCTATGATAGAATATTGTCGCGGCATATGGGGATACCACCGGCAAGGGGTGCGTTGTGCAACTCAATCAGTTGATAGAGTTTATTGGCCATTTCATGGGCGCGGTGTTGCAACTCATCCTCATCATGATGATGGCCAGGCGAAGAGACAAGCGGCACAGCGAGAAGATTTTTTTTACGCTGGTTGTTGCCGTCTTTACATGGCACAGCGGCAATTTCGTTTCGACCTTTTCCCAACTCTTAACAGGGCAACGCGTTATAATTATCGGCCTTTTCTGGGACACCGCCTCAGCCGTGGGTATCGCCCTGGTTCCGGCGCTTTTGATTCACACGCTTCTCGCTTTCCTCGAGGAGACCCGCGAAAATTTCTTCTCGCGCCATCGTCGGGTGATTCTGGGAGCGGCTTATGCCCCGCTCTTATTCCTGTGGCCCGCCTTCCCACGATTGCTTCAGCATCCCGAACTCCCCCGGGCAGAGAACATCCTCCTGGTCACGGAGGTCTTCCAGTACTGGACAATGGTCGCCTTGGCCGCAGCCTCGTATTTGTGTTACAGGTTGTCGCGATTGACGGACGACGATGTTCAGCGGCGGTTTTACGTTTCTCTTGTCCGGATGTTTCTCGTCATCTTCGGGCTGGTCGTCTTCACATACGCATTTCAGGCAAGACATATGCCGGGGTTGGGCAAGTATTTTCTTGCGGCCTCCTCACTTGCTCCGATGTTTCCGACTATCGTCTTTTCTTACTTCATCCTCCGGTACAACTACATGGAATATGTGCTCAAGAGGAGCATCTTCTACTCGCTCATGGCCATATTTGTTCTGGCCGTATACATCCTGGGGATTCGGCGCGCCGGCGATTTTCTCGAAAGGACGCTCAATATCAACTTCAGGATCATTGAAGCAATCCTGGTGATTGGATTGATCCTGCTTATCGAACCATTGAGAGAACGTTTCCAGGCGGTGTTCAACGCTTTGTTCTTCCGTGAACAAAGTTATTATCGACGAGTGTTCGCGGAACTCAGTCACCGGCTCGGTTCGCCTGAGGGCATAGAGGTGGGCCGACTGCTCCGATATGTCGCGAACAGCGTTCGGGTCGCCATGAGGCTGACCAATTGCAAAATCGCCCTTTTCCGAACCGAGGACGGACAACTTGTCGTCGATGAATCGTCGCTGCCGATAGCCACACAAGAAATCGAGCACATTGTTCGTCATTTTCAAAACCTTCACGCGCATAGTCTATCTCTCTGGCAGGCGCCCGACCCGGCAATCGTGCGTGAGATGAAGGCGCTCGAGGCGACGCTGATACTTCCGATCTATCGCGACGGCCACCTGTCGGGCATTATGACACTTGGAACGAGCACCCAATACCGCGAATTATATGAGGGCGAGATCGAGGTGCTGTCCATCCTGTTAAGCCATCTGATCACCGCGGTGGATAAAACCAGACTGATGCAGGAGAAACTCGAACTGGAACGACGAATGCTCGTAAACGAGAAATGGATGAGTCTCGGCCAGTTGTCGGGCCGAATTGCGCACGAGGTAAAGAATCCGCTCAGTTCCATTAAGGCGATTACTCACGTGATGCGCGAGGAGCTGACACCGGAAGACCGCTTCTACAAGGATTTGAACATGGTGGAGAACGAAATCGACAAACTCACGGGTGTCGTCAACCAATTGCTCCAGGTGGCGAAATCGACGACCCACGAAATTACCTCCACCAACGTATGCGACATTATCGAAAACGTGGCGAGTGTGCTCCGCACGGAGGCTTCACAAAACGGAATCACCATCCAATACACCTGCCGCCAGAAGATTCCACCCGTGAAGGCCGACCCGATTACTCTTCGGGAAATCATCTTCAACATAATGCATAACGGCCTCCAGTCAATGAGCTCCGGCGGAAAGCTCACGGTATCTGTTCAGCATCCTGCGCCCGGTTCTCGAGACAATCGAGATTCAATCCTGATTCGGATACGGGATACGGGCCCGGGCATCCCGAAGGAGGACATCCCGAAGGTTTTCGAGCCTTTTTTCAGCACAAAAGAGAGCGGGACGGGCCTCGGATTATGGGTCGTTCGCGAGAAGATAGCCGAAATCGGGGGGCGCATCGATATTGAAAGCAGCGACGGGACGACGTTCAATATCGAGATTCCGATAACGTTTCATCCTCTCCAAAACTGATTTTTGCTATTTGAACGCGCAGAAAGAGGTTCCCGCGGGTGTATGAATCTGTCCCGCGATTGGTCATTGCAAGCTTCGGGGACAGTTGGCATGACGAAGCGTCAGACGAATGCGCATCTTTATCGGAACGGCGCCAGATACCAGACTTTTGGTCTGCAGGAGAAAAGAGATGCCTGACTCGAAAATCCTCGTGGTGGATGATGAAGAGTCGGCACGGTACGGTATGCGCCGCGCGTTGTCGAGCTTGCGCGCCGAGCTCATTGAGGCGGCGGACGGCCGGACGGCCCTCGAACTGATAAAGAAGGAGAGCCCGGACTTGGTCATAATGGATATCGCGATGCCGGAGATGGATGGGATGGAGGCGCTGGAAAGCCTTCGGACCTTTCAAAATCCGCCGCCGGTGATAATGGTGACCGCGCACGGGTCGGAGAAAATAGCCGTCGAAGCGATGAAAAAGGGCGCTTATGATTACATCGCCAAACCGTACGAGGTCGACGAGCTGCGGCTGATTGCCCGCAACGCTTTAGAAAAGGTTTCGCTCGAACGAGAGAACAGGCGCCTCGCCGAAGAACTCAGGAAACGGGATTCCTATGGCGAGATCATAGGCACGAGTGAAGAGATGCAGGGGGTGTTCGACCGCATCGCGAAGGTGTGTCAAACGGACGTCGCGGTTCTGATAGAAGGTGAGAGCGGCACGGGAAAAGAGCTGGTGGCCAATGAGATTCACCGCCGCAGTCACCGCAGAACAGGGCCGTTCGTAATCATGAACTGCGCCGCCCTGCCGGAGAATCTGATCGAGAGCGAGCTGTTCGGGCATGAAAAAGGTTCCTTCACTGGAGCCACCTCCCAGAGGCGAGGCAAATTCGAAGTGGCCGATACCGGAACGTTGTTTCTCGATGAGATCGGCGATATGAGTCTGAACACACAGGCCAAGGTATTGCGCGTGCTGCAGGAACAGAGATTCGAAAGATTGGGCAGCGAGAAAACCATCGAGGTTGACGTTCGGATCATAAGTGCGACGAATAAGGACCTCGCGGCGGCGACGAAGGACGGTTCTTTTCGGGAGGACCTGTATTACCGTCTCAAAGTCGTGAATATTTGGCTCCCCCCCCTGAGAGAGCGAAAGAGCGACATCGTTATTCTGGTGAACCATTTCATAGAGACGTTCAACCAGAAACACAAGAAGAAAGTCCAGAGCATTGAGTCGGCGGCGATGCGGGCCATTCATGCGTACCCATGGCCCGGCAATGTGCGGGAGCTTCGTAACACGATAGAGAGCGCCGTGGTGCTCGCGGACGGCAATCGTATCAAGAAGGACGATTTGCCTCCGGAAATCATCCGCTCCTCTGAGAATGACGGTGGTGAACCGTTCCCGATTGACGAGACGCTGCCGTTTCGTGAATGGAAAAGGCGGACGGTCGAAAAGGCGGAACGACAATATCTCCTTCGCAAGCTCGAAGAAAACGATCACAACATTAGTCAGACCGCCCGCGTTTTGGACATGCATCGGCAGAGCCTTCAGCAAAAGCTTCGGGAACTCGGAATAAATATCCGCGACCTTCAAGACTAGACTTGTTGTCTCGGCATCGAAAAAGCAGAGGAGGCCGTGATGGTTGACAAATCCGTAATCGGCAAGACCGCGGCGCCGCACACGACGGACGTGGAGAAGGGGCACATACGGCGTTTTGCGCAGGCCATCGGCGATGACAACCCGCTCTATTACGATGAGGAATACGCCACGACGACCCGTTTTGGCGGGATTGTCGCTCCGCCAACGTTTCCGACGGTGTTCGGTTTCGAGGGGGAACGCGTCCTGGAAGGACTCGACATCGACTACGCTCGTCTATTGCACGGCGAACAGGAGTATGAATACCTCCGGCCTATCATGGCGGGCGACACGATAACATTCCAAACGAAAATCGTGGACGTCGATATAAAAGAAGGAAAGAGCGGGGTATTGGATATAATCAAGACCGAGATGACGGGTCATAACCAGAATGGCGAGAAGACCTTTGTGGGTCGTTCCACCGTTGTCATCAGAAGATAAGAGGGAACCAATGGCAGAAGCGAGACGACTTTTTAAAGATATCGAGGTCGGAGACGAGATGCCCGCCTTGACCAAGCCGCCCATAACAGAGGTCCAACTCGTAAAATATGCCGGCGCCTCGGGAGACTTCAACCCCATCCATACCGTGCACCATTATGCGGAGAAAGCCGGATTGGGCGGCGTAATCGCGCACGGCATGTTAACCATGGCCTTTGTGGGCGAGCACGTAACGAAGTGGCTCGGCCCCGAGGGAACGCTCAAGAGCCTGAAGGTTCGGTTCGCCGCCATCACGCGGCCGGACGATATCATAACCGTGAAGGGCAACGTGCTCGCGAAGCGTCAATCCTCCGGCGAGAACCTGGTGGACTGTGAAGTGTGGGCCGAGAAGGACGACGGCACGAAAACCGTCACCGGCAAAGCGACGGCGGCATTGCCCTGAGGCACACAGCAGAATGGGCAATCGTGAGACGAACTGACTGCCCCCGCAACGGAGATAGAGCGGCTCGAAGCGTGGGAGACGCCTCCCGGCCTTACCCTTCGTCGCGTTTTCGTTCCTCGGTCAGAATGAGCGAGAAAAGCCGTATTATCCACGTCACGAAAATGAGCATAAGAGTGGATTGGTATGCGATAAGCGGGTAGTCGCCGTCCGTTCGCGGGAAAAGCTCCACCATGTGTCCCATTACCTGCGTGAAGAATGCCCCGCCGAGAAACGTGAAGAAGTTAATGATGCCGACCGCGATTCCGAGAATTTCGAATGAGAACGATTCGCGCACCATCGCGTGCGTGAGCACTCCACCGCCCCACGTCACACCCATGGTGAAGAGCAGGACCGGAACCAAGGAGCTCGGCAGCGCCAGAGGAATAAAAGAAGGCAGGAACCATACGACGAGCGCCACAATCGAGCAGAGAATGAGTATCCGTTTGCGGGATTTGAAAAGTTTGTCCGACAGGAGCCCCCACACGGGCGCGCCGCAAACTCCTCCGAGCGAATACCACAGCAGCGCGTTTCCCACCTCGATAATCGTGTATCCGTAGCTCCGGCTCAAAAAGGGTCCCGCCCACAGGCTCTGGAAACCCTGTTGTGAGCTGCCGGCGATCATGAAGACCACAAGCATGACGTAGCTTCGGTTGCGCATAAGCGTCCAGACGGTCCGCAGTACCGCTCGAATTTTTTCGCCGGTCGTCTCCGTGAGCGCGGCGCCGACGAAATCTTTATTGTTATCAGCGCCGGCATCCTCTGTCTCGGGCGAGTTTTGCACCCGGAAATAAACGACCGCCATCAGGCCGACGGTAAGCAATGCCACCAACAGGTAGGAGTTTCGCCACCCCATGAGTTCCACCGAAAACGCAAGCGGGGTGGTGGCCAGAAGATTTCCCAGCATGCCAAGGGACATGAGGACACCCAGAATGGTTCCGAACTCGTCCTCCTTGAACCATGCGCTGAGTATCTTGATCAACGAGAGATAAATGCACGAGATTCCCGCTCCGATCAGCATTCTGCCAAGAAGCGCAGCGCCAAAAGCCGGGGCCGCGGCAAAGACTATCGAGCCCGCCGTCGAAAAGCCAAGAGACAAGAGGATGGTCCGCTTCGGTCCCACGTGGTCCGCAAACACGCCGGAGGGTAATTGCATGAAGGCGTAGCAATAGAGCAATGCGCCGCCGAGGAGGCCAAGCTGAGCGGGGTTGAGCGAGAACTCTTCCGCCAACAGGTCTCCGATCACGGCCATTGTCACGCGGTGAAAGCTGACAAAACTGTAAACGAGCGCAAGGGCCGCAAACACAAGCATCCGCCGAGATGCAGAGTTCGGATTACGCATGGATGGCAGCGGGGGCTGGGAGAGCTTGGGTATCCTGTGTTTGTAAGAACGAACGGATGCTATTATAGGTAAGCCGATTCTTCAAGTCAACTTCTCAAATCGGGTGGGACCGTTCAGAGGTCGCCTCCGTTTAATCCGGTAGAGGGATCATCGCCCTTCGATGAGTTCGGGTTGACAGGAAAGCAGAGAAATCGGTAGATTGGTGCGGGAGGAATATCGCTTATGAAGCATGTGCGAATTTACACAACATCTATCTGTCCGTATTGTGACCGGGCCAAGGCTCTCCTCAGGAAGAAGGGAGTCGAGTTCGAGGAAATCGACGTCGAGACAAACCGCGAAGCGATGGAGCGGGTGATAAAGGAAACGGGGCGGCAGACGGTCCCGCAAATATTCATCGAAGATTTCCATGTCGGCGGATTCGACGACCTTTCCGCATACGAACAGCTCGGAAAGCTCGATTCGCTCCTCGGTCTTGCCGGGTGACCGTTTCGCATTCGCCGAGAGATTCGATTTCTTCTTGCGGAGCCCCTATGAATTCGCCTCACGATTGGCGATATCGCTTATTGGGGGGCGCCGTGTCGCATGGTGTCCCCCAATAAGCCCAAGCCTTGCTTTATCTTACAATTCCCCAACGGTCCGCATTATCCTGAAGATATCATCGTTTCCGATGTATCCTTTCACGAGGTCGGCCCGCGGGCCGTATCCCACGAGGATGACCGGCGAGTGATAGTGTCCCGCGGTCGCCCACGCTGTTTCGTAATGCGCGCCCAGGATGTTGGCCAACGCCAGGACCGGGTATCCCAATTCCCGGTATTTCGGATGAACCACGTGGAAGGGGGAAACCGGCTGCATCTTCAAAACGAAGGCCGCGTCTTCCTCGCTTATCTCTATGCCCGTGTGGTTGAACACGAGCCTTTTCACCGTTTCCATTGATGGCTCATTGGCAACAGCGTACACGAGATGCTCAAACGATGCATCCTGCCTCGAGATTTTTTTGAACACGTCGCTCGAAGGGTAAATCTCCTCGTCGGTCTCCTCGGAGTATCGCGCCGACAGGCTCGGAGCGCCGGTCGCATGGTCGGCTGTAATGAAAATGGCCGTTGAAGGGTTTTCCCCCGCGAACGCGAACGCGACTCCGATAGCCTCGTCGAAATCCGCCATTTCATGAAGCAGGGAGGCGATATCGTTGCTGTGCGCGGCATGATCGATCCGCCCCCCTTCGACCATCAGGAAGAAACCGTTCTTGTTCCTGGACAAGATATCAATTGCTTTTTCGGTCATCTCGGAAAGCGATGGGACACCGCGATATTCTTCGAAGTGTCTGTCGATAGCGTATGGCAGGTGCGAGGAGGCGAACAGACCCAGGAGCTTCTCTGTCCTTGTCGCCGAGCGCAGTTGCTCGCGATTCGTCACGACCTGATACCCTTTCGCCCGGGCCGTTTCCAGAAGGTTCAGGCTGTCCTTGCGAGCCGATTTGTCCGCGAACCCGGAGAAATCGGATATGTCGCTCCCCTGCGGCGTCCAGTACGCCAACCCTCCTCCCATCATCACGTCTGCTCCCGAGGCGACCAATTGCTCCGCTATTCCGTTCTCGTCTTTTCTGGATTTGACGTGCGCCGCGAAGCAGGCGGGAGTGGCGTGAGTGAGGCGTGTTGTCGTGACCAGGCCGGTGCTTCTGTCGTCTTTCATCGCCAGCTCGAGGATGGTTGTCAGATGAATTCCCTCCGGTGTCATGGCAACGCACTCGTTATCCGTCCTCTCTCCGGTGGCTATCGCGGTGGCGGCGGCGGCGGAGTCAGTCACAAGGGTATCGATGGATGGCGCGTCCACGAGCGCCAGATTGCCTCGCGCCATTATCTTTTCGAGCCACAAGGTTCGGCCATCCACGGTTCTCACGTAATCCTTGGCCAGACCTATGGCCTCTACGCCGGCTCCGTCTCCGATAAACAAGATAATGTTGGCCGCCGGCTTTTCGGTTGCCGGAGCCTGCGCGAGCGAACCATTGTCGCCACAGCCGAAAAAAAGCAAGAGAACCGACAGCACGAATGGAACAGGAAAAGGATTCTTCTTCACTTTGGCGTCTCCTTTCGGACGGGAAAAGCGGAAAATTCATGCACTCGCATATGGATTAGAGAATTCTGAGATGATTATCGTCCTGAGGGAACTGCTTGGAGCGCCATGCGATTCGGATGGCTGAAGCCGAAGTTCGCGCGAGACGCTTCCGAGCCGATTCCTATCGCGCGCAGCTCGTCACGGTCGGCTGTTTCGTTGAATGAAATGAAATACGCTTCTTGGTCGACTGCCACAAGCGGCGTTTTCATCCGGTCGGTGGATATGACCGCCTCGCGTTTTCCGTCGGTCAGCCCAAAAACGAGCAGTTTCTCGCCGGATGGGACAAAGACGCTGCCGTTACGGACGGTTGGAGAGAGTTTTCCGCCGGCGGGGGCGTCGGCTTTCCATTTTTCCCTCCCTGTTTCCGCATCAATGGCAAACACCCTGCCGTCCCGGGCGCATACGTAAAGGGTTCCATCCGACAAGACGGGCGTCGCAAAAACACAGCCGCCGATATTGCATTTCCAAATTAGATTGCCTCCGTTGCCCGCGTCGAGCGCGTAGATATGCTGGTCCCAGGAGCCGACATAGACGCGATTTCCGTCAGCCACCGGCGCCGCCGTTATCTTATCGTTCGCATGAAAGGTCCAACTGGTGGCGCCTTCTTGCAGGTCATACGCATACAATGTCCCGTCTTCCGCCCCGAGAAAGAGCATATTTGCCGAAACCACCGGCGGCGCGAACATCTGCCCTCCTATCTTAAATGCCGCCCGTGCCGGCTTCGCGGTTTCCGGAAGTTTTCCCATTTCGAGCGCGAGGCAGCCAAAAAGGATGAAATTCAGAAGAATGCTCGCCGCGAGGGCAACTTTCATCGTGGCCGGCACATGGACGACGACACGTTTGCGCGCGCGGATTCCGGAGGGTTGCGCTGCGGGAACGGCTGACGGCCGCCGAAGCTCTCGGGGGGGCGCGCCGACAGACGCGCGCATGCTTTCCGGAATCGCCTGATTGAGCGCATTCATGACATGCCGGAAGCTGTCGTACCGGTTGGCGGGCTGTTTCTCGATCATCTTTCCGATGACGTTCGCCACGTTTCCCGGAATTTCCGGATTCAGGAGCTTCGGAGGTTCGGGAATCTTCGTAATATGCATCTGCAGGACTTCGAGGGCCGTCTCGGCCCTAAACGGAGCCTTCCCGGTCAGCATCTCATACAACACGATGCCCATGGAATAGATATCGGACCGACGATCGACGGGGCCGCCGGATGCCTGCTCGGGCGACATGTATTCGGGAGTTCCCATAATCGTCCCCGTAACCGTCAGCCGCGTTCCCTCTTCGGCATGCGCAATGCCGAAATCCATGACCTTGAACGTTCCGTCGGCGTCAGCCATGATGTTGTCAGGTTTGACGTCGCGGTGAATGATCCCGCGAGAATGCGCGAGGTCAAGCGCATCGCAGATCGCAGTGGTGACCCGGACCGCTTCGGAAATGGTCAAGCGCCCGCGTTGTTTCAACAGGTCCCTCAATGTCGGACCTTCAAGATACTCCATTGCGAAGAAGTGCACCCCGTTTTCCTCGCCAACATCGAGAACCTTTATGATATTGGGATGCTCGAATTGCGATACGGCCAACGCTTCACGCCGGAATCGTTCGACATACTTGCTGGTTCGTGTTAACTCGGGTGGCAGCAGCTTGACGGCCACTCTGTCCCCCGTCTCCACGTTTTCGCCGAGATACACGACACCCATGCCGCCCTTTCCGAGTTCCTTCAATAACTTGTACCTGCCGATCCGCCTGTTCACTGTTTCCTCGCCTGCGCTTCACCGTCCCGCGGAAAAATCGAACTGGAACCCGTCATACGGGCACCATCCCCGACGCTGACTCTTCTGCACATAGAACATTTGCTCGCAGGATGGGCATTTCACCCACTGAAAGTTCCCGCTGTCGACACGGGTCTCGGTGACAGCGTCGCGGGTGACCAAGCTCCACATTAGAAGCCCGATAAGTATACCCGCGAGCACAACAACAAGTATCTTGTATGTCATCGTTTCCTATAACTCCCTGTATCGATGAATGTTTTCACCTCACGCACATCTTGCCGAAAACTCGGCGCAGGGCGCTGTGAGCGTGTCCCATAATTCGATCTGTCCACTTCCGCGGACACAGAACCAAGAAAACCATGTCCCCGGTAGTAGGCCCTCGGCTTTTCGGGGGCCGTGAGTCTATCCGATAATTTCATATTGCGGTTCTCCGCTCAGGGGACAGATATGTCAATCCCCGATCTCCCGTCTCAGCTTCTCGATGATCGGCCGAAATTTCTCCTTCGCCGAGCGCGCTTGCCTCTCATTCTCCTTGATTAATATGGCGTCCTTCAAAGTATGTTTTTCGATCAGGAAGAAGAGCACATTATCACCCATGGAATCGGGGAAGAAGTAAAATTTGTCAGCGGGCATTCTCCAGTCGAACAGATATCCGGTAATCTCTTCCTCATCAGCGAAGACCAGCCTGACGAGATGGCCGCCGCGCGGCGCTTTTACCGCCCGTAGGTTCTTTGTCAGCTCGCCCTCGAAATCCCGCACAAACGCAACGGCCTTCAATTCGTAAAAGCGAGCATAGGTGAGTTTGTTCTCAGAAGCTTCGTTGCGAGGACGGTATCGGAAACCTTCTGCATCCGTGTTCCAACTGACAAGCCATCCCTGTTGAACCTCTCCGCTGAGATGATAGAGGACCACCTGCAGGAACGGTTTCGGGACTTCGTAGCGAAACTCGAAATCTCCGAATTTGACCATGTCAAGGTGTCGCAATTGCACCCGTCCGCTGTGGGGACTGTTGTTCACAATGATCTGGCCGCCTCCCTTCACGACCTCAACGACGGTGCTGCTCCCTTCACGGGATTTTATTCCCGAAAGTCTGTACACTTTGTCTATCATGGAAATATGCGGCAGTTCTACATGCACGTTGTCGCCGGCGCCTGCCAAGATATCCTTTGTTCGGTTCCTTTGAGACAGGAACGCGAGATTGATACTCTTTGCCAGGCCTCTGGTGGGGTCGCGGGTTGGAACGAGTTTACCGACCGGGCGCTCTCTGTGTGCAAAATAGTCAAAGATAGCGTTTCGCACATCCTTGAAAGCAAGAGAAGCAGCCAAGATTATCAGCGCCGCCGCAGCCACCATGCCGACGTACCTCAACACTGCGCGAATGTTCAGACCGCGTTTCTGAACTTCGATTGACATTGGGATTTCCGAGACCGCGAATGCCCAGTTGCCGGGCGAAACAAGCCGGATGCTTCCCTTGTACGTGCCCGTTAGCTGATTGTCCAACGGTAGGCTCCTGGAAACCCGGATTTCCGTAATTATTTCTCTGTCCCTAAGGACAGGGGAAACATCCAACTGAATTCCGTCGGGTATCTCCATATCGGCCACAACGGAGAGTTCGTCCAGACTGTCGGGAAAATCGGCGCCGGACGGCCTGATGCGAACTGTCTTTTCCTGCTCGTAATCACCGCGGAGGCCCGTTGGCCCGAATTTCAAGGGTTCGGGAATGTTAACACGGAGGGTTTCCGCAATGGAAAAGCTGAAACTGACATTCCTCGGATAAACGAGTTGCTCCTGCGGTTCAGACGGCAGAAGGACAAAGGTTCCCGTATAAGCGCCTCTCGTAAAGCCCCGTGTCTCAACACTGAACGTCTCGGTCCATGGTTCCTTCTGACACACGATGCGTCGCGGTCTGACGTTGAAAAATCTGTCCAGTGTGTTCTCTGTGAACTCAGCCTCGACGAGAAGTTCTACCATGGCCAGTTCTTTTGGCGCGCGTCGCGGATAGAAATTCAGGGAAAAGGTGCTGTGGGTTGAAGAATCCGGGAATTTTCCCAGATGGCGGGCTCGTTCCAGTACACGGATGTCGGCCAGCGAGATTTTCTCCAACGCATCTGTCTCTCTTGGCCACGGTGTTACGTATGCTCCAACAGTCAGTAAATACGATCGAAGGTCGGGCTCAATCGGACCGTCCAGGTAAAAGCAATAAAAATGGAAATCCCTTCCGGTTTTCAGGTCGCGGAAGCTTTTTTCGAGTTGCTCCAACGCTGAGCTTTCGCTGCGGATATCTCCGGCAAAGCGCCGGCCGTCGGTTATCAAAATCAAAAATTTGTCGCTTGCGGGTCTCGAAGTCAACGCGGCCTTTATCTCGGAGAGACCTCTCTGAAGCGCAGGAGTAAAATTGGTGTAATCTCCGCTGGCCCGCAAACGCGTAAATTGTGTCTGCAGTTGATGCACGTCGCCGTGAGCTTCGATTGTTCGCCGGGCGAACAGGACGGGGTTGCTCGAGAACTGATAACAGGTAAACGAGTCCCCGAAGCGCGCCCCGCTAATAAAGCGACTCAGGATACCGCCAAATGCCGGAAGAAACGGGGAAGCGCTTTCCGAGCAATCGATAATGACAACCACTTCCTGGGCAGGGAGTTGCGCGGCGCAAGCATTCCGGCAATACAGAACAGAAAGGAGGGAACACAGGAGGAGCAGCGAAAAAATGGTTTGCGTTTTAAATAGTTTCGGCATTTCGGCCAAGTTATTGGCATAGTGATGTGTCTGAATTGAACATCACGGGCTGATTTTAGCACAGCGCGCATTTGCAAGTCAAAGGAGGGCAGAGCCTTCTTTACCGGACAAGGCTCTTGAGAAAGGGAGTGAGAGCCATTCCCATACTCTTCCATTGGTAACGCTCCAGCACACTCAAAATTTTTTTCCTCGCGGTCCGTCTCCCAACATTATGAAAGAAACTCTCCCGCAGGGACAGATCAATTTGCATGTGCACGGGGTCGATGTCGCTCGGATGGAAGTACAGCGCAAACGAACGCCCCCTGGCGTGCGTGATTCGTATCAGCCGGTTGATGCATCTCAGCGGCAGCAGGCGAAGATAGACGCCGCCCCCGAAAGGGACGCTCAGCCCGAGGAACCGCACGGCGGGGGTGGGCATCTCGATGAGGCGATTTCCTTTCTGCGTTGTGACGGCGCACGGACAGGCGGGAAACCCGCCGACTCCATACATATAATTTTTTACGGGGAAAATGCTGGAATCGTACAGGAAACCCTCTTCACGAATTATGTCAAGGGCCCACGGGCACCGTTCCGTAATCGAAGAAGACGGAGCCCTGAACCCGATTATGCTTTTCCCGGTCAGAGACGAGAGGGAGTCGGCGGCTTTTCTCAGGTTGTCTCTGAATTGCGCCGGCGTCTGATTGTACACCAGGTCATGCTCGTCTCCGTGGCAGGCTATTTCGTGTCCAGCTCCATCTATTGCCCGAATCAGGTCGGCGTGTTTCCGCGCGATAATTCCCAGCACAAAGAAGGTGGCCGTCGAGCCCAGTTCCGCCAGCGTGGAGAGAATTTCCATCGTGTTGTCGCAAACTCTCTCTACGGACACGTCGATGCTTGACCAATCGGCGCTCAGATAATTCACGTGATACCATTCCTCGACGTCGACAGTCAGGATGTTTCGCGGCAAACGGGATTGGTCCAGAGGGACGATATCCCTGAGGTCAAGCGGCTTCCGTTTTTCTCTTTTCAATTTGCTCCAGCTTCCATTGGAGAAGACCGATCTGTTGGCTGAGGATTTCCCTTTCACGGTCCTGCTTGGAAAACATGACGGTCAGATACAAAAGAATTCCGACACAAAAGAGCAGCCCCGCGAGAAAAAACAGCGACGGTTCGTAGATGATCCCCAAAAGATGCGACACCTTGAACCAGAGGGAAGACCAGAAGGTGAGAACGAGCGCGACGAGGCTTGATACGAACCATATCATACCAAGCTGGTCTTTCAGTTTTTCGCGCCGGATCAATTCGAATACGATGACAGTCAGTACGACGGCGCAGATTTTCACGATTATCAAGACTGGCTGGATCATGCCGGTGTCTCCCTTTTCGCTTCCTTCCTCAGAAAAGACATCAGAACGACGGTGGTGACTTTCAAGGCATAGTATATCGATTGCAACCAGTCGATGGAAGACCTCCCACCTTGCCTTTCTTTCATTACGATGGGCGCTTCTGCGACCGTATATCCTCGCCGGAGAGCCGTGACCAATGCTTCGACCTCCGGGTAATCCGAAGCGTATCGCCGCGAGTACATCTCCATCAACTTCCGATTCATTGCCTGAAATCCCGAAGTGGGATCGGATATCTTTTTGCCGAACATTGCCGACAGCAGAAACGAAAACCATGCGATGCCGAGCCTCCTCATGGGCGAGGGCCGGTATCCCTTTCCGGCGATAAAACGGGAGCCGATAGCCAGGTCGGCTTCTCCTGTCAGAACCGGCTGGAGAACGTCGGGAATGAATCCCGGTGGATGCTGGCCGTCCGCATCGATCCGCACCAGATAGTCATACCCGAATTCAATCCCGAATTGAAAACCCGCCTGCAGCGCGACCCCGATTCCCCCGTTCAGCGGCAGACGAACCACTTCCGCACCTTTTTCTTCGGCGATGGACGCCGTTTCGTCGCTGGAGCCATCGTCGACCACAAGGACGTCAAATTCGTGAGTCAAAGTGGATATTTTCGCACGCGCCTCGTCGAGCACTGTCCCGATGTTCTCCGCCTCGTTGAAAGCAGGAATAAGAACGAGGATTTCCCTCGTCGGGAGGGCGTTCAACAACCTCTCGCGGTCAGAAGACATCGTACGCACCGAACGAAACATCCATGTCGGAAACGGAAAAGTCCGACACGGAAACCGTATGTCCCCGAATGATGAGCCGGAACGGCTGGGGCTCAAACCGAGCGGGCACAACCCAAAAACCCAGGTGTCTCAGCATCCTCAGCTTGCGGGACTCTGGAGCGACGAGACAGAATGTGACAGCGCACTCGCTTTCCTCGCACTCACGCAGGATATGACAAACGAGACTTTCGAGCATGTCCGGCCCGCAATCGGGGGCGAGGAACAGGTCGTTGATGGTTCCGATTCGCAGTTTATCCCAATCGCATATGCGATACACGGCAACTCCCTCGGGTCGCGAGGCGTTCCCGACCGCAATAATAGAATATGTTCTTCTCGGAATCTTCACGTAACGCCAATTCAGCCAATCAATGTCGCGCCGTAGCCCAAGCGCCGCCGTCTCGTGAAGGTGTTCCATAAACAATCCGTCGAAAGAAGGCCTCTTGCTGACAACCGTCTTCTCATGAAGTTGTTTGGACAGTCCCCGCACAAGCAACCGGTCGAAACCGCCGAGTCCGAGCCGGCGACCGGATGGAAGCCTCCTCGCCAGCAACTCGGCCGGCGCGTGTGGTCGCATCAACAAACAAGCCCGGCCCATATTGATATAACCGACCTTCTTTGTCAATCCGGGGAAACTGCGAGGATTCGGGAACCCGTATGAAAGCGCGACCCCCGCCCCCTCGAGCGCCTGCCAAACCATATTGGCGCACGACGGAAACAGGTTGCATCCCCTGTACTCCGGGTCTGTGACCCCGTTGACTAACTGGCTCCCGACCAGACTCCTCCCCTTGAAAATGATTGGAGTCGGGACGGTTGCCAACGCTGTCACAACAACGCCGTCGGGCAGGTGGCCAACCCCGATTGTCGCTCTGCCTGCGGGGTTGCGCCGATATTCCCAGTCGAAATAATCATGATACGCGATTTCCATATCGCCGTATCCGCAGCGCATGAGACGAAGTATCTGTTCTTCGTCTTCGTCCTCCCAAAGCCGATATGTGACCGGCGGCAGACCCTTCTTGTTCACCAGCGCGCTCCTCGCTCTCCGCCCTGAAAGAGCCTCTTGTTTCGAAGGGCGGTCCCGTGCACGTTTCCCGACATTTCTCCTGTTCGCCGATTGCAAAGTCGGGATGAACCGGGAAGGACCATTCGCCGGGCTGTTTGAACGATTCGAGAATGCATGTGCGGGTAGAGAAATGGTGGCGCCTCACACGCCGGCGGCTTTTGCAACACCCGCAAGAGTCTCCGAAACAGAGACACCCTTTGCAGGCATTTTCTGAGGTTTTCTTCTTTCATTACGCGCAAGCACAAAAAATATATCAGTCTCTCAAAGATAAGTCAAGACAGAGACTTCGGATGTCTGCGGCGGCTATGAGCGCCCGATAATCGCCAAGGTCGTGGGCTGCGCTGCCATCTTTGTAAAATGATGAATCGCTACCGTTACCTTTGCACCGCGCTTTTCGTAATGTCGATGGCGGCGTCTTATGATGCGCTGCGAGGAGAACAGATACACCGAACCCACTTTGATATGGTGTGCCGGAAAATAAAACGTAAAGATTATCCGCTGTGAAATCTTTCTATTTTTTCTCTTGACAATCCAAAACACGCCTTGGTAACATCAATTGACCTCGGAGAGCGCATCCCCGCGACAACGGGCGAAAAAACCATTTCAATCACGCCGCCGGCAGAACGCCCGCAGACTTGATACAAAGCAACCTTGGTCATTCGACGACCATACGGACTTATCCGCCATCATGTTCCGAAGAAGATTCAGGCACGAAACGGTCTGTGGCCGTGCGGAGAGCGGTGTGATATAGTGTGGTTCGTTGAGACGAACGCAGGTTCGCCGCCCCGAATGGGGAGGGAAGACGGGGAGATTGAATTTCACCTGCGATTGGCGATGCGCGTTAATGGGCGACACCACGCCGCATGGTGTCTCACAATAACCCGCGCCGAGAGCGTCGAATTCCGATTCCGAGGGCTTTGATTTCTTGCTTCCGCACCCCCGGAATTGAGAGAGCGGACAGAACGCATGATGGATTCCTGAGACACTCTCGGAATGACCGCAGGCGGAGGTGTGATGGACTATTCCAAGAAGACCAGGACGGAACTTGTTTCCGAACTGGAAATGATGCACGCCCGAATGGCGGAGCTTCGCAAGTCGGAGATTCAGCGCAAGCGTGCGGAGGACGCCCTCCGAAACACCACCGAAATACTGGAGAAGGTTTTCTCCACCACCCACGTCTGCATCGCATACCTCGACAAAAACTTCAATTTCATCCGCGTGAATCGTGCGTTTGCCGATGCGAATCAACAGGCGCCCGAGTTCTTCAACGACAAGAACTACCTCGAGCTCTATCCTTGCTCCGAAAACGAAAAGAAGTTTCGCCGTGTTGTCGAATTGGGAGAACCCTGCTCCGCCCACGCCGACACCTTCGAGAATCTGAAGCGCCCCGATAACGAAAGCACATGCTGGGATTGGAGCCTGCTTCCCGTGGCGGGGATTTCGGGCAAGGTGGAAGGCGTGCTCCTGTGCCTGGTTGATGTCACCGAGGAAAAGCGCGCCGAAGACGCATTGCGGGAGAGTGAGGAAAAATATCGGCTGCTGTTCGAGAATGTGAACGATGTCGTTTACTCGGTCGACCGCAACTTGAAAATTACGAGCATTTCACCGTCTGTCGAGAAGGTGCTTGGTTACAAGCCGGATGAGTTAATCGGCCACAGAATCGACGAAGTCGGAATCGTAGCGCCCGAGTGTATGCCAAAGGCAATCGAGAATTCTTTGCGAAGCCTCGCAGGCGAACTCGTGGGGCCCACCGAGCATATTCTGCTTTCCAAGGACGGAACTCGGAAGTTCGGAGAGATCACCGGGTCTCCGATATACAAAGAAGGGGAAATTGTCGGTTTCATCGATATCGGACGCGACATCACTGCCCGAAAACAGGCGGAGGCGGAAATCGAGAGGTATCGCGAGCATCTCGAAGAAATGGTCGAACACCGGACCGCCGAGTTACAAGACGTAAACGAACGCCTGAGACAAGAGATTGAAGAGCGAAAACGGGCCGGCGAGGCCCTCCGCGAGAGCGAGGAGAAGTACCGGTCTCTTTTCGAGAATTCCGTAACCGGAATCTTCACCGTGGACCTCGAGGGCAGATTTGCTTCATGTAACCCTGCAGCCTTGAAAATCTTGGGCCGGGCGGCGGAAGATGTCATCGGTGTGAACTTTCGGGAAATCGTTGCGCCGGAGGCGTGCCCGATGGTGTTCGAGCGTTATAACGGGGTCTTCCGCTCGGGGCTTCCGCTCCAGAATCTGCAATTCGACGTGCTTACATCCGACGGCGAGCGAAGAGCTGTTGAGAGCAGCGTCACCTTGTTGAAGAGGGGACGCCGGGTGACGGGTTTTCAGGGATCCGCCCGCGACGTAAGCCAACGCAAACTAGCCGAAGAAAAATTGAAGTGGGAGTTGCGGGTGAACGAGGCATTGTCGGAATTATATGAGCCGCTTATTTCCTCCGGCTCGTCGATAGAGGACATTGCAAACATCATTCTCGAGCAGGCCAAGTCCCTGACCGCGAGCCAGCACGGCTATGTCTCCTCGATTGATCCCATGACCGGCGATTTGGTCAGTCACACGCTGACCAGCATGTTTCAGGATCAGTGCAGCATGTCCCAAGGCGAGAAACGGTTTGTGTTTCCCCGGGGCAAGGATGGTCTTTACTCGGCGCTCTGGGGCCACGCGCTCAACTCGGTCGAAGCGTTCTTTACGAACTCACCCCACGCCCATCCGGCATCCAGGGGTGTTCCCGAGGGACACATCCCCATCGAACGATTCCTCTCAGTGCCCGTCCTGCTGGGGGGAGAGATGGTCGGCCAAATCGCCCTGGCAAATAAGGGCGAAGACTACACGAAGCGCGACCTCGACGCAGTGAAACGACTCGCCGAATTCTATGCGCTCGCCATCCAACGGATACGGGCGGAAGAGGCGTTGCGAACGAGCGAGGCTCGGTACCGCCATCTGGCCGAACGGCTCGAGGCGCTCGTGCGCGAACAGGTGACGAAGCTCCGGCAGGCCGAAAACCTCGCGGCAATCGGGCGCATGGTCTCCGTTGTCGCCCACGAGGTCAGGAATCCGCTGCAGAACATACAAATGGGAGCAGACCTGCTCCGGAAGGAAACCGAGCCGGGCGAGAACGCCCGCGAAATCTTGGACGACATCACATACGGCGTCAGCGCGCTCAGCGGAATAATCGAGGAAATCCTCGAATTCTCAAAGCCGATCAAGCTCCAGTGCTCCCCGAAATCGTTACGAGGCGTTGTGGAACACGCATTAAAGACCGCCTCGCACCGGCTCCACGGAATCACCACGTGCGTCGAGTTCGATTGCGAAGACAGAGAAATTCCGATTGACCCCGTGAAATTTACGGCGGTCCTCGTCAACCTCATTGCCAATGCCGCTGACGCAATGCCCAATGGCGGCACGCTGCACATCTGCGCCAGCTTCCGTGCCAGCGAAGTCGGGGAACGCCTCCACCTGCAGATTGCCGACACCGGATGCGGAATCGCCGAGGAGGACCTCGAACGGGTCGGCGAACCGTTCTTCACCACAAAGACCAGGGGGACCGGACTCGGAATCCCTGCGTGCAGGAAAATCATCGAAGCGCACAGGGGCACTCTGAAGTTTTCCAGCAAACTCAACGAAGGAACAATGGTGGAAATCGTCCTGCCCACCCGAGTTGCCGCCCAGGCTTCCGGCTGAGTGATGTGTGGTCCGCCCCCCGCTCGAGCTCATGGTTTCGCTGCGCCATCGGCAATTCGCGCGTTCGAACACCCGCAGCTTTCGAGAACCCCAAAAATTCCCGGAACAAATATTGTGAGGCTACGAATGACACCTCGTTGAAAAGGTTCCTTGCCCAAGCCTCTTTGCACGCTCCTCGATAACGCGCTGCGCCGATTCGAAACTCATTGAATTCTCGCACACCCATCGCTCAGGATTTACGGTCCGACTGTGTCGAGGTCATAAATTCGGACCTGTTCTCGGAGTCCCCGCGCCGAGTTGCGGGCAAGCGAAAATGCGTGCTAAAAAAGATGGACTTCGAAAATGATTTGTGATATAATTTGGTACTTATCCAGCGTGTGAAATTACCGCCCTGTGTGACGGCGCAATTGCTCGCCGCCGCAGAGGGCGATTTTGTAAAAGGTCACGAGAGAGATAACAGGAGGATATTTGAATGTGCTTCGATGTGAACCTTTTCTTGAAGACTGCGCAACAGGTCTATCAACAGGCGGCCTCTGAAGGCAGGCTTACAGATAACCCGGATGCCAGCGCGTTGCGGAAACTGGTTGAGAATGAGGAGGGCGTGACTGTTTCCGCCTACGGAAGTTTTTGTGTGGACTCCGAGCCCAATTCGCGCGCGGCGCAATTCACCAGGAACAACATCGACGACCCGTTCGGGGAAGAAGAAGAGAATCTTTTGAATCAATGCACGCAAGCGCTTTCGAACGAGGAGCTCGTCAGCCTCGACCTCATGGTTGGAAACGGGGCGTGGAGCACGACGGCGCGAGTGATTGTTCCGAAGCGCTTCGCGCATTTGGCGTACGCCGGGGAAGCACAGTTTGGCCGCGTCAGCAAGCATGTCGAGAATCCGACCTACACTATCATTTTCTTCACGGACGACAAATTTGTGAGCAATCGCGAGAAACCTCTGCCCTCGAAGGATATAACGATTCGATTAGCCTATCTGCCCAACGGCCAAATGGTAAAAATCATCCGGAACAGCAATTACTTCGGCGAACTGAAGAAGGGCATCTTTGCGGCCGAGGACTGGGAGGCGAAGAGCAAGCGCGGCGGCATATTCCTGCACGCAGGCTGCCGGTCCGATTATCTTCAACAGGCGCACGGCGGATATCAATGGGTTCGGTCCTTACTCATCGCGCTGTCCGCCAACGGGAAAACAACCACCACGTGCCGCGTCCTTGCGTGGAAGGACCATGAGGAATCGTGGATGATTCAGGACGACGGCGGCACGCTGCTGCCGGATGGCTCGTTTCACGGATTTGAATTGGGCGGTATCTTTGTGAAAACCGATGGGCTGAATCCCCGCCACCAGCGAGAGACCTATTATGGAGCGCTGAAACCGGCCACCTTTTTTGAGAATGTGTGGATCGATGAAGACGGCACATTCGATTTCTACAATTCGGAGAAAACATCAAATGGAAGAGCCATCATCGTCCGGCGCGACTTCATGCATGCCAGCCAACGAATTACCGTCGACAGCATCGACAACCTCATCTTGATAACCCGCGGACCCACCATTCCCGCAATCAGTCGACTGAACGCGGAGCAGGCCGCGGCGTTTATGGTGCTCGGCCAGGCGATGCAGTCGTCGGCGGGAGACCCGACACAGGCCGGCAAGATTATCAGCGAATTCTTTTACGATCCGTTCGCTGTCGGGGACAAGGCGGAACACGCGAACACCTTTTATGAGATCATAAGAAACCTCAAAAACCTGCGATGTTTCCTTATCAACACCGGCGGAGTGGGCGAGGGCAGGCGATACCACGATATCACCCTGAACGACACCATGGGGATTTTGGACTCCCTGTGCAGGGGCGGACTCGAGGATTGGGAGATGAGTCCCGACATCGGCCTCGAGATACCACTGGCAATTCGGTCGGTTGACCCGATTCTGGTTCACCCGGAACGGCTGTATTCCTTCGATACCTTCAACAAACGACAGGCAGAGTTGCAGAAGGCAAGGGTTGAAGCAATAGAAGCGGTCGGCTCCGGGGTCAATCCGGCGGTCCGCAAAGTCTTTCTTCCATAAAAAACGACCTCGAAGCCGAGAGGCGTCGAAAACCGCTCGTCTTTGCCGTGAGAAAAACTGTCCGACGGGATCGGTTCACGTCGGGACAGTTTCAAAGCGGCAGCTGCTCCGGGCTTGTCTAATTCTTCATAAGTTCTGGCGGAGAAACCCTTTCATTCGATTTCGGCTGGCTTGATATCGCTCTGAACGAGCAGAACAATGGGATTCGTCGATCGGCCGTACACGCATCCGAAACACGCCAATTTACAGTCGATCCAAAGGCCAAAGGGATATCTATATTATTTAGCATCATAGGGTTATCTTGCTTATCCGCTGCGTTAGGTTAGGCATATGCATAATAATCAAAATTATAAGCGCTTGACTGATTTACTTTACAATGATATAATTTCGCCCGCGAAGCCCAAAACACTGGGCCCGCCTGACCGGGTTTCAAAAAGGAGGAGAGCATGCTCACCACGTCCGAGTCTTTTAAGCTGACTCATGGATTCTCCGGACTCACAGCGTTAGCGATCGTTGTTCTACTGTTCTTTTGCGTGGGGACCGCCGTGCAGGCCGACACTGATGACCACGACCTCGATGGAGTGCCGGATATACTCGATAACTGCCCGACGGCGCCTAATCCAAACCAGGAGGATTCCGAGTTTATCCTCAATTGTCCACCAACAAATATCGAATGTACCATCACCCCGAATCCTGACGGTATCGGCGATGCCTGCGATAACTGTCCGACAGTATACAATCCCGATCAAATCGATACCGATCAGGATGGCCTCGGCGATCTCTGCGACCCCGATGACGACAATGACGGAATAGATGACGCAAGCGATAACTGTCCTTTGGTCCCGAATCAAAATCAGACGGACAGCGACGGGGACGGGATCGGCGACGCCTGCGACCAGTTTCAGTTCATCATGAGCGCCGTCAAGGTTCCCGAGCAAGCAGTACTCGGCGACAGGGTCACCTACACGGTCGAAACAGATCCTCAGCAGCAGGTGGCCGTCATCAAGCTCTTTGCAGACGGCGAGGAAGTAAAAGTTTGCTATCATTACCCTTCCTGCGAATTTCAGACAGAGCCGATTGAAGAGGAACCGGTGTTCGGAGTCTTTGTCGCCGACGCAGGCGCAATGCTGGAGAGAGCGGGGTATGTACCGGATGATGTCTTTGATGATTGCGTGGTCATGGCAAACTCGGACACAGACGAAGACGGGTGGAATAATTTCACCGACAATTGCCGCTATGTTGCAAACCCCGACCAGGAAGACCTGGACGGCGATGGTGTCGGAGACGCGTGCGACCAATGCTGCCCCGATTGCGACAACATGCTCATTGACGCGGACTATTGTTGCCTTCCCTATGCGTACGCCGAAGGCGGCTGTATGGACGAGGTACAAACCTCGAGAGGCACATACTATTGGGAACTGGCATACGAAGAGATCAGCAGCAATGGATGCGGCTGCACCGACACTGACGGAGAAGACCCCTTCACGACGGGCCTGGTGAAGGTCGAGACGGAAATACCCCAGGACTGCAATTTCTGGGAGGGACACATTTTCTGTGTGCCTCCTCGGTCCAGTTGCGAATCTACACGCGACGTATGCGTCGACGGCAACACAGTCAGGGAGTATCTCTGCGGTCCCAACGGCCTCACATATAAGGACATCAACTGTTCCGATGTGAATCCGGTTTGTGATGATGGAAGATGCGGCTGCCCAGATACCGACGGCGGCCTGAACTATTATCGTCAGGGGACCATCCTCGGCCACACCGATGAATGCATGATCAATGCCTTTGGCGAAGAAAAGCTAAGGGAGTACCATTGTGACCGAACCCTGTACGGCGGGGAACTGACCTACGATGTGGTCTACGTGACATGCCCCTTCGGCTGCGACTTCGATGCGGGCGCCTGCGTGTGCGAAGATTCCGATGGAGGAATCGACCGCTGGACCTACGGACGTGTCGGTACGGATGAAGACGAGTGTATTGACGACCGCACGCTGTCGGAGGTGTATGCGGTAGTCGTTCCCGATGACACTGGGGGAACATGCGATATCCGCACTATGACGATCACCTGCGAAGGCCGGTGCGACCTTGGCGCCTGTCAGCCGCCCACCTGCGACGACCGGATACAGAACCAGGGCGAAGAGGATGTCGACTGCGGCGGCCCCTGCATTTCCTGCGATCTCTGCAGCCTTCCCGCCGAAGACCTGCCCGTCCGTTTCTTCTGGGGAGACTGGAAAGGGAAATCCTGGATCACCCCGATTAAACATCAAGGCAGCTGCGGGTCCTGCGCCGCCTTTGGCTCTGTGGCTGCGGTCGAAGGCGTGGCGCTGATCGAGCTTACCGACGGCTGGATACCAGCGGACTATTATGACCCAATCAATGATGATATGGACGGCGACGACATCGGAGACGCATGGAATCTGCCTAATCTGTCGGAGCAGGCGCTTATTTCCGGCTGCACCAGTTCGTGGGTCGACTGTACCGGCGGCGGACACAGGGACGTGCTGAGCGGCATCCGGGACGACGGGGTGGTCGACCAACTTTGCCTGCGATACAATTCCGGCGAGTGTCTGGATTCTGATAAGGATTGCACCGACGCCTGCGGAGGGAGCGCCAGCGAATGCGCCAATCCGAGCACGTGCCCGGACACATGCGCCGACACCGGGCTTGCCGAAATGGACTCCCGCGAGTGGAGTATCGAGAACCACTCCTACTACGACGAGCGGAACGATGTCGCCGGGGTCAAGAAAGCGCTCGTGTGTAACGGTCCCCTCGTCAACTGCTCCTCTGACTGGGGACATTGCTTTGCCATCGTCGGCTGGGAGGATGATTCTGAGGATTGTCGTGAATATGGCGAGGACGGCGAGGGCGGTTGCTGGATCATCAAGAACAGCCACGGACGGCAAAACGACTGGCACCAAAACGGCAGTCGTTATGACGATCGCTACTGGACCAGAGACGGGTTCGTCTACATACCCTATGACGGCCATGACTACAGCCGGAGCATAAGGCTCGGCTTGCACTACCTCTGGGGTGTCGATGCGCCCGCGGGTTGGACGTGGCCGTAAACCAACGGTGGGACGAACCGATGGAAAGTCCGATTATCAGTGGAGGGACAACGATAATGCGCGATCATATCCATAAAGTCAAAGCAGCGCTTTTCCTCGTCGTTCTTGTCTCAATGTGCTTCGTCACAGTGCCCGCGGCGGCCATGCTGCCTGCCGATGTCGTGTACTGCAGGGCGTTGGGTTACGAGTACATTACGGTCAACACGCCGAGAGGGCCTGTTGGCGTGTGCGTGCTCCCCAATGGGGAGTGGGCCAACTCATGGAAATTTTACACCGGGGAGGTGGCCCTCGAATGGAGCTACTGCGCGCAGCAGGGCTTCGAGGCCAGGCGCGGAGAGAGCGGGGACGTCTGTGAGGGCTGCACGATCTGCACATTGCCAACAGGTGAAGAGTACTGGGTCGTGACACTGATGGGATTGAGCTTTAACGAATCCGTTTGCGGGGACGGCCACTGCGGCACCGTGGAGACTTTCGAAAACTGCCCGAGCGACTGTCCATCGGGCGGAGTGGACGCTCTTTGCGACGGGGTGGCGGATGGGCGCTGCGATCCCGACTGCGTGGGCATGGGAGGAACCGATCCCGACTGCCCCGGCTTTTTCGTGGACATCAAAGCCGGTTCCTGCCCCAATCCGCTGAACGTGAAGAGCAAAGGCGTGTTGCCGGTCGCCATTCTCGGCACGGTAAATCTCGACGTAACCGACATCGATCCTGCCACTATTCGCCTTACGCGAGACGGCTTCACTGCAAGCATTGCAGGCCTGAAATGGGATATGGAAGACGTTGCGACTCCTAATCCCGCAGGGAACTGCCAGTGCTGGACCGTGCCCGGCGACAGGCGATTGGACCTCGTCGTCCACTTCGACGTCCAGGAGGTAGCTGACGCGCTGGGGCTTTCTTCCGAGGACGGAAACACCGTTCCGCTCATCATCAAAGCGAATCTCAAGAACGGTACGGAGGTTTCGGGAACCGACTGCGTGAGGGTAATGGCTAATAGACGGCAGAGCCGGTAAGACGAAAGTCATTAGAAAAGGTCGGTACCTCCGGAGACCGTTCGCGGAGGCCCTGATACAAGTACGAAGAGTTCCGTTGCGGGAACGTGCTCTCGATTGATTTCCAACTCTTCCATCTTTTCCATATTCCTCGAGCCTATCGGCCTGCGATACTCTCGAACTTTCCTAATCCCGCCCGAAGTGACAAGATTCTAACGAGCATCCCCGGTAAGAGCTGGCGGAGCGAGCATCTTCCAAATTGATAACAGCGAAGAATCTCGCAGCCATTTCGTCAACCAGCCACTCAGGAGGAGATTTCAATGAAAGCGCTCGTTGTTTACTATTCCATGTATGGTCACGTTCACAAGCTCGCTGAGGCGATTGCTGAAGGCGTCAGAGAAGTCGAGGGGGCGCAAGCGGAACTGCGCCGGGTTCCGGAAACATTACCCAAAGACGTCCTCGAGAAAATGGGCGCGCTGGATGCCCAGAAGGCGTTCTCTCACATCCCGGTATGCGCCGTGGACGAACTGCCGTCGGCCGACACCATCATTTTCGGGACCCCCACCCGATTCGGCAACATGTGCGGACAGATGCGGCAGTTTCTCGACGCAACCGGCCAGCTCTGGCTGAAGGGCTCCCTTGTCGGGAAAGTCGGAAGCGTCTTCACGAGCACCGCGACCCAACACGGCGGGCAGGAATCCACCATTCTCAGCTTCCATATCACGCTCCTCCATCAGGGCATGGTGATTGTCGGCCTGCCCTACGCTTTTCAGGGCCAAATGAGGGTTGACGAAATCACCGGCGGGTCTCCGTACGGTATCTCCACCATCGCCGGCGGAAAAGGGGAGCGAACACCGACGGACAACGAACTCGAGGGAGCGCGGTTCCAAGGCAGGCACGTGGCCGCCATAGCTTCAAAGCTTGCGAGAGCGTGACATTGCGGGCCTGAGCGCTACCGGCCGATGACCGCCTGCTCGTCGGGCACGAACCGTTCGGGTTCGAGCGAGCATAGCCGGGAGCCGCTTTCTTCCCTCACGAACGGAATCCTCCCGTGCTCGCCCCCTGTCAAGGGTCGCTTATCGGCCTTTCGCTTATCGGCCTTGACATTTCGAATTTCTTCAAAATATAATTTCGCTGGATTCTCTCCCCATCAATTATTAGTCGAAGCGTAATCCTTTGAGCCCCTCGAACGTGTTACCCGCATCCGCCGACTTCTTTTCGGCGAAAGGAGCCAATGATGTCTCGCTACACGGAAACCTGCAACGCCATTACCGATGAGCAGATGGCCCTGAAGGACAGCATCCATAAATTCTGTAAGGAGGTAATCCGGCCGGCCAGCCTGGAATTGGATAAGATCGCTGACCCCGAGGACGTGATACAGAAAGACTCGATTCTGTGGGATACATTGAAAAAGGCCTATGAGCTGGGCTATCACGCCGCGAGCATCGGTGAAGAATACGGCGGCATGGGCTTGAAGGGGCTCGAGACCCACATTTTCCTTGAAGAACTGGGATGGGCGAGCGCTGATTTCGCCATTGCGATCGGGGTGACATCGTTTCCGTTTTCCACTGCAGCCAACACCATGGACGACGAAATCATAACCGACCTGGTGAAGCCTTTCGTTGAAGATACGCAGGCGAAACACATCGGCTGCTGGGCGATTACGGAGCCCGAACACGGGTCGGACACCCTCGTCGTGGGCACGCAAGAGTTTGCCGACACGAACATATCCTGCCAGACAACCGCGAAACTCGATGGCGACGAATGGGTTATCAACGGTCAGAAATCGTCATGGGTTTCCAACGGCATCATAGCCACCCACGCGCTCACCTACCTCACAATCGATTCTTCCCGCGGCATGAATGGCGGCGGTGTCGCCATCATTCCTCTTGACCTGGAGGGCGTCTCGAAGGGACGGTCGCTCGACAAGCTTGGCCAACGAGCGCTGAACCAGGGAGAGATCATCTTCGATGGCGTTCGCATCCCCCAGAAATACATGCTCGTGCAGGAAGATATGTATCCGATGGCGATGCACATGACACTTGCCGGCGCCAACGCCGCGATGGGCGCCATTTTCACCGGCGTCGCCAGAGCGGCCTTCGAGGAAGCGCTCGATTACTGCAAAGTCCGCATCCAGGGCGGCAAACCCCTGTGCGAACACCAGTGGATACAGCAAAAGCTCTTCGAGATGTTCATGAAAGTGGAATCCGCACGGGCGCTCTCGCGCAGTGCGATGATATACAACAGCGAGACCCTTCCGCCGGCGGTCGAACTCTCGATTGCGTCGAAGGTGCACTGCACGAAGACCGCGTTCGAGGTCGCAAACGACGCCGTTCAGCTTTTCGGCGGATACGGCTTGAGCAAAGAGTACGCGATAGAGAAAATCTTTCGGGATGCCCGCGCCTCGCTCGTCGAGGACGGCTGCAACGAAGTGCTCGCGCTCGCCGGCGCCGGCGCCATATTGCAGAAGTACTGAGCGCTCAAAGCAACCCCGCTCCGCTTAGCGAAAATCGCTTTGCAGGCCGGGTAGCATTCAAGCCAGCTTGCGCAAATATTATCGCAAGCTGGCTTTTCCGTTGTTGTCTCCTGTGGCCGATGATTCGAGCCGATGGCATTTGTTAACGCCGTTTTTTGAGTCCTTTTTTTTGTTACTCAAATCGCGGACAGATTCACTGTGCCGGATTTACGGACACAAAGCGGCGCAGAATCGGGACTGCGAGCGTGCCCGATAATTTGTGCGGATAAATCCGCACCCGGAGTGAGAGCCGAAGTTTTTCTCTGTGGGGCCAATTCGTTCGCATATTCTGAATTGTCATGTGTCGCATCGTAACTGGTTGCACTGAAAATATCCGCCAATCCAATTATCGGACAGTCTCACAACTCTCTCGGCTTGCGTTTCGCCAGATAATGTGATTGTCGGACAGATTCGCTGTTCCCCAAGCCATTGGCGCTCAAAGACGGTTTCCCTTTCCTTGACATCGCCATTTTCGGTTGTTAATCTATGCCTGATGCCCGACTCTGAAAGAGAAGACGGCCTGAAACAACGCGTCATTCCATAATCTGTCGCTTTCATTGCGGCAATGAGAAACAAACGTAGTCGAGTGCTTGGAACACCAGGAACAGGCTGATGATTAACCCTCCGAGATACCGGGCGATTGTGTCCTTCCTGCTGCTCATTCATTTCGGGTGCGGCCAACCGCAAGACGGAACGGTAACCTTACGTTTTCTCGATGCAGAGGACAAGAGCGGAGCGTGGGCCGAAATCATAATGAATTTCGAAACGCGCAATCCGGCAATAAAGGTGAAACTCGTCGAGGGGCCGGCGTCCACCGACACCCGCGAGAACCAATATTCGGCAAGCCTGCTTGCAAGGGATTCCACTTACGATCTCATCTATTTGGACGTGGTCTGGGTTCCGAAGTTCGCCGCCGCCGGCTGGCTCGTTCCGCTCGATGACCGATTTCCTCCCGAGATGCAGCGGGAGTTCCTGCCGGGCGACATCGAGGCTTCAACATACGCCGGAAACATCTGGCGCATCCCTATCCGTACCGACGGGGGAATGCTCTACTATAGGAAAGACCTGCTCGAATCCGCGAACGAGCAGCCTCCCGAAACATTCGACGACCTCGTGAGAATTTCTAAGCTGATACAATCGCCCCCGGAACTCTGGGGGTTTGTCTTTCAGGGAAAGCAGTATGAAGGATTGACCTGCGTCTTTCTCGAAGTGCTGCGGGGATTCGGCGGCGACGTGCTCGGCCCCGAAGGCGGCTGCATTCTCGACAGCGCGGAAACGATAGCGGCCCTCGAATGGATGCGGTCAATCATTTTCGATGACACGATCGCGTCTCAGGCAGTCAGAACGTATGAGGAAAACGAGGTGTTGGCCGCGTTTCTCTCCGGGAAAAGCGTTTTCATGCGCAACTGGCCCTATGCATGGAAAATGACTCAGGAAGAAGGCTCCCCGCTTGAGGGGAAAGTCGGAATCGTCCCAATGGTTCACGCTCCGGGCGAAATTTCTTCGGCGACGCTTGGTGGCTGGGGTTTCGGAATTTCGACGTATTCACAACACAAAGACGAAGCCTGGGCGTTCGCAAAACATGCGGCGAGCGCCGAATCAATGAAAATCTTCGCGCGCAGGCAGGGAGGAGCGCCTTCACGAACGGCGCTCTTCGACGACCCCGAGTTGGTGGCGCTGAACCCGCATTACCCCCAGCTCTACGAGGTACTCATTCGGACCGACCCCCGGCCCGTTCATCCCGGATATTCCGAGATAAGCGATTCGCTCCAGCGCCACGTCAGCGCCGTGTTGACCGGGATGGAAACGCCCGAACAAGCCGTTGCCGCGGCAACAAAAGAGATCGAGCGAATTCTGGCCCGGAGCGCTCAAACACGGAATTGAGGGAGCATGACGCGTGGCTGGCCCCTGAAAAAGATTCATCCCGACACGTATTTTCTCTTCTCCATCTTGCTGCCGGGAACCATCCTCTGTGCGTTCGTGTTCCTCTATCCCGCCTTTCTCGCGGTTCGCACCTCGCTCTTGGGGCGATTAGGCGGCCTCGAAGCGCAGCATTACGCGCGGTTACTCCACGACGGCCTGTTCGCCAAGAGCCTCATCCGGACGTTCATTTTTGCAGCCATTTCAGTTTCCCTCGAATTCGTTCTCGGCTTCGCAATCGCACTCCTGCTGATTATGCCCCTCCGAGGACGGACATTCTTCAGAGCCGCGCTGCTCGTGCCATGGGTGCTCCCGCCGGCGGTCATGGGCTTCGCCTGGCGATGGATTTTCTATGAAGATTACGGAATCGTGAACGATTTGCTGCTCAAGACGGGCCTCGTCGACAGCCCGATATCGTTCCTTGCGGACCCCCAATGGGCGTTCGCGACCATCGTCTTCGCCGACACCTGGAAGACGGCCCCGTTCGTCGGCGTTATTCTGCTCGCCGGGTTGGCGGTCATCCCGCACGACCTCTACGAAGTCGCCGCCATCGACGGCGCAGGCCGGGTGCGACGGTTCTTTCTCATCACATTGCCGATGGTGACTCCTTACATCCTCACCGCTTTGCTGTTCCGCCTGGTCCAGACAATCGGAATTTTCGACCTCGTGTGGGTGCTTACCGGCGGAGGGCCCAGCAGCAGCACCGAGATGATTTCCCTCTATATCACGAAGCAAACGTTTCGCTTCTTGAATGTCGGCTACGGAGCGGCCCTGTCCGTTACGATGTTTCTCATCGTTGTTCTCATCGCGACCGTTGTGTCCTTCCTTTCGAGACGGAGATTCTGATGGACCGTACAACGAAGGCCATCGCCTATGCGCTGCTCACGCTGTTGGCTGGCTTTTCAATCGCCCCGTTCCTGTGGGAACTGTCCACCTCGCTGAAACCGCAAACCGAAGTCATGCGTCTCCCGCAAGCCCTGCTCCCGCAGGAGCCGACGACCGAAAACTACATCGGGATTTTCGAGCGGCGCCCGTTTGGCCGCTATATCCTGAACAGCCTCGTCGTGGGCGCAGCCTCGACGGTGATCGCCCTCATAACCGGGTCGCTCGCCGCCTACTCCGTGTCTCGTGCGGCGTCTCGCCTGCGAGTCTGGCTCATGCTCATGTTTCTTCTGCCAGGCATACTCCCGCCGATACTGTTTCTTGTGCCGATACACGACTTCTTCGGTTCCCTGCGGTTGACCAACACCTACATCGGGCTGATACTCGTTCACGCCGCCTTCCATATCAGCATCGTGTTCTGGGTGCTCGAAAATTTCTTCGAGCGGTTTCCCCGCGACCTGCTCGATGCCGCGCGCATTGACGGATTCAGCCACATCGGAGCCTTCTTTCACGTGGTCCTGCCGCTCGCGGCGCCAGTCGCCGTCACTGCCGGCCTGCTGGCGTTCATCTTTTCGTGGAACGAATTCCTCTTCGCCCTGAACCTGATCACGAGCGATTCACTCCGCGTCGCCACAGTGGGAATCTCGATGCTGTCCGGCGCCAGCAAATACGAAATACCGTGGGGGCAAGTGGCCGCCGCGGTCGTGATAACCAGCCTCCCCGTCATTATCGTGGTATTATTTTTCGAGAGAAAGATTGTGTCGGGCCTCACCGCCGGGGCCGTGAAAGAATGATTAACATGACGGCAACCGCGACATTGGTTCGCCTGCGCGCTCCTTTGCATCGCTTCAGCAATGGAGACCGAGCGGGTCCGCCGCCCGGAGAATTCCCTTATGGCGCTCGTTGAAGTGACCAACATCTCGAAATCGTTCGGACGACAGAAGCATGTGCTCCAAAACGTATCGTTCGAAGTCCCGAACAAAACGTTTTTCACGCTCTTGGGGCCGAGCGGATGCGGAAAGACCACGCTTCTTCGCATTATCGCCGGACTTGAATTTCCCGATGAAGGCGCCGTCTCCATAGCGAAACGCGACATAACAAGGCTGCCGCCGCCGAAACGCAATATCGCGATGGTGTTCCAGAGCTACGCCTTATATCCCCACATGACGGTCTTTAATAATGTCGCAACGCCCCTGAAACTGAGGGGAATAAAGGAAGATGAGGTCAAGCGACGCGTTCGGGAAAAGGCCGACCTTCTGCAAATCACGGAGCATCTCGAAAAATCGCCCGGCCTGCTTTCCGGCGGCGAGCGCCAACGCGTCGCGCTTGCGCGCGCGCTCGTTCGCGAGCCCGAAGTCTTCTTGATGGACGAACCGTTGTCAAATCTCGACGCCCTTTTGCGCGAGAAAACGCGAACCGAATTGAAAATGCTTTTCTCGCGAATCGGCGCCACCGTAGTCTATGTCACCCATGACCAAGTCGAAGCAATGGCGATGTCCGACATGGTGGCGGTTCTTCACGACGGGCGAATTCAGCAGATGGGCTCGCCCACCGAAATCTATCTGCATCCTGCGAACGATTTCGTCGCCGGCTTTGTTGGAAGCCCCCGAATGAATTTCTTTGCCGTCAAGCCCGAGGAAGGCAGCCTCGTCTTCGAGAACGGACGCTCCATTCCCATTCCCGAACGATTTCGTGTGGCTCCGGCCGAAACGCCCGAGTCGGCGACACTCGGCTTCAGGCCTGAGGACGCACGTCCCGAAGGAACCGGCATCGAGTTTTCCGGCACGGTGATGGCGGTCGAGGCGCTCGGCCCTCAGTCGGTCGTGCTCGCTCGGACGCCGGAAGGAAACGCGAAGATCGTCTCGAGTTCGGAAGAAAGAAAGGAATCCGAACACGTTTCGTTCGTTGTCCCCGAAGACAAGATACATCTCTTCCGTCAACCGGAGGGCGACGCGTGGGAGCCCCGGAAACTATGAGGAAAACTTGTCTTGAGACCTCATGAAATGGGGAAATAGCCGCGTTGCGGCTCTTCGAGACCAAGCTCGATCATCCTTTCCGGAAGATCGGGCTTGTGGGTGAGTGTCCGCTTTTTGAAAGGGCTCGACAGCAATTTGACCATATCGGACGGTTCCATGTTTTGCCCAAACGCGCGCAGGAGTTTTGCCGTCCGGACCGGACGACCGAAAATTCGTCGAGCGAAAAGATGCGCATACCCCTTCATGCGGATGCGGTTCAATACGTAGCTTGGCAGGACAGTGGGGTCTATGTCGGAACATTTGAACCATTTATGCCAGTCTCGCTCGTCATCGACGATCCCACGGTCGACATACTCCTTCCACAAGGGAGTGCCTCGATAAACACATAAACGATTGAAATTGAAGGTGTCCAACTTCAGCCGGGCGGCGAAACGAAAGCTCTTCATGATATCTTCTTCGGTCTCGCCCGGCGAACCAATAAGGAAGAACCCATGGGTTTTCTCAATCCCGTGACGTTTGGCCTCATCGATTGCGTGTTCCACCTGCCTCAGAGTCTGCCTCTTGTTCAGCCGGTCAAGGACCTTCTGTGTGCCGGACTCGACGCCAAAGCTCAGCACTTTGCAGTTCGCCTCGACCATCAGCGGCATTTGGTCAATTGCCGCCGAATCGACCCGTCCCTCACAGCCCCATCGAAACGCGAATCCATTCCTGATGACGCCGCTGCAGATTTCCTTGACACGTTCCCGATTCAATAGGAAATGGTCGTCCGTAAAATAGACGGAGCGATAGCCCATATCGTTCAGTTGCTGCATCTCGCCCAGAACATGTTGCGCTGAACGGTACCGCAACCTGCGATTGGAGAGAGCGGGGATATTGCAGTAGATGCAGGTATACGGGCAGCCCCTCGAGGTCTGCATCGAACAAAATTTGTCGAGCGAGAGGACCGCAGGAATATCGATGGGTAACGATTCGATATAATCTATTGGCAGGCTGGTGCGGTCCGGATACGGAAACCTATTCAGGTTCTCAATCAGAGGACGAGGCGGATTTTGAACGATCTCCTCTCCGTCTCGCCAAACCAGCCCGGCGACCGCGCCGGGATTATCAAGGTTATCCAGGTAATCCGGCAAAAGCTCCTCGCCCTCTCCGACTGCCACCGAGTCTATGTGCGGCCAATCAGAGAGAATCTGGATCGGATTCATCGAAGGGAACACCCCGCCCAGAATGATGGGCGTGCCCGGGGATTCCGCCTTCAGTTGCTGCGCCATGCTCTTGACCGCCGGGTATGTGGTCGTCGACAGGCTCGACAGCGCTATAACATCCGGACGCTCTTCGGCCGCCGCCCGGGCAATGTGGGCGGCTTTCATCTCCGGGTGGCATGTGTCAAACAGCCGCACCCGATGTCCGTGCCCGCGCACAATCGGAGCAAGCGTCTGAATGGCAAGCGGGGGAAACGCCATGACCTTGAACCGGCCATCGTCGGGCAAGCGGCTGCTCACCTTTTTCGGCAGCGGTTGACAGAAGTTTTCATCGCGGACATAGACCATGAAGACTTTCATAGGAGTTCCCCACACGCATATTTGTCTGTAAGCTTGAACTTCGTCCCGCGGACTCACCCCTATTGTACCCCGAGAAGCCCCGTTTATCCAAGTAAATCTTTTTTTTCATAAATGTTTCCTCTTCACGCCCCGGCTTCAGCAAACCGATTCCCAACGGTTCCATTTATGATGGGGCGAACACCGGACCGCGCCCCGTTCGTCGCGTCATTGTTTCGACCCGCTCTCGTGCGTTCTCCCATTCTCGAAATGAGACACATCGTTTCCCTCTTATGTAGCAATATGCTTCATTCGGAAAGGAATTGATGAAATCACTCCTTCTTCTTAGCTTTTTAATCGGAATGGGTTACGAGATAGCGCATCAGTTTGGCAGAGTTCTTGCCATTTCCGAAGACATGCGCAAGCCGATTTGGCAAGCGCTCGCCGAATGGTATATAATGTGCCCACGTTATTTATCGATCGAGCGAACCCTACATCGACCTCGCGTCGATTGCTCCATCGATATCTGAGGGTGCAATAGGGGGCTCTCAGTCTGTTTTCAACGTTATCGGCAGCACGGCCGTCGGCGGAAGCAACGGAAGAACATTTGTTTCCTCCCGTTTTCGCGGTGGATGAGTGTTTCACATTAGGCCAATGAGTTTCGATGTTTTTGTTTCCTTTGGTTTCGTTTCATCATCTGGTTCTCAGTGTACGCGCCCAACAGCGAGAAAGGCCGGACGATTATGAAAAGGAAAGTTGATAAGATGCTCGATATTAACCTCGGAGAACGCCTCAAAAAGGTTCGTCTCGACAAAGGCTACAAGCTCAAAGATGTCGCCGCCAAATCCGGATATTCCAAGGCATTGATTTCGCGAGTGGAAAACGGGGCGGTCTCTCCTTCCATTGAATCGCTCATGAAAATCGCCTCAGCCCTCGAGATCAAACCCCAGCAGCTTTTCCTCGAAGATGTGTATTCGGAGCCTGTCATCGTGCATGAAGGCCGGGGGAAAAAGTCGAAACAGCAAGGCGGAAAAGTCGAGGTCGAGAACCTCACCGTTCCGTCGCCCGACAAGAGAATGGAGCCATTGCTCATTCGGCTCGAACGAGGCGGCTCGGTCGGCAACGAGTTGACCGGCAAAGGCAGGACCCTTTGGGCGATGGTCGTAAACGGCAAGGTGGAGTTCGAACTTGACGGAGTCAAGCATGACCTTGAAAAAGGAGATTGCGCTTATTTCGATTCGACGAGTCAATTCGGGTTTCAAAACGACGCGAGAACGCGGGCGGAGATTTTCCTGGCAATGAGCGGAAGCCAATAGAGCAGTCAACGAAGCGCCATTAAATTCAATCCCGGTTCCTCGCTCTGAACCTTCGTGCCCCAAGCTTCGTCCTCCCCTTCAACTCATTCCCGCCCTCATGTCATTCTGAGGTCCCTCATGCCATCCTGGGCCCCCATGTCACCCCTGGCGCTGCGAAGGGTCTCGTCTTTGCGTCATTTCCCGCCTCTTTTCTTCCATCATTCCCGCATGGTTAAAACCTGTTTTCTGGATTCCCGTTTGCACGGGAACGACGGAGGGAGCAGGCACGTGGCCCCCTTTGGGAAATCCCCCCGTTATGGGTGTGTCCGATAATTCGTCGAGGTGCGCTCCCGGGGGACAGTCCGCCAATCTAAGTGCACTGGTTCATAATTCCGATCACGTATTTCATCACAGTGGAAATTCCGGGGACATGGATTTCTCGGCCGAAGGTCACGCTCCGCGTGATTCCGTGTCCCCGGAATTTCTGACCTGCCGCTTCTGCATAGTGCTATGCAATACGGAATGGTATTTGTGACCACGTGTACTAAGGTTGCCAAAAATGCGGGGGATGCGTAGATTGGAACCGCCCCACGAGCGACGCTCTCGGGTCCAGGTTATTGCAGGACAGTCTCACAGCCCCCTCCGCTCGCGTATCGGCAGAAAATGTGATTATCAGACAGTTTCATTCTCCCCCCTTGCGAAAGAGGAAGAATGAAGCAACCCAGCAGTTCCTTTCTTCGAGCAAACCGGAGGAATTATCTGTCTCAGGACGGGAAGAATGTTATGTCCCCAAATTTCGCGAGACGGTTGGAAACGAAGCGGCCGGATTAAGGAAACGAGTTCAAGGAGATTGAGAATCAGGAGAGAATGTGGGGTGAGTGACGGGATTTGAACCCGCGACCCCCAGGGCCACAACCTGGTGCTCTTACCGGACTGAGCTACACCCACCATCTATAATATTCGAGACGCTCCGGCGCCTGCCAGTCGCCTCTTTATTCATTTGGAACCACAGAACCGCGCGCCAGGGGGGAATCGAACCCTCAACCTACGGCTTAGAAGGCCGTTGCTCTATCCGTTGAGCTACTGGCGCAATCCCGCTTCGGAACGTCATCGCCCACGCAGGCGGCAAAAACAAAAAAAGCGACAGTTAAGTTCGCATCTCAATTATACTTGTGGTTTTGCTGAAAGTCAACACAGCCGATATGAGACACGAGCTGACAGCCGGTTGGCTCAAGCAGGTCTCTCTGTACTACTATATCTCAATTTCGTGAATTCCTGTCGCAATTTCCATCGGGTGGCTCTCGCAATTTCAGTGGCAAGAATACGTTCTGCGGCGAAGGGGACTGTCCCAGATTTACGGGCACGAAGTGCCGTAGAATCGGGACTGTCCCCTGAGCGACTCGCTTTCCTTCGTTGAGCGCAGCGAAATCCCGCGCAATCCGCGGGATAGAATCGGGACTGTCCCTGAAGCGAAATTTGGTTGCGGCTACGCCGCGCTGTGTGAGTCCGTCTCTCGGTTGTCCACTTTCCCGAAAGCCCAACGCAGAGGGCTGCACCCAATTCCGGAATCCCCGCCTCTATTCCATTCCCCCGGCTTGACTTGGAATCACCCGTCGTATCTTCGCTGAGCGGAACGACTGCCCACAAACTTTAGCGAGACAGGTTTGCGAACTGCACCCGAAGCGCAAGGTTGCCCCATCGTGAGACGCGCTCTCTGTCTCCACTGAGCTTCGTCTCCAATCCCCGATTCGCATAATTCATGGAATTCGTGACAGGGTCGGGAAGGATGCCTCTTGCGAGCAACGTGGGAGTCTTCCGGTCAGAACTCCACATTTCTTCCTTCCTCCGTGATAGAGATTCTTGTTCAGACGGGGAGCGCCAGCTCTTCGAGTTCTTCCGGGGCTTCGGTCAGTTTCACGTTGCCTGTTTCGGTAATCAGCACCGTGTCGGAATGGCGGAAGCCGCCAAGGCCGGGAATGTATATGCCCGGTTCAATGCTGATGAGCATGCCGGGGACCAGTTTTCTGTCGTCTCCGACCGCGACGTATGGCGCCTCATGTCCCGTGATACCGAAACCGTGGCCGGTGCGATGGAGAATGTAATCCCCGTATCCGTTATCGATGATTACCGTGCGGACTTCCCTGTCGATTTCGCCGAGCGCGGCTCCTGGTTTCGCGAGTTCATATGCGCGCGCCCTCGCCCGCATCGAGACCTCGAATGGCTTTTTTGCCTGTTCCGGGACCGAACCCAGGAAGAAGGTCCGCTCGATTTCGACGCCGTAGCCGTCCGCCTGGCCGCCGACGCCGGAGACGTGGGGTCCGCCCTCCTCCATGGCGACGAAAGGCGTTGGCACGAAGTGGGGGTCGTGCGAAAGCGACGGAGGCAGCACTCCGGCGGCCATCTTTGTGACGTAAATGTTCAAGCCGGGTATATCCGCAAGCAATCTCTCCATGAGCAGGCGTTGAACTTCGGTATAAAGCAACAGTTCGAGCACGCCGGGCTTTGCCAGTTCCAGCAACCTCTTGTGGCCTTCGTTTATGAGCCGGCACGCGTGCGCCGTCCTGCCGATCTCGTACTCAGTTTTCACGAGGCGCACATCGTCGATAATATCGTCAACGACTATTTCGCCGGGAGTCTCCTTTGCGATGCCGAGAGGCATTGCGGATTCCACCCCCACGGCGGCGCTCTCATCGATGACCTTCTGATAGACGTCAAACCAGTTTTCGCCTGGCGGAGCCGGAAACTCGTAGTAAGGAACGTACTCGAGGTCGAGCCTGGCCCGTGTCTTCACGTGGGTCGATTCCAGCAGGGGACACACCATTTTCGGCGTGCCCTTTCCGGGGATGACGAGGAGAAAGGGCCGTTCATGAACATAGTTGGCGAAGTTGGTGAGATAGTAAATATTCACGGGGTCATACGAAACATAGTAGTCGAGCTTCCGCTCCTCCATCCCGGCCCGCACCCTCTCCAAGCGTCCGTTCAACTCCTCCTTGCTCGGCGGCGATGTGATCGGCTTCGGCATCGGTGTCATAGGCTCTCCTCCGAAAAAATGAATGTCGGAATTACACTATGGATATCGGAACAAGCTGCCGGTTCGCTCGCCTCGAGTATATCCGCTCGATGGCTGTGCAACAACGCTCTTCCCTTTTGGAACACGAACGACCACGAGAATGGAATTTTCTCTTAATTTTCTCCGGCGCTCACGCCGTTCTCGGCGGGCGGCATGTGCAGAAGGCGATGAGAGTACGCAATCGAGCCTGTGGGACAGTTGTCGCGGCATTTCAGGCAGCGGATGCAGTTGGTGGAATTCGGAGCTTCGTATACCCTCAGACCCATGGGGCACTGCTTGTAACATTCGTCGCACTTGATGCAGGTTGTGGCGTTCCAGTTCATGCTGTACAGGCTGAATCGGTTGAACAGCGAGTAGAGCGCGCCGAGCGGGCACGTTGTCCGACAGAAAGCCCGGTGGCTGACGACCATCCAAACAAGGAAAAAGATGAGGACGGAGACCTTGAACGCAAAAAGGCGCCCGAGCTGGCCTCTCAGTTGCGGCTCGAGCAAGGGCAGCGGGATACCGCCTTCGAGCGTGCCCGCCGGGCAGACGAACTTGCAGAAGTAGGGCGCGCCGAGTCCGAATTCGTCGACAAGAAAAGCGGGCATGAGGATTACCATGCCGAGCAGGAACAGGTACTTCGCATTGTTCAGAAAGCGGGGGATTCCGAACTTTGGAGATGGAATTTTGTACAGGTATTCCTGCAGGAGGCCGAACGGACAAATCCAGCCGCATGCCATCCGGCCCACGACGGCTCCCACGGCGGCGAGAAGGCCGAACGCGTAGAATGCAAACCGGTAAACGAAGCCGGCGGCGACCGCCTGCATGGCGCCGATGGGGCACGCGAAAATAGCCAGCGGGCAGGAGTAGCAGTTAAAGCTTGGAACACAGAAATATTTGAGAGGCCCCCGGTAGATGAGCTCACCCACGAACAGGCCTGTCACATATGAGTTTGTTATCGCGGTGCTCGCGAGTTGGAACAGTCGGCGCTTCATCCGATCCCTATACACTCGAGGCAGATTGTGCGCGCCTTCTCGAAAACATCTGTGGCCTCACCCCGATAGACGCCGTAACCGGCGAGCATGAGCGCACCGACCAGCAGGAAAAGCCACACATATGATTTGAGCGTCTCAGCTATTCTCGCCATCCGATTCATCCTTCCTTCAGTAGCTCGTCGGCCTGGCTGTGAATGTGTCCCGGGATTCGGTAATCCGTTGTTCGGGGACAATGAATCGGCCTCACGATTACCAAGCGCAGGAAACTGTCCCAGATTTACGGACACGAAGTCCCGCGCCTCGCGGGATAGAATCGGGACTGTCCCCGAAGTGAAAAACCTTCATCATGAATCGTGGGACACACTCACAGTCCCCTGCGTTCTGCGTTATCGTGTCTCTCTTAACATTTGGAAAGAGACGGCATGAAAATCGCGACATCGTTTCATTATTCTCACACATAGTAGTGCAGTCCGGAGTCGGCGGACATCATCTTGATGCCCCTTCCGATGGCGGCGAGAGACGTCCGAGCATGGTGAGGGCATTCTCTCGGCCGTCGGCGTTGGCGACAACGACCAACTTATCGTCCAGTTTCCGGACGGCATGAGCCTTTCCCGCCACCGGGGTTGTGACAAACGCCTCCTCTTTGGCGCTCTCGGTTCCTGGGAACTGTTCCCGGAAACGGAGAAAGGCTCGCGCAGCCGATTCGTTGTCTTTGTACTGCGCGATGACAACCGAGCATTCCGGGCGGCCGATTCGGTACCGCGCTATCGCTGCGCTCTCCCCGTTTTGAAGCCCGAAAAGGTCTTCCGACGCGATGTACACCTGGTTGTTTATTCCAAGCTTGCCGCGCGCGAACACCTCGCTGTTCGGTACCTTCGATTCCTCCGGCAGGCGACCCATGATATCGGGAAGCGCCGCTTTCGCTCCGATGCCGTTCTCGAGCGCTTCGGCAATCTCCACGAATTCTGCGGCGGATATTGTCGCAGCTCCTGTTTGTCTGATATCCACGTAGTAATGGTTTTGCCAGAAAAAGAGACCGTTTTGATGAATCGTCCCGCCGCTTCCAACATCCACCGGAGACAGCGTCGGGTGGCGATTGTATGAGTATATCCCGAAGGCGGCCGCCGGATCCGTCATCGAGTAGACTTCCACGAAAACGTTCTTGTCCCCCTTCCGGTATGGTTTCGTCACCAGGGTGACAAACCCATATTCGAAATAAATGTCGGCTCCTCCGTTGATATGGTCGAACAATCGCTCGCCCCTGAAGCTCTTGCTTTGGCCGGAGCGTTCCCACTCCCCGGCTTCCCCCGGAGCGGGCAGCAGCGTCTCTATTTTCTTCTCTTCGGGAATCGCTTTCCCGCCCGTCCGTTCCGTTGTGGAGGACTCGCCGGCGCACGAGAGGCCGGCAAAGAATAGAACGAGAAACGGAACCAGAGAGAAAAGCTCTGTTCGAAGCGTTTTTCTATGCCGTGATTTCCTTGATAACCACATTGTTCAGGTCTCCTTCGCCGAGTCCCAGCTTTCGAGCGGTCTCGAGCTGGAACGAAATCATATCGTGCGAATAGGTATCGTCATGCTCCTCCATCAATCGGGAACAGTAGGTGTCGGTGGCAACCATATCTCCGCACAGAATTATCCGGTTCACGCCGGATTTGATTTCGGCGTTTTCTTTGAGGCCGGGGCCATGACGGACAAGCAGTGAGCGGCCATCCACTATGGTTAACTCGGAACGCACAGAGTCAGCGTATTCCGCAAGCGCCGAATCAAAAAACTGTTTTCCGTTGTCGTCCGCCCGGAGCTTGGTGTGCGCGACCTGACGCAGCGGGAAATAGACCGACCCGAAATGGTTCTTCAGCGCGCACGTAAACCGGGCGGAATCATGGCGCTTTATGACCGGCAGGTTTATGATAACGTCGGCGTCATAGAGCGTTTTGACGACCCCTATGGTCGGATGCGAGCGCCATTGCTCCTTGTTCACGAACACATGAGCCAGCCTGTCGCTGAAATCGACAGCGTCCAGCTCTATTCCCGCGTCTCTCAAACGTTCCGGATAGTTCAGGGCCTTGAATTTGTCGGCTGTCGTGACGCCGCTGCTGTTCGCATCGCACACGGCAAGTGATGTTCCCCCCGCCCTGCGAACGTGGTCGGCCGCCGCGAGAATAACGTCGATGTCCGTTGTTACCGGCCACGGTTGCGTGTTCACAACATTCGGTTTGAACACCACCCTTCTGTTTGCGACGAGTTTTTCAATTCCGCCCAACGCGTCAAATCCCGCCTCGAGCATCGTGGGAAAATCGGCCCCCTCGACCACAACAAGCACGGGTTTGTTCTTCTCCATGAAGAGGTTCCCCAAACCTGCGCGGGGAGCATGCGTCCCAGAGGAGCATGAAAGGCTTGGTCCCGCCATTGATATGCCGACGACTCCCACGGCGGTGGAACGAATGAAGTCGCGTCGTGTTATGCCGACCGCCATATCACAAAGACGATGAGTTTTCTTGCCGCCTGGCCTTGTTTTCATTCTTAATCTCCCGTATGCATCATCAACATATATACCGTCGGAATTGAGGCTGTCCGATGCTCGCATCTTGCGCCGAAGCGCGCAACATCAAGTTGTCGAACAGCGAGTCCATTCCACACTCGCACGTTTTGCCCGCATCACTCGGCTCCGGACATTGACCGCCTTGGCGCGGTCGCTGCGGACTCGGCTCCCTCGACCACTCTTGCCACACGCCACAGCCCGTTATCCAATGGAAGCGTCAAAATACTTGCTATGCCGGCTCCCAAACTGATAAACACTCCGGCGAACACGAGCTGCACTTCTCGCATATAATAAAACAGGTTGAATTTTTCGAACGAAACGGTTAAGAATCCGCCTATGTCCCCGAGGATTCCGAATATGAAACCCAGCCAGAAACCCCAGAGAGCTCCGAGCGAAAGGAGAACAAAGCGAAACGAGAACCACTGGCCCTTGCGTGTGGAAATGCCCGCCGTCATTCCGATGAAAGCTCCGGTGATAGCCCAGTGGCCGAATGGAACTTCGGGAACGAGCCGCTTGGCCAACAGTGCGCTGATCTGGCCTCCGATCAGATAGCCTGCGAGTGCAAACACAACCCCGTAGAAGAACTTTTTCAGCGACCGTTCCGAAACTCCGGGAACGAGTCCTATGAAACATGCGACAAGTATTTCACGGCTTCCTACCACTCTGAAAAGAAGCATTCCCCCAATGGCAGCCACTGCGCCAAGGAGCATCTTTACGGGCAGCAACTTCAGCCCGCGCTTGACCGCCTCACGGTCTCGTTTCATTTCCATGTCACTCCCCCATCCGAACGTTCTTCCGTTCATTATTTGCCCCTTCCGCGGGAAATGAAAGAGCGCGTTCCACAAATTCCGGTTCCGGAAACTGTGCGATATTTCCCGACGGATGGCCCCAATTACAGCAAACGCAGCACATCTTCGCCACCCCGCCACGCGCGAAGGTTCTCGCAGGCTGATATCAGCCCGTCAGCGGAGATATCGTCTCAATCTCTGCTTCCGCTTCTTGGCCCGGCGCTTGAGTTCCTGATTTTTACCCACCCGGTGAGCGAACGCCTCGGCGCGCTTCTCGCCTTTGAGGGTGCCGTAGTGAATCGTGTCGAGACTATGTCCTATTTCATGAAGCAACACATGGTTGAGTATGTAGTCTTTGAGGTGGTCCTTGTCCCAGCACAAAAACCACTGATTGTCGATCTTTTGCCAAAAAGCGCCGAACTCCAGCCGCTCTTGCGCCACCGCCGGGTTCGGCTTCCTTCGGCCGTAATTCCACCTCAGCTTTTCGGGAACGGGATAGATGCGGATATGGGAACTGTCGTAGATATGCGCATCAACCCCCGGGTTCATTTTCACTTGGTTGCACAAATGTATGACCGAGACATTCCGCAACATCTCCCCCGGGAGCGACTCAAGACGTTCCCGAATATCAGCGACGCTGCACGGATACACATAGCCCGCAGGAAGCGGGTCCACTACATATTTGATCCTGGCGATCCGGCCCGTCCGGCGTTTGGCCACCATGCTCCCCTTCTTTCAGCGTCCCGTCAGGAAGGACGAGACACAGTCGTTGAATTTGTTGCTCTGCTCGAGCATCGGCATATGACCGCACCCTTCGAACAGCGCAAGCTCACTGTTGGCGATTCGCTGATGCAGATATTCCGAATATTTGCGCGGGGTCAGTCTGTCTTCGGTCCCACATATAATCAGGGCGGGCAAGTCGATTGACTCCACCCTGCCCATGACGTCGAATCTGTCGCAAGCCGTGAAATCCTTCACCAGAAGGTCGCTCGAATTCCCCGCGAGAAGCTGTTTTTCCTCGTCGAGCAGCTCTTCTGGCGCCTCGGGTCCGAAAGTGAACTGCGCCATGTTCTCTATCGCAAGATTGAAGTCCTCTTTCAGGACCGAGAATATTGCCGGCAGAACCCGCAGTTTCGCCCCTGTTCCCACCAAGACCAGCCCGCCGAGTTTTTCCGGATGCGACAGCGCAATTTCGAGCGCGATAGCGCCTCCCATGGAATGTCCACCCAGAACGACACGGGAAAGTCCGAGGGATTCAAGAAGTTCCAGAACATATTCCGCGTATTTGCCGATGGCTGTTTCGCCCGAGCCTTCCGAAAGCCCGTGCCCGGGGAGGTCCAAGGCGATAACACGAAATCTTTCTGAAAGCGCATCGAACTGCCGCCGCCAAGTGAGGTGGCTGCCGCCGGCGCCATGAATCAGGACAAGGGCCGCCTGCGGAGGCTTCAGAGAAGGCTGGATATCTTTGAAGAAGATCCTTCGGGAGGCTATGACAATTTCCCTCATCAGGATTTCGATGCGAGCGCGCCCGAACCGATTCCACGCGCCGCAGTTGTTACACGGCAAATAATCCGATAAAATTCTAACAACGATAGTCTCAAAAGTCAATCGCGGGAGAGTCCGAAACGGGTCGGCAAAGCGTCAAAGAGAAAAGAGAGAAAGTGTCCTTTTTGCGCTTGCCCTCAGGGGCATCCGGCCCATACCTTTATTTGACACGAGAGAAAAATCCGTGCTATATTAATGATGCGAGTTGACTGAGGAAAAAACCCCGTTATCGGGAGAAACAGAGTGGACAATCGAGGGCAGGTTGCCCGGGGAAGGGCGCTATTTTTTTGCCTTGTGTTTCCCCTCCTGACCCTTTCCGGATTAATTCTTGTGACAACATCCTCCTGCGCTCGTCGCAGTCCGGACGAGGCGTCGGATATCGCAGCGCAGTCCGGCACAGCGATATGGGGGGCGGGCGACGAAGCGAACGTTTCTGTTCCCGTAACCGAACCGTCGAACTCTCCGAAGAGAGAGGACGTCGATGCTGAAACGGAACGATTGCGAGCGGAGAACAGTATACTAAAGGAGGAGAATTTCTGGCTGCGGACGCGTTTAATTAAGACACAGCAATCGCTTGCAGAGGCAAATCAGAGAATATATTCGTTGAATCAAAAGCTCCATGCGATATTCAAACCCAACAGCGGAGGCGAATAGCGGGAGCGGCGGAATATAATTCCCCTTCGCGATTTGTCCTTATACAATGGGGGCAGTCCCGAATCGTTGATTTCGGGGCAGTCCCCTGAACGTTTTGGGGAAACGTAAAGAGTCGGGAAATGCCAAGAAACGAGATGCAGCCCTGCGCGAATCCTTAAAAAGAAAAACCGTATGATTCCGAGGTTGTGCCTGACGATTCGTCGTGTGGGTTGCCGGATTCGGTGAGAGATGCACCGTTCTCTCCGCCGCGCAATAACAGGGCAGATACATTCAGTCCGCTTGCTTTTCGGCGGGTCATGAACAAGATATGAGCAACGCATCGAAACAGATTCTATTGCGTGACAAAGACGAAGCCATCAGGCTCCTCGGCAGGAACCACGAACATGTGAAGCTGGTGCAGAAACATTATCCCGTAACGATTGTAGACCGCGGAGAAAAGGTCCTTGTCAGTGGTTCCGATGAGGATGTGGAAACGGTTCATGGCATTTTCGGCGAGGTGCTGCAGATAGTCCGCGGGGGGAAACAGGTGGACACGGAAGACTTCAAGTACGCCCTCAAGGCGGCGGCTGACCGGACACAGCCGTCCCTGTCGGGAGCGGTTGAGGATACAATCACCGTATCGCGCGGTTGCCCCCCCATACGGCCAAAAAGCAAGGGCCAATCCGAATACGTGGAGGCGATTCGCCAGGCCGACGTCGTTTTTGGCATCGGCCCCGCCGGAACGGGGAAAACCTATCTAGCCGTGGCGATGGCGGTATCCTCGTTCCTCAAGCGGAAATATGAACGAATGATTTTCACGCGGCCTGCCGTCGAAGCCGGCGAAAAGCTCGGATTCCTTCCCGGCGACCTCCAGGAAAAGGTGAATCCCTACTTGCGGCCGCTTTACGACGCATTGTATGACATGATAGAAGCCGATATGATAAGCCGGTTGCTCAGCCGGGGCCAGATCGAGGTTGCTCCACTCGCCTACATGCGCGGTCGCACCCTCAATCATTGTTTTGTGATTCTCGATGAGGCCCAAAATACAACCCACGAACAGATGAAGATGTTTCTCACGCGGCTCGGGCATGACTCGAAAGCCATAATAACCGGCGATGTCACTCAAATTGACCTTCCCCCCGGAAAAGGTTCCGGCCTCGTGGAAGCCCAGCAACTGCTGAGCGCGATAGAGGGAATCCGTTTCGTCTACTTCACGAACCGCGATATCTTCCGTCATCCACTCGTTGCAAAAATCGTTGACGCTTACCAGAGACACGAATCCCGTGTGCGCGGGGAGGGCTAGCCTGTGGTCAACCATATCCAAAAGGCAAAGAAAAAATCTCCGAAACCCGGCATCGAAGGTCGGTTGGCCGGTTTGCAAGGTCGGTCCCTGTTCACGGTGCGCACTCTCTCCATATGCATCCTCTTTCTGGTGACTCTTTATCTCATCTCTCCGGGTCTGAGACTCCAGTTGGGAAAATATAAGAAGGGAGAACCTGCGGACCGGGACGTCTTCGCCGAGGTACGGTTCGAGGCGGTTAATCTCGAAGCAACCCGCCTTGCCGCGGAACGGGCCGCAAGCCTCACTCCGCCCGTGTACATCCTCGACAGCGAGGCCGTGAATTCCTCTGTGACCGCCGCAAAGGAACACTTCGGCAAAATTGCGCAGGATGCGCTCAATCCGGTGTTTACGCGCGAGGAACGCATTGCCCTCATTTCCAAATATCTGCCCAGCTCGACTTCTGCCGAGACAATCGACCTTTTGGCCGGTCTCGATCGGACGCAGTTCAACTCGCTCCAGCAAGCTTCAATCGAGGCGCTCGAAGAGATTCTGCGGGAGGGGGTGCTGAGCGACCTTCCCGGCAGCGCCAAAGAGATAACCATCGTCGACAGGGCCGGCAAGCGGGAAAACACCATTGGTGTGGATAGAATATTGACGTTGAAAAGGGCGCCTGCAAAACTGGAACGACTGGCGGCAGCGAAATTTCCGGACTCCCCGCGATACCAGAAAGCCCTGAGAGAGCTATTGAATCCCTTTGTGAAAAACACGCTGACGTTCGATGAAAAGTTTACCCAGATAGCCCAGGAGGAGCGCGCCAAGAACACGCCGCCCGTCATGAACACGTTCGTGAAAGGCGACCTCATTGTCATGAAGGGCATGAGAATAACCGAGCAGGACGTGCTGGAGCTTCAGGCGCATGCCGCCGCACTCAGCAAAACCGACAGGCTTCGGGTCTATGTGGGCAATGCCTTGCTCCTGGTGATGGTGTTCAGTTGCTTCCTCTTCTATATCCATCGATACCGGCCCGAGATCGCGCGAAGCACAAAAGCGCTCCTTCTCGTGAGCAGCCTGGTCCTGGTCACTCTCCTGACAGGCCGATTCGTGATCATGTGGCAGCTTCCGGACGTATGGCTTTATATTGTACCGGTCGCGGCGGGCGGCATCCTCATATCCACTCTTGTCGATGACCGGCTCGCCCTCGTCTATGCGTTCTTCATCAGCATGCTCTATGCCGTCCAGGGCGGCAACCGATTCGATTTGTTCCTCATTGCCATCCTCGGGAGCCTGGGAGGAATTTACTATCTGCGAACAATACGCAAACGGAGCGACATTTTCAGGCCCGGCATAGTGGTGTGCGGCGTGAATGCCCTTGTCATCGTAGCCCTGGCTCTCACCGGTCAACTGGGCGCCGAGTTTACCGACGCGCTTCTGGTGGGACTTGCGAACGGACTGATCACGGCCATCGGAGCGGTGCCCGGCGCCATGGTTGTTTTGGAGAGCGCCTTCGGAATCGCGACCAATATTCGCTTGCTCGAACTCTCCGACCTGAACCACCCGCTGTTGAAGCGACTGGCCATCCAGGCGCCCGGAACCTTTCACCACAGCCTCATGGTCGGCAACATGGCCGAGGCTGCTGCGGAGCAGGTCGGCGCCAACAGTCTGCTTGCGCGCGTGGGCTCCTACTACCACGACATCGGCAAAATGAACAAGCCCCTTTACTTCAGCGAGAACCAGGGCGGCGGCAAGAACAAGCACGACGAGCTGACACCAAACATGAGCGCGCTGGTGCTTATCGCACACGTGAAAGAAGGGGTCGAACTCGCCCGCGAGCATCGGCTCAATCAACCGATCATAGAGTTCATACAGCAGCATCACGGGACCAGCCTCATGCCGTTCTTTTATCAGAAGGCTTTGGAGCAGGATTCGGCGCACGCGGTGAAGGAAGAGAACTTCCGCTACCCCGGCCCGCGGCCGCAGTCCCGCGAGGCCGCCATCTGCATGCTGGCCGACAGTGTCGAGGCCGCCTCCCGCACGCTCGTCAACCCCACTCACGGGCGCATCAAGGGGCTGGTCGAAAAAATCATCAACAACAAATTCGTGGATTCTCAGTTGGACGAATGCGAACTCACCCTGCAGAATCTGCATAAGATAGCGGACAGTTTCACGAGGGTGCTCGCAGGGTACCTCCATTCGCGAGTGGAATATCCCGAAGAACAAACCATCCCGGAGATACGAGAAAAATTTGAGAGTGCGGATACGAAAGTCGGTGCGAAGACCGGAAATAAAACACGCACCAATTCGCGAGGCCATTGAACGGGTCCTGGAAAGCGAAAAAAGACGCGACGCCGAGGTAAGCGTGTTATTAGCGGATGACAGCCGTATCCGCGAGATGAACCGGCTTTATCGAGATGTGGATTCGCCTACCGATGTGCTCGCTTTTGCTATGGCCGAGGGAGAATTCCCGGAGGTGCACCCCGAAGTGCTCGGCGACATAGTCATCTCTGTCGAACGGGCGCAAGAGCAAGCCGGGCTCGCACATCGCGGGCTCATGGAGGAACTGCGGCTGCTCGCAATCCACGGAACACTCCATCTGCTGGGGTACGAAGACGAGACGGTCGCGGGCCGGGCGCGCATGCGAAAGCTGGCACAGAAATATTTGAAGGCAGGCGAAGGCCCAGGGAGGTGAACGGCCCGTTCTCGGGCTGCCGGATTTGGATGCAACTCTGATGGTGGAACATATCTTCCTGTTGTTGATTCTGCTTGCTCTTTCTTTTTTCTTTTCCGGCTCGGAAACAGCGCTTTTCTCGCTTCCGCGCGTCGCGCTCGACAGGCTCAAACAATCCTCGGCCAGCGGCAGACACGTGGCAAATCTGGTCGCGCAGCCGAACAAGCTCCTCATTGCCATACTTTTCGGCAACCTGGCCGCGAATATTCTCGTCTCGGAACTTGTCGGCGTGTGGGCCCTCGCGCTGGCGCGCCCCCTCCCGTACTCCCAGTATCTCGGCAGCCTCGCCGCCATCTTCGTTTCGACAACCATCCTGCTTCTGTTTGGAGAAGTCGTCCCCAAAACAATCGCAATCAACAACGCGGAACGCTATGCGCTGGCAGTGGCCATCCCAATAAGCCTCTTCGAAAAAGCCGTGTATCCGCTGCTTCGGGCAATCCTGTTTCTGACGAATCAAATCCTTGCTATTGTCGGCATCCGAGAAGGGGAATACAAGCCCCTCTTTACCGAGGAAGAACTGAAGTCTGTCGTGGACATGGGAGCGGAGGAAGGAATCCTCAAATCGACCGAACGGCTCATGATTCACAGGATATTCGAGTTCGGGGAGACGCTTGTTCGCGATGTGTTCGTCCCCCGACGCGATGTTGTTCGCGTCAAATCCGATATCACCGTGGAAGAACTGACGGCGGTGATGCGGGAGACGGGCCACTCGCGGTTTCCCGTTTACGGAAAAACCGTCGATGACATCAAGGGAATCGTGTACGCGAAAGACCTGTTGCCATATTTCTGGCGAGGACAAACAAAAGTTCCCATATCGCGATTTATCCGACCCGCATACTACGTGCCGGAAACAAAGAAGGTGAATGACCTGCTCCGCGAGTTCCAGAATGGCCATGTGCACATGGCGATCGTGGTCGGAGAATATGGCGGAACCAAAGGAATCGTGACTCTGGAAGACCTCATCGAGGAAGTCGTCGGAGAGATATTCGACGAATATGACGAGCGAACGACGGAAATGGAACGGCTTCCCGACGGCGCCGTCAGGGTGGATGCGAGCGTCCGACTCGATGACCTCTCGGAATTCCTTGGGGTGGACGTGAGAGCCTCCGATTGCGACACCGTCGGGGGTCTCATGTATAACATGCTGGAAAGAGTGCCCGAACAGAATGAATGGATAGAACATGCCGGCTTGAAGTTTCTGGTCGAGGTCGCTGAGGAACACCGCATTCGGAGTGTTCGCATCGTGCCCGCCTCGGGACCGGCCGAGGCAGGGAGGTGAACGAGATGACTCTTGCCGACATTGTGTTGCCCGTGGCGTTACTCATCGTCCTCTGCATGTCGGCCTTCTTTTCCGGCGTCGAAACCGGCCTGATCTCACTCGACCGCGTCATCTTGAAACAAAGGGAGGAAACCGGGGACGAAAACGCCGTAATATTGAGAAAATTATTGCGAAAACCCGAGACGGTTCTCACCACCATCCTTCTGGGCAACAATCTCGTAAACGTCACGGCCACCATCGTTTTTCTCCTGTGGGCCGTCCGAATCTGGGGCTCTCAGAAAGGCGGAATCCTGACTCCCGTCATTCTGACTCCCTTCATTCTGATTTTCTGCGAAATTCTTCCGAAAGCCATCTTTCGCCACAAGGCGGATGTGCTGACGCTGGCATTGGCGTCGCCTCTGCGAACGATAATGTTCCTTTTCGCCCCCGCCGTGGCTGTCATTACGAGCGTCATCAGCAAGGTTATGACATTTCTGGGAGGGAACGGAAAGCGCTCACCCTTTATCAGCCGCGAAGACGTCCGCCTGATGTTCATTGACGACGAAGGAGGTATCATTGAGAAGGACGAGCGCGCGATGATTCACGGAGTAATCGACTTGGGCACGATGGCCGTTCGCGAAATAGTTGTTCCGCGAATCGATATGGTTGCTGTCAGGGATGACACCGCCTGGGAAGAAATCATGCAGATATTCGAATCGAGCGGCCACTCGCGGCTTCCCGTCTACCATGAGAAAATAGACGATATCGTCGGAATCATATACGTTTATGACATCATGCGAACGGGAAAATCGCCGTTGGAACATTCTATTCACGAATACCTCAGGCCGGCGGCTTTCGTTCCCGAATCGAAAAAGGTTCACGACCTGCTCCATGAACTCAGGCAGAAACAGATGTTCATGGCCATAGTAGTGGACGAGTACGGCGGCACGGCCGGACTCGTGACGCTCGAAGACCTCATCGAGGAAATTTTCGGCGAGATACACGATGAGTACGACGTGAAACGGTTGCCGTTGGTGAATGCCGGTGAAGGCCTCTTCGTCTTCGACGGCAGAATGCACCGGGATGAGGCCGAGGAACTGCTCGGGCTCGAATTACCCAAAGGAGAATACGAAACCGTAGGAGGGTTTATACTCGAACAGTTGAGGCGCATTCCCCGCAAGGGAGAAAGTTTTCAGTTCAACGGCTTCAAGGTAACGGTCCTCGAGTCGACGGAGCGTTCGGTTGCGAAAGTGGAGTTTAAACGGCACCCGCTCACAACGAAAATCAAACCAAAAAAGAAAACGTAGGGAACCGATGTGCAAAACCAACAGAAAGAAACCATCAGATTGAGCTGGGTCCGGAGACTATTTGCCTATCTGCGACGGTACCTCATTACGGGTATTGTCGTGACGCTGCCCGCCTTCGTCACGATTTGGGTCCTCTGGAATCTTTTTTCCTTCATTGACGGACTCCCCAAAAAGATACCCGGCCAGCCCTTCGCAGGCATACCGGGCGTCGGATTCGTTATTTTCTTCGTCATGATTATCTTTGTCGGTATCTTTGCCACCAATATCATCGGGAAACGCCTGATCTCTTTCGGGGAGAAAATCATGGCGCGGATACCGCTGGCCAACCGCATATACAAAGCCGTTCAACAGATAAGCACCGCCTTCCTCGGCTCTCAACGCTCCATTTTCAGCCAGGCTGTTCTTGTCGAGTATCCGCGGAAAGGACTGTATAGCCTGGGATTCGTGACCTCCGAGGCGGAGGGCGAGGTGCAGCACAAAACCGAAAACCGCCTCGTTTGCGTTTTCGTTCCAACCACCCCGAACCCCACGTCCGGCGTCCTGATTTTCTCTCCGCGGGAACACCTCATCTATCTCGATATGACGACCGAGGACGGGTTGAAGCTTGTCATTTCCGGCGGCGTGGTCGTTCCCTCCTATTCTCCTGCGGCCGGAATCTCCGCGCCCGAACGCGGGAAATTTGACAAAACGAAATAGGTCTGCTACACTGTGTTTTCGACCCCGCAGGTTGTTTGTCGGAGACAGAGGGTGTCCCTTCGGGGACTTAAAACGCGCCTTCCGAGACCTACAGGTCGGGGCGAATGATGTGTCTCGTCTTTTTCATACCTCTGTCGCCACGTGCGGCGGAGGATTTTTCTTTTTGCGAACACGCACGCATGTCCGGTGCTAGATGGATTGCATGAGGACGAAGGAGTCGTTATGGCAAGACCGGAAAAGGAAAAGCTGGTTCAGGATTTGTTCGAAAAACTCGCGCAGCGGCGTGTGGCGATCCTGACGGATTACACCGGAATCAACGTCGCGGCCATTACCCATCTCCGCAACGAGTTCAGAAAGAATGACGTGGAATACCGCGTCTTCAAAAACACGCTGGCGCGTATCGCCGCGAACCGGAGCGGATTCGAGAGCTTGCTCGAGTTTATGGAGGGTCCCACGGGATACGTGTTTTCGGATGACCCCGTGACGGCGGCGAAGATTCTTGCGGACTTCACAAAGGCCAACCCCACAATGAAGGTCAAGGGCGGCCTGCTGAACGGCCGGTTCATCGATGCGGCTGAGGTGCAGCTAATCGCGAGCCTCCCCCCGCGAGAAGTTCTCCTGGCTCAACTGGTGGGTCAAATACAAGCCCCTATCTCGGGACTCGTCAATGTTTTGAACGGCCCCCTGCGAAAGTTCGTATACGGGCTCGAAGCAGTGCGCAAGCAAAAAGAAGCTGCCTGATCATGTTCATTCAAACACGGTAGGAGGAAAACAAATAATGGCAAAGCTCGCAATGGACGACATTCTCAGCGCGATTGAGGAAATGACAGTGCTCGAGCTCTCCGAACTGATAAAGAAGCTCGAGGACAAGTTCGGCGTATCCGCCGCCCCCCTCGCCATGGCCGCCATGCCCGCGGCCGCCGCTCCCGCAGCCGAAGCAGAAGAAGAAAAGACCGAGTTCAATGTGCTTCTAAAAGAAGTGGGCCCGGAAAAAATTAAGGTCATCAAGGAAGTTCGCGCCCTGACGGGCCTCGGCCTCAAAGAGGCGAAAGCTGTTGTTGACGAAGCGCCGAAAGTGCTGAAAGAAGCGGTCTCGAAGGAAGAAGCCGAACAGATTAAAGCAAAACTTTCAGACGTAGGCGCCACCATCGAGATTCAATAGGCTTTCCTCGCGCGCGCTTCGACGCCGATGCGCCCCGCTACCGGACGAAGGGCGGGCGCCTTCGCCGCCTTTCGGCTTGAGGTGCAACCCGTTTCCTCGCTGGCCTTTTTCCGGACGCGATTTTCGGGGCGCTGGCGCTGTGGGAGCCGCCTGCGTTTTCCCTCGTCCGACATCCGGAGGCTGACATGCCTATCATGGTTTCCAACACATTAACCCGCCGGAAAGAACCCCTCGCTCCGCTTGAGCCGGGCAGAATCGGCATGTATGCGTGCGGTCCGACAGTTTATAATTTCATTCATATCGGCAATGCTCGCCCTTTCGTGGTATTCGACGTGGTGCGGCGGTACCTGCAATACAGAGGGTACATCGTTCGGTATATTCAAAACATCACCGACATCGACGATAAGATCATTGCCAAGGCCAACGAAGAAGGCATTGCCGCCTCGGCGGTTGCGGAAAAATATATTCGGTACTTCTTCGAGGACATCGACGCATTGGGGGTGGGCCGGGCCGACTACCATCCCCGCGCGACCGACCTGATTCCGGAGATGATTGCCCTCATCGAAAAACTTCTCGAGAACGGGTATGCCTACCGAACCGATGGGGACGTCGTCTTTGAAATCTCGAAATTCGGTAAATATGGCCAACTCTCCCATCAAAACCTCGACGAGCTTATGGAAGGGGTGAGGATCGAAGCCGACCCGCGACTGCATCATCCGCTCGACTTCGCCTTATGGAAAGCCGCCAAGCCGGGCGAGCCGAGTTGGGACAGTCCGTGGGGAAAGGGCAGGCCGGGATGGCACATCGAGTGCTCCGTCATGTCGAGCAAATATCTTGGAGACACCTTCGACATCCATTGCGGCGGCCACGATTTGATCTTCCCGCATCACGAAAACGAAATCGCGCAAAGCCAGGCCGCCACGGGCAAGGACTTCGCCAAAGTATGGCTCCATAACGGATATATTAATATAAGCGGCCAGAAGATGTCGAAGTCCCTCGGCAACGTCACCCTCGTTCGCGAACTGCTGAAAAATAATAAGCCCGAAGCGATTCGGCATTTTCTCCTGTCCGCTCATTACCGCCGACCGCTCGATTTCGACGAAGGCTCGCTGGCTGAATCGGAGTCGGCGCTTCAGAGGATATACACGGCAATCAACAAAGCCGAACGGCAGGCGAGCTTGCTGGAAAAAAGGCCGGTGAAATCCGGGTCCGGAGAGGTGTCTCTCGAAGAAATTCAAAACACGCTTGTGGCCGAATTCGAGGAGGCCATGGACGATGATTTCAATACGCCGAAAGCCATGGCGGCCTTTTTCGACATGGTGAGGAATCTGAACAAGATTCTCGACAGTTCAGACGCATGGAAATGCAAGCCCGGGGACCTTCGGGCTCTCGTGGAGCAAACACGCAAACTGGGAGCGCTCCTCGGGCTCTTCCAAAAGACCGCGACACACGGAGACTCCGGTTTGAGCGAAAAGCTCCTCGAGCTTCTCATAAGCTTGCGGGCGGAGGCTCGTGCCCGAAAAGATTTCGAACTCGCCGATTCTATCAGAGATCGCCTTGCCGACCTCGGCATTGCTCTCGAAGATACGCCCGACGGCACCTTCTGGCGCGAGACGCACATCTCCTGACACAATGAATCATCCGAGAGCCGGACTGTTCACGGAGACGTTGGCCGAATGATCTACCTGGACAATGCCGCGACTTCATTCCCCAAACCCGCCTCAGTGCCCGATGCCGTCGTGCAATACTTGAAAGAGGTCGGGGGCAGCCCCGGACGCGCCGGCCATACCCTCGCCAGAAAAGCCAACGATGTTGTGTTCCGGACACGCGAGTGCATTGCCGAACTGTTCGGCGTCGAACGTTCGGAGCGAATCGTTTTCACGGCAAACGCAACCGAAGCGCTCAATACGGCGATTAAGGGGGTGTTATCGCCGGGTCACCACGTCGTCACCACCTCGCTCGAACACAATGCCGTGCTTCGGCCGCTCTTTGCATTGCGGAAAAAGGGGCTCGAGTTGACCATCGTGAGGAGCGATGGGGGGCCAGTCAGCCCTCGGGCCGTTCGCAACGCAATCAGACCGAACACCCGCCTGATCGTAACCGTCTACGCGAGCAACGTGACCGGCGCAATCATGCCAGTCGAAGAAATAGGCGAAATTGCGCGGCGCCACGGACTCATCTACCTCGTGGACGGCGCCCAGGCCGCCGGCTCGATACCCGTCAACCTGAGTGAGGCGCCGATCGATATGTTTGCGTTCACCGGCCACAAGGGTATGCTGGGACCCATGGGTACCGGCGGACTCTATATGGCGGAGCACATCGATGTCGAACCCCTGAAGGAAGGGGGAACGGGAAGCGATTCCTCCGGTCCGCTCCAGCCGGAGCCTTTGCCGGACCGGCTCGAAGCCGGCACGCTCAATGGCCCGGGGATAGCCGGTTTGGCCGCTGCTGTGCAATATATAAAAGGGGAGGGAATAGCGGCCATTCGAGAAAGAGAGCTTGCCCTCGCGAATCGATTGGAAGAAGCCATTCAGGGCGCGCGACAAATAAAAATCAGGTCCGAGAGAAACGCCCGGCGGCGGATAGCCATCACGTCAATCACAATTGAAGGGTTGGAATCGGGCCAAGCGGCTTTTGAATTGGACCAAAGATTCAATATATGCGTGAGGGGCGGCCTTCACTGTGCACCGGAAGCGCACAAGAGCATCGGCTCCTTTCCGGAGGGGATGGTTCGCTTCAGCCCCGGACCGTTCACGACAAGTGATGAGATAGATGCAGCTATTGAGGGTGTCCTCGATGTGGCAACTGGGCGAAAGGGAAAAGCGAGGAACAGGAAATGAGACGTATATACATGGACCATAACGCCACGACGCCGGTGAGTCGCGAAGTCCTTGACGCGATGCTGCCGTTTTTCGATGAAAAATATGGGAACGCCTCAAGTGTCCACAGTTTCGGACAAGAAGCGTTGGAGGCTATCGCGGACGCGCGCGATAAAGTGGCCGCTCTCATAGGCGCCGAGTCAACGAATATCGTTTTCACCAGCGGCGGCACGGAATCGGATAACCTGGCGATCAAAGGAATCGCATACGCCAACGAAAAGAAAGGCAAACACATCATCACCTCTCAGATCGAGCATCCTGCCGTTCTTCGCACATGCAAGCATCTCGAACGACAAGGCTTCGAGGTTACGTATCTCGGGGTCGATAAGTACGGCAAGATCGACCTCGACCAGCTCCGCGACTCGGTCCGCGATGACACCATCCTCGTTTCCATAATGCACGGCAACAATGAGATAGGAACCATTCAGGATATCGGGGAGATCGCGCGCATTGCCGAGGAAAAGGAAACATATTTTCACACTGATGCCGTGCAGACATGCGGAAAGATTCCCGTCGATGTGGGGAAGTCGAACATAACCCTGCTCTCGATGTCGGCGCACAAACTTTACGGACCGAAAGGAGTCGGCGTTCTGTATATACGGAAAGGAACCCGGATAGTTCCGATGCAGCACGGAGGCCACCACGAATGGAACCGGCGCGGGGGGACCGAGAATGTGGCCGGCATCGTTGGAATGGGAAAGGCATGCGAGGCGGCGCGGGACTCCATGGAGGAAACCTGCCGCAAGGTACAGGACCTGCGGGACCTGCTGCAGAATGAACTGGTTGTTCGGATCGACGATACGATAGTGAATGGTCACCCGACTGACCGGCTGCCCGGCACCCTGAACATCTGCTTTCGGTATGTCGAAGGGGAATCAATGATTATGTTGCTGGATATGGAAGGCGTGGCTGTGTCAAGCGGTTCCGCATGCACGTCGGGCTCGCTCGATCCCTCACACGTGCTCCTCGCCATAGGCCTCAGCCATGAGATTGCACACGGTTCCCTGCGATTCTCGCTTGGCAAGGACAATACCAAAGAAGATGTATACTATGTGGCGGAGGTAATGCCGAAAATCGTCAAGCGACTCAGAAAAATGTCGGCGCTGGCCTGACCCTGAGATGCCGAAGCGACGCTGCTTTCGGCGCGATGTCAACCCGATCCCATCGATACATATGCGCGACCATCGGAATGCGACTCCATCGGACGAACCCCCAAAGTATATTCTCGTCCTGCCCACCACTCATCACACACTGCTCGCCGAAAATCTGCTGCAATCAGTGAATGTTCGCTATTTGCCCGTTCCGAAACCACAGAAAGCGCTTTCCGATTGCGGCATGGCCGTCGAAATAAGCGCAGATGACCTGGAACGAGCCCGTGAAGTATTGACGAAAAGAGCGCTTGATGTGAAAGTCTTCTTGAAAGACCGCCGGGGCGAAGTGAAACCATTAATTCAATCGTGGAAAGATCTGGAGAGTGACAAATGAAGACGCTCGGACTCCTGTTGGCCGCTTATGTGCTCGCTCTTTTCCCTCGCACCGTCGCGGGGGCGCAGCCGCCCGGCGAGAAACCGCTTCCGCCGGAAAAAACCCGGGTCATCTATGAGACGCTTCTGCCGCCGGAAGGTCAAACGTCGGCTGTCAACAGGCCATCGCATGATGAGCGACCGCCGAATACCGAATCGAACGAACCGACCGGTTCCGGGATGACCATCGCCAGGATAGCAGACATCCTGAGAGAACAAGAGATCGTGCTCCCTGATTTGTCCGGCCGATGGGAATTTTTTTATGACGGCCTTCAGCTATTTCTGCTTGTCGACCCCACGCACAATCGGCTTCGGCTCATGACTCCCCTCGCGCGACTCGACCTCCTTCGCCGCGATGCCGATTTCAACGAGGTGGAATTCCTTCAAAAGCTTTTGAAGGCCAATTATCTTGCGACGGGAGACATCCGCTTCTGCTTGAACAATCACGTCGTCTGGGCCGCCTTCCTGCACCCTCTCGACACTCTCGCGAGGGACGATCTCCTGAGCGCGCTGAACCAGCTCCGGCTCGTTGCCCATAAGACGCGAAATAAACAATAGCCGCCGCTTCTCTGCAATCGGCCGCTGTAATCGCTCTTTCGCTTGCATGTCGCTCGGTTCGCGCTCCGGCTCAAACAGGGAGCGCGGATTCACATTTCTCCCGCTCCCTCGAAATGGATGGCGATTACGACCGCCGACGGGATTGAAAGACCGAGTGAAATTGTCATGAAGCATCTTCCCGGCGACCTGAATGATTTCGCGTCTCCTATTTCAAGACCGACGAAACGAGAGAGACCTTGGTTGCGCCGCCGCCGTATCCGCTCAGCAGCTTCGCCATTTTCTTTCGATATTCCTCCGGGTTGCCCCGACGGAACGAGAACTCGTTTCCGCTCACATATTTCAGGTTCTGGTACAACTCCTTAAATTCTGCGGGCGCGCTGCTCGAAGGCATTCGACAGAGACTCTCCCATTTCTTGCGCAGTTCGTTCCGGTCCATGTTCTCCACCGCCAAAACGAATTCACTGCCATCGATTTCGTCCGGCTCTGATTCGGCTTTTGATTCTGCGGCCTCGCCGTCGGGTTCTGCCGTCGCCGGTTTCAAAGCCGGCGACGGACGCTTCGGCTCCCGCCTGCGTTCGAGTTCCCGTGCAACCTTCTCCAGGCGCGCCGCATCAAATTCCTCGCGGCGAGAGACATCTCGCGGGTACGCTTCCATTCCCATCTCGCTGATATCCAGTCCCTCGAATTCTTCCTCCGGGTCCACCCGCAGCCCGACAAGGCCTTTCACGATGAGCCAGCAGACGGTGGACATGCCGGTTGCGAACAGGCCGACCCAGAAGACGCCTTGAACCTGGGCCCAAAGCAGCCCGGCCCCGCCGCCAAAAAACAGTCCGTCCCCCGTTGTGCCGGGGCTCCAGATGTCCTCTGCGAACAGGCCGACCGCGAGTGTTCCGAAGACTCCGTTGACGAGATGAACCGATATCGCTCCCACGGGATCGTCCACGCGAAATTTGTCGAACGCGATGACCGATGTGACAACGAGCGTGCCGGCGAACAGCCCGATGATTACCGCGCTTGTCGGGCTCACGAACGCGCACGGAGCCGTAATGGCGACGAGGCCGGCAAGCCCTCCGTTAATAATCATGCTCAGGTCAGGAGTTCCAATCTTGAGCCATGCCACGAACGTGGCCGCAAGGATCCCGCCCGCGGCGGCGAGGTTCGTCACAAGAGCTATGCGCGCGATGGCGCCGGCGTCCGCCGCCATCGTTGAGCCGGGATTGAATCCGAACCAGCCGAGCCAGAGGACAAGACCGCCCATCGTGGCAAGCGACATATTGTGTCCGGGAATAGCGCTCACCGAACCGTCTCTTTTGTATTTCCCGATGCGGGGACCCAGCATAATCGCGCCTATCAACGCCGCCCAGCCGCCGATAGAATGAACGACGGTTGAGCCCGCGAAATCCCAGAAACCGAGGTCCGCCAGGAATCCGCCTCCCCAGACCCAGTGGCCGCTGATTGGATAAATGATAGCCACCAGCAGGAAGGAAAACGCAATGAATGCATGGAAGCGTATCCTCTCGGCCACGGCCCCGGAGACAATCGTCGCGGCTGTCCCAGCAAACACCAATTGGAAGAAGAACTTCGCATGCAACGGCACCCCCGCCCAGTTCAACGACGAAAAAATTCCCCGATAGGCTTCGCCGGTGGCCGGACTGTTGTCGGGACCGTTCAGCAAAAACCCGAGATAGCCGCAGTACGGGGACCCGTCGCCGAACATAAGCGCGAATCCAACCGCCCAGTAGGCCACGGACGCTATGGCAAAGACGATGAAGTTTTTAGCGAGGATGTTCACCGCGTTCTTGGATCGGCAGAAACCAGTTTCCACCATAGCGAACCCCGCGTTCATAAAAAACACAAGAAACGCGGCGAACATCACCCATAACGTATCCGCGACAACCGACGCATCATAGTGTTGCTCTGCCCAGGCCGGAGCGTCAACGAGCGAAAGGAGCGCAAAGCCGCCAAAAACTATTCGTGCCCAATTCTTCACTGGTCATTCCCTTTCAACCGTGTTTCAGCCACCGGGCAGGTGAGCCAAGCTACTTTCCCGAACGGTTGGCGCAGAAACCAAATGAACCGTCAGGATGCCCGGACCGCCTTCGTTGAGAACGTACGGCATTCGAAATAACATGCTTGAGCTTGCTCTGGCAAGCAGGATGCCAACTCCGGACAAAGAGAGGGCGAGACGGCGGAACTTGTTTCAACGGTGAAAGTTAGAAAGAGAACGGCAAGAGGGTTCGTCACCCGGTGCGAGTTTGCGACGGCATTGCGGCGCCTTTTTTTTCAGCATATGCATAAACGCGCGGCGCCTGCGACTCAGCAGACCGGCTTAAAACTCCGATGGCACAAACGGCTCATACATAACATGCAGCTCGATGTGACTGACCGTATGCTCAACTTTCATGGCGAGTGAAAAATCGCCGCTCTCCGCAGGCTGCAGGAGCGAGGGGTTGAGGAAAAGAACGAAGACATCGGTCGAAAGCACCTGGCGAACTTCGTTCTTATCAGAAGACTTTTCTCTGGCATAGTGTATTATTCCTCGTAAGCGGATGTTGGAGAGCGCCATAGACGAAACGTTCTTCAGCGAGCCGGAAAGCGTCAGATTCTCCAGTTCCTGCCTGGAGCGCGCCTCCTGAAATTCGAGCGAGCGCACAGGGAAAAAAACCACCCGCACCCGTCGGCCATGCGGCAAGTCCTTCTCTTCCTCAAAAAGCGCGCACCCGCTGGCGGAAAGAACGCTCGTCACCACAAAAAGACCCACGAACAGCGTCCGAAGCCTCATCGCCATATCTCCCCGTCTCCCGCCGCTTACAGCCTGCCGGTTGCATGCGGGGGAAACATGAAATCCGCCGAAATTGGTTCCGTGTCCCCCGAATTGAGCTCCGAATTAAGCGTCCCCGCGATCAATTCGGAACCGGCGGCTATTCTACCATGCGCTCCGGGTGTGGTCAATGAATCCGCCCCGGATTTCTCCGCATCGCCTGTTTTATAATAACCCGAGCCAACGGGGAAGCGTTAACCATAAAGCTGCGGTCAGGGCCGACTCTTGTTCACCCGCGATGCGAAAAAGACGAAGCCGCGACTTCGGAAAAAGCGAGATCGGATGCGTTCACGAGCATTGTATGATACGAGGAAGGAAGAGCGCGTGCGTTGTTTTTGGCGGCGCATCAGAAAATCGGACCGGAAAATACGCAGGCTCCCGCAATGGCATGGTTTGAGAATATTCGGCGGCGCTCTATCGGTGAGGGAACCCGGCGGGCCCCCACCGCCGAAGCGCGCACAGATTCAAAGGGTCTCCGTGCTGCGCTTTCGGACAAGCGTACAATCGTGGGGCGGGTTCTATTTGTCCAGCTCCACGCTGACAGGTGTCGCCTTGAAAACGGTGTTGAACACCGGCGAGTACTTCTGAGCCGCCTCGATGAGCTCTTTCTTCTGCTCCTCTGAAATGTCTGCGTCGATCTTGAAGAAGACGCGGATATTCTTGTATCCCGCTTTGACGTCTGGAGAGATTCCGAGGAAACCCCGGAGGTCGAGGTCACCCTCGTATCGGGATTCCACGCCCCTTAGCTCTATTCCCCGCGCGGCGGCATGATATGCCATCGCGGTCGTCAGGCAGGCGGACAACGCCGTCAGCAAATACTCGACCGGGTTTGCCCCGATGTCCCGACCCAGGAGCAGGGGAGGTTCGTCCGCATCAAACTCGAAAGGCTTCTCATGGGGGTGCTCTTCCTGCGCCCCGTAGAAGTCCGTTATGGTGATGTGGTTGTGTCCCCCGTTGACCCATTTGTTTCTTGCGCGAAACTTGAACTCGGCGATGGCGGGGGTTTCCTTGACCGCATCGATGGTCGCAAACAATTCATCAACCCTCATGCCATTTATAACCTTTGATTTCTCTTTTGCTTTTGCCATTTTGCCACCTCCTGGTTCTCGGAGTCCATACACCGAAAACAGCCATTGTTCAAAAAGCGGAACCTCAAGTATCTCCTTGCCTTGGCCGTTCGGCGGAGCTCTTCATTCTGAAAATATGTCACCAGTCCACGCTGCCTGCAACTGTGTCGCTGCTTGCTTATCCCATTCGCTTCCTCTCCGCTTTGACGACATGGCACACGTGTCGAATCACGGCTTTGGGCCGTCCGAACACACGTGAACGCTAGAGGGCGATTTTCGGGTTAACGCCCGCAAGCTTTCTCTTGATGTTCATGGTCCACGCCTCCCGAGGGGTCCAAAGCGCAAGGGTCGGGAGCTCGACCTCTGGACTCACACCGGTATTGATAGGGGGGAGAACGCAGTTAAGCAAGAAAGTATTTGTGAATGAAAACGGCGCGGATGAAATACGAACGAAAAGCGAAGGCTAAGACGCCCTTGAAATCACGGGACGACGCCAAGGGCCACGAATTTTACCCGTCTGCGCGCGACGGTCTACGCATTTGAAAGACCATTCTTCCAATATGCTCTGTCAAATGCGTAGACCTGAGCCCTTCTTGCCCCTGATTGTTTCGATGAGACTTTCGATGTCGATCGGCTTTTCCAGAAAATCCATCGCGCCCAACTTCATTGCCTCGATACCGCGCGCAACCGACGCATGGCCGGTGAGAAGAACGATTTTCAAATTCGGGTCGGCTCTGAGGAGGTTCTTCAATGTCTCGAGTCCGCTCATGCCCGGCATCAACATGTCAAGCACGACGACATCGAATCGTTCCTGCTTCGCGCGCTGGACCGCCTCGACGCCGTCGGCGGCGGTGACGACCTCGAGGCCCCGAGCCTGGAGCCGCTCTGACAGAACATCGGCAAATGTCTGTTCGTCGTCGACCAACAAGATTTTTTCCTTCACCATACGGGTTTATCCTTCGGATGTTGCTCCAGCGGGTTTTTCGTTCATCTATGGACCGCCTGGTTCATTTTGGCTATCAGGTCCTCGATCTGAACGGGCTTCATCAGAAAATCGAATGCTCCCTCACGTTTGCTTTCTTCGAAGTCCTTATCGGAACCCCGTCCCGAAAGAAGTATGACAGCCATATCCGGTCGAAGTTCCTTCATTTCTTTGAGCACGTCGAACCCGCGAACTCCTTCGAGCACGAGATCGAGAATTGCCACATCAAACTTTTTTTCCTTGAGCCGCACAAGCGCTTTAGCGGGATCGGTCATGGCTTCGACGCTGATGTTGCGCATTTCGAGACGCTCCGCCAGCGTTTCGGTGAGCTCGGTCTCGTCGTCAATCAGCAAAACATTGAGGCGTTTCATATGCAGTTCCCTCCTGCACGTCGGTTCGTTACAGAGGGCTATCCCAAAGCGAGATGTCGTATGTGGCTCGCCTTGCGCTTCGATACCCTCGCCGAGAGTGGGGTGTGAGGGTCAAGTCAAGGTCATGTGGCGAAATCGCGTTTCTCCTGCCCGCAGAGCGCTGTTTCGAGGCGCGGGCACAAAAAATCAAAGAGAGGGCGCAACTGCCCGACACCATATTCCGCATCACCTCCTCGTCGAGAAGGAAACCGATTTTTCGTTTTCGGCCCCTGCCGGGAACGCCGCGCGTTCCCTCTGCCGTATCGGAGTCTCTGTCGCACGGTTCAACTACTTGTCTCTTTTGTCTTTCATAATCTTTCTGGCGGTGTCCGCCTCGCCCGCCTCGGCAAACGTAGCCGCAGCCATCGTCCTGTCTATTTTCCGCTGGAAGGCCTTCCTGAGCTGGGTCACAAGTGTGTCGATGTCAACCGGTTTCTCCATGTAATCGAATGCGCCCAACTTCTTGGCCCGTTCCTCATCCTTATCCGTTCCGTGACCGGTAAGGATTATGACTTCGATGTTCGGGTAGGCTTTTTTCACGCGCTTGAGCACCTCGATGCCATCGATGCCGGGCATTTTCAAATCAAGCACCATCACGTCAGGCTCTTTGTCCTGAATAAAGGACAGCGCCTGGTCGCCATCGAGGACGGTGTCCGATTCCATGTCCCTCATATGCAGACGGTCGGCCAGAGTCTTTACAAACTCTTCCTCGTCGTCCACCAACAACAAGTTCATTTTCCTCATTTAGCGTTCCTCCTCCTTGTGGAACCTCTCCGTTAGGTTTTGCGACTTTTTCATAATCTGCTGAGCGGTGTCAAAATCGCCCGCTTCGGCGAAGCTGACGGATACGGCGAGATTCTCGAGCCTTCTGAAAAACGATTGGCTTTTCGCTTTCTTGCGCTCCCAGGCCTCCACGATCTTGGCAAGAAGCTCCTCCAGGTCGAAAGGCATCAGCACGTCGGCGAACGCGCCGAGTTTCATGCTCTCGATCGAGAGGCGGAGGCCGGAAGGGGCGCTCAATGTTATTACCTCGATCCACCGGCGGTTTCTCTTCAAGCTGCGCACCAGTTGAAGTCCGTCCGCCATCAGGTCTTTGAAGTTTAACAGGGCGACGTCGATGTCGTCCTCCCGGGCAACCGCGACCGCCTCCGTCGGCGAGTCGATGAGTCGCACCTCGAAGTTGCCCGCAGCCAGTCGGTTCGCGACAAGCCTCATCGCCGCCGTGTCATCGCCGACGATCATTATTTTACCAGCCACCTTATATTATCCTCCCCTGAGGGCCTGCGGCAAGCCAGGCCACCCTTACGCTGTCGCAACCGTGCCGTACCAAATCTTCACGCCGGGTATCGTCACTGGTTCGAGAGCGACACTGCCGTACCAGATTTTCACGCCGGGGATACCGAGAACGTCGGACAGAGTCTGCTCCGGCTTCGCATCCAGGTATTCCCGGGCGAGGTCGTGCTCACCTACCTCGGCAAAGGTTATCGCCGCCATTATTTTATCCAGGGAGAATCGTTTCTCTGGTTTTGCCGAAGCGCCGATTAGCTCAAGGGCCTTTTCCGGCTCACCCGCTTCCGCAAACGCCACCGCGCTCATCAACTGTTCGAATTTCTTTTTCAGGCTGAACATTTCAGGTTCCTCGCTTTCTAGCATGGCTGAAATCGATGCTCGTCTATTTCTTGGCCATAAAAAGGAGCAACTTGTGTGCCAAATATTATAACTTGCTTTTATCAAAGGGATTACGCATTTTCATCGTCCATGCGACGGCGGCATATGAATTATTTAGAATCATTATGAAACGTTTCATTGTGATTTATAATGATTCCAGCCGTCCTCCCGACTCGCAGGACGGTCAAACAGGATCGAACCCGACTTTAGACGCCCGCCTCTTGCCAGTTCCAGCGCGCGCTCGAACGGACCAATCACGGAATCTATCACCTCGACCTTCTTCCATCTCAGATACTCGTAGAATTCTTGCTCGATTCCCCCGCAAATGACGGTCCGAATGTTCTCCGAAAGAATTAACTGGCACAGGTCTTCGGAGGAGGGAGCAGGGAGCACGAGCGTTTTCCGGTCGATGATTTCGCCGTCGGCGTCCACGGTCGCGATCAACACCTCCGACGTAAGGTCGAACCTGGGGGCGACGTCGTCCCTGTAAATTGTGATCAGCAGTTTTTGTGTCATTGCAGACCGTACCTCTTCATTTTCCTCCACAGCGTCGAGCGCCCCCAGCCGAGCATGTCCGCCGCTTTCGTCCGATTTCCCCTGCATTGGACCAGCGCCTCGGTGATCATGCGCCGCTCAATATGCTCCCAACTCTCCCCCGCCTCTGACGGGGGAATCGAAAAGGTGACGTCCTCGCGGATGCTTGCGCCTCCACCGGATTTCGCAGGGGGCGGCGCCGCACCGGGACGACTCGCGGCCATATCGAGCAGGTATTCGGGAAGTTGGATTGGCCGGATCGAGCCGGACGGGCAAATACTGGCGGCATATTCCACCGTATTTCTCAGCTCGCGCACATTGCCGGGATAGGGGTGTCGGAGGAGAATCGAGAGCGCCTCGTCCGTCAATCCTTCGATTTTTTTTCCGAATTTTTTTCGGAAGTGTTCGAGGAAATGTTCGATAAGCAACCTGATATCGTCGCCGCGTTCCCGAAGCGGGGGCAGCGTTATTCGCACCACCTTCAATCGATAGAGCAGGTCTCCTCGGAACGTTCCCTCCTCGACCATGGTTTCCAAGTCGCGGTGAGTGGCGGCGACGACCCGGACATCCGTTTTGAAAGTGCGTGTGCCGCCGACCGGGATAATCTCTTTATCATCCAGAAAAGAGAGCAGTTTCACCTGAAGCGGGAGGTGAAGGTCTCCGATCTCGGTCAGGTAGATAGTGCCGTTCTCGGCAAGCTGGAACCTGCCCGGCTTATCCCGAACGGCGCCGGTAAACGCGCCCCGAACGTGCCCGAACAGCTCCGATTCGAGCAGGGTCTCCGGCAGCGCCCCGCAATTCACCTTTATGAACGGCCCCTGACTCCGGGGCGAAAGCCGGTGAATCACCGACGCGATGAGGTCCTTGCCGGTTCCGGTTTCGCCAATAATAAGCACGGAGGAGTCGGTGCTGGCTATGGCGGGCAGTATCTCTTTTATCTTCTGTATCGCCGGGCTGTGCCCGATGAAATCGTCGTATTCATGAAAAACGGGGCTTTCCCGGTCCAGACCCGTCTCGGACAACTCGCGCATGGTCTCGATAACGCCCACCGTTTCACCTTCGCTGTCAAGAAGAGGAGAAGTCGTGACCAGCACCGGAATCAGTTCCCTGTCACGATTGATAATCGTTCCTTCGGCCTGTTGTCGTTTCTTTTCCTCCAGCGCGGCCGCGGCCGGACACCGTTTCAGGCACAAGTCGGCGCGAGTGACATATCGACACGGCAGGCCCGCGGCCTCTTCGAGTGAGAATCCGGTGAGGGCCTCGAATCCCATATTCGCGGCGACAACCCGCAGCTCCCGGTCAAGGAGCGCGACACTTATCGGCATCGCCTCGATAAGCGAATGATAGTCGACCTGTGCTTTCTTTTGAACCATTTTAGAACAGCAGTCCCAAGAACTGTTTCAAGCCCCCATGCCATGATCCCCATTTTTCCATTGGCTAAAACATTATAGCGCAATCAACGTGGCTTTGCAAACAAATTGCAACAAATCGACACTGATTCGGCTGAGACCAGGCCGACCGGGGTTGAGAGGAATGGGACAACCAAACGGTAATGAGTCGAGGCGCACAGCGTCGATTTTCGAACGTTGATACCGGGGTTACACAAACCAGACTCGACTTCTGGGACGACTCATCCCGTAGGCGCCGCGCACACCCGGCATCGTGAATCTTCCTGTTTGTCGTCTCGCCCTGTTCGCGTTTCTTTCAGATAAACCGCATGAAGAGCCCGAGGCGGAGAGGAGCCATGTATGATTCTTTTTCTCGCTGGTTTGACGACCGCGCCACGATGAAACATTTCGCGACAGACGGGAGGGAAACGATTTTGGAAAGAGATTGCCGGGACACATTCGAAGAATCCGGCGGGGTTGGGATGCCGGAGGTTTCGGGGTGACGGCGCCGTTGGTCGGAAAGGGAGCTTCTCTGTCGAAGGTCACGCCAGGCGTGATTGCGTGTCCCCAGAATTGGCATGGCGCGAAACTCACACTAAGCGACCACGGGGCCGGAACGCGGGTATGCTTCCCTTCCAAACTTTTTTCTGAGTAAGAGCCGGTTGATTGATAGCGCCGCATATGGTATAATCGCGTTTGGCAAACCGAGCACCCCCTGTTTGAAAAAGTCGGTTGCTGCACCGAGAGCTTCATTCGAGAGTTTTCAAGGTCGGGAAAGCCGGAGATTTTTCTGAAGCAAATATATCTCAGTCGGCTTGAAGAACGGAACGAGGTTCGCAGCGCTCACCCGCACACTGTGGAGATATTGGGTGTGTCCAATAGTCCAAGGCGCTGACTTGCAGCTCAGCCGACAGAGAATCCGCCCAATGATTGCCCATTTTGCCGAAAAGCCGAATTGTGCGGGTTTCGGACAGGTGAAAGGAACTACTTATGAGTTCGAGCAGGCTTCCGGGATTGACGGGCGTTTTCGTTCTGGGACTCATGCTTTTTCTCTTCCCGGCTTCCGCGCTGGCGGAGGAAACCGGAGTGATCGGCCAAAGTGACACGGCCTGGTGGGTTTGGCCGCTTCTCTTACTTGTGATTACATTCATCATGGGAGTTCTCGCCGTGCTCGGCGGGGTCGGAGGCGGCGTGCTTTTCGTCCCCATAATTTCGGGCTTCTTTCCTTTTCACCTCGACTTTGTTCGAGGGTGCGGCCTTCTGGTCGCGCTCAGCGGAGCTTTGGCTGCGGGGCCCGGGTTGTTGAGGATGAACCTGGCGAGCCTTCGGCTGGCCATGCCGGTCGCCCTTATCGCCTCGACGTGCGCAATCATCGGGGCCATGCTGGGACTTGCCCTGCCCACGAACATCGTGCAGACCGCGCTTGGCGCCACCATTCTGGGAATAGTGGCTCTTATGTTGACCGCAAAAAAATCTGAGCGACCGGACGTGGCCGAAGCCGACCGTCTCTCGACGGCCCTGAGAATTTGCGGGGTGTATACGGAAGCCAGCACGGGACAGGAGATCGACTGGAAGATTCATCGGACCCCGATCGGGCTTCTGCTTTTCATTGTCATAGGTATCATGGCGGGCATGTTCGGGTTGGGCGCCGGCTGGGCGAATGTTCCGGTTCTGAACCTCGTGATGGGGGCTCCTCTGAAAATCAGCGTCGCCACCAGCAAGTTTCTCCTTTCGATCACCGACACTTCCGCAGCGTGGATTTATCTGAACAGAGGCTGTGTCATTCCGATGATGGTGGCGCCTTCGATAGTCGGCATTATGCTTGGCTCATTCGTCGGTGTTCGAATACTCGCTGTCGCAAAACCGGCGTTCATCCGTTGGATGGTGATCGGACTCCTGTTGTTTGCAGGAGCCAAAGCCTTTACAAAGGGACTGGGCCTCCCATTCATCGTCTGAAGAAAGGAAGAGGCATGGATTCAGAAACGAAGGACGCGCAGGAGGAACAACTCCAGTACGCCAAGCTTCTCTCTTCCGGAATGCTGTTAGGCTTGGGGCTTCTGATTGTAACGTTCTTGTTGTACGCGCTCGGCGCCATGAAACCCGCCGTTCCTCTCGAGGAACTTCCGAACTATTGGAATAAGGATGTCCACCACTATTTGGAAACCATCGAGGAGAACCATCTGCATCTGGGGCATCTGGTGACAGGCTGGTCGTGGCTGAAACTGGTCGGCAAAGGTGATTATCTGAATTTCGTCGGCATCGCCATCCTCTCGCTCATCACAATCTTCTGCTTCCTGGCGATTATCCCAACGCTGCTCCGGAAGGGTGACAAGGTATATGCCGCCATCGCTCTCCTCGAGGCCATCATTCTGTCGCTCGCGGCAAGCGGGCTTCTCAGCGTCGGTCACTGAACGCGTGGCCGCCAATCCGAATTTGCGGTTCTCTCGACTCCGGGAGACGCTCGGCCGACCTGTCCGACGAAGCGAGGGAGTTCGCGCCAGTCATTCCCGGGCGGGAGCCTGAGCGGGCGATACCGCATCCAACCGGTCGATGATTGCGGCGCCGACGGAATCGCCCCACACGTTCACCGTGGTTCGGAACCGGTCAAGGAACCAGTCAATCGAAAGCAATAGCCCGATGCCTTCGAGCGGCAGGCCAACCGATTTCAGCACAATCACCATCGTGACAAGGCCCGCTTCCGGTATGCCGGCGGCCCCGATTGCGGCCAACGTGGCGGTCAGGAAGATAATGAGTTGCTGCGGAAACGAGAGCGGAACGCCATAGACCTGCGCGATAAAAATCGCCGCCACCGCCTCATACAGCGCGGTTCCATCCATATTGATAGTGGCGCCCATAGGAAGCACAAACGAAGCCGAGCGGTTCGATACCTCGTTCTTCTCTTCAACACATTCCATCGTCAGCGGGAGAGTCGCCGAGCTGGATGCCGTGGAGAATGCGGTCGTCAGCGCGTTCCCCATATTGAAGGCGTACCGCGCGGGATTGCGTCTTCCGAGCAGCCAGAGCAAAACCGGCAGCACGAACATTCCGTGAATCAAAAGCCCTCCGATCACCGTCATCGCATATTTCAGAAGCTTCGCCAGCTCGCCCCAGAAGAATTCGCCTCCGCCCGCCTTTCCCAAGCGATAGGCGATGAGGGCAAAGACGCCGACAGGCGCAAAATACATGATGATATGAACCATCTTCATTACCGCCTCGTTGACCGCCTCAAAAAAGGACAGGACCGGCTTTCCGCGGTCGCCCATCGTGGTCAGCACCCCGCCGAAGAACAGCGAAAACACGATGAGCGGAAGCACGTCGGTTCTGGCTGCTGCGGCGATTATATTCTCGGGTACCATGCCCAGCACTACCGCAGTGAGAGACAATTCCTTGCCGAGCACTCGCTCGGGAGTTTCAATCCCGTCGATGGTCATGCCGGCGCCGGGCTCTATAATGTTGACAAGAATGATTCCGATGACAACGGATATCGCGGTTGTTGTCGTGAAATAAAGAAGCGTCCACAAGCCGGTGCGCCCGAGCTTCCGGACGTCTCCGAGATTGCTGATACCACAGATCATCGAGGCGACGATGAGCGGCACGATGATCACTTTCAGGGCGTTCAGGAAGAGGTCGCCCAGCCACTGGACCGATGCCATGCGCTCGCCGAAGAACCATCCGCAGAGTCCGCCGGCAATCATACCAATCAGTATTCCCACGAGGATCAGGTTGCTGGCGCGTCGATTGAAACCGGTCACTGTGGTTTGCCTCTCTGGCACGTTCGCCCGGGTATACAATCGTCTCGACCCATTAACAGGGCAACTCGAAAAGGGGTGAAATCGCAACGAGACTACCAATTTCATCAGACCAAAGTCAACTCTTCGTGACTCTTCGTGACTTCGTCCCCCATCGCCTTTGTTGTAATTCGCAGATCACGAGGGTGAAGGCGGGGCGGCGTCGCTCTTCAGTCGTAATTTTTTTCAGACCGGCGCCTTCGCTGGAGGGAAGACCTACTCCCGGTTTTCGGAGAGCTATGCGGGAAGAGTTTCGACTTTAACCTTGGCTCCTCGGCGGACGATGGCCGATCCTTCAAAAGCGCAAAACCATTTCCTTTGCTAAATTCGGCCTCCGCCCTTCATCCTTCGTCCTTGCGCACGCATTGGGACGTTTTCTGGATGAGCCCCTCTCTTCTTTTTCCGAGGTTGGCGAGCTTATGCGGGCGCCACAATTCGTATGGCATCCTTGGGACAGCTTTCGACACAGAGATTGCACATGTCGCAGGTGAGCATGAAGGCGCTTACGAGTTTCCACTGCTGTGGCGCTTCGCCGGGCGGCGGGGTCTTGGCCTGCATGTAACCTATGCACTTTCGGGGGCATGCTTTCACGCAGATGAGGCATTGCTCGGGAGCTGGGCATTTTTCGGTATCGAAAATGATGGAAGGCCGGTCCCGCATCGCCTCAGTACGCCTCCGCAACGGCGGGGACCTTCTCCCTCGGAATCAACGCAATCGAGTATTTTGGACAGGCCGCGCGGCACACGCCGCACCCGAAGCATCTCGAATAATTCACCATTACTCTTTTATCGGTTCTCGAGTAGACGAGCGCTCCAAATTGGCATCGCGGAGAACACCGGGGATATCCGGCACATCCATCGCACTTGCTTGCATCGATTGAAGCAAGAAAATGTCCCTTTCGAACGATGTTTTTCAGGCCATAGTTGATCCGGGTTCGCATGGCCATGCAATACGGAAGCTCACAGTTGCACACGACCATCGGAACCGGGAGAGGGGTCCAGTAGATGCCCGCCACGAGCCCTTCTTCGTGAAACGCCTGCTGCTGTCGCTTGGCTTCGCTCTTCGAGACAACTTTCTGCTGTTCCCAAGGGCGGTTCTTCCGAGCTGTTTCGGAAACAGGATAGAGCCACAGACACGTGAGCCGGTCAACAGCCCCGAAGTACTTGCGACAATAACACGGAACATAGAGGAGCGTGTCGCCTTCCGAGAGGTCGATAATCCTTTTCACTTCTTCAACAGTGACGATCTGACCTCCATGCCGAGTTTCGACAAGGGCATCCAGTTGTTCGAGGTTTTCACGATCATCGGTGTCCGGAATAAGCGAGTCGAAACTGGCGGCCATCCCGATTTCGAGATCCATCTTTTCGTTTCCGCCGAAGATATCGATCATGCCGGAGGCTACCACATGTTGAAGCGTCCTTGCTTTTTCCGAGAAGTTCTCCGGGTTGAGATACCACTTTGCGCCATGTCCGTATTGCGCGCAGAAATTACACATTTCCGTTTCCGTTCTATCCGGTGTCCCTAAGAAAGCCAATCTTTGGGCGACCGGCCTGAGAATATGCCTGCTGGTCAACTTTGGCAATACGAGAACCGAGAGAAGACGTATCGGCAAACCTGGGCAGCTGTTGTCGGTCTGTATCCCCGCCTGCGTGTGTCTCCAGTGGGTTTGGAAGGCTCACGAAAGGCTTCGGATTCCGTGAGCGGATATGGCGCGGCCGGAATCGAGCATATATCCAACAGATCGGCGGCATCGCGCTCGCCAGACGCATCCGGGCAGGCATGAACAATCCTTTGTCGAGTCCTCAACGGCTAAATTTCCTGAAATCATTCTATTGACCTTGTCCGGCAAAGTCAAGACGTCGCCAGAGCAGAAAAGTGGACCACACATCGATTCCGTTGCAAGGACCCATACTCCTTGAGCAAGATGGGCTATGTCATTGCCGTGCCGGATTCAATCGAGAAACGGGACCGGCCTATATTTCCCATGGTTCGGGAATCCGTGACCGGGGAAACAGTGAGTTTGTCCGATAATTCCACTGGGTGGCCTTCTGCGCAGGGGGACGGTGAATCCACGACGCTTCGGTCCGCAATTCTTGGGACAAGTCCCCTCCGCCAACATATCGGACAGTCTTCATAGTCACCCTGAACCCGAGTTTTGGCAGAAAATGGAATTATCGGACAGGTTCACGGCTTTTTCGCCATCTTTTCGAACACTAGAAGCAATCGATGGATGGATTCCCTTATACCCCGCGCCAGCTGTCCGGGCCGAGCAGGCTCATGCCGTCACTTGGTTCCGCGACAAATCGCTGTTCCTTCAATTTTCTTTGTCCGTTTTTTGGGGAACTCCGGATAATCCGCTTGCAAAACCCATGGACTCAACGTGAGAGACTATGGTATAAATTTATAGTCGAATCCGGGTTTTTCAGATTATGTATTGTGTGGACGCCCATAGAGACTGTCCCACGATTGCCCAGTGAAGGGGACTGTCCCAGATTTACGGGCACGAAGTGCCGTAGAATCGGGACTGTCCCCGAAGCGGATAAACTTCACCATGAATCGTGGGACACTCTCCATAGGGAACATCGGGACATTTCCACGCGTAAATCGGGTCTTGTGAAACTGCAAGGTGAACACGGGTGCAAAGGCGGCACGATATCGATTGGCTTCGCGTGCTGGCCGTTCTGCTGCTGGTCCCATATCACAGCGCGGTGATTTTCGCGCGGCCGTACGTCTCTTATATAAAAGTCGAGCCGAACGCCGGGCTGGAGGCGTTTGCCTATTTCCTGAATCAGTGGCATATGGCATTGCTTTTCCTTGTCTCCGGCGTGGCCACATGGTTCTCGCTCGGTTCCCGGACGTGGCGGCAATACCTCAAGGAGCGGGTCAGCCGGCTCATCGTCCCGCTTGTCTTCGGCACGCTGGCAATCGTCCCGATACAGGTCTACTTTCAGCGCCTGTATTATGGGGATTTTTCCGGCTCGTTCATTCGGTTCTATCCCCGCATATTCGATGGCATCTATCCCCACGGGAACTTCACGTGGGGTCAGTTGTGGTTTCTCGCTTATCTTTTCGTCTTCTCCTTGCTCGGCCTGCCTCTGTTTCTTTGCATCGGGCCGGTCAGACCCAGACGAGCCGTCGAGCGGGCCGCCGCTTTCTGCGAGAAACCCGGCGCGTTGTTTCTGGCCGCGATTCCGCTCATGGCGGCGCAGGCGATCCTGCGTGCGAAATGGCCGGGCTTCCAGAATCTGTACAACGACTGGGCAAATTTCGCCTTCTATTTCACGGTGTTCGTCTATGGTTACCTCCTTTGTTCCGATGAAAGGTTTGGCCGAGCAATAGACAGGAATTGGCGCATTTCTCTGGTCTTGGGAATCGGCGCCATGTCTGTCATCCTGGCGCTGCGCCAAACCGGCTCGGCGCCCGCTCCCGATTATTCGCCGGCATGGGTTCTCTATATGCTTCTCCATGGCTTCGGCTCCTGGTGCTGGCTGGTCGCGCTTCTCGGCCTTGGCAGGAAATACCTAATGTTCACCAACAGAGTTCTCGATTACGCAACCGGGGCCGTGCTGCCGTTCTACGTGATTCATCACGCCGTCATTGTCGTCATCGGTTATTATGTGGTCAGATGGAATGCGGGAACCATGGTGAAATTCACGATTATCACCATCGCATCGCTGGTTCTTGCTACAATCCTGTATGATGTATTGATACGGCGAACGAACGTGACCCGCTTTCTGTTCGGAATGAAACCGCGCCGATAGCGGCTGAGGAACGGAGGCGAATGGCTTGGCGTGCGCCTCCCGGAATGCATGGAGCATCGACGCCCCAACAGGAACGTATGACGGCGAGAAAATACCAGCCGGAGGATTGGTATGGCCCATGTCGAGATTCGCGGGTACTGCGATAAACGGTTTATCGGAGTGAGGGATGCGTTGGCGAAGAACTTCGAGGGCGGCCTCGAGGTGGGAGCTTCATTCGCCGCGACGATTGACGGCGAGTTCGTCGTCGATATCTGGGCGGGCTATGCAGACGCCGCTCGCTCGCGTCCGTGGGAGCGCGACACGATAGTGAACGTCTACTCGACCACAAAGGTGATGACCGCGCTGTGCATGCACATGCTGGTCGACCGCGGACAACTCGACCTCGACGCGCCGGTGGCGAGCTATTGGCCGGAATTCGCCCAGGCCGGCAAGGAGAAGCTGCCGGTGCGATACCTGCTGAGCCATCAGTCGGGCCTTTCGGGATGGGTCGAGCCGATTACGGTGGAGACCATGTATGACTGGGACCGCAGCGTCGCGCTGCTTGCCGAACAGGCGCCTCTCTGGGAGCCGGGAACGGCCAGCGGCTACCACTCCTACACGTTCGGCCATCTCTTAAGCGAGGTCCTCCGCCGCATTACGGGCAAGAGCCTCGGAACGTTTTTCCGCGAGGAAGCGGCCGGGCCGCTCGGGGCGGATTTTCATATCGGCTTTGGCGAAGAGCTCGACGCGCGGGTCGCCGAACTGGTCCCGCCAGAAGAGCCCGAGCCGCCGGAGTCGCCCGAATACCCGAACTCGAAACTCGGGAAGGCGATGGCGAATTCCGCAACTCCCGTCGAGGCCACGAGAACCCGCGCCTGGCGGGCCGCCGAGATTCCCGCCGCGAACGGCCACGGCAATGCCCGGTCGGTCGCGCGCGTGGCCGCGACGCTGGCATGCGGCGGCGAGCTTGACGGCATCCGTTTGCTCTCGATGCCCACAATCGAAAGGTCAATCGAGGAACAGTGCTACGGCAGGGACCTCGTGCTCGACCAGCCCATACGCTGGGGGCTCGGATGGGGACTCAAGAGCAAAGAGATGCCGCTCGGCCCGAACGAGCGCGAGTTCTACTGGGGCGGACGCGGCGGGTCCGCCGTGGTGATAGACCTCGATGCAAGAATGAGCTTCGCCTATGTCATGAACAGGATGACCTCCGCTTCGCTCGGCGACGCCCGCGTCGTCGGCCCGGCAATGGCGTTGCTCATGGCGATGATGTGACAAGCGGTGCCTCGGCATTCAACCAGAGGTCGCTTCGGGAACTGTCCCTGTTCTACGAATCCCAAAAAAACGGGGGACTCCGTAAATAGTGACAGTGAATTTGTCCCACGATTTCCAAGCGCAGGGGACTGTCCCCGATTTACGGGCACGAAGTGCCGTAGAATCGGGACTGTCCCCGAAGCGACCCGCTTTCCTTCGCTAAGCAGAGCGAAGTCCCGCGCGTTCGCGGGATAGATTGGCGGACTGCCCCCGAAGCGCAGGACACGGAATTATCGGATGGACTCACAGCCCCCTTCGCTCGTCACATTTTCACCCTTGATATTACGAAAGACGTGGCATGAAAATAACGATAGGAATTCATCATTGCAGTGAGACGTGAGGAGAACTGGATATGATGCAGAAGTTGAAAAATATTCCGGTGGATTATGACGTTGACGCGATGCTCGAGCATCTGCGCCTGGGGAAGGGGAGCAGACACGCACCGGAATTCGAGGAGTTGCTCGAGCGGGCAAAACAAATCGTCAACCCGAAAGCGCTGTACACACTCTCATACATCGAGAACAGGGACGGTGATTCGGTTCAGTTCGGCGGCGCGGCATTTTCCAGCCGCGTTCTCAGCCTCAACCTCGAGCAAGTCGAAAGAGTGTTCCCGTATATCGCGACATGCGGTTCAGAGCTGGACAGCATCGATACGGATTCGGACATGTTGAAACAATTCTGGCTTGACGAGATCAAGGCGAAAGCGCTTCTCGCCGCAATTCAATATCTATATACTCATATAGACGAGCATCACAGGCCCGGAAACCTCTCGACCATGAATCCGGGCTCGAGCGCGGCGGATGTGTGGCCGCTCGAGCAGCAACGAGAACTGTTCTCAATCTTCGGGGATGTCGAGGCACAGATCGGGGTGCGGCTGACCGACTCCTGCCTCATGGTTCCCAACAAGACCGTCTCGGGAATTTTCTTTCCGACGGAGACGAGCTTCGAAAGCTGCCAGCTCTGCCCGAGAGAAGTATGCAACGGCCGACGGGCGCCATACAATCCGGAACTGACAAGAAAATATGAAGAAAAGAAATGAGGCGACGACCTCGCCTGCGTCTGACAGTTCAGCCCTGTCGTTTATGATATCCTCCAGCGCTCAGTCGAATACCGGCTATGAGCCGAGTTCCGATGTGCAGTTCGGACAACGAACCGCCTTGATTGGGATCGAGGAATAACAGAACTGGCATTCCTTCGTCGTCGGCGCAGGCGGTGGCGCTTCTTCCAGACGTCTGAGCTTATTGATGGCCTTGATCAGGAGGAATACGGCAAACGCGACAATGAGAAAGCTGATGACCGAGTTGAGGAAGACGCCGTAATTAATTGTCACCGCGCCTGCCGCCTGCGCTTGCGCCAGGGTGAGGTACGGCGCGGGCTCGGCTCCCTGTTTCAGGACGACGAAGAAATCGGAGAAATCGACTCCGCCCATGAGCAATCCGATCGGCGGCATGAGCACGTCGGAAACGAGACTCTTCACAATGGTCCCGAACGCTCCGCCGACAATGATACCGACAGCCATGTCAACGACATTGCCGCGCATCGCGAACTCTTTGAATTCTTTCACCACGCCCATCTGTGCGCCTTGCCTTTCCGCAACCTTCTGGTTGCCTCGGAGAGACAGACATGCCCGCGTTTGCCCTGTGCCGCAAAGGAAACGGAATCAATCAAATCATATTAGAGTGAACAGGCGACCGTCAAGCGTTTTAATTTACCCGGGAACGGCGGCGGACCGCCCCGGAAGCCCGTTTCGCCGCATTATCGGGCCGCTCCACGACCGCCGGCCAAACTGTTTTGGAATTCGAGCGATATGGTGTATACTTTGGTAGGAAAAGGCGTTGCCCGGACCGCAGCCTCTATGGTGTAATTCGCATTGATGAAGACGCGGGGAGAACAGAGAGTGCGTCTCACGATTGCTGATACGGGTTATTTGGGGACACCATGCGGCATGGTGTCCCCAAATAACCTTCGCTGGCATCTCGGACAAATGTACAATCGTTAGACAAATCCACAACACCCCCATGCTGAGTTTTCGCGGGCCAACGCGTAATCGCGGCACAGGTTTAGGGAAGGAGACGGCGTATGCCATTAACAAAAGGGGAGAGACAGAACCTATATGCGCAAGCCAAACAACTCCGAAAAGATATCGTTGACGTGACCAGTTGGGCGGGCGGCGCCCATATCGGCGGAGGGTTGAGCGTCATTGATATCCTGACCATCCTTTATTTCAAGTATCTTAATATCAACCCGCAGGACCCGTGCTGGGACGACAGGGACCGCCTCGTCCTGAGCAAGGGTCATGCCGCGGTCGCATACGTGCCCGTACTGGCGCGGCGCGGATTCTTTGACGTCGAGGAAATGAAAACATTCAACAAGTTCAAGAGCCCGTTCGGGATGCACCCCGATTCGTGCAAGGTGTGCGGATGCGACGCCTCGACCGGCTCCCTGGGACATGGCCTGTCCATGGCCGTGGGAATGGCCCTCGGCGGCCGGGTGCTCGGCAAAAAACTGAAGGTCTATTGCGTGCTGGGCGACGGCGAGTGCAATGAGGGAACCGTGTGGGAAGGCTTTATGGCTGCCGCCCAATATAAGCTGACGAACCTGATAACCATCATCGATCGGAACCGGCTGATGATCGACGGGCCGACCGAAGAGGTCATGGGAATCGAGCCGCTCGCGGACAAGCTCAAGGCTTTTCGAATGGACGTGGTGAGCGTGAATGGGCACGACATGGACGCCCTTTCCGACGCGATAGACAAAGCCCTTGGCGCCACGGAACAACCCGTTGCCATCATTGCCAACACCGTGAAGGGAAAAGGCATCTCATTCATGGAAGACCAGGTTCCCTGGCATTACGGGTCGGTGGACGCCGAGATGAAAGAAAAGGCCCATTCCTCGATCGAGAACATGTATGAGGCAATTCTAAAAGGAGTGCAGGCATGAGCGAAGGAACCGGAACAACTTGGACATGCTACGATGCCAGTACCATGACGGCGCGGGAGATATATGGCCGCGTTCTGGCGGAGATGAGCAAAACGAACGACAAGATAGTGGGTCTCTCGGCGGACCTGGCCAAGTCGACGGCCATCGCGCTCTTCGAAAAAGAACAACCGAATCACTTCTTTAACCTTGGCATAGCTGAACAGAACATGATGGGCGTGGCGGCCGGAATGGCGAAGATGGGCCTGATTCCGTTTGCAAGCACGTTTGCCGTTTTCGCCAGCATGAGGGCCGCCGAGCAAGTGCGAACGGACATCTGTTACCAGAACCTGCCGGTGAAAATCATTGCCACCCACGGCGGAATAAGCTTCGGGGCAGCCGGCACGACCCATCACTGCACCGAAGATATCGCCATCATGAGAAGCTTCGCCAACATGACGGTCATCGTGCCCGCCGACGGCACGGAAACGGCAAACGCCGTGCGCGCCTGCGTGGATGTGCCCGGGCCGGTGTATATTCGAATCGGCCGCGGGTTCGAGCCCCCGTACTACGAGAGCGAACATTACGGCTTTCAGATCGGGAAAGCCCAGACGGTGCGGGACGGAAGCGACTTGACCATCATCACCTGCGGCGTGGGTGTGCTCCAGTCCGCCGAGGCCGCCCGAACGCTGCACGAGGCCGACGGCCTCTCGGTCAGGGTCATCAACATGCACACCATCAAACCACTCGACAGGGAAGCAGTAATGAAGGCGGTCACCGACACCCGGCGGATTATCACGGTCGAGGAGCACAACACCCTCGGCGGCCTGGGAAGCGCGGTCGCCGACGTCATCGCCGAGAGCGGAAAGGGATGCGCGTTCCGCAAACTGGGGCTTCCCGACATTTACAGCGAGGTGGGATATCCGGAAGACCTCTACGCCTATTACAAGCTGGATGCGAACGGAATCATCGACACAATCCGCGAAGTGATGCAGATCGAGTTCGAAGAGGACGAAGACTGGGAAGACGAGGTATGAGATGGGAGCATCCGAACAAGATATCATGACAGCCAAGCTCTTTTTCAGAGCGGCTTTTCCGGTGATGAAGGTCCCCTTGAACAATGACCCGAAGATGAAGAAACTCTTCGAAAGCGAGAGGGCGAAAATACAGTTTTCCGCCAATAACAACGGAGCGGGGAAGCTTGGATGTTATTTGACTTTCGACAACGGCGAGTTCGAGGCGACCGAAGGATTCTGCGAGAACCCCGATATCACAATGCATTTCTCGTCCGTGCAAAAGATGAACACGATGCTCACTGGAGGAACCGCCCTCCCGAAGATCAAGGGATTCAGGCATTTCAAGCTGCTACTCAAGTTCTTGAAACTCATGATGAGCCTGAAACTGATGATGCCCACGGCACGCCCGAAGGACGAACTCAAGCAGTACCTCAAGGTGAAGATGTCCCTCTACATGATTACCACGGCATTGAGCGCCTTCAACAAGCTCGGCGACAGCCGCATGAAGGAGTGGACGAGCAAGCAACCGGACAGGGTCTACCAGTTTACCGTCGAGCCGTACGACGAGGAAAACGGCATCGCCGCGTACTTGCGCGTCAAAGCCGGCAAGACGAAGGCAGGCCGCGGCGTCTACAAACGGCGCAGGCCCTTCGTCCATTTCCGCTTCAACGGCGTCGACGGCGCCATGAAGGTGCTGCTGAAGGAAGTCGAATTCGTTGAGGCCGTCGAGAAGAACTGCGTATCAATCGACGGCTCCCCCGAATACGCCTCGCAACTCAACGACCTCATGGCTGTCCTTCAGGGAATGATGACCTGAATGCGAAAAACCGAGTCGCGGAACAGGAACCGAACGCCGTAAGACAGGTCTCCATTCTGGCGGAGCGCATCTTCCGGTTCAGGGGTGAAGGCGCTATCATTCCTCCTCGAGCTCGACTTTCAGGGACAGGAACTTCAGCATGTCTTTCAATGACACGATCCCGACAAGGCGGTCGCCGTCCACCACAAGCAGCCGGCTCGCGTCGCTCTTGCGCATGATCGAAAGCGCCTTCATCGAGTCGGTGTCGGGAGTAATGGTGTTCTCCTCCGAGCATTGACCCATGAGGTCTCCCACCACACGCTGCGACCACTCCTCGCGCGGGATTTCCTTCACCTGACGTGTGGTCACGCAGCCGGACAGCTTCCCGTTGTCCAACACCGGAAACATCTTGAAATGGTGTTTGTATACGTACTCGTCGATCAGTTCCTGGATGGTAATCGAGGGCGGCGCCGTGACCGGGTTCGGCTCCATGAACCGGCTAATCGGCTCTCCTTCAAGCGCCTGGCGAATAATCACCTGCTGGTACGACATCTGGGCCGCCCCGCGCACGAACATCCCTATCAGGAACCACCAAATTCCGCCGATGAGGTTTCCTGTCAAGACAGCGACGACCCCGAGAGCGATCAGAAACACACCGAATCCCGAGCCTATTTGCGACGCCATTCGTGTAGCCCACTTTATGTTGTTCTTCCAACTCCAAAGCGCGGCGCGCAGAACGCGCCCGCCATCGAGCGGGAAAGCGGGCACCATGTTGAAGGCCGCCAGAATGATGTTTATCAGGGCAAGGTATTGGATAACGCCATTGAGGGGCGAAGGCCACAGTCCCCCTTTCCCGACCAGCGAGACGATGTAGAACCCGATTGCCAGCACGATGCTCGACGCCGGTCCCGCAATCGCCATCATGAACTCCGCCTTGGCGCTCGGCGGCTCGTCGTCCATCTCCGCGACGCCGCCGAAAATGAACAGCGTTATCCCCTTCATTGGCAGGCCGTACCGTCGCGCGACGAGCGAGTGGCTGAACTCGTGAAAAATGATCGAGGCGAACAGGCCAAGCGCCCCGAGTATCCCCATCAGCCAGTATGTCCGAACCGGAAGGTCCTTGTACTGCCCGGGGAATAGGCCCGCCGCAAGCGACCACGTTACAAGCAGGGCGATGATGATCCAGCTCATGTCCACTTTTACGGTGAAACCGAACAGTTTAAACAGCTTTATGCTCTTGCCAAACATTACGGGCCTCCTCCTTATCTTCCGGGATGTTCATCTCTCATGCCGCTCGGACGAATTCGGCGGCTGTCTCTCCGTTTTATCAACCTCCGACAAGTTTGCTTCGCAAGGTCTTCGCATCGCCGATCGCATGCCCACCCTGGTCGTTATTGAAGTACGCGTAGATGTCCCGTCTCCCCGCCTCGGCGCTCAGCCATGTCGCCCATGGCCGAAGCGATTGCTCGGGGTAGTGTCCCTCATACTTTCCGTTATGCCCGTGAAAACGAACATACACCACCGGCCCCATCGCTTTCCTGGGAACATCGAGTCCTTCCATGTCGTGCACGCAGAAACTGGCGCCCGCTTCGCTCAAACTGTCGAACACCTCGTCGTTGAGCCACCGTTGGTCCCGGAACTCGAACACATGAGCCAGGTCGTCGGGAAGATGTTTCAGGAAATTCCGCAGCCTGCCGATATCGCACCGCCACTTGGGCGGAAGCTGATACAGGATCGGACCGAGATGACTGCCCAACAACCGTGCTCGTTCGAGAAACCGCTTCACGGGTTGCTCGGGGTCCTTGAGCCTCTTCACGTGGGTGATGTATCTGTTTGCTTTTACGCTGTAGACGAAGCCTGCCTCGGCCTGTTCGGCCCAATTCCGGAACGTCTTCTCCGACGGCAGGTTATAAAAAGTATTATTTATCTCGACGGTGTCAAAGGTTTCGGCGTAAAATTCGAACCATTTTTTTTGCGGCATGTCCTCCGGGTAGAACACACCTTTCCAGTGCTTATAATTCCATCCCGAACAGCCGACCCGTATTCTCGATTTCTTCCCGTGCCCCATTTGTTTTATTTTGTCTCAGAGGGGAAATTCCTGCAAGCAAGCCGTCGGACATTAAGACCCCGCAAAGCGCGCGCATCCACGAAAAGGCGACCGCGGCGATTCGTCCCACCCGGTGTTTTCGTTGAAACTCTGCGTGTTTTTTGTGCAGAGTGGCGGCTCGTGCGGAACCGAGCAACCCCGGGCGTCTCCAACTATCGGCCCGCGCTCGTTTGCCCGCGAGGCAACACGATAGATGGCGCCGCGCATGCGCTTATCAGCGGTCGCGCCACGGCCGAAGCATAGCAGCGCCTCGCGCCCCTTGTCAAATGCCGACACGCAGTTTCGCAATCGCACAAGCCTCCGGTTGAAGCGCTGAATCGCCCACCGCAAAAGGAACGGAAGAGTCTGTCTCACGATTGCCGAGCGAAGGGGACTGTACCCAATTACGGAATCCCCCTGTCCTTCAGCATAGGGGACTGTCCCGGATTTACGGGCACGAAGTGCCGTAGAATCGGGACTGTCCCCGGAGCGAACAACCC
>CAYVQZ010000008.1:0-96127 GCA_964453435.1 uncultured bacterium
CGTAACAAGGTAGCCGTATCGGAAGGTGCGGCTGGATCACCTCCTTTCTAAGGAGCTAAAACTGTGAGGCCGCGTTCCCGGAAGGGTTCGCGTGCCGAGGTCGATGCGCGCGTTATGCGAGGCAATGCGTCTTTCCCAGTTTTCAGGGAACGCAAGGAAAAGGAGGCTTTGACAATACAGGATCGGCCTTTTATTGAGCGATGAGCCATAGGCCCGAAAGGATGGGCTAGGGCTTAGAAGAAATGCGAGAGCGGCTTCTTCTGGTTCGTCTAGTCCGATTTGCGAGTGGGCCTATAGCTCAGGTGGTTAGAGCGCACGCCTGATAAGCGTGAGGTCGGTGGTTCAATTCCACCTAGGCCCACCAAGAGAAGCGTGAGTCCGTATGGGCGAAGCAGAAGGGGCCGGTTTTGTTTGGTTCAAAGCACGGCCCTCCCGAGAGAGAGCAGGAGACGGGGATATAGCTCAATTGGGAGAGCGCCGCCCTTGCAAGGCGGAGGTTACCGGTTCGATCCCGGTTATCTCCACAGCAGCTTGAGAGCGCGTGTACAGAGCCGAACGGTTGGGAGACGGAGCGTTTGGCTGTGGCTGCGCGCCACAGAGATAACCCGCGAATGGGTTTGTTCTTTGACAAGTGAGCATGTTTAGTAGTGGCTGGGTAATCCGCTACAATTGCGCAAGTTTGTGCCTGAAGCTCTCCTTGGAACATGGCGAGTTTTTTGGTCAAGCTACTAAGGGCAAAGGGTGGATGCCTTGGCACCGGAAGGCGAAGAAGGACGTGGCAAGCTGCGATAAGCTTCGGGGAGCTGCAAGCAAGCTTTGATCCGGAGATGTCCGAATGGGGCAACCCGGCTCCGGTAATACGGGGTCATCCGGCGCTGAATACATAGGCGTCGGAGGCGAACCGGGGGAACTGAAACATCTCAGTACCCCGAGGAAGAGAAAGCAACCGCGATTCCCTCAGTAGTGGCGAGCGAACGGGGAATTAGCCCAAACCAGTCGATACGTTCAAGCCCGCGCGCGTTGTATCGCTGGGGTCGCGGGATCGGGCCGGGCGGTCGTGCGGGACCGCCGGAAAGTTACCAAATCGTCGTCTAGCCGAATCGGCATGGAAATGCCATCCGGAGAGGGTAATAGACCCGTAGGCGAAAGGCGTGCGATCTTTCTTGGCCCGACACCCAAGTACTGCGGGACACGTGGAATCCTGTAGGAATTCGGGAGGACCATCTCCTAAGGCTAAATACTATCCGGTGACCGATAGTGGACAAGTACCGTGAGGGAAAGGTGAAAAGAACCCCTGAAGGGGAGTGAAATAGTACCTGAAACCCTTTGCTTACAAGCAGTGGGAGCACCATGTGTTTGGACTTCGGTTCTTACACGGTGTGACCGCGTGCCTTTTGCATAATGAACCGGCGAGTTACCCTACGTAGCGAGGTTAAGTCCTTCAGGGACGGAGCCGCAGCGAAAGCGAGTCCTAACCGGGCGACGGAGTTGCGTGGGGTAGACCCGAAACCTAGTGATCTACCCATGGCCAGGGTGAAGCGCATGTAATAGTGCGTGAAGGCCCGAACCTATTGGCGTTGAAAAGCCATTGGATGAGCTGTGGGTAGGGGTGAAAGGCTAATCAAACTGGGAAATAGCTGGTTCTCCCCGAAATAGCTTTGGGGCTAGCTCCATGTAATAGCCGGTGGGGGTAGAGCACTGAATGGGCTAGGGAGTCTAAAAGCTTACCAAACCCAACCAAACTCCGAATACCATCGAGCCGTATCATGGAAGTCAGACTGCGGGGGATAAGCTTCGTGGTCGAGAGGGAAACAGCCCAGACCGTCAGATAAGGTCCCCAAGTGCGGACTAAGTGTGAAAAGATGTGAAACCGCTGAGACAACCAGGATGTTGGCTTAGAAGCAGCCATCATTTAAAGAGTGCGTAATAGCTCACTGGTCAAGTAGTTTTGCGCTGAAAATCCAACGGGGCTCAAGTCCGCCACCGAATCTACGGGTTGTCTTGGTTCTTCGGGATCGAGGCAGCGGTAGGGGAGCATTCGTTTCAGGAGCGAAGCCTGACCGTGAGGACAGGTGGACCGGAACGAAGAGATGATGCCGGTATTAGTAGCGATAAAACGGGTGAGAATCCCGTTCGCCGAAAGTCTAAGGTTTCCTGGGGAAGGTTCGTCCGCCCAGGGTAAGTCGGTGCCTAAGCCGAGGCCGAAAGGCGTAGGCGATGGGAAACAGGGTAGAAAATTCCTGTACCACCTGAAGTGTGTTTGAGCTATGGGGTGACGCAGAAGGGTAGGCTAAAGCGCCTATCGGATATGGTGTGGCCAAGCCTGTAGGGGGGTGATCCAGGTAAATCCGGGTCGCCATTTCAAACCCTGAGAGGCGATGGGGTGTCCCTTTGGGACGTATCCAAGCCGACCCCACGCTGCCAAGAAAAACCTCTCTGTGAGCACTTCGGGTGACCGTACCGCAAACGGACACACGTAGACGGGTAGAGAATACTCAGGCGCGCGAGTGAAACCTCGTTAAGGAACTCGGCACATTGGCCCCGTAACTTCGGAAGAAGGGGTGCCGTCACGGGTTGAGGGACTTGCTCCCAAAGGCCTGCGACGGTCGCAGCGAACAGCCTCAAGCGACTGTTTACTAAAAACACAGGTCTCTGCTAAGTCGTAAGACGAAGTATAGGGACTGACACGTGCCCGGTGCCGGAAGGTTAAAAGGCGGGGTTAGCCGACCTTCGGGTTGGCGAAGCTCTAAATTGAAGCCCCGGTAAACGGCGGCCGTAACTATAACGGTCCTAAGGTAGCGAAATTCCTTGTCGGGTAAGTTCCGACCTGCACGAATCGTGTAACGACTTGAGGACTGTCTCAACGAGGCGCTCGGCGAAGTTGTAGTCCATGTGAAGATGCATGGTACCCGCGGCAGGACAGAAAGACCCCGTGCACCTTTACTGCAACCTGATATTGGGTTTTGGTTTGGTATGTAGAGGATAGGTGGGAGACGTTGAAGCGGGGGCGCTAGCCCTCGTGGAGTCAACCTTGGAATACCACCCTTACTTGACTAGAATTCTAACCTGGGCCCGTGAATCCGGGTCGGGAACAGTGTCAGGCGGGCAGTTTGACTGGGGCGGTCGCCTCCTAAAAGGTAACGGAGGCGCCCAAAGGTTCCCTCAGCGCGGTCGGTAATCGCGCGTGGAGTGTAAAGGCAGAAGGGAGCTTGACTGCGAGACCTACAAGTCGAGCAGATGCGAAAGCAGGGCTTAGTGATCCGGCGATCCCGTATGGAAGGGTCGTTGCTCAACGGACAAAAGGTACGCCGGGGATAACAGGCTGATCTCCCCCAAGAGTTCACATCGACGGGGAGGTTTGGCACCTCGATGTCGGCTCATCACATCCTGGGGCTGAAGCAGGTCCCAAGGGTTCGGCTGTTCGCCGATTAAAGTGGTACGCGAGTTGGGTTTAGAACGTCGTGAGACAGTTCGGTCCTTATCCGCCGTGGGCGCAGGATACTTGAGGGGAGCTGTCCCTAGTACGAGAGGACCGGGATGGACGCACCGCTGGTGTTCCAGTTGTCCCGCCAGGGGCACTGCTGGGTAGCTACGTGCGGAAGGGATAAGCGCTGAAAGCATCTAAGCGCCAAGCCCACCCCAAGATAAGGTATCCCTCCTCGCAAGAGGACTGAAGGCCCCTTGAAGACGACAAGGTTGATAGGCCGGATGTGTAAGCGGAGTAATCCGTTCAGCTAACCGGTACTAATAGGCCGTGCGGCTTGACCAAATTGTTTTCATCTTCAAAAAACGAGCCAGGGAAGCTTCGCACAACAGCCGGATTGTGCGGCATTGCCCGGCCATGCTCACTTGAATTTTTTCCCGGCGGTTATGGCGGAGGGGCCACACCTGTTCCCATTCCGAACACAGAAGTTAAGCCCTCCTGCGGCGATGGTACTGCGCGGGCGACTGCGTGGGAGAGTAGCACGCTGCCGGGTATGAGTTATGAGGGTCCCGAAATTCGGGACCCTCTTTTTTTTGAGCGCCGGGTCGCCTGCCGCATTATGGTTTTATTTTCGGATGCTTTCGACCAAGCCGGTGTCGGTCCTGCACGTAACCGCCTATGCGAATCCGCCCGACGGTTCGGTCATTCGCGCTTCTCTCTCCCCTACCCCTTTCACGTTTCCGGCATTGCGTGAGCCCGCCGCCTGTCGGCGAGTTCCGGAGGGCACTTCGTGAAATCTCTGAATTGAGGGTGCTCCCGTTATCCGAACGCGTTCAGCAAATGTCATAAGCGTATTCCATCATTTTTGAAACCGGGATAGATTTATGCGACTTAGATAATGCGACATCGTTTTTGCTATAATTACAACCGTATTCCCGTGAATTATTTGTTATCGTATGGACCAACGAGACAGCCCGGACCGCCGAAATGAAGAGCGCGAGAAAAAAGAAGGCCGATCTTGTGCTAGAAATTGAAGCCCTGCGCTCGCGCGTGGCCGAACTGGAGAAGATTACCGCCGAGGGCGGACAAGCGGAACAATCGCTGCGGGAGAGCGAAGCGAAATTCCGCCTTGTCACCGAGACTATTCAGGATGTCTTTTGGATGAGTACGCCGGGTGTGAAAGAGATGCTATACGTGAGCCCGGCCTATGAGATTCTGTGGGGCCGCTCACGAGACAGTCTCTATCAGTCTCCTCAATCATATGTAGATGCAATCCACCCGGATGATCGACAGAGGGTGCAGGCAGCCATCAAGAACCACGAACAGGGTGAATATGAAGTCGAATATCGGGTAATCCGACCTGACGGCTCTATGCGCTGGATTCGGGACCGCGGCTTTCCGATTCGAGACGGACAGGGAGAGCTGCTTCGTATGACTGGAGTTGCGAGTGACATTACGGATTTGAAACTCATCCAGGAAAAACTGGATCAACGCCGAGAGCATCTTGAGGAACTGGTAAAAGACCGTACTGCTGACCTCGTAATTGCCAACAAACACCTGCGGAAGGAAATAGCCGAGCGGGAAAAGACGGAACGAGCGCTGAAGGAAGCGGGAGTGATGGCAAGCCTGATGGCAAATGCTTTGCCCGCCCTCATCGCATACGTCGGCGCCGATTTGCGTTACAGGTTCGTTAACGCCGCATACGAAGAATGGTTCGGTGTGAAACAGTCAGAAGCTATAGGGCGATATGTGTGGGAGATTCTTGACGAATCCGTTCAGTCCTTTCTGCGACCACAGTTCGAGACGGCGCTATCCGGAGAGAGCATAACCTACGAAGCAATCCATCGCCATCGCACGAAAGGCATGCGCACGAACCAGACAACGCTGGTCCCGCATTGCGGCCCCGATGGAGCGGTCAGCGGGTTCTATATGCTTTCCGTAGACGTGACCGAACGCAAGCGGAGCGAGGAAGCGCTCCGCAAAAGCGAAGAGCAACTGCGGCTTCTTACGGACTCGCTGCCAGTGCTCATATCATACGTAGACACAAATCAATGCTATCGCTTCAACAACAAGAGCTACGAAACGTGGTTTGGATATAGGAGTTTGGATATCCATGGCAAACACATAAAAGAAGTGTTGGGTGAAGCCGCGTATGAGACAGTCCGGGACCATGTCGAGGCGGCGCTATCGGGCCGACACGTCTCCTACGAGGGATGTATTCCTTATAAGAAAGGTGAGCGGCGGGAAGTGCGGTGCAACTATATTCCCGACCTCAAGGACGGGAAGGTGCGAGGTTTTTTTGCGCTGATTCAAGACATCACGGAACGCAGGCAATATGAGAACGTCCTACAGGCGACAACGGAGAGCCTCGCGCAGGCGCAGCGAATCGCGCACCTGGGCAACTGGGATTGGAATATCGTCACCAATGAGCTCGTCTGGTCGGACGAGATCTACCGCATATTTGGTCTTACTCCCCGAGAGTTTGGCGCAACGTATGAAGCGTTTCTCGAGTCCTTGCATCCCGACGACCGGGAGATGGTCAAACAGAGGGTGAACCAGGCGCTTTATGAAAACGTGCCGTACAGCATCGACTACCGAATTGTGCGACGGGATGGGTCGGTCCGTATCGTTCATGAACAGGCTGAAGTGGTCTTTGAGGAAACAGGCCGGGCGATCCGCATGATTGGCACGGTCCAGGATATCACCGAGCGCAAAGAGGCAGAGCAGAAACTGGAGGAACGATTAAGGTTCGAGCAACTGATTTCGGACCTTGCCACGCGATTTGTCAACGTGGCTTCGGAAGCAGTGGATAGCGAAATCGAAAGAGCTCTAAAGCAAGCGGTAGAATTCCTCGGCCTTGACAGGGGCTGCATTCTGGCTTTCTCTGACGATGCGAGCGAACTGCGCGTCACCCATTGTTATGCGTTGCCGGGAATAACTTCCATAAAGGACCTGAACGTCGGTGAAGCCATGCCGTGGCTCGCGGGTGAAATCCGTCACGGCGAAATCGCGCGTATAAAACATCTGCCGGTCGACTTTCCCGAGGGCGCGACACGAGACAGGGAATACATTTTGCAGGAAGGCCTGAAATCTCATATCGCGCTTCCACTCGTGGCAGACGGCAAAATTCTGTGGGCGCTCCGATTCGATTCTTTCAAGGAAGATGCGGATTGGTCGGATGAACTGATTCAACGACTCACGCTCATCGGGCAAATTTTTGCGCATGCGCTGATGAGAAAGCGGGTGGAAGAGAACGCCCGGCTGCTCCGGCAGCAGCTAACTCACATGACGCGGGTTTCCCTTATGGGAGAGCTGACCGCCTCGCTCGCTCATGAACTGAACCAGCCGCTGACGGCTATCTTAAGCAACGCCCAGGTCGCTCAGCGCTTTCTCGCCGATGGCCTTCCCGACCTCGAGGAATTGCGGGAGATTCTCGCGGACATTGTATCGGACGACAGGAGGGCAGGCGAAGTTATTCGCAAGTTGCGGTCTCTGCTGAAAAAAGGAGAGCCGGAAAATGAGCGGATTAACATCAACGACGTTGTCGATGAGGTCATCGGCATTTTGAAAAGTGAAGCGATTCTCAAGGGCGTTTCGATCGAAGTTGAGGCGGGCTCGAGCCTGGCGGAGGTGCGCGCAGACCGGGTGCAGATACAGCAGGTTCTCATGAACCTGATATTGAACGCTTCGGAAGCGATGGAGGACGTGCCGGAACCGGAATTTCGAAAAGTGGCGGTCCAAACAGGCGAAACCGAAAGAGGGGGGATTCTGGTTCGCATCCGGGACTTCGGAACCGGATTGGGGGAGGGAAATCCAGATAAGTTCTTTGAGCCCTTTCATACGACAAAGAAGGGTGGTTTGGGTATGGGGCTTGCAATCAGCCGAAGCATCGTAGAGGCGCATGGCGGAAAAATACGGGCTGAGAATAACTGCGACCGAGGGGCGACATTTTTGTTCACGCTGCCGGCAGATTCGGGGGGACCGGATGACTGAGGAAGCGGCCACAGTATTTGTCGTGGATGATGACGCTTCGATTTTGAAGAGTCTGAAGCGTTTGATCAAATCGGAAGGCCATGACGTGAAGACTTTTACCGGAGCCCGAGAATTTCTGGAGCAGGGTTCCTGCAAAGGACCCGGATGCCTCGTTCTCGATGTGCGAATGCCCGGGATCGATGGTCTCAAGCTGCAGGAAAAGATGGCCGAAGCCGGCCTTAGCATGCCGATCGTCTTCATAACCGGTTACGGGAACATCCCAATGAGCGTAAAGGCAATGAAGGCCGGCGCCGTGGACTTTCTCGAAAAGCCGTGCGATGGGCCGGCGCTTCTCACAGCAATTCGACGGGCAATCGAGCGGCATAAGACATCTCTAATCACAGAGTCCGAAAAAACCGACATCGAGCGCCGCGTAAACTCTCTGACCAGGCGAGAGCGCGAAGTCTTCGCTCTTGTAGTTACCGGTATGCTCAACAAACAGGCCGCCTGTGAACTCGGCATAACCGAAAAGACAATTAAGGTTCACCGCGGCCAGGTAATGCGGAAGATGGGCGCTGAATCGATAGCCGACCTTGTTCGCATGGCCCAAAAAATCGGATTTCCTCCCTGAAAACCACTGCGTATTGGACCAAAGTCCAATAGACAACTCCTCGCCGCCCCTCTAAACTCGTAGCATGGGCAGAATCCCCTGCGGCGGCATTTCGGCAAAACCTTCAATTGTGGAACAGACTCATGAGGCATGCATGATTAAGACGCGGTCGTTGATAGGTGTGGTGGATGACGACCCCTCTGTTTGCAAAGCGTTGCGCAGGCTCCTTAAGTCGGTAGGATTGGACTCAAAGGTATTTTCCTCTGCCGAAGACCTGTTGAGTTTTGAAGGCATTGACTCGCTCGATTGCCTGATTGTGGATGTCCGAATGCCCGTCATGAGCGGGCTGGATTTGCAGAAGCAACTGACCGCTTCGGGCCGGTTGCTTCCCATCATATTCATTACGGCGCATGACGACCCCCAGGCACGCGAACAGGGAATGCGTGAAGGAGCAGTGGATTTTCTTCAGAAACCGTTTGAAGACCGTCTTTTGCTTGATGCAATGGCTCTGGCCTTGGGTAAAGGGAAACAGAAACCGTGAGTGGATTGGAGGTGGTCCGGAAAAAAACGGACAACATAAGCGGTTGAATTTTGATTAGCGCTATCCATTCAGAATCCGCAAGTGACAGTACAACCAGAAGGAGAAGAGAATGCTGAAAAGAAACTGGGTTATCGCGGCGGCAGTATTGATGCTTCTTGTGCCGGCCAGTGGGTACGCAGGGCAGGGCGCGGCCTGCTCGTTTCCCGCAATGGAGCCTGTTCCGGCGCCGTCGGCGGGCCACGTTGTGAAGGCGCACAATCTCTTGATTCTTGCCGATGTTTCCAGGTCGATGAACGATGCAGGTAAGGAAGATACGGAAAGGGCGTTTCTGACTTCGTTTAACAGTGGTATTCCCGAAGGTCTGAAGAACGCGGGGCTGCGGACATTCGGCCAGAGCGCGTACTACCATACGGTATTGGTTCAACCGGTCGAAAGCTATGACCGCTCCGTCCTCGGCAGCCATATAGGCGATTTGGACGCCGGCTGCGGGAATACTCCCCTGGCATCCGCGCTTACGAAGGCGCTGAGCGACCTGGAGGAGGCGACCGGAAACATAGCCATCCTCGTGGTCAGCGACGGTGAGAACGTGAGCCGCGACCCCATCGCGCCGACAATCGCTTTGAAGGAAATGTTCGGGGAACGCCTGTGTGTTTACACCGTTCATGTGGGTGACTCCGAAAAGGGAAGGATGACCCTGTATGAATTGGCGCGCCACGGCGAATGCGGCATGGCCAAAACGGGCGCCGAATTACAGTCTAAGAACGCCATGAGGGATTTTATCGTGGCCATGTTTTATGAGCATAAGTTCTTTGACAGCGACGGCGACGGCGTGCCCGACAACCTTGACAGGTGCCCCAACACGCCGAAGGGCGTTGAGGTTGACAGCGTGGGTTGCCCGCTCGACAGCGATGGCGACGGCGTGCCCGATTACCTCGACAAATGCCCGAATACTCCAAAGGAGGCGAAGGTTGACAGCGTGGGTTGTCCGCTTGACAGCGACGGCGACGGCGTTCCCGATTACCTCGACAAGTGTCCCGACACACCTGCGGGGATACCGGTCGACGGCCATGGGTGCTGGATTGCCGCGGGTTTGACCTTTGACTACAACAAATGGGATATAAAACCGAAGTATTATACCAACCTCGACAGGGCAGTTCTTGTGTTGAAGAATAATCCGAACATGAAGATAGAGGTCCGCGGACATACGGATGGTGTCGGGTCTCAAGCATACAATCAACCGCTCTCCGAGAAGAGAGCCCAGGCGGTGAAAAATTACATCGTCTCCAAGGGAATCAGCGCTGAGAGGCTCACCGTGAAGGGTATGGGTAAGTTGGATCCGGCAGCCACCAACGACACTCCCGAGGGACGAGCGCAGAACAGGCGCGTCGAGTTCAGGATAATCAGCAAATAAAGGCGCTGAACCTGTCAACTGTTGCGGCGGCGCATCTTCTTTGCGTGAGAGCGACGCGCCGCCGCAGCCGAAGATGATTCTATGACCGATAAAAGCACATTCATATACGTTGTGGATGACGACCCTTCCGTCACCAAAGCCTTGTGCAGACTTATCCAGTCGGCCGGGTTCCGTGTGCAAGCTTTTGCATCGGCCGAGGAATTGCTGGAACTCGGGAATCCGGAAACGACCGATTGCCTGGTCCTTGATGTTCGGCTGCCGGGTATGAATGGGATCGACTTGCAGAAAAAATTAGCCTTCGCGGGGTCGAAATTCCCGGTCATTTTCATAACGGCGTATGAGGACTCCCGAGCGGAGCAAGAGGCAATGACTTCCGGCGCTGTGGCGTTTCTGCGAAAACCCTTCGAAGACCGGCATCTGTTGAATGCCATTCGGTCGGCTGTCAAACAAAAAGACCGAGGCGACCGTGACAAAGCCTGTTAGACGGCGCGCTTCGGGGACAACGCCTTGACATGTCTACATAGCAGATTCACAGTGGGTGTGTCCCGGAACAGTCCGTGTAATCGACCGCGAGACGAATCCACTCTGAGTGTGTCCCACGGTTCGGGATGCCCTGCTTTGGGGGCAGTCCGCCAATCTATCCCGCGAATGCGCGGGACTTCGCTCCACTCAGCGAAGGAAAGCGGGTTGCTCCGGGGACAGTCCCGATTCTACGGCACTTGGTGCCCGTAAATCTGGGACAGTCCCCTACGCTGAAGGACGTGGGATTCCGTAATTGGGTACAGCCCCCAAAGCTTGTTGTTCGGCAAGATGTGCAATTGTGAGACAGATTCACAGTTCCCTTCGCCGGGCAATCGTGGGACAGGCTCTCGCCCTTTGCTGTTTGCTCGAGGAACCGCGCTCCGACCGAAATCACGCCAACAAAGAGGAAAAATGTTGATTCGGTGGGGCTGAAGACGGCCAATCCTGCAGGAAGTTTGTTTCCGCCGGGCGATAGAGCGAAGATTTGAAGCGATGTTTGCCTGAGCGTCGACAAATGAAACAAATATTTCGGGTGGGAAAAAGAAATCGAGTTCACTATAATAGTACGAACGAGTCCACAGCAAAAGGATAGAACATATGGCGGGAACAATTATCCTGAATTCGTTCAGCCCATGAGAGCAAGCAAAAGCCAACCGAGAGAGTTCCCCGGCCTGGTCCGACGTATAATCAGGTCTGTTTTTCCCGAGCCTTTCATCCCTCACACCGAATCGGAACGCAAACGGTATCTGCTAAAGAACCTGGTTCTTCATTTTCGCCCGGCAACGGTTCCGGAAAAAACGCTTCGCTTCACGCTTACCTGGGGTCTGGGGGGAATGGCCGTTACCCTGGTACTGCTCCAGTTTGGGACCGGGATTCTTCTGAAGTTCGTTTTCGAGCCTGCGCCAATGGTGGCCTATGGTTCCATTCAATCGCTGCAGAACGAAGTTCTCTTCGGTCAGCTTATTCGCAACCTGCACCACTGGAGCGCTAATCTTTTGGTGTTGGTCGTTTTCCTGCACATGCTGCGGGTGTTTTTCACCGGCGCGTTTCATCCACCCAGGCAGTTCAACTGGCTCATCGGATGGACAATGTTCGGCGCCATACTCCTGGCCAATCTTACCGGTTATCTGCTGCCATATGACCAGCTTGCCTATTGGGCGGTGACCGTAACCACCGGCATGCTGGAGTATGTTCCCATCGCAGGATTGCATCTCCAATCGGCGATTCGCGGCGGAACCCAAATTGGTCCGGCAACAATGCGAATTTTCTTCGCCATTCACACCGCGGTTGTCCCGGCGGCGCTTGTTCCGTTAATGGGATTTCATTTTTGGAGGATTCGCAAGTCCGGAGGCTTGGTGGTTCCACGGAAGCGGGAAGACGAGCCGCCTGCCGACCTCGTTCGCGTGCCCAGCCTGCCGAATCTTTTGTTGCGCGAACTGGTGACAGCGCTCGCGCTTATTGCGGGCGTCCTGGTCGTCTCGATTTTGTTCAATGCTCCGCTGGAGGAGCCTGCCAACCCGGGTCTGAGTCCGAATCCGACGAAGGCTCCGTGGTATTTTGGTGGGTTGCAGGAGTTGCTGTTGCATATCCATCCGACATTTGCCGTCTTCGTCATTCCGCTGATAATGACTATCGGGCTGGCGCTGCTTCCGTATTTGAATTATGAGGCCGACACGGGGGGAATCTGGTTCGCCTCGAACAGAGGACGCCGGATGGCGGCGATTGCGGCAATTACGGGCCTGGTTCTGACACCATTGACAATAGCGGCAACTGAGTTTTTCATCGAGCCCCGGTCGCCTGCGTTTGCGGAGCGGGGGATACTTGGAAACGGCATGGTACCGGCGCTGTTTTTGGTGGGCGCATTCGGCGGCTTTTACTGGACAGTGAAGAGAAAATTCTCGGCTTCAAATAATGAAGCCATTCAGGCGGTGTTCGCTTTGGCGGTATCGTCATTGGTTGTTTTGACCGTTGTCGGAGTGTGGTTTCGGGGGGAAGGAATGGCTCTAACGTGGCCATGGCGGTGAGAGTCCAAACGGCCTGGCTCCGAAAGGGTTTTTTCTTACAGAAGGCACTCATGCAGTCATTCTGAGGAGCAAATCGACGACGAATCTCTCTTTTTTGGCGCAATTAATTGCGAGAGTCTTCGCTCTCCCTGAGAATGAGACCACCAAGAGCGTTCGGGAAGGTATTGCTGCAACACGCCCAACTATTTTCCTTTGAACGTTGCATGCTGTTACGCTCAGAATGACATTCCGGGGATGCTCATAAAACTGCGGCTTATGAAACATAAAAAGGAACAGGCAGCAGAAAATGGCGGGCAACAGGAGACGCGCCGGAGTTTTCTGACAAAGCTATGGGTCGGCCTGGGCGCGGTAGCCTCTCTGGAAATGGTAGGAGTCGTTCTCGCTTTTTTGCGACCGCGAAAATCGAGCACCCAGGAGGAAGGATTCGGCAGCGTCATTGCAGCGGGTTCGGCCGACGATTTCGAGCCTGATTCGGTGACCGCTAATGTGAGAGGACATTTCTATCTTGCCTGCCTGGAAGACGGCGGGTTCCTCGCCTTGACGCGCACGTGCAGTCACCTCGGATGCACTGTCATCTGGAACTCCGACAGACAGCAATTTGTCTGTCCGTGCCATGCTTCTGTTTTCGATATCAGGGGAGATGTGGTAAGCTCGCCCGCGCCCCGGGCGCTGGATATCTTTCCCATCACGATCGAAAATGATGTCGTAAGCGTAGATACTCGGAAACCCATCCGGCGCACGAGGTTTCGTAGAGAGCAGATAACGTATCCGTAACAACTCGATACCAATTTCATATGAAAACCTGGAAAATAACCGGATTCATAGCAACCCTCGTGATTGTTCTCGCTTTTCCCGCTTACTTGCTGAAAGAGAAATACGCCCGCCCCTCCGACCGGCCGGAGGAAGGCTCTGTCTACGTGGGAGCCGAGAAATGCAGGGACTGCCACAAGCAGGAGTACGACAAATGGCGCGATTCCCATCACGACAAGTCCATGGACCTCGCCACAGAAGAGAGTGTTCTGGGCGATTTCAACGATACAGTGTTCGAGCATTCCGGCGTCGTATCCCGGTTCTACCGCAGGGACGGCACGTTCTTTGTTTGCACCCAGGGGCCAGAAGGGTCGATGGGCGATTTCGAAATAACGCATACCTTCGGATACTATCCGCTGCAACAATATCTTGTTCCCTTTCCCGGCGGGCGGCTGCAGTGTCTTCCAATCGCATGGGATGCGAAGGAGGAAAAATGGTTTTCCTTGTACCCGGATGACCCGCCGAATCCGAATGAATGGATTTACTGGACGAACTCCGGCCAGTGCTGGAACAGCATGTGCGCGGAGTGTCACTCGACGAATTTGGGGAAGGGATACAACCCGGATACCGATACCTATGGCACCACATGGTCGGAAATCGACGTGAGCTGCGAAGCCTGCCATGGCCCGAGTTCGCGCCATGTTGCCTGGGCCGAAATGCCGGAAATGGCGCGCCCTCAGACGCATAACTATGGGTTGGCAGTACGCACGAGCGGACTATCTTCCCGGGACTATGTCGAGTTGTGCGCGCCGTGCCACTCGCGCCGGCGCCTGATTCAGCAATATTCCCATACAGCGGAAAATCTCCTTGATACCATGGCGCCGCAGCTGCTGTCTCAGGACATGTATTTCCCCGACGGGCAGATCCTCGAGGAAGTATACGTGTATGGCTCGTTCATACAGAGCAAAATGTACCATCGCGATGTGCGCTGCGGCGACTGCCACGACGCCCACAGCATCAAGCTGGTGAAGGAAGGGAACGAGCTGTGTCTCCAGTGTCACCGGCGGGATATCTATGACACGTACGACCACCATTTCCACAAAAAGAAGGGCCAGGAGGGAGAACCAATCAGATCAGCCGAAGGGGAGGTTCTGTTCGAGGTCGGCACGGGCGCCGAGTGTGTTCAATGCCATATGCCCGGTCGCTACTATATGGTAATCGATTACCGGCCAGACCACAGTCTTCGGATTCCCAGACCCGACCTCAGCATCACACTTGGCACGCCGAACGCCTGCAACCGGTGCCACATCGATAAATCGAACGAATGGTCCGCCGATTATATGACCAAATGGTATGGCGAAAGGAGCAAGCCCCATTACGGCGCGATTCTCGCCGCCGGCCGCAAGAGACAGCCGGATGCCGAGGCGGAACTGGCGCGGCTGGCGGGGGATTCACTGTTTCCGGTCATCGTCCGGTCTACCGCCCTTGCCCTCCTGAGTGAATACACGGGAGAGGATAGCAATCGCGCCTTCGAGATGGCTCTCGCCGACGAAGACGCCCTGATCAGGCAAACCGCCCTCATGAATTTTCACCCGACAGACCCGCAAAAAGACCTCAAGCGCGTATTCCCGATGCTCTATGATCCCGTGAAGGCGGTCAGAATTGAGGCGGCTCATGTACTCACGCAGTTCCCGCGCAGCATGCTCACACCGGAACAGGATGAACTGCTTCAAAGGACTCTCCGGGAATACGAGCAGGCGCTTCTGTATTCCGCCGATTTTGCCTATGCCCATTACAATCTCGGAAACATGTACACCAACCTCGGGCAATTTGAGAAGGCTGAAGAGCATTTCAGAGAAGCCATCCGGATCGAAAACGATTTCTATCCTGCAAAAGTCAATCTGTCCATGCTGTACAACCGGATGGGACGGAACAGAGAAGCTGAAAGCCTGCTGCGCGAGGTCGTGCAAAGACATCCCGAACTGTACGAAGTACAATATTCGTTGGGACTGCTGCTTGCAGAAGAAAAAGAGTACGTCGAGGCGGTGAAATATCTGGCCACGGCGGCACGCGGCATTCCGAACCGCTCGCGTATCCATTACAACCTTGGACTTCTGCTCGACTACCTCCAGAGGGATGTTGAGGCCGAAAAGGCACTGCTCACGGCCGTGCGACTCGAATCGGACAACCTGGACTATCTGACGGCGGTAGCGGACTATTATCTGAAAAGGAAGAGATATGCGGAGGCCGGGGAGATCGCCCGACAAATGGCCGAAAAACATCCCGCCAACCCGGCAGGCACGCAAGTGTTAAAATTCATCAAGCGGGCACGGCAGTCGCCGTGAGCACGAGGCGTCGTAGAATCGAGTTGTGAATCCGTCTGCCCGTTGCGCACTTTCCCGAATAGCAAGCTTTGGGTGCTGCATTCAATTACGGAGTCCCTTGTCTTTCGGGTTTTCGTAGATTGGCGGACTGCTTTCAAAGCACGGCAACCTGAATCGTGAGACACACTCGCTGTTCCGAAAACCTGAAGCCTGGTTCGAGCAACGTGAATGTATGGGCCAAAGGTCACGCTTAACCTGATTCCGCGTCCCGGAATTAGCCCAGCCAAACACTTTCATACCAACAAATATAGGCGTATAATATAAGTAGAGGGTAATGGTATGAACAAGTTGCGGGATCGAGAAAATGGGGCGAAAGAACAACCCCTGACCGAGCGGACGAGAAGGCGCATTTTCGCCCTTTTGCATGAACGGGGACTCGATGACGACGTGCGCCACCAGATGCAGAATACTGTCGTCGGCAAGGAATCGTTGACGGATTTCACCGAGTCGGAAGGCTGGCAACTGTTGAACTATCTCAACTGGATTACGAATCCCCCCCATCCTTCGGATATGTCTGTACGGCGGAAATACTCGCGTCCCGACGGCGTCATTGAAATATACGCGATTCCGACGATTACGGAGCCGCAAATCCGCAAGCTCTATGCGCTCATGCACGAGATCGCAGAGCTCGAGTTCGAGCTGGGCGGCGGAAAACAGCGCTCAGGCGCTGCCCAAAATCGCCCTTACGATACTGCCCGTATCCGCTCCCGGCTGGACGGATGGTCACGCAAAATCACCTCGTATGGGAGTCTCCCTCCGGAGGCCGGAGGTCTGAGCGAGTTGATGAAGGAGGAAGCCAGCAACCTCATTGAGATTTTGAAGGATCGGGTCGAATTGCTCCGAAAGAAGCTGGCGGAAAGCAAGGGCGGAACTGTTCCGTGACCGCGAACAGCATCCATGAAAAGAAAAACGCCGGAGGTCGAGAGAACTCTTTCTCGCCCCTTGGCGCTTTGCCGGTTGAAACGGGCTTCACACGGCTAAATACCTTCCAACGCCTGGTCAAGGTCCGCGATTATATCCTCCGGGTCTTCGAAGCCGACCGCCAGGCGGACGAGTTCGTCCAATATCCCGATCTCGATTCGTTCATCCCGCGTCATCGTGTAGTATGTAACGGTCGCAGGGTGGGTGATGAGTGTTTCCGGTCCTCCTAAACTCGGCGCGATCAGGCAGAGTTTCAGCGAATCCAGAAATCGCAGTGTTTGCTCGAGATTCCCGTCAACTTCGAATGTGACGACACCGCCGAATCCACGCATTTGTTTTTTGGCAAGTTTGTGGTGGCGGTGGCTGGGCAGACCCGGATAGTAGACCCGCTTGACCTTCGGATGTTTCTCCAGGCGCCTGGCGACGATTGTGGCCGTCTCGTTTTGCCTTTTCATTCTCAATGAGTATGTCTTCAGGCCCCGCACCAAAAGGAAACAGGAGTTCGGATCGGGAATGCCGCCGGTCATCTTCTGGAACGCCTTGACCCGCTCGAAGTATTTGCGGCCTGTCAGCACGGCGCCGGAGAGAACGTCATTATGGCCGGCGAGAAACTTTGTTCCGCTGTGGATAACGATGTCGATACCGAACTCCAAAGGTTTCTGGTTATACGGTCCTCCGAACGTGCCGTCGATAGCAGTTGTCACCTTGTGCTTTCGGCCCAACTCCGAAACCTTTCCCATGTCGGCAATATTGAGATACGGATTGGTCGGCGATTCCGAGAACAGGAGAACCGTGTTTTTCCGGATTGCGGCTTCCAGAGCTTTATAGTCACCCATCGGCACGACGGTCACTTCCATTCCAAAGCGGGGCAGGAAGTTTTCGGCGAAATTAAGCGTCTGTTTGTATGCGTCGTCGGTCAGAATTATGTGGTCTCCCGTCTTCATCAACGACAGAACAACCGCGCTGACGGCGCTCATGCCACAATCGAACAGCAGGCAGTGTTCAGCGCCTTCGAGCATCGCAAGCTTCTTTTCCCCCGCTTCCTGAGTCGGGTTTCCGTATCTGCCATACTCGTAATGGCTTTTCTTCCCCGAGGTGTATTCGGCGACCTCATCCATGTTTTTGAAGACGAAGGTGGAAGTTTGAACTATGGGAGTGGTCACGGAGCCGCGCCATCTTTGCTCGCCCCCGTGAACGGCGATGGTCGATTCGCCCATTTTCGGAGCCTGTTTCTTTGCCAACGTGTAACCTCCTCTATCTTAATGGGTTCTGCGGAGAAGGCAGAAAGTTCTCGACATCCTATCGGATTCGAAATTGCAGATTAAGGAGTATAGGCTATCATGAAACGAGCCGGGAGGTCAACTTGCGCGACACTTGCGCGAAGGTTGGGGGAGGCGGAAGAAGAAAGCGCGAATAGGGGTGGCTCAGCCATGTCAACGGACTTCAGAAAAAATTGGGCCTGCCTCAGGGAAGCGGAAATACGGTGGAGCTTTCAGGAGCGAGAAAGGAGTCGGGGCGGAAACTCAAATGGCGTCTTTGCCACGTTCGCCTGTCCGGATTCTTATTACTTCCTCCACCGGCGTGACGAAGACCTTTCCGTCGCCCAGGCGGCCGGTGCGCGCGGCCGCAACGATTGCCTCGATAACGGTTTCAACCTCGCTGTCCGGCACCACCACCTCGAGTTTGATTTTCGGGAGAAACTCTATTTCGTACTCGGCGCCGCGGTATAATTCCTTATGTCCTTTTTGTCGACCGAACCCTTTGACCTCGATAACCGTTAATCCTTTGATGCCGTTATTCGAAAGAACCTCTTTCACTTCTTCCAGCTTGAACGGCTTTATGATCGCCTCTATTTTCTTCACATCCTCACCTCATGCATAGACATTTGTGATTTCCGTAAGATGGGCAATAGTGAGACAGATTCACAAAGGCCAATCGCAGCACATTGAAGTCATGCGAAATTGCGTACTCGGGCATCGAGTTCGTCATACGGGAACAGCGTCTGATACTCTGTCAATGCCGCCAAAGCGTGCAAGTGTGCCCGTATTCCCTTCTCCCCCAAAATCGCCGTCGGGTTCAGCCCGCCCACAATTACCATGCCGAAGCGTCCCTGCTCCACAGGAATCCCCGTAAGTGACTGCCCCGGCCATCCGATGGCCAGGAACCCTCCGAGACCTGCGGCTTCCAGTTGGTGAGCAAGAGTTATCACCGTCTCCCTGCATTCCGCCGGCGCCTCGCGGAAACTTGCGCCTATTTTGCCGTAGCCCGTTTCGGTGGCTCCTGCGTGGTCGGTCATCCCGCTTCGGACAAAAACCTCCAACGGGTCGAGCGTGGTCCCTCCATAATCGATGACTTCCACAAACCGCGTCGGCTTTTTATCCCGCACTTCCAGCAGCCCTCCGAACCGCGAGTATGTGGGAATTCCATTTGCCAGCAGCACGCCGTTCACGGTTATCGAACACACCGTGCCTATAGCTATTGTACCATGCGGCACAAGGACATCGCCCACTTGTTGCCCCGGCGTAAAGATGGCGATTAATCGGCCCATGGCATAGCCGGCCCGAAACACCCTCGTTATGAGCGGTATCGCGGGTCCCAAGTCCGATTGTTTGATAATGCTAACGTTTATGAGGACTGTTCCTTTTCCGGCGGAGAGGTCGAAGCTCATGCGATAGGTCATCTGGTCGATTTTCGCTGCGAGGAATCCGACTCTTTCGATGATTCTCGCGCTGGCCAGTTCGTCGACTCCTCGGTCGGTGAGGATGCGGCCTTTTCTGCCCATGGTCTTGGTTAGTCCGTCGTGGTCAAGAGCCTGCAGATAGAACCGAACGGTACGTTCGCTCATTTCATGGCCTGCGGCCAGGAGTCTCCCGGTGATTTTTGAACTGCCGAGAGGAACGCCAGCCTGTCGAAGAACGCGCAGTATCGCAAGCCGTCTCTTTTCGGTTAGCTCGCTCAAGAGTATTTCCTACTCTTGTCTTCCCGGTTGATGGGGAGAACGCGGCTTCTTGCTCCATCTAACCATGAACGGCGACAGGAGTTTTTCCAAGGATGTTCTCAACTTCCTCGGAGTCCAGTTCGGAAACCATGGGGATGCCGCTCACCCTCGAGGCTTCGGGAGTCAGCGCCGCGATATCGTTGCGCGCAATGTGCTCGAGCGCAAATTTGCGGGAGCCGCACATGAGCTGGCGCAGCCCCTGAGCGAGCCGTTCGTAGTATGTGTAGAGGCCGATGGCGCCGGTGGGAATCTTCTTATAATCATTGCCGTATTCACGCCTCAGTTCTTCAGCCGTGACAAAAATGGCCTCGCGGGTGTGACCGAAGCGTTCGAGGAAGATTGGAAGCTGCTGACTCTCAATCGCCTTTCCGATTGTTTTCGCCACCATCGCAGCGGCAAGCGGGGCTCTGGCCATGACAATCGCCTTACAGTGCGGCGCACAAATGGCAAACCCTTTAAAAATCTGGTCTTCCATGGTGAATCCGCCTGCCAGCGCCACGTCCGGAACATATTCTCCCTGCTGCGCAAGCCGGTCACAGTATTGACGCAAGAGCGACCATAACTCCACGGTGGGCACGCCCCACTCGTTCATCATTCTCCACGGGCTCATGCCCGTTCCGCCGCCCGCGCCATCAATGGTAAGATAATCGATTTTGGCGATCGAGGAAAACTTGACGGCCCGGGCCAGGTCCGCCGGTCTGTATGCGCCGGTTTTCAAGGTGACGTGCTTGGCCCCGGCCCTGCGAAGCTCTTCCACGCGGGCAACGAAACTCTCCTCGCTTACCATTCCGACCCGGGAATGGCGTTCGAATTCGGTAAACACTCCCCTCTTGAATTCCTCTATCCTTGCGGGGTCGAGCGGGTCGGGAAGCACCACATAGCCCCGCTTCTTGAGAAGCTGCGCCTTTTCGAGGTCACGAATCTTGACTTCTCCTCCTATATCCTTCGCACCCTGTCCCCACTTCAATTCGACGACCTCGACCCCCAGCTTTTCGATTGCATACTCCTGTGCGCCCAGGCGGGTATCCTCGACATTCGCCTGCAGCACGATGGCTCCGTAGCCGTCGCGCTGCCAATCCTTGAACAACCTTACTCTGCGTTCGAGTTCGGGAGAACTTACCACTCGCCCTTTTTTGATCACGCACTCGATGTCCATTCCGCAGATGTTCTCACCGATAGTGAGAACCGTTCCCGCCAGAGCGGAGCCGATGGCAAGGCCTTCCCAATTTGTGGCAGCCACATTCGTGGAGCCGAGTCCGCCGATAATAAGGGGCAACCGCAGCTTGATTCCCTTGTCGTGACCCAGCCTCGTTTCGAGATTAACGTTCGGGAAAATGGCCTTGTCGGAGTCTTCTTCGATTCCGACAGCGCCGACGGCCGTGCCCATGATGTTGAAGTGGGACAAGTCGACCGGGTAGTCTTTCTGGGACGCCATGGTGGTAATCCCGAAAGGCTGAGGATAGATGACTTCGTGTCCCCGGTATGCGCTTTTTCCGATCTCGCACATACCAATGCAGCCATCGACGCATGTCACACACATGCCGCTGATGGGGCTCCAATCGCCGCCGGTCCTGTTTTTGGTCAGCGTGGCAGCCGTTGCGTTATAGCGCGTCAGGGTCATCCTCTGTGGCTCCTTTCACTTGGTGGTGATTCTGAGAATCATGACGTTTATTTGCTTTCACCCGGGTTTTGTTCAGTAGACCTTATATCCTTTTGGTCCGACACTTTCAGAGCAGCCGATGCAGACGGCGCACGTCTCGACCGGCATTTGGTTTTGGCACCCTCCGCACAGGCCATCGATGAGACTGTCCGCCGTGCACGCCCGCTCGCATACGGGGCATATCCATTCGCAGCCGCCGCAGTTCCGGCATTCCTCGGGAGTTAACCCGAAGGGTGTGGCCACTCGGCGTGACGTTCCTCGTCCGACGAACCCTATTCCGCCGGATTGCATCTGTTCTTTGCAATACCTCACGCAGAGTCCGCAAAGGATGCAATCTTTATTTTTCAGCGTAAACCGAACCTTGTTGACGCCGAAATTGGAGGCGAGGTCCTGCAACCTTTTCGATGTGGGACACGTCGAAAGCAGAAGTTCTATGATTACCTTTTGCGCCTTCCGCACCCTGTCGGAGTCGGTAATGATGGATTGGCCTTCAAGCGCCGGGAGTGTGCAGGAGGCCTCGAGCGAAGAGCGACCCTTCTTCACCACTTCGACGAGGCATAATCGGCAGGCGCCATAGGGCGAGAGGCCCGGCTCGTGACATAGTGTGGGAATGACGATGCCGAGATTGCGGGCAGCCTCCAGAACGGTTGTTCCTTCCGGAACCTCGGTCGGAATATTATCGATCGTGAGTCTAACCATTCTTTCCCCTTCTTACGAGACGATGACCGCCCCGAACTTGCAATTATCACGGCACAGACCGCACTTGATGCAGTTTGCCTGGTCGATCACATGCGGCTTTTTCTTTTCTCCCGTTATCGCCTGCTGTGGACAGCTCCTGGCGCACAGGCCGCAACCGTTGCATATTTCTTCATTTATTGTGAATGTGATGAGCGCTTTGCACACGGCGGCCGGACACCGCCCCTCGTTTATGTGCGCCTCGTACTCCTCTCTGAAATACTTAATGGTCGACAAAACGGGGTTAGGGGCGCTGCCTCCGAGAGCGCACAGCGAAGTCTCCTTTATCACGTCTCCGAGTTCCTGCAGCAGTTCGATATCTCCCACTTTGCCGGCGCCTTCTGTGATACTCGTCAGGATGTCGAGCATCCTGTCAAGCCCTTCCCGGCACGGCACACACTTGCCGCAGGATTCCTCGGTCAGGAATTTGACGAAGTATTTGGCCACGTCCACCATGCAGGTTGCTTCGTCCATTACAATCATTCCGCCGGAACCCATCATCGAACCGACTTCGGTGAGCTTTTCGAAGTCCACCGGCAAATCTGTGAGGCTTTCCGGAATGCATCCGCCCGACGGTCCTCCGGTCTGAACGGCCTTGAACTTCTTTCCGTTCGGAATTCCTCCGCCGATGTCATAGATTATCTCGCGAAGCGTGATTCCCATAGGCACTTCGACAAGGCCGGTATTATTTATTTTCCCTACCAGAGAGAATATCTTGGTGCCCTTGCTTTTTTCCGTGCCGATATTCGAGTACCAGTTTGCGCCCCGGTTGATTATCAGCGGCACATTAGCCCATGTTTCCACGTTGTTGAGGTTGCTGGGTTTCCCATGCAGGCCCCGGTCGGTGGTGTGGATGTGCTTGGGCCTTGGCTCGCCGATTTTTCCCTCGAGCGACGCCATCAAAGCAGTGGATTCCCCGCATACAAATGCGCCGCCGCCACGGAAGACTCTGACATGGAAGCTGAAATCGGAGCCCAGAATCCTTCTTCCCAAGAGCCCATACGTCCCGGCTTGGTCCAATGCAATGCCCAGATTTTCCACGGCCAGGGGGTATTCATGGCGAACGTAGACATAGCCCTCACTGCTGCCGATGGCATATGCGCCGATTATCATGCCCTCGAGGACACTGTGCGGGTTTCCCTCGAGCAAGCTCCTGTCCATGAATGCGCCCGGGTCGCCTTCGTCGGCGTTACATATAACATAGCGGGTCCCGTTTCCCGAGACCGCATTTCGACACGACTCCCACTTTCTCCCGGTCGGGAAGCCGCCTCCGCCGCGGCCGCGAAGCCCTGATTTCTTCATCTCCGCGATTACTTCTTCCGGCTTCATATCGAAGAGAACCTTGGCCAGGGCCGAATATCCGCCTATCGCCATATAGTCCTCTATGCTGGTTGGGTCTATCATGCCGTTGCAACCGATGACAAATCGCTGTTGTTTTTTGTAGAACGGAACATCGGTCTCGGCGGCTACCTTTTTTCTGGTGGAGGGATCCGTGTATAAGAGCCTTTCCACAATGCGGTTGTTCAGAATTGTCTCTTCAATTATCTCAGGCACGTCTGCTGGTGTAACGCGCACATAGAGCAACCGTTCCGGGTGTATCACCACCAGGGTTCCACATTCGCAGAATCCAGGGCAACCTGTAAATTTGACATCGACGCGTTTGTTCAAGCCTCGATGGCGAATTTCCTTTCTGAAGGCGGCGCCGACAGCCTCGCATCCATATGCGCGACATCCCGTGCCACCGCAAATTGCTATGACAGACTTGCCGGTTTTGCGCCTGTTAAGTATGCTTTCCCGCAGTTGTTGCAGGTCAGACGGTGAGAGCAACTTTTTCATTTTTTTCCGGCCTCGACGCTTTCTTGTATCGTGCTATCATTTTCTTCGCCTTGCCTGCATTCATCTGGCCGTGGTACTCGCCATCGACGACTACAACCGGACCGAGGGCGCAGGCGCCCAGACAGTTGACGCTTTCCAGCGTGAACTGCAGGTCGTCGGTGGTTTCTCCGCTTCGTATTTGTAACTGTCTCTCCAGTTCCCCGAGAACGGCTGACGCGCCGCGCACGTGACAAGCCGTTCCAAGGCATACGCTGCACTTGTGTTTTCCCTGCGGTGTCAAGCTGAAGGCCTTGAAGAACGTCGCCACGCCATAGACCTGAATGAGCGGAAGGCCGAGACACTTTGCCACATGCCGGAGCGTTTCTTCGGGAAGGTAATGGTACTCGGATTGGATATCTTGCAGTATCGAGATGAGCGCATCGGCGCTATGGCCGTTGCTGTTGATGATTTGTTCCACTTTGTCTTTGGTCCTATCGACGATTCTGACAGCTCCCATTCTTCACTCCCTTCCGTCGCAAAACCTTTTGGCGTTGTCGAGGTAGTGTTTCAGCAACCACATTTTTTCAAGGAACTCAGGCCAACCACATTCCGGCCGAAATCCCGTTTCAGCCTCCGGGGTGATCATGAAACCGTGTGTAACGGAGCCCTGCAACTGGTCCCAAATGCCTCCCCATGTATCAAGAGCGTCTTGCAGAATCGAGCCGTTAATGTTTCGAAAATGTTTTAGTTTCTCTTCCGGCGCCAGCACTTGACAGGCGCGTCCTTCTTCTTCCGGCCGACCAGAGAGAATTTTGAATTGCCTGGGCATGCTCTATATCCCCCTTCCACTGTTTTCCGGGTTGTCGATTGCCCCCTCGCAAAGCCTCCTGGTGTAATCTATGTAATGGCCGAGAAGATGGAGCTTTTCCCTGAACTCGGGCCATCCGCACGCCGGAGCGCGATCGAACAGATTGTCGGCGTCTTCAAGAATCTCCTCGCAACTTCGCGGGTCCCCGCACGCTTCCCACATTTCTTCCCACACCTTCTGCGCATCCTGAAGGACGCTGGCCGCCACCCCTCGAAAGTGCCTGAGCTTCGCATTGAAGCGTTCGACTTCCCGCTTCAGATGTTCGTCGTGAATGCTTTCGTATCTGGCCTCCGACTTGGCCATTTCTTCCATTGCCGCTCACCCTTTCTTTCGGTGACATCTTTTTCATCGAGAAGAGCAGAGCCGAGAAGTGAATTTCGGATGCGTATCGCTGACTGAGCAAGCCGCCTGCCACGTTTTCAGCCGGAGAACGGATTTGTCTAACCTGTTGGCATTAAAGGAGAAGGCAGGTTTTTAAGGGAATGGTCTTTTCGCACTCGATGCGGAGAGGGTGGTGCTATGTCAGCAGGACCCCGCCGTCCAAAAAAAGAAAACTCCCGCATTCTTCGGGAAAATCAAGAATTATGTTGAGCTGTTCAAGTCTTGGGCAGGGTTGTTGATATTTCAGCAGGCGACTGACAGGCTAGCCATCGTTGTGGGTTTTCAGGTTATATTTTTGCATCCTGTGGCGCAGCGTGTTGCGACTTATGCCGAGCATCTTGGCGGCCTTCACTTGGTTATTCGCGCATTCTTTGAGGGCTCTTGCTATGACCATTTCTTCGATTAATTCCACGATGTTGGCATGAACCCTTTCGTCTGACAGTCTCAGAATGTCGGGGATAAGGTCGTCAAGTTTCTCTTTAAGGCTGTTAAGCAGTTGTTCACGACTTTTCGGCCCCAATGGTTTTTTTTCCGCTTCAAGCTTTATGTGTTCTTCCAGAATCACATCTCCCGAACAAAGCAGAACGGCTCGCTTTATGCAATTTTCCAATTCGCGCACATTGCCGGGCCACGAGTACGAATTGAGTTTCCGAGTCGCTGCATCGGCCAGCCGGCGAACGGGCTTATGAAACTCTTCGGTGAACCGGTCCAGAAAATATTGCGCCAACATCGGGATGTCCTCCGCGCGATTGCGGAGTGGAGGCAAGGCAATTGAGATGATCTTGAGTCTCCAATAAAGGTCTTCCCTGAATTCTCCTCTCTCGACGGCTTTTGCGAGGTCTTTGTTTGTGGCTGCGATGACTCTTACATCGGCCTTGAGCGTCTCGGTTCCGCCAAGTCGTTCGAATTCGCCCTCCTGGAGCACCCGCAACACTTTGGCTTGTGTCGCGAGGCTCATGTCTCCGATTTCGTCAAAAAAAATCGTGCCGCCGTTGCATCTTTCGAACTTGCCCAGGTGGGTGCGTTCGGCGCCTGTGAACGCTCCTCGTTCGTAACCGAACAACTCGCTTTCAAAGAGCGTGTCCGGAATCGCCGCGCAATTGACGGTCAGAAATGGCTTGTTTTTCTTCTTACTGTGGTGATATATCGCCTTGGCGACGAGTTCCTTCCCCGTTCCGCTTTCGCCGGTGATAAGAACCGTCACATCTTGTTCCGCCACCTGCCCGATTAACTTGTACACCTCCTGCATTTTTTTATGATTGCCGACGATTCTGACCGTTTTCTGTTGGGAAGGCGCGGCGCCACGAAACTCGGTCGGGAGGCTGACAATCTCTTTCATCAGCCGATTCACTTCAAGAGCATCGGTGACAATCCGTTTCAACTCGTCTCGTTCAAACGGCTTGAGGATGTAGTCGTAGGCTCCCAGTTTCATCGCCTCTATGGCGGTCTCGGTCGTCCCGTATGCGGTCATGATGACAACGGGCGTTTTCACCTGAAGTTTTCTGACCTCTCTGAGAGTATCCAGTCCGTTCAGCCCCGGCATCTTATAATCCATGAGAATCAGGTCAAAAGGCTCACTCGATATGAGTTCGAGCGCCGAGGAACCGTTGGTGGAATATACGACCTTCTTATCCAGTTTGGTGAAGAATCGATTCAGAAAATGGATCAGCCCCTCATCATCGTCAACAATCAATATCCTCTCCATGTTCATGCTTCCTCATTCCGTCGGCGCCGGAAGGAAAATAGAAAATGTAGTACCTTTGCCATCATTGCTTTTTACGCTGACCTCGCCTTCGTGCCGGCTCACGGTGCTCTGCACGATGGAGAGCCCCAGCCCCGTTCCGGATGCTTTCGTGGTGAAGAAGGGGTCGAAAATTCTGGAAACATCCTTCTTGGATATACCCGGTCCCGTGTCTGAGACATCTATCCGTATGCCTCTGCGGCCGTTCAGACGGCCCTCGCGCGCAGCGACATGCAATGTGCCCCGGCTTGTCATGGCTTCGAGCGCATTGACCATCAAGTTCACGAGAACTTCACCAAGCTGTTTTCTGTCTCCCCTTATTTTCGGCAAAGTATTTTCTATTGTAACGGTGACTTTCGTTTCCTGTTGGTTCGCCTTCGGCCGTACGACGAGCAAGGCTTCTTCAATCAATGAGCCAATATCGACGAGGGAAAATATCGGTTCCTGGGGTTTTGCAAAATCAAGAAATCGGTTGATGGTGGCCTCTATTCTCCGTATCTGGTTCATGGCCACCTGGAAATCTTCCTCGTACTCGGGCGAGATTTCGATTTCCGCCTTCGCTGACTCCAAAAAAAGCTTGAGAGACGCAATCGGAGTTCGTATCTCGTGAGTGACACCTGCAGCGAGTCGACCGAGCGCCGCAAGTTGCTCGGAACGAGCGGCGGCCATAACGGTTCTCTGTAACTTCACGTCCGTTTCCCGCAATTCCGCTTCTGTCAATTCCACCTTTTCCTCGAGGCTTACCTGTCGCGCCTTAAGCTGCTTCGCCATCTGTGCAAAGGCATGATGCAACAATCCTATTTCATCTGTTCGGCTGCTCTTCGCGAGCACATTTTCGAATTCGCCCGTGGCAAATTTATGGGCGGCCTCGCTCAATTCCCGAATTGGACCGACAACATGGGAGGAAAAGAGCCACGCCAGGATAACGGCTCCGAGTATGGCAAATATGATGATGATAAAGATGTATCGTTCCAGCCTGTCCGCAGCCCCAAACGCTTCGTCCCTGTCCTGTTCCACTACAAGATACCAATCGAGGTCGGCGACTTTCCTCGAAGCTCCCAGAACCTCTATTCCCCTGTAATCGGTATATATGGTTTTGTGACGGGCCGTTCCGAATATATTCCTGAAACTCTCCGACTGGGAGATGTTATCGGTCAATATTCTTCTCGGGTCCTTATGGGCAAGGAACGTGCCTCCCTTGTCCACGAGGTAACACTCTCCCGTTTCTCCGAGAGATACTTTCAGGATTATCGATGTGATGGCCCGGGTGCCGACCACGGCGCAGGCAACACCTCGTATCTCTCCCTCATCGCCGACGATGGGGGCGGAAATCCGAAAAATCGACTCGTCTCGTTCGGGATCGAGAACGATGTCCGATGTGTAGGAGCTGCCCTCCACGGAATGTTTATACCATTCTTCCTTGTGATATGCGGCCTGCTCGCGGTAGCTGCTGAAAATAGCTTCTCCGCCACGGGACACAATTATGAAACCAATATACACTTTGTATTTTTGTTTGACGAGATCGAGGTAGGGAGCGATCAGGCCGGCATCCATTGAGCGAACTATCGAGGAGCCGGCGATGACTTCGACATCGGCCTTGCGCTCTGAAATCCATCGTTCCAACAGCGCGGCCTTGTCATCGGCGACATTTTCCAAGTGATTGGAAACCATGCTTGTGATAAGCTGTTCCGCCGTTCGCACCGAGAAAACCCCCACTATGCCAAGGGGGACCAGAGCAATAAGCAGAAAGAGCAACATCACTCGGGCCTGCAAATTATTGAAGAAGAGCCGATGCATTCGGGAAACCTCTCTGTACTACCGTCTATCAGAATTGTGAATTTCCGTCGGGATTTTCATGCCGCGACTCTCATAATGTTAACGGTCGCAGTGTGATACGGGGCGAAAGGGACTGTCCCCGATTTACGGACACGAAGTGTCGTAGAATCGGGACTGTCCCTGAAGCCAAGTTTGGTTGCGGCTACGCTACGCCGTGAAACCTTCGAATATAAGTAACGTTATAGCAATCTTCCTTTGCGAAGTCAACGACGAGCAAAGAAAAGACCGGGGAAGAGTCGTTCCATCCCACTTTGCCCGCCGTGCTCGAGTGGCCACACTCCCAATCTCAACACGCTCTCCGGAGGCCGTGTCGTCAAAAAGGCTTTTTCTTCCAGAGGACACTCATCCTGTCATTCTGAGGAGCAAAGCGACGAAGAATCTCTCTTTTTTGGCGCAATCAGTTGCGAGGTTCTTCGCTCTGGCTCAGAATGACGACCCAAAGCGGCCGAAAAGTTATTCCGGCAATACGGCGTGGAAAACCGAAACCAGAAGGACAGGGCATCCAAACTCGACTTTGTGTCAAAGGGGATTGCTGGACAGACCCTTGCAAACTGCAATATAATGACGCCACACTCATTCACTTTTTGTGACCCGAACTTTTCTCTATGCGGTTATTATAAGGAGGTTTCGCTCAATGATTGTTGATGCGCATGTGCACTTGAACGATGACAGATGGAGGCCGAAGGCTTTCAAGCGCGGTCTCGGGCGAATTATCTCGGCGAGCCTGGCAAAATACACCGGCGAGTTTGCAGACCCCGATGAACTCGTCAAGGGCGCCGACAAGCAGTATTCGGACCCGAACGGTGAAAAATTGCTGGCCGACATGGACGAGGCCGGTGTGGATGTGTCGGTCATTTGCACCGTCGACTACGCCATGGGAGACGACGAGCCGTGCTCAGGCACACCCTATTGTGAACCGGTCGCGAAGGTAAATTATAATTTCGGAGAGATAGTCGCAAAGAATCCGACGCGTCTCGTTCATCTGGTGGCGGTGGACCCGCGCCGCAAGGATGCGGTCGAACAACTCGAAAGAGGAGTGACCGAGCAAGCTGCCAGGGGCCTAAAGCTTCATCCGACAACGGGTTTCTATCCCGACGACCCGGTGTGTTATCCGCTTTATGAGAAGGCCCGTGAACTCGACGTTCCCGTTCTCTTCCATACCGGGACACAGCCCGTGCCGATGAAAGCGAAGTATGCGCGGCCGGTTTTCGTGGACGGCGCGGCGGCGGATTTTCCCGAGGTAAAGATGGTCATGGCGCACGTCGGGCATTGCTGGTGGGAAGAAGCGGTTGCGCTTGCGGGAACCAAATGGAATCTCTATGTTGACATCTCGGGCTGGCAACGCGAGTATCTGTATCATCCTCTCAATTTTTACAAGATGCTGAGGAGCGCGCTTGACGAAATAGGTCCCTGGCGCGTGATGTACGGCACGGACAACCCGTATCTGCAGCTTGTGCTCGCATCGAAAGATTGGCTCGCGGCCACCAGAAATGCGGTCAATCGCGAAGAATATACCTTCAGTCGGGAAGAGGTGGATATCGTATTGGGTCCCGCCGCCGAGAAGCTGTATAAAATCGGGCGGTGAAACTGTGTCGAGCTGCGGGGTATAAAGGAAGGAGCTTTGTATCATGATAGTTGACGCACATGTGCATGTGTATGACGAGGGATGGATACCGAAGTCGTTTCTGAGAGGACTCGGAATGGTTGTTGCCGCGAACATGGCGCGTCCGACCGGCGAGCTGCCTGATGTCGAGCAACTCCTGACGGCGGCGACCGAGCAACTCAAGGACCCCGAAGCCGACCTGCTTGTTGCGGACATGGACGAGTCGGGCGTGGACGTGTCGGTAATCTTTCCGGTCGACTACATGCTCGGCGCCCAGGAGCCGTGCTCGGGCGAGCCGGAGTGTGTTTCGATAGCGGAGCAGAACCTCAAGTTCAGCGAAATGGTAAAGAAACACGGAGAGCGGCTCGTTCATTTTGTCGCCGTCGACCCGCGCCGCAAAGACGCCGCGCAGGAACTCGAAAAGGGAGTGACCGAACAGGGCGCGAAAGGATTGAAGCTTCATCCGACGGCCGGATTCTATCCGGACGACCCCGCCTGCTATCCGCTGTATCGCAAAGCGCAGGAACTGGGCGTGACAGTGTTGTTCCACACCGGAACCCAGCCCGCTCCGATGAAAGCCAAGTATGCCCGCCCCGTTTTTGTGGACAGTGTCGCTGCGGACTTTCCGGACCTTCGAATCGTCATGGCGCACGTCGGCCACTGCTGGTGGGAGGAAACACTCGCGCTTGCGGGAACCAAGTGGAACCTCTTCGTCGATATCTCGGGCTGGCAACGCGTGTTCATCCATGAGCCGGATAAATTCTACACCATGCTGCGAGCCGCCCTGGACGAAATCGGGCCGTGGCGTATCCTCTACGGAACCGACAACCCCTACCTCAAGATGGTTCTGCCGTCAAAGGACTGGCTCGACGCGGTTCGGGGCGCGGTCGAGTCGAAACGGTTCGGCTTCAGCGCTGAAGAACTGGATATCATTCTTGGTCCGGCGGCGGCGCAACTGGTGGGAATCAAGTAGGTCGCTCGGAATCCTGCGCTCTTTGGTAAGGAGAGAAACTTCTTTGTCCCGACCCGCAATGGAACTTGGTTGCCGGGGGATTTCAGCTTGGCACGAACAGATCAGGTCGCTTCCCGGCCGATCTTTTGGTGGCCGACAGACTTCAGCGTGGCCGCGATGTCGCCGTTCCACATCACGAGAGCGTCTTCATTCTCATCAGAGTAGTAATGCTTCCGGACCGCAACGACCCTGAATCCAAAACCTTCATACATTTTCCGTGCCGCCAGGTTTGATTCTCGCACCTCGAGGGTCGCGGCGGAAGCCCCTCTTGCCACCGCCTCCTCCAGCAAATGCACGAGCAGTCTTTTTCCTAGTCCCCGGCGACGGTATTCCGGATGAATCGCGATATTCGAAATATGGGCTTCGTCCATTACGAGCCAGAATCCGCCGTAGCCCGCAATCCGCCTCCCCACTTTCAGCACTCTGAACACCGATCTCTCGAATTGAATCTCATGTATGAAGGCGAACTTGCTCCACGGAGTCTTGAACGAGAGTCGCTCGATTCTTAATACATCGTCCAGGTGCGCAACAGCAAGGTCGTGGAAACTGACCTTGGAAATCGATTCCATCATCTATCCTTTTCTGACACGTTCATGATACGCTTGATGCAGCCGCGTATAGGTTGCGCCCGGCTTGCCTTCACCGACACTGCGGCCGTCAATCGTCGTTACCGGCAAAAGTTCGACCCCCGTGTTCGTGAGGAAACATTCATCGAAGTCGCTCATCTCTTCTTTTCGCATCTTTCCCTCCTCGCAGAGGATGCCTTGCTGCGAGGCCAGTTCGATGACGACGGCGCGTGTTATCCCTAATAAAATGTCGCAATCCGCGCTCGGTGTAAAGAGCGAGTCGTTTCGCGCGAAAAAGATGTTGGCGGCGCTTGCTTCCGCGACATGACCTTTACAGTTGAGCATGATAGCTTCATACGCTCCACCCCGTTCGGCCTCGGAACGGGCCAGGATGTAGTTCAAAAAGTTCATCGATTTCACGAGAGCATCGAGCGAACGGCGTGGAGTCCGCACGATTGAGACAACTTTTGCGGATACACCCGCCGTATACGCGTCGGCGGGGAGAGGCATGGGCGGCCTGACAAATGCGACAACCGACGGCTCGGCGGGGCGAGAAGTCCCGATGCCTCCCCGGGAATGCCCTCGCGTTACGCTCAACCGCACAATCGCATCGGCAAGATCGTTCCGCTCGATGAGCCGATTGCAGATGTCAGCGAGTTGCCGTGACGAGTAAGAAAAATGGATATCGAGCAGCGCCAAGGAGTTCCGGAGCCGTTCGAGGTGGTCGTTCAAACGGAAAATAACGCCATCGTATGCCCGCATGGTCTCGAAACATCCGTCACCGTATAGGAATCCCCTGTCAAAGACAGAAATTTTGGCGCTTTTTTCGGGGACAAATTCACCGTTGAGAAATACGAGGCTGTCGCTTGCCACGGGCCCAACCCTTCTTCCCGTTTCGCTGCGCTGACGCAAAAACAAAATGGATTTTGTCTCGGGGGGACTATTTCTTTTTCGGACAGGTCGATACGACGCTCGCGCTCACATTCGCTCGCCGGTTCGGAGCGCTTCAACCAGGGCTTGCGCCTTGTTCAGGCTCTCGTGGTATTCTCTTTCGGGCTCGGAATCGGCCACGATACCCCCGCCGACCTGTATATGCGTGTAGCCGTCCCTCAAGACAAAGGTGCGGATGATGATGTTCAGGTCCATGTCGCCCGCATAGGAAATCCATCCGAGAGAGCCGGTATAAGGTCCCCTGCGAACCGGCTCGAGTTCATCAATGATTTCCATGCACCGTATCTTGGGGACGCCCGTTATGCTTGCTCCCGGAAAGGTGGCGGCAAGAAGGTCGAAACAGTCGCGTCCGGGAATCATTGTTCCCACAATGTTCGAAACGATGTGGAAGACATGCGAGTATTTCTCGATGACACACAGTTCATCCGGCCGGACCGTGCCGCAGACACAAACCCTGCCAATATCGTTTCGGGACATGTCGACTATCATGATATGTTCAGCGCGCTCTTTCGGGTGAACAATCAACTCCCTGCGCATCATCTCGTCTTCTTCGCTGTCGCGGCCCCGCGGGCGCGTTCCGGCGATGGGCCGTGTTTCCACATAATCGCCGGTGAGCCTGATGAGTCGCTCCGGCGAGCAACTCACCAGGTGAAAATCGCCGAAATCGAAATAAAACGCAAACGGCGAGGGGTTGATTTGGGCGAGCCGCCGATACAGCTCGATCGGGTTCCCTTCAAACCGAGAGCGGAGCCGCTGCGAGAGATTGGCCTGGAAGATGTCTCCGGCCGCAATATACTCTTTTGTTCGGCCTACCATAGCGTCATACTGTTCCGGCGTATGCGTGGAGGTTATCTCTCCGAACCGAATTTGTGTCCCGCGACGGGGGGCCGCCAGTCCCTCGTTGATTTTTTCCAGCAAGGCGGCTACCTTGGAATACGCCTTTTCGCGAGCCCGCGGTGGGTGGGGTTCATGGAACTCGCTTGCTATAATTTCACATGTCCCATGGCGGCGGTCGAACAAGATTATGGTATCGACGAGCACAACAAAACAGTCCGGCATATCGAGATCGTCTTCCGTCCTGTCCGGCAGCGCTTCGAAATAATTCTTCATGTCGTACGAGAAAAGTCCGACGGCTCCTCCATAAAAGTCGGGCAACGCCTGGTGTCGAGAAATCCTGTACGGCTCAAGTAATTTCCGAAGCATGCTTATGGGGTCCGCCCGTTCCATGCGCCGCCCGGATGAGTCGGCTATGATACAGGAGAAGCGCTTGGCCCGGAAGCTAGTGACGGGGTCGCATCCGATGACGGAATAGCGGGCGGTTTTCAGGGGGCCGTCAGCGCTTTCGAGCAGGAAAAGGTGTTTCCGGCCCTCGAGCGCCTTCAGAATATTGCGCGGTCCGATGTCGCAGCTAAGCGGCTGCCGACATACCGTAACGGCGTCGGCGCCGGACCTCGGGATGACATAAAACCGGGCGGGTCCGCTCGCACAGACAGTATCGATAATCCTTTGGTGCATTCTCGAAATTCGGCCGTTTTCTCGACAGGCACGAAATTTGCTCCTTAGCCATATTAATTGGAGACAGGATGGATTATAGCAGAACCGCCTGCCGTTGACAACGCCCGGAGGCATTGATCGTGGTTGATGGATTTCCGTGTGGACATTTTGCGCATGAAGTGGTACAATCACCGAAAAGCCGTCTGGCTTTTCACTTAGGCATCCCGCTTGAGGGGGTTGGGATTCCCCGGGTATTCTTACATTCGGGAGGAAGAAAGCCATGATATTCGACTCGATTGCGGGTCTTTTTTCGAATGATATGGGGATCGACCTGGGCACTGCGAACACCCTGGTGTACGTAAAGGGACAGGGTATCGTGCTCAGGGAGCCCTCCGTCGTTGCCATAAAACAGGGTGAGAATCGAGTGCTGGCGGTCGGCAGCGAAGCCAAACAAATGATCGGCCGCACACCGGGTGACATTGTGGCGATTCGTCCCATGAAGGACGGGGTGATAGCCGATTTCGAAGTAACCGAACAGATGTTGCGATACTTTATTCAGAAGGTACACAATCGCAAATCCCTGGTTCGCCCGCGCATGGTGATCGCCGTTCCATCCGGGATAACGGAGGTGGAGAAGCGGGCGGTGGAGGATTCGGCCTCTCAAGCGGGAGCGCGGAGCGTGGCCCTCATCGAGGAACCCATGGCCGCGGCGATCGGTTCAGGGTTGCCGGTTCAGGAGCCCGTAGGGAACATGATTGTCGACATTGGCGGTGGAACAACGGAGGTGGCCGTTATTTCGCTGGGCGGAATCGTCTTCAGCAAGACCGCTCGGATCGCCGGCGACGAGATGGACCAGGCCATTATCCAACACCTGAAGAAAACGTACAATCTCATGATTGGCGAACGGACAGCGGAGGAAATAAAGATTGCGCTTGGTTCTGCCTTTCCGATGGACGAGGAGACCCACATGACGGTGAAGGGCCGCGACATGGTCGCCGGCCTGCCGAAACCGATCACGATCACATCGGAAGAAATACGGGAAGCATTGGCAGAGCCGATATCGACAATTTTGGAATCGGTCAAAATCACTCTCGAACGAACTCCGCCGGAACTGTCCGCCGATATCGTTGACCGGGGGATGATCCTTGCAGGCGGCGGCTCGCTTTTGCGGGGATTGGACAAGTTGATAGCCGAGGAGACCCAACTTCCGGTCAGAACTGCCGATGACCCCTTGACCGCAGTCGTCTTGGGGGCGGGGAAGTATCTGGACGGGATGCTCATGAACCACAGAGTCTCGCACTAAAAATCGTCTGAAGAGGTGGCCAGCAGTTGTACCTCCCCGACTTCTTTTGGAAGTACAGACGCCCGATCGTACTCATCGTCCTCCTGTGCCTTTCTTGTCTGCTCATGATTGACAGCCTGCACCGAAGATGGGTTGCTCAACTGAGCAGCGAACTTGTGCTCGGATTCGCCTATCCCGCTCAAAAGGCGTCGCAGGGGATATATGATGGGGGGCGTAACGTGCTTTCCGTCATTCCCGACTTTTTCAGGTCACGGGCCCAGAATGTCGCATTGAAAAAACGGGTCGGCGAACTGGAGCAGGAAATCGCCTCCCTGAGAGAACAGATGCTCGCAGAGCAGCGATTTCGGGCGCTGACGCTGTTCGGGGCACAAATCGAAGCTCCAAAGCTTGTTGCTCGCGTAATTGGAACAAATCCTACCGCATGGCTCGGAACAGTCATGCTGGATAAGGGCGCCTCTGCCGGTGTCAGGAAGGGCATGCCCGCTGTTTCTTATTCCGGCCTGGCGGGACACGTCATCGAGGTTTACCACTACTCGAGCAAACTCCTGCTGCTCACCGATTCAAACTCGAGAGTCGGTGTTATAGTTCAACGAAGCCGCGCGCAGGGGGTTGTCCAGGGTGATGACGAGGGCGGCTGCGTGCTGAAATATTTGGAGCCTACGGCAGACATTGTCGAGGGCGACATCCTTGTCACGTCCGATAACAGCTATATTTATCCGAAGGGCCTTCTGGTGGGAACGGTCGGGGAGCTCCGGAAGAGACCCGGCAACCTGTTCCAATGGGGTCGTGTCATCCCTGCAACCGATTTTCAAAAGCTTGAAGAGGTGGCAATCATATTGACCCCGCGGCAGCGGGCGCTTGCCGGGGGGGGACAGACATCCGAATATGAAGAGAAGGAAGAATAAGCTTCGCACCGGCGCCGAACCAAGTATTTTTCGCAGACAGGAATATCTCATTCTATTCAGCTTGAAGGCGTTGCTGGGGGGGATAGCCCTCGCGATGTTTGAGTCGGTCTTTCTCAATGCGGTCGAGTTTGGCGGCGTACGGCCGGACCTCGCAGTCCTGGCGGCGGTCGTCGCGGCGAATCGCTCGAATTTCCGCCGGGCGATTCTGCTGGCGTTTATTCTTGGAATCACCCGCGACATCTTTTCCGGCGGGTTGATTGGGATGAATGCGTTCGCCCTGGTTCTTGTGACATATTCGCTCATTGTCGCGAAAGAATACTTCATTACCGACACCTGGCTGAGCCAGTTTTTTGTGACAACGATCGGCTGCCTGATTTACGGAATCGCCTTTGTTCTGTTAAAACTGCTTTTCCGCTATGAGGTCGCCACTGTCTTTCAACTTGTTGCAACAATCGTGTGGACGTCACTCTACACGTCGGTTTTGGCTCCGATTGCCTTCAAGATGGTGAGGGAAGCCCGATTTCCTTCGTATTTCCGCCTCAAACTTAGGTATGGCGCCAATGATGAAGCTCTATCTGAGGAAAAGATATAGGGAAAGCATCAGGCTCAGCCGAAGGCTGCGCCTCTTGACCTTGATCATAGCTGCCGGGTTTGCTGTTTTCTCTCTGCGACTCGCCCACCTCCAATTGATTGCCGGAATGAAATTCAGGCACCTCTCAGACAAAAACCGAATCCGCCTGCTTCCATTGAAAGCGCCCCGAGGGCTGGTCTATGATTGTCGGGGAAATCTCTTGATCGACAATCGGCCCTCTTTCACCGTCTCCATTATCCCGGCTGAAGCGTCCGACCCCCGAGAGACTATCGATAAATTGAGCGCGTTTCTCGAGTTCAACCGGGAAATCGCATTGGAACAGCTTCAAGAATTCAAATACGCGCCTTATAAACAAATCGTTCTGGCACGGGATGTCTCCGTGGAACACGCGGCGCCCATCGAGGAGTGTTCGCTTGAATTACCGGGAATAGTCATTACTGCAGAGCCGTGCAGGCGGTTCCCCCTGGGCGAATGCGCGGCTCACGTGCTGGGGTACCTGGGGCAGATAAGCATGTCCGAGTTGGAACGAATGTCGGAAGACGGCTACCGACTCGGCGACGAAATCGGCAAAGCGGGAGTTGAACTGATTGCGGAAAAATGGCTGCGGGGCGCAGATGGCGGCATGCAGGTTCAAGTGTATGCGGACGGCCGGCCCCAACTGGAGTTGGACCATCGGGGGAACCCTCGTGTGCGGATCGATACGGCTGGCCGGACGCTCGTAACGCTTGTGAAAAGGCCACCGGAGCCCGGCAAAATCGTTCGGCTGACTGTCGACTCCCAAATCCAGCAAATAGCTGAGCAGGAGATGGGCGAATACCACGGGTGCGTTATCGTAATGGACGCAGACACCGGGGCCATCCGGGCAATGGTCAGCAGACCCTCGTTTGATCCCAACATCTTCGTGTCGTTCGGAACGGGCGAGGAGAGACTGGAGATACTGAATGACCCGCTGCATCCGCTGCTGAATCGAGCGTTGCAGGCGTATTCCCCGGGTTCCACATTCAAGGTCGTCATGGCGTATGCCGCGCTTCACGAGGGCGTAATTACGCCCGAGACCCATATTACCTGCGGCGGCTCATTCCGGCTCGGGCGAAGGTTTCGCTGTTGGAAAGACACCGGCCACGGGCGCATAAACATTGTCCAGGCCCTCGCCTACTCGTGTGACGTATTTTTCTACAACCTGGGAGTGGAACTGGGAATCGAGCGTATAGCGAAATACGCCAGGCTGTTCGGGCTGGGCGAACCAACCAGGATCGACCTTCCCGGAGAAATGCGAGGGCTCGTTCCCAGTCCCGAATGGAAACAGAAAGCTTTCAGGAATCCTTCCGATAAACGGTGGTATGACGGCGAGACGGTGAATGCGTCTATCGGACAGGGGTACACTCTTGCCACCCCATTGCAGATGGCGCGCGTCATGGCCACAGTTGTGAATGGAGGGAGATTGGTCAGGCCCTATGTCATCGACTCAATTGAAACCCCCGGCAACAGAGACGTGCTTATTAAAAAATATCCGCTGACGGAATCCGCACTCGATGACCACCCGACGATGCAGATTATCCGAGAAGGGCTCGCCCAGGCCGTCACTTCCCGAAAGCCGTTTTACGGAACGGCATGGCGGGCGGCCAATAAGGAAACCCCATTGATCGGAAAGACCGGCACGGCACAGGTAGTGGGATTCACGGAACGAGCCGACACGAAGGAAAAGCTCGAGTTGATTCCCTATGAGCACCGGGACCACTCGTGGTTCCTCGCCGCAATCGAGAAGTCAGGGAAACCACTTGTTATCGTCGTGTTTTGCGAGCATGGCGGACACGCGTCGGAAAGCGCCGTCGTCATTGCTTCCGGGATCGCGCAACGCATATCCAAACTGGACGTGTTGATGGTGGAGAGGACGGACCGAGAGGGTTCGAACACATGAGAGTCTACAAACAAGTCGTTCGCGGATTCGATTACGTGACCCTTTTCTGCGCGTTTCTTCTCATTGCCATCGGGCTCGTCACAATTTTCACGTCCGCATATAAAGCGGGTCTCGGCGAGGTGAAGCCGTATTTCTCGCGCCAACTCATGTGGGCGCTCCTGGGGTTGGCCGTCATGTCGGCGGCAATCCTGGTGGATTACCGCTTCATGTCCATATTCGCATACCTCTTCTACAGTGCGATGCTCGTCTTCCTCGTGGTCCTCTTGCTGAAAGGAAAAGAAATACAGGGGGCGCAACGGTGGCTGCGCGTTTTCGGAGTCGGATTGCAGCCTTCGGAATTTGTGAAAGTCGCCGTACTCTTTGCGCTGGCTCGCTACCTCGACGAGGTGCGAGAGAAAATCCGAGAACCGAAGTATTTGCTGGGAGCTATCGCGATTGCCGCCGTCCCGACAACGCTGATTCTGCTGCAGCCGGACCTTGGCACGGCGCTCGTGCTGGTTGTCCTGCTGGGAGGGATGCTTTTCATAGCGAACGCCGAGCCGCGCCATCTTGCCGCGCTCGGAGCTTGCGGTATAGCGATGGTTCCGGTTTTCTGGGGCTTTCTGAAGGAGTATCAGAAACTTCGGCTGCTCTCCTTTGTCAACCCAAATCTCGACCCATTGGGTTCAAGCTATCAGGTGATTCAATCGAAAATAGCAATCGGAGCCGGGGGTTTCACAGGGAAAGGCTGGCTGGCGGGAACGCAGAGCCAACTGAATTTTCTCCCGGAACAGCACACCGATTTTATCTTTTCCGTTTTCGCGGAGCAGTGGGGCTTTCTTGGTTCCTGTGTCGTCATTGGGTTGTATGTCGTCTTGCTTTTCCAGGCGATTAAGATAGCCGCATCCGCAAGGGATTTTCTGGGCAGCATGCTGGCGGTTGGAGTCGTTCTCATCATTTACTTTCAAGTGCTCGTGAACCTTCTGATGACAGTGGGATTCATGCCGGTCACGGGGATTCCCCTCCCACTCATGAGTTACGGGGGTTCGAACTTGCTTGCAATGATGGCCTGCATCGGCCTGCTCCTCGGAATCAACATGCGATCACATATCTTCGGATGATTCATTTAATTGAAGAGTTTCTTCCTCTCGTCTCGAAACCCGCACGATACACCGGTGGAGAGGTAAACACCACAGCAAAGGACCATGCAAGCGCGAGGGTGCGGGTGGCGCTGGCGTTTCCCGACCTCTATGAGATCGGCATGTCGCATCTCGGTTTGAAGATTCTTTACCACATCGTCAACTCCGAGCGGTCTTTCATCGCCGAGCGGACATACGCACCCTGGGTCGACATGGAAACGACAATGCGCGAGCGAGGCATACCCCTGTACGCCCTCGAATCGTTCCGCCCCGTCAAGGAATTTGATATCGTCGGCTTTTCCCTTCAATACGAAATGAACTATACCAACGTCATCAACATGCTCGACCTGGCCGGTATTCCTGTTTTCAGGGAAGAACGAGACGAGCGCGACCCTCTGGTTATAGCCGGCGGCCCGTGCGCGCTGAACCCGGAGCCTATGGCTGACTTTATTGACGCCTTCGCTATCGGGGAAGCCGAAGAGGCCATTGTGAAGCTTTTGAGGTCCTTTGACGAAGTTCGTATGGGAGGAGGAACAAAAAAGGATATCCTGAATTCATGGGCGCAAATAGAGGGAATCTATGTCCCGTCGCTCTATGAGGCAAGGCGACAAAACGGAACGTTCCGCGGCATCATTGCAAAACCACCCGCGCCGGATACCGTGAAGCGGGTGTGGGTGGACAATCTCGATGCCACTCCGTTTTCGACAGCTCCCCCGATATCGTTCATCGAGGCCGTTCACGACCGACTGGTCATCGAAATTATGAGAGGGTGCTCGCGAGGATGCCGGTTCTGCCATGCGGGAATGACGTACCGACCGGTGCGAGAACGGAGCGTGGAAACCATTTGCCGACTCGTGCACGAAGGTCTCGCAAACACGGGATATGACGCGGTCACTCTGGCATCGTTGAGTTCCACTGATTACAGCGACATTGAGAACCTCGTTGCTCGGCTGACCCGTGAACTGTCCGAGCGAAAGATTTCTATCTCACTGCCCTCTCTCCGGCTCGACAGCTTCTCCATCGGGATCGCCGAGAGAATCCAGGAAATCCGAAAAAGCGGTTTCACATTTGCGCCTGAGGCCGCCACCGACCGGCTGCGACGCGTGATCAACAAGGATTACACCGAACAAGAAATGTTCCGCTCACTCGAGAACGCTCTCGTGGCCGGCTGGGATGTGTTCAAGCTGTACTTCATGGTCGGCCTTCCGACCGAAACCGATCACGATATCTTGTCGATTGCAGCGCTGATAAAACAGATCAGGTCACTGGGGCGAAGGTTGCGAGGCAACCGGTTTCGGACAAACGTCAGCTTGTCGGCCTTCGTGCCGAAGCCCCACACACCGTTCCAATGGGAAAGCGTTCTCAATGAGGAGGCGCTGAATGCGAGATATTCGGCCATCACCTCGGAGGTGCGCCACAAAGACGTGAAAATCAACTGGCGCGAGCCGTTTCTCTGCCTCCTCGAAGCCCTTCTCTCCAGAGGCGACAGAGCAATGGGTAAGATCATTTACCGGGCCTGGAAACGGGGCGCAAAATTCGATGGCTGGTCGTCCGAGCTGAATACGGATGCCTGGACAGCCGCAATGTCCGAATGCGGGGTCGCCTTTTCGCGAGTTACTGACTTCCCCTGCGGCCCCGATGACGCCCTTCCCTGGGACCATATACAAAGCGGTGTAACGAAGCTGTTCCTCAGAAGAGAGTTGAAGCGTTCATTGACGGCCGAATTCACGGCGGATTGCAGAGAGAAGTGCATGGGGTGCGGAGTTTGCGGTCATGTGGACCTATCGACTTAAGTATGCGAAGCGAGGACGAATCCGGTTCATCTCGCATCTTGACGTCATGAGAGCTCTTGTGCGCGCCATGAATCGGGCCGAGGTCCCAATCGCCTATAGCAAAGGATTCAATCCGCGGCCGCGGATGACCATGGGGCCTGCGCTGCCGCTCGGTTATGAGAGCAATTGCGAACTTGCGGACATCTATCTGGGGCGTATGATGTCGCCCCACTCGCTCCATGAACGACTACGGCCGGCAATGCCCGAAGGCCTGGATTTGCTCGATACCGAATGGACGCTACAATCCTCGGCCCCTTTATCTCGCGCAACCTCAGCCTGTTATATGATACAATTATCGGGAAGAGACTTTGAAAATAAGGCTGATCGACTCCTGTCGGAGTTCCTTGCAAACGAATCGGTTGCGGTGGAGCGTGTACGCAAAAACGAAACGAAGCGTATCGACGCCAAACAAATTATTCGAGATGCGGCAATCGAGAGGGACGAACATTCAACGTGGCTGCGGATTGAGTTATTTCTCGGCAACGAGAGAACTTGCAGCCCTTCGGAAGCCGTTGCGGCAATTTTTAAAATACCGCTCCAGCAGGCGAAATGCATGCGCACCATCCGAACGAATATCCGTTTCGACGGTCACTCACAGAAAGTGAAAAGATAATGCGCAAATCCAAGAGGAAGCAACCGAAAAGAAAGGGCAAAGCCTCGACCGAGCTTCGCCGGGAGTTGTTGGCCAGCGTCGATTCCCGAGAAGCCAGGGTGGGCTTGCTCGAGAACGGAGAACTGACCGAGCTTTTCATCGAGCGGGCCTCCGAGCGGCGGCTGGTCGGCAATATTTACAAAGGCAGGGTGAAGAGTGTTGTGCCGGGCATCGAAGCGGCATTCGTCGATGTCGGGCAAGAGAAGAACGGGTTCCTCTACGTGTCCGACGTAACCGACACCTTCGACGAATACGATGAGGAAATCGACGAAGAAATGGATGAAGAGGAATTCCGGCCGCGCTCCAGGCGCAGGCGCAAAATGAGAATCGAGGACATGCTCAAGCGCGGTCAGGAGATCATGGTTCAGGTGGCAAAAGAGCCGATGGGCCAAAAAGGAATGCGATTGACCAATTACATTTCGCTGCCGGGCCGATATCTTGTCCTGATGCCTACCGTCAATCATCTCGGCATATCGCGGAAAATCGAAAACGAAAAAGAGCGCGAACGACTTCGCAAAATCGCCCAGAAAGTGCGCCCGAAAGGACTCGGCTTGATTGTGCGAACCGTGGGCGAGGGCATCGGAAACGAGGAACTCGAGGCCGATGTCAAATACTTGAGGGGGCTCTGGCAAAAAATAATTCGCCGGATGGACAGCATGACCGCTCCGTCGTTGCTCCACAGAGACCTCGGGCAGGTCGCCCGCGTGGTCCGGGACGTCTTCAGCGATGAAATCGACCGGTTCATCATCGACTCGAAACGCGAATACGACTCCGTTTTGAATCTTTTGGAGAATCTCGCGCCGCAGTTGAAGGACCGTGTCGAACTCTACCGAGGTCGAACGGCGCTTTTCGAGAAGTACGACATCGAAAGCCAGATCGAAAAAGCCCTCAAGAAGAAGGTTTGGCTTCCCAGTGGCGGCTATATCGTGATTGACCAGGCCGAAGCCTTGACAACGATCGACGTGAACACCGGCAAATTCACCGGCAAGCAGAAACTTGAAGACACGGTGTTCAAAACCAATATGGAGGCGGCCCGAGAGGTTGCCAGACAAATAAGGCTGCGAGACATCGGCGGAATCATTCTTGTCGACTTCATTGACATGGAGAAGGCTGCGAACAGGCAAAAGCTTTTGAAGGAATTCGAAGGCGCATTCAAATCGGACCGCTCGAAAACCTATGTGCTCGGCATGACGGAGCTCGGTCTTATCCAGATGACCAGAAAGCGGGTGAAACTGAGCCTTACCCCTTCGCTCTGCGAGCCTTGCCCCTACTGTGAAGGCACCGGCTGGGTGAAATCGGTCACGACAACGGTGATCCAGTCGCTCAGACAACTGGAAAAGCAGTGCAAAGAAAATGACCACAAGGCGGTCACGCTGACCGCACACAAAGACGTGATCGAACTGATACGAAATAACGAGACCAAGACAATCGCGGACCTCGAAAAGCGATATGGGCGAAAAATCACCCTGAACGTATCAGCCGACTGTCACCTCGAATTCTTTTCTATCACGGAAACGAGGTCGGGAGAAATACTGGATTACGCGTAGTCGGGCGCTTTGTTCGGAAGGCGCCCCAATTCGAGATACCGCCTCCCGGCTGCGCGATTATGCGGTTCTGAAGAACCACCGGTTGTGGAATCCTCTCCCCGGGATCGGAGTCTTGAAAAAAGGCTGAAGGAAGACGGGCGGTTACGTTCGCCGGTTTTGGGCAAGGCTCCGGGACGGCAGCCCTTGCGCGCCGGACAGTCCGGGAAAAACGCAATCCAAATCGATTTCGAGGTTGAAAAATGGAAACAACACGACGTTCATTCCTGAAGACAGCGGCGCTGGCGGGTGGCGGACTCGCTGCGGGCGGGGCGGGCGCGTTCGGCGCGAAAGTGGCTTTGGATTACCGAACGGCTCGAGCCCAGAAAATGCGCCCCGTCCCTCTTGAAAAAGTGGCGTCAATAATCACGTTTCATGGCGAGGTGTTTCCGAATAATCCGAACACGATGTTCCGGCAAGGCGAGTTCAGTGAGTTCCCCGAGCCGGACCGCGATATTGACGTCGTCATTGTTGGCGGCGGCGCGGGGGGTCTGACTGCCGCTTATCGCCTCAGAGACAAGAACATCCTTTTGCTCGAGGCGTTGCCGCAGTTGGGAGGGAACTCGATGTATCAAGAATGGGAAGGCGTTCCCTTCTCGCTGGGTGGCCAGTATATAGGAGTCCCCGGAACCTGGGCCGACTCGGCGTGGGAACTCTGCAGCGAATTGAACCTGCCTCCCGAAAAAGACACAAGCCCGATAGTCGTTGTGTTTCCCGGCAACGTGCAGGTCGCTAATCCATACAGCCTCATCGGTTTCCTAAGAATGCCGCTGCCATGGATTGTCAAGCGCGATATATTGAAATTCTATTTCATTGACATGCCCAAGATCGATGTCGAGGCCCGCAGAGACGAACTCGACCAGATTCCTTTCACGGAATTTCTGAAAAAATACTCCCCCGAATTTCGGAAATGGTACGACTATCTCGCCAAGCCGTATCCGGAAACCGAGGAAGCTTCGGCGTACTATGCAATCGCATCGGCCAAGGGCGGCGATTACGCGGATACTCAAGGCATCGCCTCATTCCCCGGCGGACTCGGACTAATTAATCACACGCTTGCGCAGAGAGTCGAAGAGGCGGGGCCCGGCCGGATGCTGACGAGCGCTTTTGTGTACAGGGTAACCCATGATGATTCGCGACGAGTGCTTGCCACGTACTGGCGCAACGGCAAAGTGACAACCGTCAGGGCAAAGGCAGCCATCATCAATGCGGAATCAAACATCGCGAAGGAGATACTCGAAGACATTCCGCCCGCAACACAAGAGGCGATGAATGCCATGCTGAGGTTCAGCTATCCCACGTTTCATTTCTGCTCGCACAGTCCCATATACCGGCGCGGCTACCGGTTAGGCGTCATGGACAGCACCATTCAGGCGGTAACGGTCCCCGATTGGTTCTGCCGCGAGATGGGCGTCGGCCGACCCAATATCCTCTCGTGTTTCAATAAAATGAAACGGTCGGACGTGGACCTCCCGCAGAACAGGACCGCGATGGTCGAGATGGCGAGCAACATTCTGAGCGAACTCGATATGCGGCTGCCCGGCTCGATAGAGAAAGTTCGGGCGATTCACATATTTTTGCGGACCAGGAATTACTGTATCCCCTACCCCGGATACATCACGCAGATATTCCCCCGCCTCGGGAAACCATACGGGAACATCTATTTCGCGAACGCGGAATACCTCAATCCGGTTACCCATTTTCCGGAAGCCGTGACGGCCGGAAACCAAGCGGCGGAAGCAGTTAGAAAGTCACTTGTGTGAGACTGACAGGGTGTAGGCTGAGCGCGCGGAAGCGAGGAATCGGCGAATTCACTCACCGATAATCTTGACCAGAACCCTCTTCTTTCTGCGGCCGTCGAATTCGCCGTAAAAAATCTGTTCCCAAGGACCGAAATCAAGTCGTCCACCGGTCACCGCGACGACGACCTCGCGGCCCATGATTTGCCGCTTGAGGTGGGCGTCGGCGTTATCCTCGCCAACGTTGTGCTTATACTGCGACACGGGCTCATGCGGCGCGAGCCTTTCGAGCCAGACCTCATAGTCGTGATGGAGACCCGATTCGTCGTCGTTAATGAAGACCGACGCCGTAATGTGCATCGCGTTACAGAGAACGAGTCCCTCCTTTATCCCGCTTTCTTTCAGGCACTCCTCGACCTGGGGTGTAATATTGACGAGCGCTCTTCTCGCGGGCACGTTGAACCACAACTCTTTCCGATAGCTTTTCATTCCATGCTCCTTTCGAACACGAGATATGACTCTCGATGACTGTGAGTGCGTCCCACGGTTGATGATGCGGCTCATTGGGGGGTAGCATGCGGCATGGTGTCTCCCCAATGAGTCGGGCCGAGAGCGTCGATCGGGGGCGTTTGTGGAGGCCGTTTTTTGAGTCTTTTTTGTTATTCCAACCGTGGGACTGCATTACAATCCTTCTTCGCTGGGTTTCCGGTAGCATGGGCAGCCGTGAGACAAACACCCTGTCCGAGGCTGAGTGACCTCACATTGTATCGGTAGTTTAGGTTGGTCGCGTGCGACAATCGCTCGAAAGCCCAAGCATATCGGTTGTTCATTCAACCCGGTCCTTCAAGTCATTCAGACACTCGAACGCCCTCGGGTCAATGACCATGGCCCCGTCGAGCAGATGCTTCAGTTTGCGACGCAGCACGGCAAGCGTTAATTGGTCGAGGGTCACGTGCCCGTGACTGCGGAGCTCTTCCGCGCCCGGAAAGCTCCTGGTAAGCTCAATATAGTCGGCAACGAAAACCACTTTGGCGAGGTCGGACATACCGGCGCAACCGGTGCTGTGGCACTCAATCGCCTGCAGGATGTCCGGGTCATCGATTCCGAGTTCCTGTTTTGCGATGTGTGCGGCAAGAAAACCGTGCAAGACCGGCAGAGGATGCGCGTCTATGTCGGCCTCCGACATTCCCATGCGACGCGCCATAGCCGCCTGTTCTTTGTGGGAAAAGGTTTTGGCGATATCGTGCAGATACGACGCGGCCGCCGCCTTGTCTGCATCCACACCGAACCTTGCCGCGAGTTTGCGCGCCGTTTCAACGCAACCACGAGTGTGGTCGAGCAACCGTGCCGTCAGCTTGCTCTCGGCATAGTCTCGGGCCGCCTTCAACCAGTCTTCAAACGTCAGGGTTTTATTTTCCATGGGAACACGCTCAGCGACAATACAGTCCTCTTTCGCGAATGTGCTTCTCGACTGCATCGGGCACGAGATAGCGGACGGGTCTGGCGTCTCGTATCCGCCCGCGAAGCATTGTCGAGGAAATCGCAAGCGTGGGCGCATCCAGCAGATGGACCCTGCCGCGGAGGCTCTTCTCCATTTTTTCCAGGTCGAAACCGGGCCGCGGCAACACGACGAGCCGAGCCAAACCGAGAACCTCGCCGGGATTCTTCCAGGCAGAGAGGTCGAGCACCGAATCAGCCCCAACAATCAGGTGAAACGACGCCTCGGGCTGCATGGCATGCAGTTGCTTGAGCGTTTCCGCCGTATAGGAACTCCCGCCCCGTTCAATTTCCAGCCGCGATGGTTGAAAAACCGGGTGGTCGGCAACAGCGAGTTCGACCATACGATATCGGTCTTCGGGACCCGCCACGGGTTCGCTCTTATGGGGTGGGTGAGATGTCACCATGAAGAGAACGGTGTCAAGTCCGCACTGCCAGAAAGCTTCCTGCGCGATGACCAAGTGGCCGATGTGAATGGGATCGAAGCTCCCTCCCAGAACCCCAACTTTCATCGTGAGCCCTCCAAGCCCACAGCTTCTGATGACTTGACAATCAACGTGTGGCGGTTTTTCCCCCGATGCCAATCCTATCCCGTTAGCTCCAGGAACTCGAGATAGTATTCATAATCGCGCCCGGGCTCGAGACGCCCCTCGTCGATGGCCTCGAGCAACCGCTTCATGTAAGCGCCCACCTGCGGACCTTCTTTGATTCGGAACCGCTCCATAATAGCATTTCCCATCCCTTTGGGAAGCGGTGGGGCCTTTGTGTCTTCTTCGAGCACCCGTTGCACACGCTCATGGAGCTTGTCGAGACGGGCGAGCCCGCGGCGGACGGTTTCCGGCCGCATTGAGGTTATATCCGCACGGGAGAGATTTATGAGGTCAAATATATGGCCATGCATGTCTCTGGCCAAGCGCCGCACTGCCGAATCGTTCCAGTCATCGTCATACATGTTCGGGCGCATGTGATTGAATATGAGCGACGATACCTTTTTTCTCTGCTCATTGGAAAAACGGAGTCGAAACATAATGCTCCGAGCGAGCGTTTCCCCCACGACCTCATGGTGGTAAAAGTGAACCTGCCCGTTTGCCACTGATTTTGTATATGGCTTGCCGAGATCGTGAAACAGCAACGCCCACCGAACATCGAGCTGCTTAACCGAGTTTTTCAAGGCGCGCTTTGTGTGTTCCCACACATCTTTGTGGTGGTGCTCGTCGGTCTGGTCGAACCCTTTCAGAACCGTCACTTCGGGCATCATGAACGTGAGAAGGTCGCTTTCGAGCATATAGTCAAGCGCCCGGTGCACGTTATCGCCCATGAGCAGTTTATCCATCTCCATCTTCCACCGCTCGCGTGAAACCGCGGTGATCAGGAAGGCCATCTTGCGGGCGGTCTTCTGAAGAGAGGGGACCACCGAGTAACCGAGTTGGGAGACAAAGCGAGCGGCGCGCAAGAGACGGAGCGGGTCGTCACCGAATATTTTTTCTGCATTCCCCGGCACCGAAATCCGCTTTGTTTTGATGTCCTGAAGACCGTCGTACGGGTCGATTATCTCACCGGACCTCGTCATCGCTATGGCGTTCATACAAAAATCGCGCCGCTGAAGGTCTTCTTCGATTGTGCCGCCAAAATCCACCTGGGGATGCCTCGACCTCGGCTTGTACTCCTCGCTGCGCCGAAATGTGGTGATATCGGCGATAATTCCCTCAAACGAAGCTCCCACCGTGCCGAACGCCATGCCCACCGGAATCGGACGGATTCCCGCTTTTTTGAGAATTCGCGCCGATTCCTCTGCCGGCGTCGGCGTCGCAAAGTCAAAATCGTTCAGGCCTTCAGCGCACCCGCGGAGAATCTCGCGAACAGTCCCTCCGACAAGGAACACTTGCACGCCTTCGCGCTCGAACGCATCAAAAATTCTCTGCGCCGGTTCGGGAAACGAATATTCCGATTTCATTTTCTGTAGTTATCTCGTTGTTGCTCGCAGAATGTATTGATTCCTTTTTTTTCATCTTATAAACCGCATGATGAAATGTCAAGAAATCCGAAAAGTCCCGAAATTATCGTCGTTCGGCGCAGTCTGATATAATTTTGTTCCGGGTTCCGCCGTGTGGCGGCCGGTCGTCCTAATCCGGACCAGGAACAGCGGGGCCGTGCCGAATCAGGGGCCAGGTTTGCCGATGCTGCAGAGTGATGGACTGCCCCCTGAGCAGACGCCTAAGAACCGTGGGACAGAACCAGAGTCGCCGGGCAGTTTTGGAACGGAGTTACAGTATCCTCCTCTGCGGAAGAGCCGGAGGCCTTGCGGCGAAAGCCAGTGGGATGTTTCTTACATCGAGTTTAGCGGTTGCCGCGCCAACACCGAAAGGTCAACGGGGAGACAACATTGGAGAACAAGGGAATCTACGCGGCCACTCTTACCGCATTCAAGGACGGAAAGCTTGATATCGACACGATTCGCGCTCATTCCGATTTTCTCATTCGAGCAGGCGTTTCGGGACTTTCCCCTGCCGGGACAACGGGCGAGTTCCTCTACCTGAGCGCCACGGAGAAGAAAGAGCTGTTTTCCGCTTTGATAGATGCGACCCGAGATAGAGCGCGTCTCTTGTGCTGTCCCTGGGACGCAGACATGAACGCGACCGCCGAACTTTGCCGATACGTATCCGATAAGGGAGCCGATGGCATTTTCCTGCCGCCGCCAATCTATTACACGTTCAGTGAACATGAGATAATCGAGTTTTATCGCTTTGTGAAGGCCAACAGTAGTGTACCCCTGTATTGCTATCATATCCCGAAGTATTCTAACAACGAGATAAGCCTGTCCGCGCTCGCGACGATGGTCGACCACAATATCGTTGCCGGAATAAAAGACAGTTCCGCTGATGAGCCGAGAATACGGCAAATCGTCTCGCTTTTTGGCGACATGCTCGATGTCTTTGCCGGCGGCGACCATTTCGTTCTGGCCGCCAGGAAACTCGGCGCAAACGGATTCATTACAGCGCTCGGAAACATTTATCCCGAACTGTTTGTCGAGACCTGGAACTCGGCTTCGCAAGAGGCGCAACGAAAGATAGACAGGCTCAGAAGCGCAATAAAGGGATACGGAGGCATTCCTGCGCTGAAGTATCTGGCATCCAAGAGGGGCTTCGTCTTTGGTTGCCGTCTTCCCTTCAAGGACCTCGACGAGGCGAGCAAGCGTGAACTCGACAAGTTGGTTGAGGAAACATAAACGTTTCCCTGTTGCGCCGGTGGAAGGAGTTGCTCGACCGCTGAAATCATACCTGCCCGGAATCGCGCGGGCGCGCATCTTGACAGCCACCGGTGTGAGGGCTAAAATGAAATTTTACGGATATCCGAAAAGACTGTCAGAAGCGGATTGAATTGTGCCCGCGGAGACGCGAGGAAATGAATCAATGATTCCGGAACTCATTGAGAAGAGCGAGCTTGCCGACATCTATCACAAAATCCAAGATGGCCGACGGCTTGACCGTGAGGATGGCCTGCGGCTGTATCAGAGCAAAGACATCCTCGCACTCGGCCACATGGCCAACCTGGCGCGCGAGCAAAAGAACGGCGAGCTGGCATACTATGTGGTCAATGTTCATATCAACTACTCGAATATTTGCAAAAACAGTTGTCGTTTCTGCGCTTTCAGCCGAAGAAACTCCGAGGAGGGCGGCGCCTATGAGATGACGACGGATGAAATGCTGGAGCGCGCCAAACGGGTGCGACTTCTGGGGGCAACCGAGCTCCATATCGTCGGAGGCGTCCATCCCTCATGGCCGTTCTCGCGCTATCTCGACATGGTGGGAAGACTTCACGACGCCTATCCGGACGTTCACCTTCAGGCTTTCACAGCAGTCGAAATCGCACACATCGCGGACATTGCAGGCTTAAGCGTTCGAGAAACATTAATAGAGCTGAAGAAGGCCGGACTCGGCTCTCTTCCGGGGGGCGGCGCGGAAATTTTTTCGCCTCGGGTGCGCGAGCTTGTGTGTCCCGAGAAACTGCCGGGTGACAGGTGGTTGGAGGTCATGCGCGAGGCTCACGAACTGGGAATCAGGAGCAATGCGACCATGCTCTATGGTCATTTGGAGACCGAGCAGGAGCGGATCGACCATATGCTGAGACTCCGTGAACTTCAGGGGAGTACGGGCGGATTCATGAGTTTTATTCCGCTCGCTTTTCATCCTGCGAACACGGAACTGAGCGATAAACCGGGAACCACCGGTTTTCTTGACCTCAAAACTCTTGCGATAGGCCGACTCATGCTCGACAACTTCGACCACATCAAGGCATTCTGGATTATGCTCGGCATAAAGCTCGCACAGGTATCGCTCTGGTTCGGGGTAGACGACATTGACGGAACAGTCGTGGAGGAACGAATAACCCACATGGCGGGCGCCGAGACCCCTCAGGGGCTAACGGTTGAGGAACTCGAGCGTCTTATCGTCGAAGCCGGAAGGATTCCGGTCGAAAGAGACACCCTTTACAATATCATGCGACAGGGGAGCCGGAGAATGCCGAATGAGGGCTGACAGCGCCGGCGCGGTGCGCGTGGGAGCGGTTTCCTTTCTGAACGCGAGGCCGCTCGTGCGATACCTGGACAGGGAGAAACCTCCGCCGATTGATTTGTCGTTGGAAGTCCCGAGCCGTCTCGCAACCCTTATGGATGCCGGCCGGATCGATGTCGCGTTGCTGCCCTCGATTGAATATTTCCGGGCACGAGACTACAGAATCGTTCCCGGCGTATCGCTCTCAGCCGACGGCAACGTGGAAAGCGTCCGTGTATTTTCAAAGGTTCCGATAGACGACATTCGGCTGCTGGCGCTCGATGTAAGTTCGCGCACCTCGGCGGCGCTCGTGAAGATTCTCCTGAAGAGGAGAATGGGCGCACTGCCGGAGTTCATCAATTGCTCGCCTGATACCGAACTCGGCTCGGTCGATGCGGATGCAATGTTGCTCATCGGCGACCCGGCAATGAAGTTTCAGAGGGATGACAGCGTAGTTTCGCTCGACCTCGGCGAAGCATGGAAAAGGCTGACGGGTTTGCCGTTCGTCTACGCAATGTGGGTGGCTCGAGCGGACATCGAACCGGTTGGATTGCAGGACAGGTTGGTGGAAGCCCGCGACGAAGGCCTGCAAAGAATCGAGGAAATAGCCGCAGAGGGAAGCGGGGAGACGGGATTGAGCCTTGCCGTGTGCCGGAATTATCTTAAAAACATCATGAAATACCATCTGGGCGAGCGGGAAATCGAGGCCCTCGAGTTGTTCCAAGAACTCGCGGCCGAGGACGGCTTATGCCCCGGAGGCGTTCCGATTGCCTTCAACCGTTTCTGAAATCCTGGAGTCCGCACTGAAGGGAAACCGCATCTCCGAGAAGGAGGCGCTCGAACTCTTTCGTTCTCCCGCGCTGTTGGACATCGGGACAACCGCCGACGCGATTCGAAAGAACCTGCATCCCGAAAACTGGGTAACGTACGTAATCGACAGGAATATAAATTACACCAACATTTGCACTTCAAAATGCACATTCTGCGCTTTTCACCGCTCGCCCGGCATGCCGGACGCGTACGTCCTGTCCCGGCGCCAGCTTGCCCAGAAGATCAATGAGACCGTACGACTCGGCGGCACACAAATTCTGCTGCAGGGGGGACTCCACCCCGAACTCAGGCTGCAGTTCTACTGCGACATGCTGAGGTTCATAAAACGAGAATTCGGCATCCATATCCATGGTTTCTCGCCGCCGGAGATCGTCCATTTTTCGCGACTGAACGGGCTAACGGTTCGCGAGGTGATTCGTCAATTGCATTCCGCCGGCCTAGATACGATACCGGGCGGGGGTGCGGAAATCCTGGCCGAACAGATTCGGCAAAGCATCAGCCCTCACAAGTGCACTGCAGCCGAGTGGGTCGACGTAATGCGGACCGCTCACGAATGGGGGATTCGCACAACCGCCACCATGATGTTCGGGCACACCGAAAGCCTGAGCGACCGAGTCGAACATCTCGCGCGCATTCGGAACATCCAAGATTCCACGAACGGTTTCACGGCATTCATCCCGTGGACCTTTCAGCCTCTCAACACAGAGCTCGGCGGCGCGCCTGTCGGCGGGGCGGAATACTTGAAAACCCTCGCGATATCGCGGCTGTTTCTCGACAACGTCCCAAATATTCAGGCGTCGTGGGTGACGCAGGGAGCAAAAATCGCACAGTTGGCTCTTCGCTTCGGCGCAAATGACCTCGGAAGCACAATGATCGAGGAAAACGTCGTGCGAGCCGCGGGTGTCAGTTTCCGGATGAGTCTCTCCGATATGAGAGCGCTCATTCAAGACGCAGGTTCGGCGCCCCGCCAACGTGATTGCTATTACAATCTCCTGGACGACCAGGTGACCGATAAGGGGCGAGAGCATGGAAGAGCATAGCAAAGCCCTCCTTTTTCCCGAAGGTTTCTTGTGGGGAACCGCGACCGCCGCTCATCAGGTGGAGGGTGGAAACCGGAATAACGACTGGTGGGAATGGGAACGTCAGCCGGGCAAAATTGCTGACGGCACAACATCCGAAACCGCCTGCGATCAATACGACAGGTATGAGTCGGACTTTGAGATGCTCAAGAAAATGGAACACAACGCCCACCGCCTTTCCGTGGAGTGGAGCCGCATCGAGCCTGAAGCGGGCTCGTTCTCGGCGGAAGCCATTGAGCACTACCGCAGGGTCCTGCAAACGCTTCGGGACCGCAACATCGAACCGATGCTTACGCTCCATCATTTCACGAACCCGCTCTGGCTCGCGAAAATGGGGGGCTGGGAGAACCCGAAGGTTGTCGAATACTTCACACGATACGCAAAAATCGTGGCGGGCGAACTCGGGGACCTCGTGCGGCTCTGGGTCACGATTAACGAGCCGGCCGTCTATGCCCACCTGAGCTACATCGAGGGCATGTGGCCGCCGGGCGCTGCCAGCATGAGGAGCGCCGCGGTGGTAATAACCAACATGTTGCGCGCGCACGGCCTCGCCTACCACATACTTCACGAAGTGTCTCCAAACCAAAAGTGCAGCGTCGGCATTGCAAAGCATATCCGCATCCTCGACCCCATGCGCCGCAGGCACCCGTTGGATGCGCTCCTCGCCAGGTTCGGTGATTTCATCTTTAACCGCTGGTTCCTCGATGCGATCCAAACCGGGAGACTTGCGTGGCCCATAGGGATGGGCCAACAAGTGCAACTGCTGTCCGCCACCCATGATTTCATCGGCTTGAACTATTACACGCGTGAGATGATCAGGTTCAGGCCGTGGAGGCCGAAAACCCTTTTCATGGAATACACGACCCCGCCCGGCTGCTCCGTAAATGAGCTTGGATGGGAAATCTATCCGGAAGGCCTGTACCGCGCTTTGATGCGTCTGAAATCCTACAACAAACCCATCTACGTGACCGAGAACGGAATCGCAACCGCCGACGACTCCGCGAGAATTTCATACCTGAAAGACCATCTGGCCGAAATACACAGGGCCATATCCGAAGGAGCAGAGGTCTGCGGCTATTTCTACTGGTCGCTCATCGACAATTTTGAATGGGCCGAAGGGTTGACCCCACGCTTCGGCCTTGTCGCGGTCGAGTACGACACCCAGCAGCGCTCCCCGAGACCCAGCGCCGGTGTTTTCTCCGAAATAGCGCGAAAAAACAAGCTTGACCCGGCCTGGTTCGAACAACCCCGATAGATCTTCCCCCGAACCCAAACTGGTTGCTGATGCGCCATCCACTCTGCGGGCGCTCCAAAGACTCTGCGATGACAGAAAGAGAACGCTCGGCGGAAGGTCTCCTGGGGAAGTTCAGTCGTGGTCGGATGATACGATTGTCTCCCGCCTGCCCTCGGGAGGATCGGTATCGACAGAAGGGCGCCAGATTGCGCGCATGCTCTTGCGAGGAAACAATGGATAAGCTTTCGCTTCCACACGAGGCCGCCTGCGGAAGACTGTCGTTGTAATCATTCGGAAAAACGAGGCCGGTATCGACCCCTTGGCCATTTTTCGGAACTCGAAGTCATCGTCCACAACCTGCAGAACAGTTGTCCCGACTTTAATCCGGTCTCCTATCCGCAGCTCGCGGACGGTGACCGTCTCATCATTCACGACGGTGCCGTTCTTTGTGCCCAAATCGTAAAGAAAGAGCGACCGCCCCACTTTCCTGATCTTGCAATGCCTGCGCGAAACTTTGGGATCAAGCAGTCGAATCCTGTTGCTTATATCTCTTCCGACGGTGTTAAAACCATCGTGCAATCGAAATTCGGCTCGGGAGCCGATGCCTTTGATCGCGACAAGTTTCATGACATCATCAGGCGATTTTCAATCAACCATGTTACCTCTGCTCGTTCACCCGTAATTTTACAATCAAAAATAAATCTTGTCAACAGGTAGAATGTAATAGCGATGACTGCTTCCTCCTTCCTGTTCTCACCGGACAACGCGACGACTTCACGCACGTCATCGTCCCGCTCGGATTGTAACAAAACGAGAATTTCATGCAGAGCGGTCCCGGGTTTTTAGCCGTGAGAGTTTGCCGTGGTATAATGAGGCGGAAGCCTTGGTGCAGTCTCATAATAATGAGCCGCCCCGGCTGAACTCCTGATAGTCCATAACGATGAACCAAGTCATCGCCCTCTCTCGCGCAACCTGTTTCCAGCACATGGAGCCGGTGCGAGGCTTTTGTTTCGGGTGGCTGCCATCGTTAATATCGTATGTTTCGCTTGGGTTCCGCGTGTTCGTGCGGGCTCGCCGAAAATGTATAAAGGCACCCTCGGGTGGCGGGTCAATGAAGAGCCGCCGAAATGTTTCTTGTTCTCCCATTTCCATGGCGCCCAGCCTGATTCCGAATTCTTGCGGGGTGAGGGCCATTGGTCCAATCATCCGATGTCTTGCTTGCTTGAGAACAGGAGGAGCAAATGAATCTCGCGGAGCTCGCGGAGAAGAAGATTTCCGTATTCGGGGAATATGTTTCTCTTCTTTTCAATGACCGGGAATACACGAACGTCGAGTTGAACGAAAAATCGAAACGCCTGGCGGCGGGATTCCGCGCACTTGGCGTGAAGCCTCAAGATAAGGTCATGGTGTTGATGCCCAACTGTCCCGAAGTGTTGATGACCTATCCCGCGATCTGGCGGCTTGGCGGCGTCATCGTGCCTGTCCTGTTTCTTCTCGAAGCGCACGAAGTGTCCTACATCGCGCAAGACTGCGAACCGGTGGCAATCGTTACCTCCCCGGAATTCCTTTCCAAAGTGCAGGAAGCAAGAAGGGACGCTCCCTCTCTGCGACACGTCATCATAGCGGGACGCGAACCTCACCCCGACACGATTCTCATTGATGGTCTCCTGCGGGACTTTGCGCCGGAGCACTCTATCTATCCGACAGAGGATGACGACCTCGCGGCGCTGTTGTACACCTCGGGAACAACCGGCAAGCCGAAAGGCGTCATGCTTACTCACGGGAATCTGTACGCAAACGCCGTGAATATAAAGAACACTTCGGGCGAATCCGACCGCGGCGAGGTTTCGCTGGCCGTCCTGCCGCTTTCGCATTCGTACGGATTGGGGCTGCTTGTCGGAGGATACGTCAGTGCTCGAAAGGGCAAAACGGTCCTCTTGCCATGGTTCGACCTCGAATCGGTTTTTCATGCAATCCAAAAGCACAAAGTCTCCAGCATGGCCGGCGTGCCGACCATGTACATTTATATGCTTCATTACCCCGATGCAGACAAGTATGATGCGTCGAGCGTGACAAATTGGCTGGTCGGAGCCGCGCCGATGTCGCAGGAGAGCTTGCGTCAGTTCGAGCAAAAATTCGGCGGAGAGATGTACGTGGCGTACGGGCTGTCGGAGGCGTCGCCGGGAGTCGCCTCCGAAAGAGAAACGATGCCGCGCAAACCGGGGTCGGTCGGGGTCGCAATGGAAGGTGTGGAAGTCAGGATATTTGATGAAGACGACAACGAACTCCCGGCCAACACCGTCGGCGAGATTGTATGCAGTGGTAACAATGTGATGAAGGGATATTTCAAGATGCCAGAGGAGACAGCGCTCGCTCTGCGGGGCGGATGGCTGCATACCGGCGACATGGGGTATCGGGATGAAGATGGTTATTTATATATCGTAGAACGAAAGAAGGACCTCATCATCCGAGGTGGTTTCAATGTTTATCCGAAGGATATCGAAGAAGCGCTCTATTCGCACCCGGCCGTTGCGGAAGCGGCCGTTGTCGGGTGTCCGGACGAAGTCATGGGAGAAGAAGTCGTGGCGTATGTGACCCTCCGGCCGAACGGAGAAGCGACCGCCGACGAACTAATAGGGCATTGCCGATCGCAACTCGCAAAGTACAAATGCCCCCGGCGAATCGAATTCCTGGATACGATGCCAAAGAACCCCATCGGGAAAATTCAGAAAAAAGAGCTTCGCAGAATGGCCGGGGAACCCAGGGAAAACTCCTCATGACAAAGGCGTTTCCTGCCTCGCCGACCTCACAGAAACGTCCTCATGCGCACCGCCCCGCCGCTCCGCAAACCGGTCATCATTCGGGCGGGAAGTAAACGTCCTCGTCAGGTTCGAACTTCTCTTCCTCGACTATTTCGTCCGGTTCCCAATCCTCCCATTGGACTTCTTCGGGTTTGCGTCGCGGTTCTCTGGTTTGCCGACGTTCGAGCCTTCTCTTATATGCCTCTTCGATTCTTCTCTTTTTTGCCAGGCCCTGCTCTATGTCCAATTCAATCCAGTTATAATGAATTCCCTTGTCCCCCTCGACGAGAGTATGCCAATCCCGCGCGTCAAGCCGCCAGAGTTGGCCTGCATAGTATTTGCGCGGGTTGGCGTCATATGGCTCCGTAAGGCCGGGCTTGATATTGAGATTCGAAAACAAACAGTTCAGCTTCTTATCCCGAACGAACATGGTCCCATTCGTAAATCGTTCGGATGCGAAAAGCACCCCCGGCTTCGCCGATTTCAAACCGAACACGATTTCATCGTCGGGCGAAGCCTCGGCGAATGCCTTCACAAGATGAGGCGCGATTCGATACAGTTCGTCGGCGCTGAACACCCTCCTCAGCTCCGACCATTCGAAGAACCCCTTCTCTTGATAGCGGATAGATGACAGCAGAAATTTCAGGTCAGACTCTTCAAATTCGGCCGGGTGCGAATAGTTCTTCGACAGGGGAGACGAATCGCGGCCGACCGTTCTTCTGAGTGCAACCTCTGTTCGCCGGTCTTCATAAACGCGGGTCGTGACGGAACGAGTCTGGGCGCACGAACAAACCACAAGAACGCAGAGGAAAACAACGGCAATTCGCATACGTCATTGCCCCCCGCCAATATTGGCTGCGATTTCGAACTCTTCGTCGCGGAGCTTCAATAAATATTTGTCACCAGTCGGTTCGTACTCTATGTACTTCGCCAGCTGATAATAGGCCGGTCTGGAGAACCGCGCTTCAAGCTTGTCGCGAACGAGGCAATAGGGAATGTTCGACTCGCGAAACATCAATGTTTTCGGGTCCAGCGGCTCTTCGGCACCGTCGTTTAACAACAGAAACAATCTCCTCGGCTTTTCTCTGCGAGCGCTCGTGAAGTCTTCGGGTATAACGCGCATTACCAGGAAGGGGGCGTCTTCCACCGTTACCGGGAATTCGTCACGCCCGATTCTCACGCAGTACCTGCCTTCTTCACATCGAAAGAGATTGCGAGAAAACAAGTTGCGAATATCCTCCCTGACAATCTCCACTCCTTCGTGAAACCACCGCCCCTCTCGGTCGACCCGCAATTCGTAGCGAGGCACGTCATCCCTGATCAGGCGAATACTCCCGAGCTCGCCTCCCACGTCGAAAGAATAAGACTGTTTGGACTTTCCCGAGTTTTTGTCATCGTTTTTCATAAGGTAACGTGTTTATGCGCCAAACTCTTCAGCTGGGGCGCCGGTTTTTCCTGCGGAAGGTCCGTGATTTCGGCCCTCAGACACCCACGGCCCAAGCAGCACTCCGTTTGCCGGACCAACATGCCGATCTGAAATGCCCCCGGCATAGTGCGAAACACATTATCAAAATCTAACGCCAAAAAGCTTCTATCACGGACAAGGCGCCGGAGACGCTTGAATTATACAATACCTGCGAGGAAATCTCAAAAGTTTCTCAAACATCCCAACATAGCGCCGATACTCGACCTATCAGTTGTTGTTTGGCCGGCCGGGCCCATGTGTGACCCGGTCGGAGTTGCGAACCTGCCGCGACCGGGTCAATGGCGGACCCAGGCCGAGCGTTAATTGAAAAAAGCATCGCGAACAGCGCCGCCCCGAATAGTCCGGAACAAATCCCTACGAACCCTATATGAGGGTTGGTTTGTATGATTGAGGAAGCCCATTTTCGGGGGGCATCCGGAAGGCGTCACTATAATAGATTGAAAAGAAAGACCTTACAAAGCCAGGAAAAACCTGCTCTGTTGCCAAAGACATGGTACGTTTCTTGCCTGTTCCTCTAATCGGTGTTTGAATGAATCAGTTCTTTTTGGGGGGGAGCTATGATTAAGAGAAGCAATGTGTTACTGGTTTCAAACGACCCTGACCTTCATCGAACATTGGAAATTATTGCGTCAACATACAATTGCAAGTGTACGGGAGCGGAAGACCCGAAGACGGGTGTGCGACTTCTCCTGTCGGGGCGGTCCGACTGTGTTATCTTCGACCTGCAGATTGTGAAAAACGAGCGACACAAAGCCTTTGCGAAGCAAAAAATTCGCGAAAGCGGGCTGCCGCACTTGATACTGAACGACAACCAGAACGGCTCTTCATATCGTGCGAACGAGCCTCTGAAGATAGAGCCTATCGTAAAATTCGTCATGAATAATTGCAATGGAGCCAACCTTTCCTCCGGCGGCGTTTTTTCGAAATTGTTCAGCAGATTGAAGACGAAGAAAGCCTGATTCACGATTCATTCAGACCGCCATTCCCTCACTATCGGCTTTGAGCGCATTCCGTGAGTGTTTGCTTCACTTCCTCGTCGCTGACCTGCTCGAACGACTCGTAGAACTGGCCGACCGCCATAAAATTGGCGGGGGTGCGTAGACAGACGACCTCATCCACTTCAGGTTCCAACTTGGCAACCTGCTCGGGCGGACCAACCGGAAGGGCGACAACGAGTTTTTTTGCCCTCCCCGCTTTTGCAGCTTCGATGGCAGCTCTCATTGTGGAGCCGGTGGCTATGCCGTCGTCAACGATGATGACGGTCCTCCCATCCATCGGGACCTTGGGATAAACGCGGCGATACGATTCCGCCCGCCTCCGAATCACTTCCAGTTGTCTATGCCTTTCTTCCCGGATTTTTTCCGGCGGCACTCTCAGCATCGCGAGAACAGACTCATTCAAGTACATGGCGCCGCTCTCGTCCACCGAGCCCATGGCAAGCTCGGGATTGCCGGGCGTGCGGAGTTTGCGGGTTAAAATGATATCGAGATCGCCCGACAACTTGTTCGCCAGAACGGAGCCGATGGCGACGCCTCCACGTGGAATGGCCAGAATCAAGGGGTTTTCTCCTTTGAATTTCTCAAGACGGTTTGCGAGCTGCAGGGCTGCATCGTTTCGGTCTCTGAACATTCGTCTCCTCCATGATTGCGAATCAGTCAGTCAGCTTCTCTTCATTATACTAAAACATAACCTCGGCCTTTCGGCAACCGGGCAGAGCAAGCGGGGCGTGATGTTTCGCGAAAAAGCTTGTTTGCGACGGGATAAAAGGCGGGAGCTGCCGGCGAGAGGAATCGGAAAAACGGGCTTTCTTCGGCAGCCACCGAAAAACGGTGCGGAAGGATTACAGTTCGGAGACCGTCCGGCTGATGATTTCGTCCTGTGCTTTCCTGCTGAGATTTGTGAACAGAACGCTGTAGCCGGCAATCCTCACGACCAAGTCCCGGTGCTTTTCGGGATGAGCTTGAGCATCGAGCAGGGTTTCCGTGTCAACCATATTGAACTGCAATTGCATGCCACCGAGTTCGAAGTATGTCTTGATCAGAGAGCATAGTTTTGCCGGATTCACATTATTGGGCTGAAACCTGAGAATCAACGTGTTACCGTTTGAAATGTTTGTTTGACCGAGCTTGGCCGACGAACGAACTATTGCCGTCGGCCCGGCCACTGCAAATCCGACCTGCGGGGTGATTCCGTTTCCGAGCGTCTCGCTCATCTTTCTGCCGTCGGGAGTCGTGCCGGTAAAAGCGCCCAACGCAATATGAAAGGCGACCGAGAAAATGCCCATCTGAAACTGACCGCCCCGGAAATTTCTGTACTCGGAGAGTTCCTCGGCGAAATCCGCCACGACCTCGCGCGCGATATCATCGACATAATCATCATCATTCCCGTATTTCGGAGCGCGATTGAGCGCCAATTGCCGTAAGGGCTCGGAGCCGGAGAAATCGTTGGCGACGGCGTCGGCAAACTCCCTGGAACTTATCATCTTCTCATCAAAAATCAATTTCTTCACGGCGGCCAGAGAATCGGCCACGTTGGCGAGTCCCATGAACTGGACGCCGGTGGAGTTATACTTCGCGCCTCCCTTTGTCAAATCCAATCCACGGTCGAAACATCCGTCGATAAGGCTTGATGCAAAAGGGGAAGGCACGAGTTCCGAAATGGCAAGGTCGAGGTAGTTCATCGCCTCCACCATTTTACGGATGAAATAGGCGTTCTGGCGTCTGTAAGCGGCCCACAGCTCCCCGTACGAAGAATAGCTGCGCAAGCTTCCAATCTGAAGCCCGTTCGGCAGACCGAACACCGAGCAGACCCCGTCGTTCAAGGCGAATTCGAGACACTTCGCCCCGTTAAACTGGACCGCGAAGGTCGAACCAAACGTTCTGCCGTGCGGGTTTGGCTCGACGCATCCGACTACGCTGTAATCGCGGGCGTCCTCGAGCGAGGACCCCTTTTGCACGAGAGCGGGCACGATCACTTCATCATTAAAGAAATGAATCGGCACTCCTTCGCGGCTGAGTTCGCTCGCGCGCAACAGAAGCTCATCCGGCGAGTTTCTGTTGATTCGAATCCCGAAGTTCGGCTGAACGGTGCGCAGCCCGGCATATGCTTCCAGAATGAGGCGTGTGAGTTCGTTCGTGTCGTCGCTCCCGTCCGGCTTCATTCCTCCGACAATGACGTTTTGCGTAGTCTTGCCCTCCGGACCTTCCCCTCCGGGCAGATATGTCTCCTCCAACACGTTCCAGATCTCGCCCATCTTCAAAAACATACACTGCGCAAGCAATTGGGCCTCGGAGCGAGTAATGCGACAGGCTTGGACGTCGCGCGCGTAATACGGTTCGAGAATCTTGTCGATACGCCCGACGGAGATCGAGTTTCCGCCGCTCTCGACCTGCGCGATAAGCTGAATGAAATAGAGCGACTGCATGGCCTCCCAGAACGTCCGCGCCGGCTTTGCCGGGACCCGCTCGCAGACAGCGGCGATCCGCTTCAATTCGGCGCGCCGAACGGGGTCCGCCTCGGTCCCGGCGAATCTGTGCGCCTCTTCCGCGTAGCGATGCGCAAACAGTATTGCGCCTTCACACGCGATCCGACACGCGGCGAAAAAATCCTTTTTCGCGCAATCGCCGTCGAATCGAGATTCGGCCTTCTTTGCGTCTTCGATTATCGCTTCCAGCCCGCGGGCCAGAACTTCCGATGTTTGCATGGTAAAATGTCCGATGCCGTATGTGATTTCCATCATCATCGTGAAGACCATCTTGTTCATCTCGGCCTTCAAGCCGTCCGGCATCAGCTCGTTCATCCGGTCTTCCACGGTTCTTCCGCGCCAATACGGGAGAATCTCTTCTGCGAGCTCTCGCTTCTCCTCGGGAGAGATCAGAACTTTCTGAAAATCCCGGTGGTCGAATCCGTCGAGGTTTTCTTCGATCCAGGCGCTCTTGTTCTCCGGGTACAGCGGCGCCGCCTTCAGCTTGCTCGTGCGGCTGCCGACAATGAGTTCATCCTCTCGAATGATAACAGACATGCTTGAAAGGAGGTGCTGAAGGGCCCTCGCGAAACGAACCGGTTGAGGCATATCCTCGGTCCTTTTGTACGCTTCGGTCAAATAGCGCGCTCGCTCGACACATATTCCATGCGGCGCGCCCAGCAGCCGTTCCTTCAGCCGTTCAACCCTGACATCCACAGGGGCTCGCCGGTCTGTCTTCGCATGCGACATTTCGGACTCCCTTTCTTCGGATAAACATAAGTTCCACCATAATTATAACGCCGTTTCAAAATGGTTGTCAAAGGGAAGGCGCACGCTTTCGGGCGGAAGCGTAAACACAGCGCGGCGGCCGCAGGGAAGTTTCCTTGGGGGAACAATGAATTTGTCCCGCGATTGCCCGTTTTGCCGAAAAGAGGGCGTCGGGAGCCGTACCCAATTTCGGAATGCGCTGTATTTTGGGGATTCGCAGATTGGCGGGCTGCCGCCGAAGCACGGATTGTCAACTCGTGGGACACAATCACATTCGCCATCGCTGTGCGTCATATTGTTTCCTCGACATTACGGAAGACACGGGGTGACAGCCACAAAAGAACTTCACGATTTTTACAGATACAAGAACACATTCACGCTGATACCCCATGTTGACGCTCTTGAGCCGAAATGCTATATTTTATATCGTGAATCGCGACTTCCGAACACACAAGGCTTTTTCAATGAACTTCGCGCGCGACCCAAGAAGGCGGCCTGTTCTTGTCGCCACCCTATACTTCCTGGCAATTTGCGTTTTTCCTGTATGTGTCGTGGCGATGGAAGGGCTATCATCTTCCAGCAGCGACGAAAGAGTTCCCGTTATCAGCAGGGAGAAAACAATCGAGACGACAGAGGGAGAAAGGAACCGCATTCGCACCGAGGGCAAAATTCTGGATGTTTCCGTGACCCGGCCCGAGGTTGCGGAGGCATTTGTGGTCGAACCGCAGGAACTCATACTCACCTCTAATTCCCCCGGTGTCGGGAAATGCGTGGTTCGGCTGGATGCCGGCGAGACAATCGCTTACAGGATACGCGTGTACGTTGCGGACCCTCAGGGTTTCGTCCAAGAACTGAAGAAGGAGATAGGCCACATTCCCGGCATTAGTATCGAAGTTCTCAAGGATAAAATTCTGATTGACGGCAGGGCGCTTTATTTGAAGGATTTAGACGTCATCGAGCGGGCGGTCGGTGATAACCCATCAATCATAAACCTCGTGTCGCTGAGTTCGCGGAACGTGCATATTTTGGCTCGAGAGATACAAATGGAGTTCCGTGCTTCAGGAATTTACGGGGCAAGCGTTGAGGTTCGAGATAACACGGTCACCCTGGTGGGCGCCCTCGGCTCGGAATCGCTGGTACGAAAAGCGCATTACATAGCGTCCACGTATACCCCGTCATTCGAGAGTTTTCTCATAGTTCACGAAAAAGAAGACGACTCAACTCGAAGCGACTGACCCGGAGTTTCGAGCCGGGATTTGTCCGCCATTTTCGAGCAATTCCAACTCTATTTCGAGCAGAAACATCTCAGGCAGGCCGGGTACGAGTTCGAGTCGGACAGCGTCCTTTTCAGTAGTGACAATGAGGTCGGCGCCTGACTGCTCCGCCTGTTCCTTGATTGTGTTGATGTCGGCCGGAGTGTACCAATGGTGGTCGCGGAACCGGCGTGAGCCCGCGACTGCGGCCTGAAGTTCCAATAGTGTATCTTCAAACGAATGAGGATTTCCGATGCTGGAGAGTGCGAAAACGTTTTTACAGGCCAAAAAGTCGCACGGTTCCTCGGCGCCGGTTCTCACGTTTCTCACGCGAACGGGTTTATGCCTGCTTTTCAGGATTCGAGCCTCAGGGTTTATCTCTTTCAGCCGCCGGACTATGTGAGCATGTTCATGGCGACCGGCACGGGTGAGCAAAAAGGCGGTAGCCCGCCCCAATGCATTCAACGGCTCCCGGAGAAGGCCGCGAGGCAGAACATGTCCGAAGCCAAAAGGCTCTGAGCAGTCAATGACGACAATGTCTTCGTCGCGAGCTAAGGCCATATGCTGGAAGCCGTCATCGAGGATGATCGTATCGGCATCGAATCGCTCGATCGCGAATTCGGCTCCCCTGACTCTCTCGCCGCATACAACCACCGGAACTCCCGGCAGCTTCCTCGCAATAAGACAAGGTTCGTCGCCCGCCTCATGCGGACCGAGAACTATTTGGGTTCGATTCGACACCGCCAGAGGCACGTCCATCCGAGTCTTTCGACCGTATCCCCGGCTGAGGACCGCAACATTGCGCCCTCCCGAAAGGAAGCGCCGGGCAAAAAAAATGGTAGCGGGCGTCTTGCCGGCGCCTCCCACCGATATGTTTCCGATACTTACGACACGGGCATCGACTCTCTGCTGCTTGAAGAGACCGCTCCGATAGGCAACAGATTTTGTCGTTGCGCCCAGGTAGTAGAGACCGGAAGCCAGCGTGAGAGCAGCTCGGCTGAGGAGCGGACCGACGCCCTCAGCGTCCCCCGAGATTATTCGGATGTATTTTTCTCGCTCCATGAGGCATATGGCGGTGAATGACCCTGCGTTAAAACTATTTGCCCGTGACGCCTGTGGCACACGCGAGCGGCGCGCATAGGGAGAAACGAGTTCTTAAAGAGCGCGGCGAGTCGTCAGTTCATGGGCGGACTGTTTTCGAAGCGCGAACACCGAATCACGGGAAAGATATACTGCCTTCCTTCTCGGATTCCTCGAACGGCCGGAATATTTCGGCCTTCTCGCCGGTCCTTAACATTGTGGAACCCATTCACCGAATGCGACGTTTGACCAAACGGTTCGACTCTCGGCCGCGCAGATTTCATGCTCGTCGGGTAAAAAGCTTGCCGGGGAGTTGCTGAGCCAATCCCTTGATTTCGAGTGTCATCAATGCGCCCGCCGTTTGTGACGCAGAGAGGTTACATGCATGTCCGATATCGTCGATATGCGTTGGAACCATAGAAAGGAGGTTGAAGACCTTCTTTTCATCTTCCGACATCGGCACGTCAGGCCGGCCCGATGTTTCCGGTTCGCTCTCCCGATCCGGTCCGATGCCGACCAAATTGAACCTGACTTCATCTACGATATCATACACGTTTTCCACAAGCTTTGCGCCGTCCTTGATCAGTTTGTGGCATCCCTCATTGTAGGGTGAATCTATGTTTCCGGGAACCGCAAACACCTCTCGCCCCTGGTCGAGCGCGTGTTTGGTCGTAATCAAGGCTCCGCTTTTTCGGGGGGATTCGACGACAAGGGTTCCGAGCGAGAGTCCGCTGACAATCCGATTTCTCATTGGAAAAAAGCGGGGGTCGGGCTGTGCGCCCATGGGGAACTCCGAAACGACGGCGCCCGAGCGCACAATTTGTTCATACAGTTTGGAGTGTGGTCGGGGATAGACCACATCGACGCCGCACCCGAACACGGCAATAGTGCGTCCGCCGGCATTCAGGGCTCCCTTGTGCGCCGCGGCATCAATGCCGTAGGCCAGGCCGCTTACCACCGTGACCCCCATTCGTGCAAGGTCACCGGCCAGTTTCTCGGCAATTCTCTTGCCGTAATGGGTAGCCCGTCTGGTGCCGACCACACTGATAGCGTTGGCATCGGAATGAACAAGGACGCCTTTGACATAGAGAAGCGGCGGGGGCTCGGGAATGTCCGCGAGGCGGCTTGGATATGCCGGATCGTCAATCGTGATGACAGTAACGTTGTGCTTCCGGATGAGTTTCAGGGTTTGTTCGAGTTCCCGTTTGCATCCGGCCTTGATTGCGCGGATGACAGCGGCATGCACCTCGGGGATTTGTCTGAGGTCGGAATCGCTTGCCCGGAGAACGGCCGCCGGGGTTTTGAAGTGGCGCACGAGTCGAAAAAACGTTTTCGGACCGACACCGGGAACGAGGCTGAGTTCCAACCAATCATGGAGTTGGTCCATATCCTCCCCGGGACATTACGAATGTTGGGATAAGGTCAGATGAGACCGCGCAGTCTCAGAGAAAGGTCTTTCGGGCTCGATGCAAACTCGAGCGCCGTTTCTTCGGATACTTCTTCGGCCTCCCACAGTTCGTAGAGGTGATGGTCGAATGTCTGCATGCCGTATGTCTCGCGACCCTCAAGCATCAACGATATGATCTGATGGGGATCGGCCTGCATCTTGATCCGCTCTTTCACCAACTGGGTGCCTACGAGCACCTCGACCGCTGCGATTCGTCCGACGCCCGCCTTTCGCGGGACGAGCCTCTGTGAAATTACCGCCTTCAGACAGGTTGCGAACTGCCCCCTCACCTGCTGATGCTGTGAAGGCGGAAAAAAGTCGGTGATTCGATTTACCGTGTCTACGGCATCAGGCGTATGAAGGGTCGACAGGACCAAATGCCCTGTTTCCGCAGCCTGCATGGCGGCGAAAACGGTTTCGTCGTCGCGCATTTCTCCCAGCATTATGATGTCAGGGTCCTGGCGCACAACTGTTCGCATCGCATCGACGAATGACATAGTGTCAGTGCCAAGTTGCCGCTGCGTCACCATACCCACTTTATCCGAGTGAACAAACTCGATAGGGTCCTCGATGGTCACAATGTGTTTGGCAAAGTGAGCATTGATATACGATATCATAGCAGCAAGGGTAGTTGATTTTCCACTCCCTGTCGGGCCCGTCACCAGAACCAGCCCGCGGGGCGACTTGCAGATGTCCTCCAAAACGAGCGGCAGCTTCAGTTCCCGTATGGTGGGTATCTCGAAAGGTATGAGCCTGAAAACGATTCTGACGTTGCCCATCTCACGCGACAGATTCACGCGAAATCGCGATAACTCGGATACTGCGTATGAGACGTCCATTTCGCGGCGGTCTTCAAAAATTCTGAGTTCCTCCTCGGTGAGAATCTGATGAATGATCTCATCGATGTCCTTTCGGCTGAGCGGCGAATAGTCGAGCCTCACCAGAAGACCATCGTAGCGGATGATTGGCGGATTGCCGGCCTTGAAATGGATATCGGAACCGCACTGGCCGACGACGGTATGCAATAGTGCATGAAGATTCATGTTATTCCCTCTTGCTTCGGCGCTGCGAATTGCGGGTCTTGCAGAATCCGGTTTTCACCGCGGGCTCAGGGGGTGCAAGACTCGTGCCATTCTCCCTCGGGCGAGCTCACAATACTGACCAATTCCTCGATGGACTGTGCATGATTGATTTTTTCCCTTAAGCTGGCGGCATTTCTCAGCCCTTTCACATACCAGCCGGCGTGCTTTCTCATTTTCAGAACAGCCCGGCGCCCGCCCATGTGTTCGGCCAGAAGCGTGCAATGCCCGAGCAAGGTGTTCAATCTTTGTCGGGGAGACGGTTCGGGAAGGACAATGTCTTCGCGCAGCAGAGTAAGAGTCCTGCTGAAAATCCAAGGATTGCCCCGTGCTGCGCGAGCAATCATCACGAGGTCGCATCCCGTTTGTTCCAACATTTTCCTGGCGTCTTCAGGCGACCACACGTCGCCGTTCCCAATGACGGGAATGCTCACAGAGTTTTTGATTTCGGCGATGAGGCTCCAATTTGCCGGGCCGGAGAATCCCTGAGATTTTGTTCTCGGATGAATTGCCAGCGCGGACACGCCGAGACGCTCCGCAGCCCGAGACAACTCGACGGCGTTCACGGAGTTTTCGTCCCAGCCGGAGCGCATTTTCACAAGCACTGGTTTGGTTGTCGCTCCGACGGCCGCGGCCACGATCTCCGATGCCAGCCCGATGTCTCTCATGAGCGCTGCTCCGCCGGCGTGCCCGGCGACTTTCGGAACGGGACAGCCCATATTGATATCGATAAAGTCGACAGGCTGCGAATCCACGAGCTTGACGGCGTTTGCTACGGTATCGGGCTCGGCCCCGAACAACTGAAGGGCGACGGGTCGTTCCCTCGGGTCGGAGACAAGAAGCTCGAAGGTTTTTCGGCTCCCCAGACAAATTGCCTTCGCGCTGATGAGGGGAATGTAGACGAGGCCGGCGCCGAACGATTTCGCGACAAGACGAAACGCGAGGTCCGTGATACCTGACATCGGGCCGAGAACAAGGGGGTTTTCCAGAGGGACCGTTCCTATTCGGGTTCTGGTCTTTTCCATAATTCCGACGAAAGCTTGAGGTTGGGCTCGGCGTTGAGCCTAAGGTCGGCGACTCGGCCGGCGCGATATCGGTGTGCGCCCGCCGCAGCCGTCATGGCCCCGTTGTCGATGCAGAGTTCGGGAGGAGGGGCATATACCTCGCAATCAACGCGCCCGCGAATTGTGTCCCTTACGGTCTTGTTTGCCATGACGCCGCCGCCGAGAACTAATTTCCTGATCCGGGTTTTCTGAAGAGCCCGTCGAGCTTTTTCGGCCAGAACGTCTGCTACCGCAGCCTGAAAACTGGCGGTGATATCAGGAATCCGTTTTCCGGGGTCCTCCGTCTTTCTCAGGTCGTGATAAAAGTAGAGTATGGCGGTCTTCAGCCCGCTGAAACTGAAGTCCAGCCCGGAATTTCCGAGCATTGGGCGCGGAAAATCAAAGGCCTTCGGGTCTCCGTTCGCGGCTGCGCGTTCAATGGCCGGCCCGCCGGGGTAATCGAGATTGAGGGTTTTCGCCACTTTGTCGAACGCCTCACCGGCCGCGTCATCGCGTGTTCGACCGAGAATTCGATATTCCAACGGGGCATGACAAGCGATCAGGTCGGTGTGTCCGCCGGAAGCGATGAGCGCGACAAAGGGAAACTCCAACGGTGAGCCTGTAATTCCATTTGCGTATATATGTCCCTCGAGATGGTGGACCGGCACAAGCGGTTTTTTCTTGACGTAGGCAAGAGATTTCGCGAAATTTATTCCGACGAGCAGCGAACCGACCAAGCCGGGGCCGGCCGTTACAGCGATAGCGTCTATCTCATCCAGGCAACGAGCCGCATTCGAGAGAGCGATGCGAAAGAGGGGTGCGATGATTTGCAGATGAGCGCGAGATGCGATTTCGGGGACGACTCCGCCGTATTTTTCGTGAAGCGATGCCTGTGAGGCGACTTCGTTCGCGAGGATTCTCGAACCGTCTTCAACCACGGCAACCCCGGTTTCGTCACATGATGTTTCAATTCCGAGAATCAGCATTTCACAACCTCAGTTCACCAGCTCGGAGGCTGGCACAAGCTCTATATTCCGCTGTTCCATGACAGGAAATATCTGTCGGAGAGCCTCTATTGTGGCTGGGTGCACGTGACAAATACCGATGGCTTTGCCTTTTTTCTCGGCCCGCTCGATCAATAGTTCGAGACGCCCCTTGATATACGCCACATCTTTTTCATTATCCAGAAACATATCGTTTTCCGCGGCCCGCAAGCCATGGTTTTTGGCAACCTTATATGCGACTGAGTCGGGTGTCGTGCGGCTGTCGATGAAATAGAGCCCGTTCTCGACCAGAAATTCGGCGACGCGGGCCATCGCCTGAGGGTCGCGTGTCATTTTGGAACCTTGGTGATTATTTACGCCAACCACATAGGGTATGGATTCGAGGTCTTCCGCGAGCGTCTTTCGAAGTTCTTTCTCGCTCATATCGGAAGTCACGAAGCCCGGGTTTCGCCTCAGGATCGCTCCGGGTTGCATGGGAAGGTGCATCATTACGTCGTACCCCTTATCGTGGGCAATCTCAGCGATGTGACGCGAGTATCTGAGTTTGGGAAAAATGGAAACGGTCAAAACGCGGTTTAAGTTGAGCAGTTCAACGGCCCTTTCCAGGTCATATCCCACGTCATCGACCACGAGTGCGATTTTCGGCCTCTGCGGGGTCTCGACCTCGGGGAGCTCGGCCTCGATTGTTGCAGGCCGCTTCTTTTTCAGAAGGATTTGATAGACGGGGAACTGTCGGTGATAGACGGAGATTTGAAATTCGTCGATGGAATCTTCATTCCTGAGGGCTTCTTCATTCATGGTCAGAGAACGCGGAGACAGGCTGTGACGAATATTGTCACGCAGGGTGTAGAGCGAGGCTGATTCATTGAGCATTACAATGACCTCGACCTGTTCCCAGTGGTATTTTCCGTTGTTCTTGACCACGTAATTTCGCTCAATGCCATCGAGATTTACACCGGAATCCGCCAAAACCAATGAGACGATGGAGTCGACCTCACGCGCCAAAAATCGCGGGATTCCCTCCTTTTCAAATATGAGCAGAGTTATGCCGTATGCGCTCGCAAGAAGAAGAGCGAGAGCGCCGAAGAGGATTATCAGGCTTGCTTGTCTCTGAGGATTTTTTCTTTGCACGGATTATCTCAACAGGCTCTGACCGCAGGACGTTTCGAGCACGCTCGGGAAACAGGCGGGCCACATGGCTGAGCAGAGAGGGGCCGACGCCGTGGGCCCCGGCCATGGGAGGCGTCCCAACCGCTCTTACTGCATGGTTTTAGAAGACGCCTTCATCCATTTCGTACTCGGAAGGAGCGGCTCGGAAAGGTCCAGATGTCCCATTAACGTATCCGTTTCCACTCCTTCCACCAGTATCCGTACTCTATTTATCCCGCGCACGTTTTCTGTCATCGTATTTACGATCGAGTAGACGGTGAACAACTCGCCGGTGCTACCCCCGGGATGGTTGATTTGAATTTCTCGGGAGAAATCAAGCACCAGAATCGAGTCGAGGCTGAATGCGCTCAGCAACCGCGTATCGGGTGGGATTGTCGGTAAACGTCCCGGCGATTGCGGACCCTTTATGAGTTCCGCCATGATCTTTGCCGCTTCCAAGGGGGCGTCGTTTCCCACATTGATGTATCGTTTTTCGGGAATCAACGTGGAAGCGTTTTCGTCCGCGAAGTACAGCTTGATTTCCCGATTTTCTGATTTTGGGGGAGTCGTGGAGGCGATAAAAGGACTGAACTGTTCCGGCTCAACCACAAAATCCGCGACCAGTCTGAGAGCCAGCGCCAGCAGGACGATTACAACCAGCGCCCATACGACTGCAAGCGCTATTTTGATGGAGCGCTCGGTTCCCAAAATTTTCTACTTTCCTCTAAGAAGCCCAAGCCTCGTGTCGTAGCGCTCTTTGAATATCATCACCGCGGCGGCGAGAGCTTCCGCGCATTTGTCTTTGAAGTCGGTCGTCTTTAGTTTTGCTTCCTCAATTCGGTTCGAAATAAAGCCGACCTCGACGAGGATAGAAGGCATTGCGACACCCTGGAGCACGATAAATTGCGCCTGCCTGACCCCGCGATCCCGCGTATTGAGCCGTTTTGACAATTCTTCTTGGGCAATAAATGCAAATTCACTGCTTTCGGAAACGAACTCGGCGAACTGCAGGTCCCAGAGTATCGGTTTCAGGTCCGATTTGATCAGTCCGCTTCCGTTCAGTTCGAGTTCAATAACGGCATTCTCGAGCGCGGCCGTGGCCTCCGCGGTCGGGTCAATCGCATCAGAAATATAATAGGCCTCGAACCCGCCGACTTTCGAGCTTCTGTGCGAATTCGTGTGGATGCTTATGAACAGGTCTGCGGGCGCCCCGTCTTTCGCCTGATTCGCGATGGCAGTTCGCTCCTTGAGAGAGACAAAGTAATCTCCGTTCCGGGTCAGAACCGCTTTCATGCCCGGTTTCGCATCGATTATTTCCTTGAATCGGAGAGCAATGGCCAATGTTACCTCTTTTTCCACAAGCCCGCCATGGCCGCTGGCGCCGAAGTCTTTCCCTCCATGTCCGGGATCAATGACGATTGTGGTAAACGGGAGTTGGCGCGGGAGAGGATTCGGCTCTCCGCCGAGCCGCGCATCAAGTCGGGGTGTGAAAATAGGCGCATTGTCAAGGGTTGTGACAATGGCCGGCTCGGCCGACCTGACATCTATCACTATGCGGGGAGGATCATTGTATCTCTCGATGTCATATTGTATTTTCCTTACCCGAGGGGTCACGACGAGCCTGGCGCCGCGGCCGGACTCAACAACTATAATCGTATCCAGCACCCGGTCGCCGACTTCGATGGGGTTCAGTCGATGCGCAATGGGAAGACGGGGAAGATCGACGACGAGTTTATCCTCGGTTTCGGAAACCATAACTTCGACATCATTGGTATCCCCGTTCCCCGAAATGTTTATTATCAGGCGCGTAAACCGGGGATAAGAAATATGACGGACGTTCTCGATTCGTTCCGGTTTGGGCGCCGCAACGCCCTTGTTGGGTTCCATTACGACGGTTATGATTTCATCATCATTCACATCGCGAGCGAGAAGGCGCGAGAACAGTTCCTTCGCATCGGGCAAGCTCATACGCACGCTCCCATTGACTATTGTCACGGGAGACGAAAGAATCATGAGAGAATCATCGACTTTGAGGCGGTCTCCGCCTATGAGAATCTCTGCGTTGCGCCCTCCGTAAATGAGAGACAGCTTACCCTCGGCCAGCTTCCACGAAGTGGAAACTCCGAGCGCACGGGCGGTTTCCGTAAGCAGAATCGGGGACGCCTCCGCCGATCGCGACGCAGCCGCGCCGGAAACGGCGAGACTCATGAGGAGCGTAAAAGAAAGAGTTAGTGAAATTACCCACGTTATAATTTGAAAGGCGGCGCTTTTTTTCTCCAGTCCCATTCTCGAACCTTATGTGATCAGACCTCCGCGTCTTTTCCGTCGGCGCCCTGTTCGACTCCGCGCTCGTGGTGGAGGCGGGGGGAATCGAACCCCCGTCCAAGGATACCGCCGCGTGGATCTCTACATGCTTATCTCGCGTTTTTATCTCGCAGTCCGTGTCTCCCGCGAGAAGGATCCACGAACGGCCAGCCCAAATGTTTTCGCGCAAGCGGACCGGGCGTTCCGCTTACACTAGTCCTGCTGAGTCGACGGCTTTTCTCGGCCCGCAGGCTGGCCGAGAGAGCCGGACGGCCTTTCTTTAGGCCGCCATTGCAAGCTGATTGTCTGCAATTACATTTGGTCCCGCCTGTTTAACGAGTGTATCGGGGAACTCGGCATGCAATCCAGGAAGCGACTATCCCTGTCGAAACCATTGCGCCCCCCGTGAAGTTCATCTATGCTGCTTCTCTTTCAACTCCCTCCTTATCTCTCTTTCGACATCTCTTTTCTTTATGGTCTCCCGCTTATCATGGACTTTCTTGCCCCGGGCGAGTCCGAGTTCGATTTTGACATGCGGGCCTGAAAAATATACTTTTAACGGAATAAGAGTCAGCCCTTTTTCCATGGTCTTCCCCATCAGCCTTTTTATCTCTCTTTTGTGGAGCAACAGCTTCCGTTGTCGCACAGGATCATGATTTTGCACATTGCCATGAGAGTAAGGGCTGATGTGGGCATTTACGAGGAAAACCTCTCCGTTTTCCACTTTTGCGTAGCTGTCCTTCAGGCTCATTTGCCGTTCGCGCAGGGCCTTTACCTCCGTGCCCTGCAAAACCATTCCCGCCTCGAGGGCCTCGATGATATCGTAATTGCTCCGCGCTTTTCTGTTAACGGTTATAATTTTTTGATTCATACCCTTTTATGATATCACAAAAACGGGCCAAACTCAAGCCTCAAAACCGGGGCAGCTCCCTCTATAACCGTTTGTTTAATAATAACTTAAGCGGCCTTGCCGATTCTCCTCCAAGCTTTCACCAATTGAGAAGTTCGAAGGCTTCAAGAGTAAGCTCTTCGCTTTGGGAATCGACGCTGACGACGATCTGGCCGAAGGCTTTCACCGTTCGTTTAAACAGCGGCACCGGTTGACGGGCCATGCGAAGCGTTGCGGCTTCCGCCAAGGCCGCGGTCTCGAAATTATAGTATGTGACCTTGACATCCAGCCGGTTTTTGATGAATTTCTGGATTAGGCCGCTTTCGACTGCAGCGCCTACTTTCTCTTCTATGCTCTTGAAGTCGTCAGGCGTAAGAAGACGTTCTTCGATGAGGCGCCAGTCTTTCGTCAGGCGGTTGGACCGGATTTTCAGAAAAATTACGGGATCCACCGGAAATAAATAAGCGATCATGTCCTCCAATTCCGGCGTGGTCGCGCCGACCTGAATAATTACGTTTCCCTTGTTCAGGATCAGGCTTCTGTTCCCGTTTGTCTCAACAAGAAGGGAGTACCCAAATCGAAACCATTCCGGATTGGGTTGGTAAAGGTAATTGACTTGAGCGCGTTCATTTTCATATGTCAACCACTGGTTCAACAGGTCTTCCATCGGGAAACCGACTCTTGCCCGGACCCTTCTCAGTTGTTGCTCTGTGGCATGCAACTCCCTGGCGATTGTCATGCCCGCTGGAAGGGATTCGGGCGTGAGTTTGATTGCGGATATCGCTTTTGAGATTTTGGCATTGTTCACCGGATCGGCCGAGACGAAGCAAGGAATGAGGCACATGATGAAAGAGAAGAGAAGAGTGTATTCTGAGATTCGACGGCGCCCGCTCCAAGAGCGGTTCGCCAATCTGCGAATTGTCCAAACTACGGGCGAGCCCGTGATTGGGCCGAACGAGCCTGTCACACGGTTCATGATGGGAGTTGTTCGCTTCGGGGAAGATGCCGATTCCACGACACTTCGTCTTCGTACATCCGGGACGACGTCGTTCACCGGGCAATCGTGAGAGGGTTTCACATTCCCCTCCGCCGGCATATCGTCCAAATGTGAAATGGTCGGACAGATTCAACGACGCCGTTTTTCAATTTACCTCTCTCCTTCCGGCAACATTGATCGGGGGACGGATGGTATTCCATGGATGCATTGCATTGGTTGGCAGAGCGCCAGTGAATTTGCTTGACAGTTTGTCGAATTTTCTCATGGCGTGAGCGACGGACTCGCCCGAGGCTATCGCAGTGACGAGCCGCAACGTTCGCCGGTCACCCCGGGCGAGGACGCACTGAAGTTCGGCCATCCGGGGACTTTCCGTTTTCAAACGAGTGTTCGGTATGGCGGCGATCGCCTGGCGGAGGATTCTCATGCGGCGGGAGAGCGTGCGGGGGGACGCGAATGCAGCGGACTCCAACGGGGTGAACGGCTTTGGAACGAAGGGGTTGACACTGAGTGTGAGTTTGCCCATTCTTCTCGTCGTCGCCGCCGCCGTGCGCATAGCCATGTGGACGCGCGAAACGAGTTCACCGATGGCTTTCACGTCTGCATCGTCTTCGGTCGGAAACCCGATCATGAAATAGAGTCTGAAATTCCAGATGTGATTCTCCAGCGCCAGATAAACGGCCCGAAGCAATGTGTCCGCTGCGATGCGTTTTCCGGTGAACGCTGCGAGCTTTTCAGTGGCGACTTCTGGCGCAAGAGTCAGTGTTCTTTGGCCGGCAGCTCTGAGCCCCGCGATCATATCTTCGGTGATCGCATCGGCCCGGACGGAAGATGCAGAGAAGCCAAAATCGTTTTTTACCAGGAAATCGACGAGTTTCCGTCGCTGCGGATAGTCGGCGAGTTCGGCCGTAACCAAACCGATGGTAGTCGACAGGTGTCGTGCGGCGAGAATTTGTTCTTTCAGAACCGGTAATGAGCGAAACCGGGGAAGATACGTATGGCATGCGGAGCAAAATTTACACCCTCGGCGACATCCGCGGCCCAGTTCGACGAGAACCATGCCCGCGAATTCGGTATCGGGGGTGACAATGGCCGAGGCACACGGGAACTCATCGAGGTTTGAGACAACCCGGGCGGAAATGGGAAGGCTGGCCCCGCCTCGATTCTCCATGCCGGCAAGACATCCGTCATCAGCGTAGACGGGTTCATAGAGCGAGGGAACATATGTTCCGGGAATTTCGGAGAACGCGCGAAGCGTTGAGGTCCTGTCGTACCGACGATTGCGCGCGCGGACGAACTCGTCGACTATCTCGTTCACAGCCTCTTCTCCCTCGCCAATTATGAAAAGGTCGATGCATTCGGCCAGCGGCTCCGGGTTCGAAAAAATGCATGGTCCGCCCGCGACGACGATCGGATGGGAGTCGGTTCGGTCGGATGCGAGCGGAGGAATCTTCGCCGCGATCAGGGTGGAGAGGATATTCATATAGTCCGGCTCGAACGATACCGAGAAAGCAATGATATGAAAGTCCTGCAACGGCGAGCCGGTCTCGAGCGACAGCCCGGTCAGCGGTTTCTCACAGAAGCTGCGTTCACAGACACAATCGTTTCTTGCGTTCAGGATCGAATAGAGGATATGCACGGCGAGGTTGGACATGCCGACGTAATAGGTGTTCGGAAAGATGAGGCACACCCTTGTAGGGGAACTTTTCTTCAACACCATGCCCCGTTCGCGCGCGAGTCTCGCGCGTCGGTAGCTTTCGGACTGCCGCGTTCTGCTTCCCATTGGTCCCAGGGTCTTTCCCGTTATCAGGCAACCGAGTCATCAGGCATTTTCATGCTCCATTTTTAAGGAATTCTTTTGCAGGGATTTTCGCCGAATAAAGGTCGGTATCTCCAGATTTTCCTTGAAGAGTTTTTCCTGATTTTTCGTGGATATGACTCTCATTTTTCTGCCTCCGGAGTGTCTGACGAAGGCAGGTGTCTCGCCGAGTTCTTCAATCGGGAACAGTTCGAGGGGTTTTCCCGGCTCGTGAGAGATGATTTTCTCGGCACGCTCTTCTCCGGTCCGGAAGCCGGTTGCGATGACCGTGACCTTTATTTCTGCGGTCAGTTCCGGATCGATGACGGCGCCGAAGATCACGTTCGCTTCGCGGTCGGCGGCTTTGGAAACGATCGTGGCGGCTTCATTGACTTCGTAAAGGGCAAGATTCGTTCCCCCCACGATATTTATAATGACGCCTTTCGCCCCGCTGATATCGGAATTTTCAAGGAGTGGCGAGGTGATCGCCATTTTTGCGGCGGCGACCGCACGCCCCTCGCCGGCAGCCGAACCAACCCCCATGAGAGCGGAACCCGTGTTCGACATGATCCGCCGCACATCATTGAGGTCGAGGTTGATCAGACCGGTCATGGTTATGAGACCGGAAATGCATTCGACTCCCTGCCTCAATATGTCGTCAGCCATTCTGAAGGCCTCGACGATTGTGGTGTTCTTGTCGATCATCTCAACTTCGAGAAGCTTCTGATTGGGAACGACGATCAGTGTGTCGGCGCACCCGCGGAGTTCTTCAATACCTACTGACGCATTATCGTGTCGAGGCTTGCCCTCGAAGTTGAACGGTCTCGTGACAATGGCAACCGTGAGAGCGCCCATGCTTTTTGCCACCTCGGCGATGACGGGCCCGGCGCCGGTGCCCGTGCCGCCGCCAAAGCCCGCAGTCACAAAAACCATTTCGGCGCTTTTCAGGGTTTCCCGAATGAGATCGACATCCTCGAGGGCGGCCTGCCTGCCGACCTCCGGATTTCCCCCTGAACCGCGTCCCTTGGTAAGAACAGCGCCCAGTTGCAGTTTCACCGGCGCTTGCGACCGGTCGAGCGCCTGCGCGTCCGTGTTCACTGCAATAAATTCCACTCCCGTTATCTTCGCATCTATCATGTGGTCCACTGCGTTGCTACCGCCGCCGCCAACGCCGATGACAATCAATCGACCGCCGACATTGGGTTCTTCGATGAACTCAAAGGCCATGTTTTTTTTCACTCCTTCCGCCTCGCAGTTTACAGGTAGTTCTTGACCCAACTCCCCACTCGTCCAGCCAGTTTTCTGGCCACCTTCGCGTATCCTCGTCTGTATTCCTCGCGTTTGCTTCGCTGAATCAGCCCATACCGGGCAAGCCCCGTGACCGAGGCGTACGGCGGGCTTTCGAGAGCCACCCATTCTCCGGGATTTACTATGCGGCGGGATCCGCCTATCCTCACGGGGCAGTTGAATATTTCTTCGGCCATCTCGGCTATGCCGGGGAGAAGCGACGCGCCGCCCGTCATGACAACTCCGCCGGCGATCAGGTCGCCATAGCCGGTGAGCTGGATTTCCATCTGGATGAGCCGCATCAGTTCGTCCATACGGACCTCGATTATCTCGATCACGTCTCTCAGGAGGACTTCGCGGTCGCGTCGGTCGCCGACACTGGGGACGGCAATAGTTTGCCCATTGTTCACCATCGAGGCCAGGGCGCAGCCTTTTTCCTTCTTAATGATTTCAGCTTTTTCATGCGGTGTTCTGAGCCCGAGCGAGATATCGCGCGTGACGTGCTCTCCCCCGAGGCTTATGACTTCGCTGTGACGTACCGAGCCGTTCAAGTAAATAATGATTTCCGTTGTTCCGCCGCCGATATCGATGAGCGCCACGCCCAAGTCTTTTTCGTCGTCCGTGAGGGCCGCCTCCGCGGAGCCCAGCGGTTCGAGCACAATGCCCTCCACATCAAACCCTGCGCGGTTGACGCTCTTCATAAGGTTCTGAACCGAGGTTACGGCGCCGGTAACTATGTGGACATCCACTTCGAGGCGCACGCCGAGCATTCCCACGGGATCACGGATGCCGTCCTGACCATCGATGATGAAACCGTACGGAAGCACATGAATGACCTCTCGGTCAATGGGTATGGCAACCGCTTTCGCGGCATCCATAGCCCTTCGCACGTCGTCTTTCGTTATTTCGCGGTCGGCCCTGGCTACGCCCGCCATTCCCCGACTGTTCAAGCTCTTGATATGGCCGCCGGAAATTCCGACAACAACGGCATTGACCTCCGCTCCCGCCTGGTTTTCGGCTTCCTCAACAGCCTGTTGAATAGCGGCGATTGTTCTTTCGATGTTTACGATAACTCCTTTTTTTAATCCTTCGGACTTGCTTTCACCAAATCCGAGTATCCTGACGGCGCTATCGGGTTCGCGCTCCGCAATCAGCGCACACACCTTGCTGGTGCCGATGTCCAGAGCCGTTATCGGAGCCTCTTTTGCCATGTGCGCCTTCTCACCTGCCTTTCTCCTGTTCTCGATTCAGGTTATGAGGTTCCTTGACTTTGGTTACGATTTGGCCTTCCCAAATTGTGCGGGAACAATGGCTTCAAATCTCAGGTCCACTCGTTTTAAGTCGGAGATATCCATCGTCTTGTTTTGAGTGATGGCCTCGGCGACCTTGGCCAACCGCCAAAGCTTCCCGCGGAGGTCACCCGTGCCGAGCACCACGGTCGCACCCGATTGTTCCGCAACCAGAAAAATGTTTTGCGGGTCCCCAATATTTATTTCGGATATCGAGAGTGTTTCCGACAGGTTCATTTCTTTCAGCGTTTTTGCGAGCGTCAGCGCGTTTTTGATATCCTCTCCTTCCAAATAGTGACCGGCGTCTATTCCGGGCAGGTCTTTCCCCGTTATAACGGTCAGAGGCGCCCTTTCGGAGAAATCCAGCCGTGAAAGAACCCGCCCCTCTTCATCGACGTAAAACAACGTATCGGCCAACACCAGTGCGAGCGGGTTCCGCTCGGTCACGTCGATGTAAATTTCTCCGGGAAGCCTCCTCTGAACCACGGCGCTGCGAATTCGGGGAATTTGCTGAACGGAAGCAGCAGAGTCATGAAGCGAGACTGTGAAGATGTTGCGTCCTTCCGCAAAGCCTGCCTGCTCGATTATCTCCCGTGCCGTCAAGTGCGTGTTTCCACCGACGCCAATATGGGAGATGGAGAACCTGGGGGAGGACCGCATATAGCGAACGATATTGACGGTCAACATCATCGATGCAGCAAGGAGAAAGCTCAGCTTGACTGCGGAAACCACCGCACTCGCAATCCTTTTTCTTTTCGCAACGACCACCCGCTGACGATTGCTGACCTTCTGCCTTCGGCGAGGCGTATTTCTCGCGGTTTGGATGATCTTCGTCTTGTCACTCGAGAACTTGCCGACGAAAATTCTCCTGGGATTGCTTCGTTTCAGCAGAGTCAGGAGCTTATCTCTGGCAACGCTCAGAATCGGTCTTTTTTTTGCTCGTTTCCTTCCGGCCATCTTACCGTTCTTTTCCCACTATTCGTATTTCTTCCTCCAGTTCAATTCCGGCCGCGTCTCGAGCACGCCGCTTAATTTCGGTCATAATAGCCAGCACGTCGGATGCCGTCGCGGAATTATGGTTCACAATAAAGTTGGCGTGGACATCTGAGACCTTCGCGCCCCCATGCTGATATCCCTTGAATCCCAATCTCTCGATCAAGGCGCCGGCGGGCTCGTCTTTCGGATTTTTAAAAATAGAGCCGGCGCTGCGAAACCGGACCGGCTGTGTCTCCGCCCGTCGTTCTAAATAGCGCCTGGTCGTCTCCATGATTCTGTCCGGCCGACCTTTCTTCAGACCAAACACGGCTTCAAGAATGACGCCATAACGCGGAAGATTGCTTTTCCGATAGCCGAAGTGGATTTCGCTCTTCCGAAGCGTTCGCGTTGATTTGTTCTTCGCATCATAGACCGAAACGTTCTCGACGACGTCGCTTATGCTGCCGCCCCAGGCGCCGGCGTTCATGACCAGCGCTCCCCCGACGGACCCCGGAATCCCCGCACAGAACTCGATACCTTGCAGGTTGTTATCGGCGGCCGTTCGAACGAGCGTGTTCAATGAAACTCCAGCCCCCGCGCGAACAACTGTTCCGGTCGCCTCTATGGCAGCGCATGATTTTTCGAGACTGATAACGACCCCATCGATTCCTCCGTCGCACACCAGAAGATTGGCGCCGCGTCCGATAATCATGCAGGGAACATCCCGGGATTCGCAAATTGCAAGCAACTCGAACAGGTCGTCAAGGGAATCGGGGATGACCATGAGTTCGGCAGGGCCGCCGATCCCGAATGATGTGTGCTTCGCCATCGGTTCCTGGCCTCTTATTTCTCCCCGCACTCGTTTCACTACTTCCTCATATAGTTGCTCAGCGATCGGTGAATGCATATCAAACGGCATCGGGTCGAGCTGAAGGTTCATGGTTTCTTCGAACTCGTCTCGCTATCTCGTCCGCCACCTTATAGATATCTCCGGCGCCCAAAACCAGCACGATGTCGCCCGGCTGCAGATTGCTCTCCAGCATATCGGGCATGCTCCACTTGTCTTCGATAAATTCCGCATCCGGGTGGCCGAGTTCGCGGGCAATTTTCACGATGTTCAGGCCGCTGACTCCCGGCATCGGTTTTTCGCGAGCCTGATACACCTCGGTAACGAACAGCCGTGTTGCCGGCATCAGCGACTGAGCAAACTCCTTGGTAAAGAACTTGGTTCTGCTGTAGAGATGCGGTTGAAACAGGACGAACAGACGGCTGGCGTTGAAGTGCGACACGGCATCGAGGGTCGCGGCTATTTCGGTTGGATGATGCGCATAATCCTCGATGACGAGGATGTCGCCGACGTTGGCCTTGACCTGAATTCTCCGTTCGACTCCGTCGTAGAGCAGCAGTCCCTCGCGAATCTGGCCGAAGGGCATTCCGAGACCGAGGCCGACGGCAATGGCAGCGAGCGAGTTCAGCACATTGTGTTTTCCGACGGCTCTGACGCTCGCCCTGCCCAGTACACCCTCGGGGCCAAGGTTCGGATTCGAGTTTTCAACGGTAAACGACGTTCCCATTTCTTCCATGTTATAGCTGCCGTTCCTGAGAGCGAGCGGATTTGTTTCAATCTCAAGGGCGTGGAGGTCGGCAGCATGATTTAGCGCGTAAGTAATGCAGTTTGAGGGGATGAGAGGCAATATATCGCGCACGTTGCCATCCTCCGCATTCACGACCGAAAAGCCGTAGAACGGGATGCGGCTGACGAAATCGAGAAAAGCCCTTTTTATTTCGTCTATCGTCCCGTAATATTCGAGGTGTTCGGCATCAATGCTTGTCACCACCGTGATTGTCGGAAACAGCTTGAGGAAGGAGCCGTCGTGCTCATCGGCTTCTGCCACCAGGAAATCGCCGGTGCCCCATGAAACGTTGCTTCCCTTCCGGTTCAAAATGCCGCCGATGATAGCGGTGGATTCGATGTCGGCTTTTTCCAGTATGGCGGCAACCATTGAAGTCGTGGTGGTTTTTCCGTGAGTGCCCGCGACCGCTATCGCATTCGGCTTCAGGCGCATGAGATCAGCCAGCATTTCGCTGCGCGGGATGACAGGAATTCGAGCGGACCGGGCTGCAAGGAGTTCCGGATTTTCGGGAGGAATGGCAGCGGAGTACACCACAATGCTGGCGCCTTCGATGTTTTCGGAAGAATGGGCCTCAAAGAACGTCGCCCCGAGCTTTTCCAAGCGTTCTGTAATGGGGGTGGGCTGAACGTCCGAGCCGGAGACCTGATAGCCGAGGTTCAGCAGAATCTCGGCGAGGCCGCTCATACCGATTCCTCCGATTCCGACGAAATGGACTTTTTTTATTACTTTGATCAACGAATCGCTCCGTGGTTTAAGCCTCACCTGAACGCAATTTCAAACAGTATGTTCACTATCGTTTCGGCGGCATCGGGCCTGCTGAACTGTTTGCCGGCGGCACGCATTCTCTCCAGCGATGCGGCATCCTGCGACAACGTCCGTATTTTTGCGGCAAGCGTTTTGCCGTCCAGTTCACCATTCAGTATCATGTCCGCAGCGCCGGCTTCAACGAGCGCTCTGGCATTGAGTTCCTGATGTCGGTCCGTGGCAAAGGGATACGGAATGAGTATGGCGGGCAACCCGACTGCGGCAAGTTCGGCCAGGGTGCTCGCGCCGGCGCGCGACACCGCCAAATCGGCGGCCATGTAGGCTCTCACCATGTTATCGACGAACTGAAAGACAGCGCCTGACACTCCACTTTGTTCACAAGCGTCCCGCACGCGGCGATAATCCTCTTTCCCGGTCATCCAGATAAGCTGAAAAATGCGGGAGTCCAGATAATTCAGAGCATCGAGCATTGCGACATTCAAAGAATGCGCTCCACGGCTCCCCCCCAGCACGAAGACGGTGAACTTGTCGGGATGCAGTCCCAGTTCTCGCCGCGACTCGGCCCGGTCGACATTCTCCAGCGCCTCCGGAAGGAAGTCGGAGCGAATTGGATTACCCACCACTCGGGCGGCCTCGCGGGAAAAATACTCCCTTGATTTTTCGAAGTTAAGCGTCAATACGTCGGCATAGCGGGAACACAAGAGGTTCGCCCTGCCCGGGATACAATTTTGCTCGTGGATGAGAGTGGGTATGCGCAAAATGCGAGCCGCCAGCACGGGCGGCAAGCTGGCATACCCGCCGGTTCCAATCACCGCCTGAGGTCGGAACCGCAACAGCACGACCACCGATTGGATTAACCCCACGCCTGCCCGAACGAGAGCTCTGAGCTTTTTGAAAACGTTGCTGCCGGGCATTCCCTCCACAATAATCGGCCGGAACGGAATCAGCCTTTTTGACGCGATACGCTCTTCAATCGATTTTTCTTTGCCGATATATACCAGTTGAAGGTGAGGGTCGCGCCGTTTCAACTCTTCCGCGATGGCAACGGCCGGAAACACGTGACCCCCGGTGCCGCCGCCTGCTAAAGCAACCTTCATAGGGCGCCTTTCATTTGGAGCGCATGCCGGGCTTCGACGGTTCCTTGCAGACGGGCAATTCGCATCGCCGCGCAAAACCGCGCACGCCGTCAAATGCCGTTCACTGTCGTGAACTGCACAATGTTTGCGCGCTCCTGCGATACACGCGCGATATTCATCAGAATCCCGATTGCAAACATATTCGACAAAAGAGAACTGCCGCCATAACTGACGAGCGGCAGGGTAATGCCTTTCGTTGGAAGCATATCCACGGCGACCGCCATGTTTATCAGCGCGGTAAAGCACACCAGGAAACTCAACCCGAGCGCGAGAAAGGAAGCTTCCCTGGTTTTTGCTTTCAGCGCGATGCGGGTTCCGACGACGGCAAGAACGGCGAAAGCAAGGTTGATCGCGACGGTTCCTATCAGGCCCATTTCCTCGCCGATAATGGAAAAGACGAAGTCGGTGTGGGCGGCGGGCAGATAGAGATATTTTTGAAGCCCTCTGCCGGGTCCAACCCCCCACACTCCCCCGCTGCCCAGCGCAGCCATCGATTGAATAATCTGCCATCCACTGTCCGTGGGGTCCTTCCATGGGTCGATAAAAACGACGAGCCTGCGAAGCCGGTAAGGTTCCATGACGACCAGAAGCAGAAGCGAGGCGACCGCCGCGCCGGCAGTGGCCGCAACATGCACGAAGTTCGCGCCCGCGATGAAGACCATGCAGAGGGCAGTCAATCCGATGGTAGCCGGTATTCCCAAATCCTTTCCCGCGAGGATAAGTCCCGCTATGACTGCAACTGCCGCCATCGGCGGCAGGAATCCTCTGCGAAAGTTCTTGAGGTTCTCGGCCTTTCGGGCACAGAAACTCGCCAGGAAAAAGACGGCGGCCAGCCGCGCGAATTCGGAAGGCTGTACCGCTGTGAACCCGACAAACAGGTACCTTCTCACCCCTCCGGTAGCAACGCCCAACGGCGTGAAGACGAGCAGCAGGCCAATGACCGACATTGCGTAATAGAGCGGCCAGTACCTGGTCCAGGTCTCATATCGTATAACAGCCGCCAGAAACATGGCCGTCAATCCCACGAGGGTGAAAGCAACCATCCTCTTGAAATAGTAATAATCATCGCCCATAATCTTGTGGCCGACCAGGGCGCTTGCGCTGTAGGCCATCATGAGCCCGAAGAACAGCAGCAAGCCCGTCACGATGAGGAGGAGTCCGAACTCTTTGTTACGCATTGCAATCCCTGAACGGCCTCTTTGAACGCTTTTCCCCGATGCTTATAGTCACGGAACATATCGAAGCTGGCACAGGCGGGGGCCAGAAGGACGCAATCGCCCGCGCAGGCGGCCGCCGCCGCTCGTTTCACCGCTTCCTGGAGAGTCGTTGCGTGTTCGATTGGCACAATATCGCCAAAGGCATCTTCCAGGAGAGGCGCATCCTCCCCAATGACAACCATTCGTTTCACGCGCTCGCGAACAACCTGCCTGAGAACACGGTAGCTGCTCTTTTTGCCGCGCCCCCCCGCTATCAGCACAACAGGCGTCGAGAAACTTTCGAGCGCCTTTTCCAGAGCGACCACGTTTGTCGCCTTGGAATCGTTCACGAAGAGAACTCCGTCGATCTCCGAGACCCTCTCGAGCCTGTGTTCGACGCCGGGGAAGGTGGCCACCGCATGTTCATAGATTTCCGGCGCCACGTTCATCGGCAGCGTGGCGGCGACGGAAGCGAGAACATTTTCGACGTTGTGCCGCCCGAACAGCGGTATCGCGCGCACATGAAAGAGCTCTCGTTCCACACCGCGGAACCTGGCTACGACCGCGTCGTTCCGAAGAAAAGCTCCCTCCCGAACCAATTCATTCATGCTGAATTCGACTTTTCCGGCCTTCGCCTGTCCGACAAGTCCCATGCAGACGCGGTCATTGCGATTCACGACGGCAAAATCAGTATCCGTCTGGTTGAGAAAAATTCGCTGTTTTGCCGCAGCGTAATCGTCGATTGACCGATAGCGGTCGAGGTGGTCCGATGACACATTGAGCAGAACAGCGACCGTCGGCCTGAAGTGTCGTATGTTTTCCAGTTGAAAGCTGCTCACCTCGAGCACCACGATGTCCAACGAATCGTCACCTACGACTTGTGAGAACGGAATCTCTACGTTGCCCGCAAGCGCCGCTTTGAGTCCCGCCTCGACGACAATGTGGTGTGTCAGCATGGTCGTTGTGGTCTTCCCGTTCGTGCCGGTAATCGCTACAATGGGCGCCTTGCAAAAGGCATAGGCCAGTTCGATTTCGCTAATGATATCAATCCCGGCTCTGCGAGCCCGCTCGATTGGAGGCAGAGAGGAGGGCACCCCCGGGCTGAGAACAACCAAATCCGAATCGAGCAACAGGGCCGGGTCGATACCGCCGAGGCGGTATTCGAACGGCAATCCGCGGACTTCTTTCAGCGCGTCTGTCAGTTCCTCGGGGCGCTTGTCGTCAGTGAAAGCGACGCGCGCCTTGTGGCGGTGAAGCAATTGAGCGGCGGCTACCCCGCTTAGGCCCATTCCCACCACTGCCACTCTTTTTTCCGAGAGGGTAATCATGAATCATCTCACCTTCAGAGTACTGAGGCTAAGCAGGGCAAACATCGCCGCAATAATCCAAAACCGTATCGTCACCTTGGTTTCCGACCAGCCCAGGAGTTCGAAATGGTGATGCAGCGGTGCCATTTTGAACACTCTTTTGCCGCCTCTGAGCTTGTAGGACAGGACCTGGATAATGACAGAGGCCGCCTCCAGGACGAACAATCCTCCAACAATGACCAGCAGCAGTTCCTGCTTGATGAGTATCGCGACGGTGCCGAGCGCGCCGCCGAGCGCAAGCGCGCCGGTATCTCCCATAAAGACTTCGGCCGGATACGCGTTGTACCACAGGAATCCGAGACCGGCGCCCACAATCGATGCAAGCAGGATGGTCAGCTCACCGGCGCCGACGACGTGCGTTATGTACAGGTAGCTTGCAAAGTCAACCCGTCCGACAAGGTACGCCATTCCCGTGTATGCGAACGCGGCCATGATGACGGAGCCGATCGCCAGGCCGTCCAGCCCGTCGGTCAGGTTCACAGCATTGGAAGCGCCGACAATGACCAGCACCACGAACGGAATGTAGAGCAAACCCAGCGGAAGGTACATGTCTTTCAGGAAGAGGAGCTCAATCTTTGTGCCGTACTGGGGATTGACGGGGTTGTAATAAAGGTAAATGCCGAGAGCCAATCCAAGCGCTATTTGAGCCGCGAACTTGATTCGGGCGGTCAAGCCCATCGAGCGTTTTTTTCTCAATTTGATAAAGTCATCGACGAACCCGACAAGCCCGAGGAAGAAGGTGCAGGCGAGGGCCACAAGAACCAATCTGTTCCCGATATTGGCCCACAAGAAGGTGGCCACGAGAACCGAGCCTATGATGAGAACCCCACCCATGGTGGGCGTGCCGGCCTTGTTCTGGTGAATCTTGTGAAGGTCATCCACGTGTTCCTTGCGAATCTGCTGTCCCACTTTGAGCGCTTTCAGTTTCCGGATCATCCACGGCCCGAGCACTATGCTCAGCCCGAGCGACGTCAGGGCGGCGAGAGCCGAACGAAAGGTAATGTAGGTGAACAGATTAAACGCCGAAACCGCCGGAATGAGTTTCAGGAACAAGAGATACAGCATTTACGTCTCTTCCGATAGATGTTGAACAACTTTTTCCATCTGCATTCCCCGAGACCCTTTGACAAGCACAAGGTCGCCGGGCCGAAGGATATATTTCAACGAAGCGGCAATTTCGTCGGGCGTTTCGCAGCGATATATCCGCTCCGCCTGCATCCCCCCTTCGAGGGCGCCCTCTTCGACCTGTCCTGCGAACTCCCCGCGCAGGTACAGCAAGTCGGTTTTCGTGTCGGCAACGTAGCGTCCGAGAAGCCGGTGTTCATCGCGGGAATACTTCCCGAGCTCGAGCATGTCTCCGAGCACAAGTATCCTTCTTTCGGCCTGCATAGAGAGAACCGTTGAAATCGATTCCCGCATCGCCCGCGGATTGGCGTTGTACGCGTCGTTGATAATCGTGGCCCCGCGGCATGCGCATATCTGCATCCGCATACTCGCCGGACTGAACGCGTCGAGACCCTTTTGAAGGGTTTCGGGGTCAACACCAAGCTGGACAGCGGCGGCTATCGCCGCCAGCGCGTTCATTACATTGTGCATCCCGGCGATCGGCAGCCGAATCATTTCTTTCCCGTTCAGGCGAAACACCAAGCCGGCACGGAGGTCCTGTCGCACATCGGTTGCGTAGAAATCGGCAGGCTCCCTTGCGCCGACGGTAATTATCTTTCCGCTGAACATCGAGCGCGCACGCTCAAGGGGAACCTCTTCCCGGTTCGTAACGAGGAATCCGCTGGGGGAAATGAAGGGAAGAAGCGAGCACTTCTCTTCGAGAACCCCCTCAAGCGAGCCGAGTCCTTCCAAATGCGCCGCGGCGATATTCGTGATGATTCCCGCCGTAGGTTGCACCACCTCGGCAAGTTTCCGTATTTCCCCCGGCGCATTGGAGGCAATTTCCAGCACGGCCGCCTGCGTCGTCGAATCCATGCGGAGAAGCATCAGAGGAGTTCCGATAAAGTTGTTCAAATTTCCCTCTGTCTTAAGGGTCGTGCGGAATTGACTGAGAATCGACGCAAGCATGTCCTTGGTGGTCGTCTTTCCGCAGCTTCCCGTGACGGCGACGATCGGGATATCGAATTTGGACCGGTAATTTCGCGCAAGCGTATGGAGAGCGGAAAGCGTATCACCGACCGCAATGAGAGCGGCTCTGCTGTCTGCCGCACGCGTCATGTCGGACAGCTTGTCAGCTTCTCCGATAACTCCCGCCGCACTCTTTTGCAGGGCCTCCTTCAGAAAATCATGCCCGTCAAATCTGTCCCCCTTCAGTGCAAGAAAGACATGCCCGGCGCGCAGACTGCGACTATCGGTCGAGATGCCGTCGGCGATTGTGCGGGCGTCGCCGCACAGCAGCTTTCCCCCGGCCAGTCGGGCTATTTCCCCAACGGACATTCTTTCCACGCGTCACCTTTCGGGCTTGTGCATCGATTGCAGCCAAAGCCTCGCCACTTCACGGTCGTCGAAGTCTATGGCCGTGTCCTTGAAAATTTGATAGGTCTCGTGACCTTTGCCTGCAATTATCACGATATCTCCGGCTTCGGCCGTTGCAAGCGCCTCTTCGATGGCCTCTCGCCGGTCAATGATGATGAGATAATGCTGGCCGCGCTCCTTGGCTCTCTTCTGAAACCCGATCTCAATATCGAGGGCTATCCTGTAGGGGTCCTCGGACCGCGGATTGTCGGAGGTAACAATCGTGAAATCGGCAAGCGAAGCAGCCAGCTTGCCCATTTCAGGCCTCTTCCCGCGGTCACGGTCGCCGCCGGCGCCGAAAACCAGTATCAGCTTCCCGTCACATATCGAGCGTGCAGACCCAAGCAAGAGTTCTAACGCCTCGGGAGTGTGCGCATAATCGACGATTACCTCGAACGGCTGCCCCTCATGTATTCGTTCGAAGCGTCCCGGCACAATGTCAAGCGATTCGAGGCCTTGCTTGATAACGGGAATCTCGATGTCCAGACAGATGCACACACCGGTCGCCGCAAGCGCGTTATACACGCTGTGCCGGCCGAGCAATTGCAGGGAAAGCGAGAACTCCCCGCGGGGTGTAACCACGTCGAACGTGGTCCGCGAGGACGTTATCTCGATGTTTTTCGCGCACACATCTGCCGGCTTATTTATTCCGAACGTGAGCTTCTCTGTCGCCGCGGCGCTGGCGATGTCGCCCGCGCGAGCATCGTCGGCGCATATGACGGCATATCTGCCGTCTCTTTCTCGAGAAAGTATCTCAAAGAGATGCCGTTTTGCGTTGAAATATTCATCGAGAGACTGATGGTAGTCAAGGTGGTCGAGTGAGATGTTGGTGTAGACTGCAACCTTGAAACTCAGAGCCTCCACTCGGCATTGATGGAGCGCATGAGATGAGACCTCCATCACGAAATATTTGTTTCCGGCATCAACTGCCCGCCGAATGGCCGAACTCAATTCGACGGGGCCGGGGGTTGTATTGTGCGATTTCTCGACTGCGCCACCGATGGAATAACAGATAGTTCCGATCCCAGAGGAGGGCACTCCCGCAGAGTCCAACACCGACCGAATCAAATAAAGTGTCGAACTTTTTCCGTTGGTGCCGGTAATGCCGACCACATCGAGCTCGCGCGATGGATACCCGTAGAAGGCTTCGGCCAGAAAAGCGGCGGCGACCCGACTATTCGGCACTTCCACCAGAACCGCGTCACCCGTTTCCGGCGGCGAACTCTCATACACGAGGGCCGCCGCCCCTTGTTGCAGGGCATGCCGCATGTAGCGGTGGCCGTCTTCCCGTGTTCCCGAGATTGCAATGAACAGGGCCCCCTGCGAAACTTTTCGGGAATCGGTCGAGACACCGGTGATTTCAATGTCGGCATATCCTCCCTTGACTTCTTTCTTTGTCAACGCTTCGAGCAGGTTCGAGAGTTTCATAGGAGGTCTCTGCGTTCAAAAGTGATTCCACATTTTCTTCCGGCAACGATGGTCTCGCCGGGAGCGGGATTCTGTCGGATCGCAACCCCCGATCCCGTGAATTCGAATTCCGGCGAGTACACAGACAGCGCTTTTACAATTGCTGTCATCGTCATCCCCTGAACGTCGGGCATGCGAGGAACACCGTCGGTATGCTCAACAGCCTGCTTTTTCTTCTTCGTGGAGCGGGCCGCGACGGTAAGCGGTTGCGGAATCGTTTCGGGCGACTCGGGTTCGGGGAAAACCGATGGCGGAATCTCGAGGTAATTCAATATCCCGTGCGCTATTTTCCTGAACGCGGGAGCGGCCACCTGACTGCCATAATATTTTCCCTGCGGCGAATCCACAACGACGACGATAGCGGCGACCGGGTCGTCGGCCGGCACAAACCCGGCAAAGATTGCGACGTATTTATTGCGGTAATATCCGCCGCTTTCGAGGTCCGGCTTCTGCGCGGTTCCGGTTTTGCCCGCCACCCTGTATCCCTTTATTCGCGCATTCACTCCCGTTCCCGACGTTACGACACGCTCCAACATCGTGGTCAGATTTCGGGCCACTTCCTCGCTCATCACAGTGCGGACTGGTTGCGGATGTGTTTGCCTGAGGATTGCTCCATCAGGACCCAGAACCGATGATATCACGCGGGGTCTCATCAGAACCCCATCATTGGCGATGGCCGCGTATGCTTGAGCAAGCTGCACGGCGGTTACGCCGATTTCCTGCCCGATGGGAATCGAACCCATGGACAGGCCTGACCATCGTGACGGTGGGTGGACAATTCCGGCGGATTCTCCGGGAAGGTCGATGCCGGTAGTCGCTCCGAATCCGAAATACCTGATGTAATTGTGCAGAATTTGCGGCTGCAGCAGACTTACGACTTTTATCATACCGATGTTGCTGGATTCCGCAATCACATCGGCAAACGCAACCTCGCCAAGAGGGTGGACATCATGGAACGTGTGGCCATGATATCTCATTGAGCCATGCTCGCAATAGACGCGGTCCCACGGAGTTATTACGCCCCATGCAAGCGCGGCGGCCGCGGCTATCGGCTTGAACGCCGAGCCTGGCTCAAAGACGTCTGTTACAGCACGGTTTCGGAGCCGCTTCGATGCATATGTGGACGGCTTATTGGGATCGAAGGTCGGCCTGCACGCCATGGCCAGAACTTCGCCGCTTTTCGGAGCAATAACGACAGCGGAAGCGCATTCGGGGGAGTGCGCTTCCATTATGCCTTCGAGCGCATCCTCCGTACTATACTGAATATTTTCATCGATTGTCAAGACGACGTGGTTCCCATCCTTGACCTCTTTTGTCGTGGTCGCGAGAGCGACAATCTCTCGGCGGTAATTGTCTTTGATCACGATTTCCCGGCCCGCCTCGCCAGCCAACTCGGAGTTGAACTTGTATTCGATTCCCTCCAATCCCCTGTTTTCGACGTTCGAGAACCCGATGAGATTGCTGGCCAAACTCCCCTTCGGATAGGCTCGCGCACTTTCGCTTCGAAATTCGACACCCTTCAGATTCAGGGTCTCGATTTTTTGTTTTGTTTCCATGTCGATGCCGCGTCGCAAATATACGAGATAGAGAGCCGTTGTGGTTATCTTTTCGATTATTTTATCGGCTGGCATCCGGGCATAGGGAGACAGAGCCGAAGCGAGTGCGGCCGCGTTGGTGACGCGGGAAGGAACGACACACAAGGCATACTTCTCGACCGACGCGGCCAAAAGCGTTCCGGTTCGGTCATAAATCGCGCCCCGCTTGGGATAAATTGTGATGGCCGATTTTCTCTGCTCATTCACATACTCGGTCCAGAATTCATGATTCAACACCTGGATGACGAAGAGTTTCACGATCACCGCAGCGAAACCAAGGGTCAAAATACCAAGGCATAATTCGGCCCGAACCCTGGAAGGGTTCTGTATTTGCTCGCTGGCCAGAACCGAACCGGGCGGCTTGAACGCCAAATCGTTCCGCATACTCAGTTTGCTTTCGTCGAATATCCGGTTGCGTGGCAGGAGATTGACAAATTTCTGTTTGCCGGGAGAACCATCCGGCCCTGTCCGTTGGAGTGAGTTCGCTTAAGAACTGCCGGCAACCCCCGGCTCGTGCGCCACGTCGCAAGCAGAGGAATGCTTCTGACTGGACGGATTTTCCGAAGCCCGCCCACACTGTTCGGGAGCTTCTTCATCGGGCGGCTGCAAGGGTTCGTCCAGGGCAACTACCTGCCACTTCTCCAACGAAACCATTCCCAATTTATTCCGTGCAATAGACTCGATGCGCGCTGGAGCTTGCAATTGTTCGATGCGCAGATGGATGGATTCATTCTGCTTAATCAGATTCCTCTTCGTGTCTCGAAGTTCTTCGATGGGAAGCCCGACAATGTTCATCCGTGTGTACAGCCATGCATACAGAAAGGCGGTGAGGAGTAAGGGCGCCAGAAAAGGAAGAAACCGCAGCGTTTTCTTCAGGATTTGGCGCTGCGAATTCTTCGGGCGCCTTTTTTTCTTCCTGGTGTTTTCCTTCCGATTTGCACTCATGCTGACCGCTGCCCCGCAAGTTTTTCGGCTGCCCGCAACCGCGCGCTTCGGCTGCGTGGGTTGGCTTTGACCTCATCGCTTGATGGTCGAATCGGTTTCGGCGTTATCACTTTCAACCGGGGACTTCTGCCACAGACACACTGTGGAAAATGGGGAGGACACACGCATCCCCGCGCAGCCCGGACAAAAGTCTGTTTGACGATTCTGTCTTCCAATGAATGGAACGATATCACGCATATCCGGCCGCGGGCACGAAGAGCGGAGACTCCCGCGTTCAAAGCTTCTGCGAGATTATCGAGTTCCCGATTCACGGCAATGCGAAGCGCCTGAAAGGTTCGGGTGGCCGCGTCTATTTTATGGCGGGGTGTTCGAGGGGCCGCAGAGCGGACGATCCCGGCAAGTTCTTTGGTCGTCCGGATGGGGCGCTCTCCCCGATGTTTTACGATTGCTTTCGCAATTCTTCGAGCGTGGCGCTCTTCGCCGAAATCTTTCAAAATACGCGCCAGTTCCTTTTCAGCGCTCTTGTTTACGATGTCGTCGGCCGTTGTGGCAAGTCGATTGTCCATCCGCATGTCCAAGGGGCCATCTTGCTGAAAACTGAATCCTCTCTCGGGCTTGTCGACCTGAAACGAGGATAGCCCGAGGTCAAACAACAGGCCGTCGATTTCCCTCACGTTCAGCCGTTCGAGCACCTCTCCCAGGTTTCTAAAATTTTCACGAATCAAAACAACATTGGGGCGTTTGCCCAATCGCTTCTTCGCAAATTCAATGGCTTCGCTGTCGCAATCAATCCCCACGAATGTGCCCGTGGCGGAGATTCGTTCAAGAATCACTTCAGCATGTCCGCCGCCGCCCACGGTCGCATCCACGATCACCTTCCCCGGTGAGCATGCGAGCAGCTCCACGGCCGTTTCTGCCAGAACCGGCACATGGGTGGACCGGTAGCCGCCGGTGTCGGATTTAAACTCCAACAGGTTTCACGTTTTCGTCCGCGGCGGCAAAACTGGCCACGGCGGCTTCTTCGGTGTCGTAGGTCTCGAAAACTTTCGACGCGCCCACCATGCTGAGCGCTTTGCGGGTGATTCGGTTCAATCCGGAGAGCTTCAGATCACCGCTGAGTCTTCTCAACTGTCTCAGGCGCTCCAGGAGAGTTCCCACACCCATGTAATTGATCTGCACCACCTTCTGCATATCCACCACAATGTTGTATTGCTCCTCCTTGATTAAATCCGTGAGGGCTCTTTTCAGGAGCTTTGCGGTGGAGGTGTCGATGTTTCCCCTGACTTTGAGCACCGATACATGTTCATGTTTTACCTTCTCAAATTCGACTCCCACTTTGTGTTGCCCTCCTTTGACAGTTCACCCCAAGATGTGGTACGATTTCTTTACCGTGAACGAGCATCGAGATTGGCGGAAAATCCACTGAGGCTTGACTTTTCGCGAAACTCTCTCCATCTCTCGGATGCCCAGATTTCTATGCGGTTGAGGACACCTATGAGAACGACTTCGTGGTTGATACCGACTTCTTCACACAGGTCTTTTCGCAGAGTGACGCGTCCCTGCTTGTCCGGTGTCACATCGAAAGCTTCGGAAAAAAACAGCCGGACGTAATTTTGGTTGGATTCCTTTGTGAAATCCCATGTTTTGAGGTCTTCACAAAGTTCGAGGAATACGGGAAAAGGGAAGAGGAATAGGTGGGTGTCTCCCCTGGCGAGATACAATTTATCGATGCCTTCTGCGTTAAGAATTTCGCGGAATTTTGCGGGGATGATGATTCTGTTTTTATCATCGAGAGAATACTTATAGTTGCCAGAGAAGAGCAGCAATGCCGAGAGCCCCCACTTTCTTCCACATTATTACCTTTTAGAACCATATTTTACCACAAGCCCCCACCAGTGTCAAGGCTTTTTTTTGGCGACGCAATAAATACCTTACCTACTGAAATGAAAAGACTTAACAACGCCGCTCGACTCTTGCCGGAAATAAGGCCCACCCCACAAGCAAGATAGCTTTCTCCCCCACTTCCGCCCCACTAGAGCATTCGGACAAAATCCAAGGATTTTTCAAACCGGTTTTTTTGCCAAATCCTGTGTATCATGGAATAGGATCGTCTTTGATACGATAATCCGGCGACCATTCAATATTGATATTTCTCCTTGTTCCTCCGCATGCCTGCCCTCAGACCGGCGAGAAACAGGGGATGGCTCTCGGTTTTCCGGTCTTGAGTAATATCCGGCTGACCGGTTTTGGAGGGTGTTTTGCAGGATTGACTTTTTTCGGAACGTTCTGCTAGACCGAAGTTCCTAATGTGTTTTTGTAGTAAGTGCCTTTAGTTTGGGCG
>CAYVQZ010000009.1:0-93433 GCA_964453435.1 uncultured bacterium
GAGCTTAGCAAGAAATTCAACCTTTTGAAGGGCCGGGACTTCCGCGCTTCCGTGCGGCGCATACAGCGGCATAACATACTGGTTGCGGGTTCTTTCATCATCGGTTTGGACGTAGATGGACCGGGCATCGGCAAACATATCGCCGATGTGGCGAGCCAGTATGGAGTGGACAATCTCAACGTGTTGTTTCTGACCCCTTTGCCCGGGACACGCCTGTGGGACCAGATGAAATCAGATGACCGCATCATCCTCGATGCGTTCCCGGAAGACTGGAAATACTATACGCTGACCTTCCCGGTGATCCGCTTTAAGGATTTGTCTCTGGACGGCATAATCCAAGAAATGGTCTCCTGCAACCGAAACTTCTATTCCATACCGCACATTCTGCGCAGGGTGTGCGGCAGCTTGTGGCAACGCCGCAGGCCACTTATCAACTTGCTAGGCAATCTCTCGCACAGAAGCAACATCAGTGTGGACTGCAAGGCATACGCGGACTTCAAGCGTCAACAGGGCAATCAATGTTGAGGTTCAGCGCCTGTGTGGAAAGACCGGTCGGGCTGACAAGTGGATTTCTTCGCAGAAGCCGGACAAAGGAGCCATATCGTGTATATACAGAGAAATTTTCAGAACTTTGGGCGATGGTATCTCAAAAGGGTCTGGTGAACTGCATTTGATGAACCACAAAACATGTATTGTGGCCCAGGGAGGCGGACTGCGAGCCAGTTACGGAGTGGGCGTTGTTAAGGCGCTAATCGAGGAGTTTCACATAACCTCCGTCGACATAGCAATAGCCACCTCGGGCAGCGCCGGTACTTTGGCCTACTATGTCACCCAGCAATTCGACTCTATCATAAACATTTGGAGTAACTTGCTCTCAACGTGGAGATTTCTGAGTTTCAGGAATGTTCTCTTCGGAAATCCCGTCTTGAACATTGATTACTTGATTGATGTTGTTTTCAAACAGCAGGATAGATTGGATGTCAACGCCTTGAAGTACAAGGCCACCGAATTATTTATTCCTGTCACTAATTATCAAACAGGCGAGGCAAAATACTTTTCGCAACATGACGATGTTGATTTCTTCGAAGTCTTAAGAGCCACGAAAGCGGCAGAGGTTTCCTATGGAAGACCGGTGAAAATCGCCGGGCAAGAATATGTCGATGGGGCGCTCTCGGCGCCCATTGGCATCACAAAGGCCATTGATACCGGGGCCTCCGACATCATCGTGATTTCCACACGTCCCAAAGGGTTCAGACGTTCGCGCTCTATATTGGAACGCACCATAACAGGATTATTTACGAGAGGCTTCCCCCAGAGTTTGAGGCAGAGAATTGAAAGCTATCCTGAGACGTATAACTCTGTCATGGATGTCATAGAGAAAGAGATGGAGATAAACGAACGCAATATTGTGCTTATTCAACCCGAGTCCACGGTAGCCGCTGGCGCACTTGACAATTCGAGAGGAAGCCTGGTTCGCTCTATCGAGCAAGGATATGCTGACGCGTGTCGACATGAAGAGCTGAATTCATTCGGCAAATGACCTTGTCCGGACTTCCGCTTTTTGAGACTCCCGAAAGAGAAGGTTCTGCACATCCGATCATTTAAATGTCGTTGGCGACGAGTCAAAAACGCGTTTCCAACTCAGGACGCCTTAGAACCTAGCGCATACTCCGCTCTCGACCGGCAAAACCTGGAAATGGAAAACACAAAGCATTTTTACTGTCCGTCCGCATCCGACACCCCAGAATGTAATCGAATGGGGCGCCCTTGTGTTCCGCAAGCAGCTTCACCGTGTCTTTGCTCAGCATCGCCCGGTCCGCCACCACGCTTGTCCGATGAATCCGAAACCTTCCCCTCAATTTCTCTATGGCATGCTCAAACGCCCTTATGGGAGCCGTGTTCCCGGGCAGAATCCCCCATGCCACAGGCCAGCCCCTCCGGTCCACCGCCACACACACAATCATCTGCGGCAGGTCGGGCCGGCGGTCCCGGCTGAAGCCCCTTCTGGCGTATTCGCTCTTCTCCGAACGACACACATACGTCGAGGTCGTGTCCAAGAACACCCTGTCCAAATCCTGCGTGAACAGGTCTCGGTCACCGCAACAATGTTTTTCTCGAAATTCGGACAGGAGGTGGAACTGCGGGAAATCCTCAAAGGCGAAACGGCCGAGGCAAAGCGCCTCTGACCCCCGCAAGGTTGCGGGAGAAGTTAAACGGAGTCGGTGACACTGTCCGATAATTGCTTGCGAAGGGGGCGGTGAATCTGTCTCGCGTTTGTCCAGCGAAGAGGTTATTGGGGGACACCATGCGGCATGGTGTCCCCCCAATAACCCGTATCAGCGTTTGCGGTATGGATTCAATACCCCAGCTCGTGGAGTCGTTCGTCGTCGATTCCGAAGTGATGCGCGATTTCGTGAACCACCACCCGGCGCACTTCTTCCTCCAACTCCTCTTCGCTGTTTCCGAGCGATTGTATCGGCCCCTGAAAAATAGTGATTCTATCAGGAAGGACGGCGCCGTAGCCCGTGTTTCTGTTGCCGAGCGGGACTCCCTCATACAGCCCGAGAAGCTCATAGCGGTTCCGCAAACCCATTTCCCGAAGAGTCTCCGGTGACGGCCACTGCTCGACGATGACCGCCACGTTCGTCATCGCTTCGGCGATATCAGGCGGGAGGCCATCGAGCGCGTCCGCGACAATCTCTTCAAATTTTTTTCGATTGAGCTTCATCTGATTGACCGAAGGATTTTATCGCCGAGGTCTCCTCCCTGCAGGCCCGCCAACAATCCGCAGTTCTCGCATGAGGGGTCCTCGCTGCACCAGTCGGAGAATAATTGCAGGAGGCCTTGCTGGGTCCGCGCGTTCCGGGCGACCCGCTGTTTCGGCGAGTTGCCGAACAACTTGTATTCCATCAAGCGAGTGACGTTATTCGGTGAAAGCGATGGAAGAGCGCGGAAAACCCGATGCGCCTTTTCTTCTTTCTCCATGTTCTCTTCCATGCGGGCGTGAAGCAGCCCCAGAGGAATAAAGGCATTCACCACGATGGTAAGCGCGCGGTCGCGCCCTATCAGGCCGACCGGCTTCCCGAGTTTCTTCCCGGCGACGGAGTACCGATACGACCAGAATTCGTCATGCGTGTCGGTGAAGAACCGAACGCATCCCGTTCTCGCTTCTTTTTCATCGGATGCGAAGAGAAGCGACAGGATGGTCGGCCACAACCCCCGTTTATATGAACCCGCGACCACGTGGCTCGCGCCCGCAAGCCGTCGCTCGGGCAGGTTCGCCGGGCGCGCCGTCTTCTTTTTCCATTCAATCCCTGCCGTATCAACGCTCACGAAACCACGCTCGCTTCGAACCCGCTCCAATTCATTGACATAATCACGCGATTCCGGAGGCGCGCTCCCGTCGAGCGATTGCAGCAAGCCGGCCGCCGCAAAGAGCAGCGCCTGCGTAACGAGCGCTTTGTCTTCATCCTCGCCGCCGTTGTCAGTTGAAGTCGCCAGCCTTCGCAATTGTGGATATGGAAGTTTTCGAGCGAGCTGGGCGAACTGTTTGGAGTGAGCCTTGTATCCCATCCCCTCGAAAATCGCCGCATAGACGATTTGGTCGAGTTCGTGTCTCTCCGCTTCATACCCAAACCGGCGCTGCTTGGCCAGCATTCTCGCGTCTCCCGCAATGGAGAGGAGATGAAGCGGAACCTCCGCCGGCGCCTGTTCGAAAAGTCGCTGGCATTTCCCCATGTTCTTCGCGCTGCCGTACGGATACTCATCGGTCCGAAGCGCGCTCTTCAGCAGCTTGAGGTCGTCCGTGAGGAGGTCCCACAGCACAACCTCGGGAATCTCCGTCCCGTGCCGCGTGACAGGCGGCTGCTGCCCGGATGCCCGGCTGCGCGGAAATAGAATGACGTGCAAGACCACGTTGTCGTACCGCGGATCGTTCGAATGACCGTGTGAACGCCAGCTTGGAGAGTCGAGGTGAAGCTCGATGTCGCCCTTCAGCCGGCGACCGCCGATTGTCAATTCGGCGCGCCTGAAATCGGGGCCGCTCTCGAGGTTCCACGTGCCGGGCGAATGAACGACGACCGGCTTGCCATCGGTGGTTCGAAGTCCGGATTCGTCATACAGCCGGTCATACCATATACACCGGAACAGGCGTTCGCTTATGCGCTCTCTGTCAGGACCGAGCGAGTATTTCTGAACGACGCGGTCGTGGAAAACGGGAACATTTTCAAACAGCCGAAAATATTCGTCGGAAAAAGGCATCCGGTTCCTCCTTCGACACCGCTGCAGAATGACTATCCATCAGCGTTGTCGCCCAATCGGCCTTCTTCTCGTATGCGCTTGAACACCCCACCGCCGCGTCACTCTGTCAAGCATAGCGATGAAGACCATTAATAATTTTCATGACTTTTCGATTCGACATTTTTCGCTGCGCTCGGAATGACAGCGAGAAAGAATGGTGACGCCGGTCCGGGCAACACGCCCTATCGAGGCTGTCCCACGATTGCCCAGTGAAGGGGACTGTCCCCGAAGCGGATACACTTCGCCATGAATCGGGAAACACTCTCTATCGCCCCGCTCCCTTACAGGCCACATAGCGTATTATCCCCTGGCGCTCCGCTCTCCCGACCGCTCCCTCGGTTTCGAGTATGTCCAGATGGCCGACGGCCTCGGACATCGCCAGGTAAAGATGGTACGGGTCCATGTCGGGAAACAAATGGTTGCACACCTCGTAAGCCGTTTTCGGTTCGCCGTCAAGAAATTCGAGAACCTTCCGCTTCCGGACTTCGTGGTGAATCTCGATGCTCTCTATGATTTCACGAATGTCATGGATGATTTCGCCGTGACCGGTCAGCACCATGCCGATGTCGAAACCCTTCAAACGACGAAGCGTGGCGAGATAATCGGCAAGACTGTGCTCGCGCGGCTTTGAAGTGTCCCTCGGAAGATTGATGAGGGGAACGGGGCTGATGTGTTTAAGGACGTTATCGGCGGAGAACAAGTCTTTCGTCTCCGGATCGTAGAGATTGATCATCCCGGGCGAGTGACCGGGACAATGAATCACATGCAACTTTCTGTGCGCAAACTCCAGAACGTCCCCGTCGTTCAACGGACGAGTGACATCCACCGGCTCCCGCAGGCGCTCAAAAATGGGATGGCGTGTCAAAATCCATACCAGCTCTTCCTCGGGCAGGCCGGACCGAAGGAGAAACTTCTCCGTTCGCTGCGAACGAGTGTCTGTCGGCGACGAATACCCTTCCCTGCTTTCGATGTCGTATATCTCGAGGGGGTGGGCGCAGACCTCCGGATTGCCTTCGGCGGCGATGGTCGCCATCAATCCGTAGTGGTCAAGGTGGGAGTGGGAAATCACCAGCCGTTCGATGTCGCCGAACGTATAGCCCAAGTCCGCCAACCCGCTGCGAAGCGCGTCCTCGGCCTCTTTCAATTTCAGCCCCGAATCGAACAGCGTAAGCGGTTCGTCCTCGATCAGGTATGTGTTGATCGGGCCGACGTAGAACGGTGTGGGGGTCGGAATCTGGTGGATATGCTCGGATACCTTCAAAAGAAAAATGTTCGCTGATTTTGTTGCCAGGGCGTCGTTTTCGAAAACAATGTGGTTCAAGGAGTCACATAGCCCGTGCCGTTGCATGTGCCGCACGGGTACTCCGGCCGAAGCTTCGCCCTGCCGGTCCCCCCGCAGCGGGGGCACTTTTCCCGCTTTGTCACTTCATGGGTCGGATGCGCCAGATACTTGAAGTAGACGGTTCCGACAAGCATAAATGCGGCAAGCAGCAGCAGGAGAATAAAATAGGTTTGGCGGCGCTGCACATTCTCGGCGGCTGCCGGTTCCCGAAGCATGCCCCACAGCGCGAACGCGGCTATGACCACCACGGCAACGAACGTGACATTGGTTGCGTCAAACGTGATGTGGTTGATAAGCGATTTCAGCGTCTCCCTGTCGATCCCGAGGCCGATGTAGAGCGTCAGCACGAAGAGAACCACAACCGCGACCACGACGGTTGCAACAATCACATACCGCTTCAGGACGTCCTCTTCCTCGCCAGGCCTGTAATTATATGGCATTTCCTACTCCGTCGGGGGTATCCCCAAAACAAATATTATCACGGCTCCTTGAGCGTTTGCAAGCTTTCTCCCCTTGCTCACAACGTTCGACAAGCAATAAGGGATTATGTTATATTATAATCACAATTTGCGTTTTCTGCACTATTTAGTGGAGGTGAATGTCGTTTGCCGCCAAAGGATTACTATCAGACCTTGGGCGTCTCAAAAAGTGCATCGGCCGACGAAATACGGACGGCTTATCGAAAGCTCGCCAAGAAATATCATCCCGACAAGAACCGCGGCGATAAGACGGCCGAGGAGAAATTCAAACAGGTCCAGGAAGCGTACGATGTCCTGGGAGACGAGAAGAAGCGCAAGCAGTATGACCAGATGCGTGACGGCAGCTTTGCCGGATTCGGCCCCGGCGGTTTCCAGGGCTTCCGAACCCAGCCGGGCGCCGGCGGGGCGGAATTCAAATTTGAAGACCTTTCGGGTTTCGGCGACCTCGGTGACCTCTTCAGCTCCATTTTCGGGGCTGGCGCAGGAGGACCGAGAGGGCGCCGGGGCGCACGTTTCGGCCCGATGAAGGGGGAAGACACCGCCGCGGAGATAGAAATACCGTTTGAGCAAGCCGTTTCGGGCGGAAAAACCACCTTCCAGATAAACCGGGAAGAAGAATGCGCCAAGTGCGGCGGCAGCGGAGCCGAACCCGGCTCCGGCACGCAGACGTGCCCAACCTGCCAGGGTCGGGGAAACGTCGCGAGCAGCCAAGGCGCTTTCTCTATCAGTCGGCCGTGTCCCAACTGCCTCGGACGCGGAGTCGTCGGGGGTCGGGCATGCACAAGCTGCGGCGGAACCGGCGCTGTCACCCAGACGCGTTCTATCGCGGTGAATATCCCCGCCGGCGTGGGAAACGGCTCAAAAATTCGAGTGGCCGGACAGGGGCAAAAGGGGGTCGCGGGTGGCCCGCCGGGCGACTTGATCCTTACCATTCGAGTGAGAAAGCATCCGAAATTCACGAGAAAAGGCAGCAATATCTTCTCGGAGGTCTCTATTAATCTCGCCCAGGCCGTGCTCGGAACCACCGTGAAAGTGGAAACAATCGATGGCCTCATGAATCTTCGCATACCGCCCGGCATTCAGCCAGGCAAAAAACTGAGGCTCAAGGGAAGGGGAGTCAAAAAGGTCGGCGCAAGCGGCAGAGGCGACCATATTGTCACCGTGAACGTCGAGATACCGGATTCGCTCAGCGAATCCGAGCGCAAAGCATTTATCGACTTTGCCGAAACCGCAAAGCTCGCTCATTAATCTTGGAGGGGAGGGCACCCCAACAGAATGGATATAACTTCTCTCGTAGTCCTGTATATTGTGCTCCTGTTTTCGTGTTGTGTCCACGAATTCGCACATGCGTGGACGGCAAACGCATGTGGTGACGATACCGCAAGGCTGTCGGGGCGAATGACGCTGAATCCTGCAGCGCATATCGACCCGGTGGGAACCGTGATTTTCCCCTTGCTGGCCATCGCAACCGGCGTGCACTTCCTCTTCGGTTGGGCAAAACCGGTGCCGGTGAACCCTGCCCGCTTTCAGAACTACCGGCGCGACGACATTATCGTGTCGCTCGCGGGCATCGGGAGCAACCTCCTTCTCGCTCTCATTGCCGCAACAACGCTGCGCTCCATCTATATGTTCGGGGCTTTCGAACTTGCCGGACCCATCGTTTTTATACTGCGCAGACTGATGCTGATCAATGTGGTGCTGGCGGTGTTCAACCTCATACCGATTCCGCCGCTGGACGGTTCGCACGTGCTGTATCATTTCCTCCCGATCCAAGCCGCCTGGCAACTGAAGAAGCTCGAACAGTACGGTTTCATAATCCTGATCCTGTTTCTTTTCACGGGCATATTCGAATCGATTCTGATTGTGCCCCTGCAAATCTTCATGCGCATCGCCGGACCACTGGGATTCTGAAAAAAGGAAGAAAGCTCACCCGGGCCTTTACATCGAGGCCGCAGCTTGGCATAATGATTTGTCCACTCCGCTTTCCCAGTCGTTTTACAATTGCCGGTTGTTTTGGCATACTATATTGGTTGTCGCTTCAGATATAGGGGGAAAGGATATGCAGATAACGCGCGCTTCCGAATATGCGATTCGGGGGGTGCTGTATCTCTCCTCCCAACCGGAAGGCTCCACCTGCCTCTTGAGCGAGATCTCCGAACGTCAAAAAATTCCTCCAAGTTTTCTTTCAAAGATATTTCAGAACCTGTCACGCGCCGGAATCGTGAGTTCCTCACGCGGAACCGGAGGGGGATTCGCGCTCATCAAGCACCCACGGGATATTACGCTCCTGGACGTGCTGCAGGCGATAGAAGGCGAAATTTCGCTCAATATCTGCCTGAGCAACGGAGAGACGTGCGAGAATCGTCCCACATGCCCCGTTCACGAAATATGGCGCGAGGCGCAGGAACAGCTCCTGAGCCTGCTCAAGAGCCACAATTTCGCAGAACTCGCGCAAAATAATTCGAGGCTTGTCGAGGATTTCGCGAGGGAGCCACAGGCAAGCGACTAAATTCTTGCTCCGCCAATATGTTCCATTCAGACCTTGTTGGCAGAAGAAGCGTGTATCAATTCCCTTCCCAAACCGCTGATCCGCGATCCGGCTCATCACTTTTTCAGATACACCATGAGAATGGAGATGTCGGAAGGACTGACACCCGAAATCCGCGCCGCCTGCCCGAGCGACATCGGGCGAAACCGGCGCAAGTTCTCCCGGCCTTCGGTCGAAAGCCCGTGCAGCCGGGAATAATCCAAGTCAGCGGGAATCATAGCCTCCTCGAGTTTCTTGAACCGGTCAACCTGCGCGAGCTGCCGCTTAATATAGCCCTCATACTTGACTTCTATTTGCAGTTGCTCGGCCACTCGCTCGTCCGGCATCGCAAGGCCTGCCAACGAGTAGACATCGGAAACAGACAGTTCCGGACGGCGAAGCAATTGTTCGAGTGTGGCGCCGTCTTTCAACGGGGCGGTCTCTTTGTGTCGAAGAAACTCGTTCACTTCCTGCGACGGCGAAAGCCTCCGTTTTCTCAGCTCATGAAGCTCTTTTTCCAGCCGCTCGCGCTTGCTCTCGAGCTTGTCAAAAATAGATTCATCCACCAACCCCAAACGGCGGCCGATGGGCATGAGACGGAGGTCGGCGTTATCCTGCCTGAGCAGAAGGCGGTATTCCGCCCGCGCAGTGAACATCCGGTACGGCTCGCGTATTTCTTTTGTCACAAGATCGTCGATGAGCACACCGATGTATGCTTGTGAACGCTCCAGAACGAGCGGCGGCTCGTTCCGTATCTTACGGACGGCATTGATTCCCGCCATGAGGCCCTGGGCGGCGGCTTCTTCGTAACCGGACGTGCCGTTTATCTGTCCCGCGAAATACAGTCCTTCTATTTTCTTTGTTTCCATCGTAGGCTTTATTTGAGACGGCGGAGCGAAGTCATACTCGATTGCGTACCCCGAACGCATGATCTCGGCATACTCGAGGCCCCGGATGGTCCTCAAGTACTCGAGCTGAACATCCTCCGGAAGGCTGGTGGATATCCCATTGCAGTACAGCTCATCCGTCTCCATCCCCTCAGGCTCCAGGAAAACCTGGTGCTGACGCTTCTCGGGAAATTTCACCACCTTATCCTCTATGGACGGACAATATCGCGGTCCGGTCCCCACTATCTTTCCCGAATACAGGGGCGACCTGTCAAGGTTTCTGCGAATCACATCGTGTGTGCTCTCGTTCGTGTAGCCAAGATAACAGGGAACCTGGTCGCGGTCGATTTTCTCGGTCGAAAAAGAAAACGGGGGAGGAGGAACATCGCCCGGCTGCTCGACGAATGCCGAAAGGTCAACGGTATTCTTGTTGATTCGGGGAGGCGTGCCCGTCTTAAGCCGCCCCAACTCGAATCCCGCCCGCTCCAGCGCGATGGAAAGTCCCCGCGACGCGAACTCGCCGGCCCGTCCGCCCTCCTGGCTCGAAAGTCCCACATGGATCAGCCCCCGCAAAAACGTGCCCGTCGTCATAATGACGGCCCGTCCCTCGAACCCCGTGCCGGTTTGCGTGATTACCCCTTTGACGCGGCCGTCCTCTATCCAAAGGTCCTCGACAATGGCCTGCTTCAGGTCCAGCCCCGCCCGTTCTTCCAGCAGATGCTTCATCTTCAGGTGATACGCCCGTTTGTCGGCTTGCGCGCGAGGCGCCCACACCGCCGGGCCTTTGCCGAGGTTCAGCATGCGAAACTGGATGCCCGTCGCGTCGGTGAGTTTTCCCATGACCCCGCCGAGCGCGTCGATTTCGCGGGCGAGATGCCCTTTGGCCAATCCGCCGATTGCAGGGTTGCAGGACATCTGGGCTATGGTGTCGAGCGAGATGGTGAGCAGAAGCGCGTCGCACCCCATTCCGGCAGCGGCAAGAGCCGCCTCACAACCGGCGTGACCCGCGCCTACAACTACCACATCGTATTTCTTTGGATATACATGCATGAGTTCGATGAAAGGGTTTGCTGTTTGTCTGCCCTCGTATCATTCCCCGGCTTGAATGGGAAATTCAGTCATTCCTTCGTTTCGCGAAACGGCGGGGACAGTGAATCCGTCCCACGATTGATCAGGGCTTGCTAATTCCGGGGATGCAGAACCAAGAGATTCATGTTCCTGAAATTAGGACTTCGGCTTTTCGGCAAAAGGTGTAATCGCAAGACAGATTCACGGTGCCGGATTTACGGGCGCGAAGTGGCGTAGTATAAGGTCCGCCCCCCGAAGGTCGGAATACCGAATCGTGAAACACACTCTGGTCGCTCCTTTCGCTTCACGGGAAGACTCGGCAAAGCAACCGGTTCCGGCGAAAAAGCCAGGTGTTACTTTCCGATGCAGAATTCGCTGAAAATCCGATCGAGAAGGTCGTCGGTGACAACCGCTCCAACAATTTCCCCCACTTTGTCAAGAGCCTCTTTCAAATCTATCGCCGCAAACTCCAGCGACAGTTTCTGCTCGAGCGCTTCCGATGCGCGCCCGAGGGCGGCCCGCGCTTCCTGCAGTGCGCGCCGATGCCTCAGTCTGCTGAGAACTATCTCTTCGGGCGCGACCACCGCCCCGTTGGTGACCTCTTCGAATATGGCTTCTTCGAGTTCCTTGATGCCGGTTCCTTCGGTGGCGGAGGTGCGCACCACCTTTCGTCCGGGGAACCGTTCGGCCACGGCGGCGAGGTCCGCGTTCGGCGCGAGATCGCTCTTGTTCGCAACCACGATCACGTTCGGCGCCTCCTGCAATCTCTCCATAATCCGCACGTCATCGGAACAGAGCGGCTCGGATGAATCCAAGACAAGCAGGGCAAGGTCGGCTTCCTCAATCGCCCGCTCGCTGCGCTCGATGCCGAGGCGTTCGACCTCGCAGCCGGGCTCGCGAATGCCGGCGGTATCGCACAACCTGAGGGCAATACCGTGAAGGTCAACGGATTCGACAATGATATCCCGTGTCGTTCCCGGCTCCCGGGTGACGATGGCGCGGGGTTCGTTGAGAATGGCGTTCAGGATACTCGATTTACCGACGTTGGTTTTCCCGACGATGACGGTGGATATGCCCTCGCGGTAAAGCTTTCCGCCCTCGGCATTCTCGAGCAACCCGTCGATTTCGGCTGTTAGTTCCCCTACGATCGATAAGACGTTCGCGCCCGCAACCTGTGGCACTTCGTCTTCCGGAAAATCAATCGTCGCCTCGACGCGCGCGATACAATCCGCCAGGCGCTCACGCAGCGCAGCGATCCGGCCGCTCAATTTCCCCTGCAACTGGTTTGCCGCCGCCCTCAGGCCCGCCGACGTTTTCGAGCTTATCAGGTCCGCCACGGCCTCGGCTTGTGCGAGGTCAATGCGCCCTCCCAGAAACGCCCGTTTCGTAAATTCGCCGGGTCCCGCAAGCCGTGCCCCCGCTTCGAGCATGAGGTCCAGCGTCTGACGCACCGCAACGATTCCACCGTGACAGTTGATTTCAACCACGTCTTCGGTCGTGTAGCTGTGCGGAGCGCGCATGACACTGACAAGAACTTCATCGATGAAGGCGCCACGCTTCTCTATTCTTCCGTGAATCAATCGATGGGACGGTTGTTGCCAGAGCGGCCTTCCGTTCGTTGCGATAAAGAAGCGCTCGGCGATTTGCAGGGCTTCGGGCCCGCTCAGCCTTACGATCCCGATGCCGCTCTGTCCCGGGGGGGTCGATATGGCGCAGATAGTTGAATGGTCGATCATATGGAGGACCATTGTGCCTGACGATACATCCCGGAACCCGCCATGCCGAGGTTTTGGCGCAAGCGTTCCGGAAGGTATTTCCAAGACACCCGGCCTTCCGGGCGTTTCCTCGTTCGATGCTTTCGGATTATCGCATCTTGGGTTTGATGACCACGTTCTTGAATGGTCCCTCACCCCGGCTCTGTGTCTGAACCTCGTTGTCACCCTTTAGCGCGAGGTGGACCAGCCTGCGGTCGGCGGCCGAGAGCGGTTCGGTCTCCATTTCCTTCCGAGAACTCTTGGCTTTTGAAGCCAGCCGCCGAGCCATCGCTTCCAAGGAATCCTTTCGCCTTTCGCGATATCCCTCGATATCGATCATGATCGGCTTGCTGTTCTCTTCCGACCTCGCGCAGATGCGGTTGACGATGTATTGCAGACCGTTGAGATTCTTCCCCCGGCGTCCGATCAAGATGTTACTGTTCTCACCCGCCTCGACTGTCAACATTATCTTGTCATTTGTCACCTTTTGCTTGATTTGGGCGGTGAAACCCATGCGCCGCAGAAGCTCTTCCAGCACGTCTTTTGCCGGCGCCGCACCCTGCTTTTTACCCTCTCCGTCCTCCGTTATCGGTCGCGGCGGCAGGGTGGCGCTCACGCTTGGGCGCGGTGAGAAGCCCGGAGTTTCCAGCCGCGCCTCGTCGGCCCCGTCGAGGTCCAGAAGCGTTGCCCGCACCTTGGCCTGTTTGCTTCCGATCATTCCGAACAATCCCTTGCTGCCTTCCTCAAGGATTTCGACTTTCACCTTCTCGCGCGGCGCGCTCAGGACCTCGAGCGCCTTCCCTATCGCTTCTTCCGGTGTTTTTCCTTCGACTTCAATGGATATCATGACTTGTTTCCTTTCTGATTCCGAACGAATCAAGCCGCCTTTTGAACGAAGTACTGCTGCACGAGCCCAAGCACCGTGGAGACAAGAAAATACACGGTAAGGCCTGAGGGCATGCTGTAAAAGAGGAATCCGAAGAAGATCGGCATGTACTGCATCATCTTTTGTTGTGCCTCACTCTGGCCGCCGGCCATCGGGGTCATCTTCTGCTGGAGCAGCATCGCAACGATGACCAGAAGCGGCAACAGATTAATCGGAAATTGGAAAGGCACGGTCAGCGTGAAAAGCCGGTCTGCCTCGGAGAGGTCTTTTATCCACAAAAAACGCGCCCCCCGCAGTTCCACCGCATACCTGAGCGCCTGAAACAGCGCGATGAATATCGGCATCTGGAACGCAATGGGCAAGCACCCTCCCATCGGATTCACCTTATGGGTACGGTAAAGCTCCATCATCTTCTTGTTCATTTCCTGCGGATTCTTCTTGTACTTCTCCCTCAGCTCGTTCACCTTCGGCTGGAGCGCCTGCATTTCCCTCATCGACTTGTAGCTTTTCTGGTTTAACGGAAAAAGCCCGAGTCGCACGACTATGGTAAGCAGGATGATTGCCAGCCCATAGTTCTGAACGTACTTGTTGAACCACAGGAGACCCCCCAGCAGGAGTTTCCCGAAAAGATCGAAAAAACCGAAGTTGATAATCTGATCAAAACCGGGGCCGAGCGATTCCAAAACCTCTTTCAGCATCGGACCGGCGGAGAGTCGAAGGTGGTCGGCCTCCGCTTCCCCCGATTCTAAATGTTTCGGACCCATGGCGAGAGAAATGCGCACTCGCTCCTCTTTTTCGCCCAATGGCCGCATAGACGCTTGCACCAGGCCGTCGTCGGGCTCGAGCGCAACGAAAAAATACTTTCGCTTCAGACCGACCCACGTGAGTTCGGACGGAAACTCCCTTGCCTCCTTGAGCTTCCGCACCGCTTTCTGTCCGAAATCTCTTTGCACCAAATGCACGCCCACAAGTTCGTCGTGCTTTACCTCCGACTCCGAACTCTCCATGCCCGGCGCCCAGTTGATTGAATAATTCGGCTGGCCGTCACCCAGAGCAAGCGGGGTGTCCGAAATGTTCCGGAACACGGTGTACATGTCGAAACAGTACTTCTCCTGGTCGAAAACGAATGCCTTGAGCAGTTTCAAGCGGGGGGTCATCTGCCGATGGAACAGGAGGATTTGGCTGGCCGAAAGCTTTTCCGCAAGCTGGCGAATCGCCTGCGGGTCCGCGTTCGCGGATACGGCCTTGCCGGCAATGCCGACGAGGGCCGACAAAAGAGTTTCATCGATACTCTTTCCGGAAAGACAGCGTGAGAGTTCCCGACGCATCTGTTCCGAGCTGCTGCCGACCGCGACCCTCTCTGAGCATTCGCGCAGGGCGGCAACCGCATCTTGCAGCTCGGCGCCCGAGGGCTTGTGTAAAACGTGCTCGTAAAGGAAATTTTCGGTCCGGGTTCCAAAATCGGGGTCGTCAAATTTCAGAGCCAGCGGCCACAGCATCCCCTCGCCCGTCGGAACCAGTTCTACCTCTCCTCCACGCTTCGATTGATACTCCGGCAATCGCAACGACGTCAATCGCCCTCCGTACGTCGTAAAGGTCGCCACCATATGCCGCGTTTCCACAACAATGTCTCGCGCCTCTGTGAGACGCTCCGGCGGATGCGTTTCCTCCAGCGGTTCCCTCGCTGGCCCGTCCGAGACCTCTTCCGGCATCTCGACCGCCGCATCCTCCGAAACCGGCGCCTCGGGCCGTTGCCGCTCTGGCGTCTCGGGCGCAAAAAAATGCATCCATACGATCATGATGAGCATAGACAACACGATCGCAAGCAACATATTTCTTTGTGTTTCTTTATCCAAAAGGAAGTTCTCCTTCCCGCAGGCATCCTCCGCTCTCGCCAGTGCGTGTCAAGGCACGGGGTCAAAGCCACCCTCGCAGAGCGGGTGACACTTGAGGATTCTCCGCACCGCGAGAAACGACCCCTTCGCGACCCCATATTTCATGATGGCCTCGCGGGCATAATCGGAGCAGGTAGGGTAAAAACGGCAGGCAGGTGGGAGAAATGGGGACACAAATCTCTTGTAGAGTTTTATGACAAATACAACCAGTCTACGCATCCATCAGCTCCGCATGCCGGAGCAATTGAAGCACTTGGTCGGCCAAATCACGGTGGGAAAGTTCGAGCGCCGGTCGTCTCACAACAATTGCGATATCGGCTTTTCTTGTTATTCTGCGCTGATTCGTTCGAAAGACTTCTTTGATGACTCTTCGTATTCGATTGCGCTCGACGGCCTTTCCCAGCCGTTTGCCGGCCACAACCCCCACCTTGCCCCCTCGACCCTCAACCGGACGGGAGTATATGCTCAGGTACTCATTGGTCGTCTTGCGTCCGGATCGGTATACTAGCCTGAACTCGCGCTGCTTTTTTAACCGCCTGCTCCTCGGAAAACCAAGGTCCATCATAGCGGGCCGCGGGGCTAGCCGCTTACACTCAGTCGGGTACGGGCCTTTCGCCTCCTGTTATTGATAATCCTTCGGCCACCCTTTGTTTTCATTCGGGCTCGAAAGCCGTGTTTGCGACGCCTTTTCCTGTTTGACGGCTGATATGTTCTTTTCACGATTATATCCTTTAAAAGACCACTTCTCGCAGTGGCGCCGACGCGCTCATTGTGTTTGGCATCAAACTAGAATTATAATTGACTCCCATAATCCATGTCAAGTTCTCCAGTTCTCGAAGTCTCGTTTTTGGGAAACGCCTCTGTCGTCCGCTCTTCCCAACGGTGAATCCGTCCCGTCATTGCTCTTGTCGCCGAAAAGCGAGCGAAGCGGGCCCGTGAGTGTGTGTCCGATAATCTTATATGGCGGTTCGCTGCTCGCGGAACAGCCCCCTTCGCAGGCAATTACCGGGCAGTCTCCCTGTGCCGAATTACGGAATCCCTCGTTTTTTTGGGAATTCGTAGATTTGGAATGCCCCACGCGCGACGCTCTCCGCTCCGCGTCATTGGGGGACACCTTGCCCCATGGTGTCCCCAATAACCCGCAACACCAATCGCGGGACAGGTTCCGGTCCCTCGCCTTCCAACCCGCAAACGGTTGTCGCCTCTTGCCAGAAACTCGGCCCGAGCGTCCTTTTGAATCCTTGACAGTGATTGAGACTCTCGCTATAATTACTTGGCTTATGAAGACAGGAGATTCAATGCCGCAGGCAAAAAAACTCTCGCTTGATGTGAGAAACGGAATGAAACTTACTGAATACATATCGAAAGATTGCATCATTTCGAATCTGAAAAGCAACGACAAGATACACGCTATCAAGGAACTCACGCGGCTGCTCCAGAAACGGGGCAAGCTCGATGATATGGAAGGCGCCTTGGAGCGAGTTTTGGAGCGTGAAAGCTTCGACAGCACCGGTATCGGTTCGGGTATTGCCGTGCCTCACGCCCGGCTCAACACGATCGAACAAATGCTCTGCGCGGTCGGCCGCAAACGCGAGGGCATGGAGTATCGGTCAGTCGACGACAAACCCGTGCACCTCGTCTTTCTGATCCTTTATCCGCCCTCTGAAGCCCACAAGTACCTGTATTTTATTTCATCGCTCTCTCGATTGGTTCTGGATGAAAACCTTGTGGAACGGCTTCTGGAATCCCCGAGTTCAACGAGCATGTACAAGGTGCTCGATCAGGCAAGCGAGGCCCTGCTGATTGACGGTCAGACAAAAGCGGCCGGGTCGGAAGAGCCTTCGCCGCAAGTGATGCGAGGAACCAACTCCGACCTCGTTCTCCTGATCCGGCTGATGAGAATCGAGAATCTCCGGAAGGTCGAGAAAGGGCGTCAGGAGGCGCTCGATGAAAAAATCCAGCAGATACGCTCCTGCATATCTCCACGGATCCTCGCTCACTACAACCGCCTGAAGACCCGGGTGGACCAGCCGGTCGTGGCGGTCGAGGAAGAAATCTGCCTCGGATGCAATCTGCAACTGTCATCCTCTTTTGCGCAAGAACTCCGCGACTCACAAAATATCATGACCTGTCCCAATTGCACCCGCTTCCTCTACGTCATCTAGGGAAATCCATTGGGACAGCAGGCCCGAGGGATGAGGAACGGGGGCGGTTCGGCCGGGCGAGGCTATCCCCCAAGAACCCGGGCCGAGGGCATCGCTCGTGGGGTATTAATAGATTGGCGGATGGCCCCCGAAGCGCACTTCAACAAATTATCACTCACCGATTTTCAGGATGAGTGTGGCTACCCTCATGCAAGTGAACATGAGGATGTCCGTGACGCCGGGAATCGTGAAAATGCGAATGCTCATGGACCAGGTTGTGGCGGGCAAGAAAATCCTGGTCGGTCAGGATTTCGCCGGGCGCCCCGGCTCTTACAATTTTCCTTGATTCTCCCAACACCACCACGCGGTCTGCCACCTCCCCCGCCAAATGCATATCGTGCGTGGCCACGAGCATGGTTTTCCCCTGGTCCTTTATCCTGAAGAATATATCGATTAATTGCGCGGAACTCCGAGGGTCAAGGCCGGCCGTGGGCTCATCGAGCAACAGGATGTCGGGACGCATGGCGAGAGCCGTCGCGAGCGCCACTTTCTTTTTTTCCCCCTGACTCAAATGATGCGGGACGCGCTTCTTGAATTCGGTCATATCCAATTCCGCCAGCACCTCATCGGCCCGGCGCAGCGCCTCCTCTTTCGGAAACCCGAGATTCAGCGGTCCAAAGGTAACATCGTCAAGAACAGACGTCGAGAAAAGTTGATGCTCCGGATTTTGAAACACGAAACCAACCTGGCGCCGAATCGAGGTGACCGTATCGGGGCAGACCTCTTCGCGCGCGATCCGTATGCTGCCGATTCCGTGCAAAATCCCCACCAGACAGAGCAACAACGTTGATTTGCCGGTGCCGTTCGCCCCGATCAGAGCGACGCTCTCTCCGGACGATACCGAGAAAGAGACACCCGCAAGAGCGACGCGGCCCCCCGGATAGCGAAAATGGAGGTCCTGCACTTCAATCGCCAAATCGCCTTTTTGACCGGCATCCATCTTTGGGTAATCCGTGACATTCGCTATATGAACAGGAAATTAAGAAGGCGGCGCGCCGCCCGGAAAAATGATCGACGCGGCGCTGCGCGGTCAGCGGGATGGCTCGTTTTTCCGCCACCAAAAGGTCCCGCCACATGAAATATCCGAACTCAGCGTCCACTCGCCTCACTCTCTGAGCGACAGGGACAGCTTCATCTGTCTCATTCGGCCTCGCCCGTCTTCTGCTTATCCTCGGAAGTTGAAACGTGTCGCTGACCCGAAGGCAGCCAGAGCACGGCGCCGAGCGTCAGGGCGAAGACAAGAACCGCAGCGCTGATAACCTGGGAGATGGTCATTCCCAGCAATACCGGCGGGTTGTCCCCTCGAAAAAACTCAAGGAAGAACCGCGCGGGCGCATACAATACTGCGTAAAGCCACGCCACCTGGCCGGTGCTTTTCCTCCGCTTCCAAAACCATAGCAGGACAAGGAAAATGACGAAGGTTGCAAACGATTCATACAATTGCGTCGGATGACGAAGCTGGTCGAGGTTCGGAAATTTGACCGCCCACGGCGCCAATGCAGGCTCACCGTAACAGCAACCGCTCATGAAACAACCGATCCTTCCGATGGCTTGCCCGATTGCGACGCTCGGGGCGGCAATATCGAGAACGAGAGGAACCGAAACGTTCTTCAGCCTGCAGTATACAATCCCGCCCAGCACCGCGAAAATCAGCCCCCCGTAATACACGAGGCCGGCCTGTCTCAACCTGAACAACTCACCCGGATTTTCGAGGGTATAGCTCAGGTCATAGAAGAGAATGAAAAAGAGGCGGGCTCCCACAATTGAACAGAGAATTATGACAATGCCCATATCGGCGACAAACTCTGCCGACAGCCCTTCACGCTCCGCGCGCCGCGTCGCGAGAAAAATTGCCGTCAGAAAGGCGAGTGCCAGAAACGCCCCATATGTATAAAGCTCGAATGAGCCTATTCTAAAAAGAATCGGGTGCATTTCCGGGCGTCCCTTCCTTCTGTCTCAGAAAACTGGTGAGCAAAAGCGCCACACCGACGCTCACCGCCGAATCGGCCACATTGAACGCGGGCCAGAAGCTGAAGTTGATGAAATCGACCACATACCCGAAGCGGTACCGGTCGAGCAAATTTCCGACTGCGCCTCCAAGTATCAGTGCGCATCCGGTGGTGAGCAACAGACCGCGAGGTTCCGCGGTCAAGTAGAAATAAATTACCACAAATATGCTGATGAGGGTAATCACCATGAAGACATCCGAAATTCCCGGAAAAAGACCGAACGCGATTCCGCTATTATGAATACGAGTGATCGAGAGGAAACCGTCTATCACGGGCAACGATTCATACAATGAAATACGGTTTATTATGACCCATTTCGTCGCTTGGTCCGCCAGCGTTACCAGGAGGGCGATACCGACGAATTGCGGAAGGCGCAGGGGTGAGGCGAGGCAGAGGGAGAACTGTCTGAAATGATATTTCCGTGGCACCTCCGAGCCCTTTCTTTCAATGGCGTTGTCCCAGGCCCCAGGCCGTATACTATTAATATTTCCGTTCGGACTTTCGCGCGCATTCGATGCACAGCCTTGCATACGGAATCGCCTTAAGCCGTTCCAAGTTGATGTCGTTCCCGCAATCCAAACACTGGCCGTACGTACTCTCTTCGATCCTCTCCAAAGCCTCCTCGATCATGCGTATTCGCTCATTTTCATTCGACGCGATGTTGAGCTCCATTTCGCGGCCGAAACTGTCGGTCCCGACATCTGCCAAGTGATATGCGTATCCCGAGAGGTCACCGGTGGATTCGCGCTGGGACCGGTTGAGGTTTCCATCGGACAAGTGTTGCAACTCGTGAGACAACTCCTGCCTCAGTTGCTCCAGTTGCTTCTTCAATTTATTGATCTCTCTCTTCTTCATCAGACCCTCCCAATTCCCTGATGCAGCGATCACACAGAGAAGGATGTTCTTGCCATTTACCCACGCTTGTCCTGTAATTCCAGCACCTTTGACACTTACGGCCATCGGCTTTGCTGACCACTATTGAAACCCCGCCTTCCCGGACCGCAAGGTCATCGGGCGGCGTTTCATCGGGCGGCCGTATTTCAACTTGCGACACGATGAAAATTGTCGGAAGCAGCGTGTCATACCTTTCCAATAATGAACAAAGCTCTTCATCCTTTGGGTAAATGACAACTTTCGCCTCGAGAGAATTCCCCAGCAATTCCGCCCGGCGAGCCTTTTCCAGACTTTTGGTGACGCCGGCGCGAACCTCGAGAAGCTTCGTCCACCGGTCACCCAATTCAGCGTTTACGAATGCCGGTTCCACCCGGGGCCATGAACAGAGATGAACGCTCGCGGGGCGGTCCGGTTGGTTCGGAACTGCGCGCCACGCTTCCTCGGCGGTGAAGCTGAGGGTGGGCGCGAGCATGCGCGTGAGAGCATTCAAAATGATGTTCAGAGCCGTCTGCGAGGAACGTCGCGCCGGATTATCGGCCGCCAGCGTGTACAATCGGTCCTTGAGCGTATCGAAGTAGAGCGAACTCAACGAGACCGTGCAGTAATCGTAGAGCGTATGGAACGCCGTGTAGAACTCGTAGTTCTCATGCGCCTTCGTCACCTTTTCTATGACCTGCTGAAGATTGTGCAACGCCCATTTGTCCAGTTCGTCCAGCCGGTCATAGGCAACGGCGTGCCGGTCGGGCTCGAAATCATACAGATTGCTCAGCAGGAATTTGAACGTATTGCGCAAGCGTCGATACGCGTCGGCCAGCCGCTGGAGAATCTCGAATGAAACGCGGATGTCCTGCGTGAAGTTCTCCGAGGACACCCACAGTCGGAGAACATCGGCGCCGTACTGTCGAATCACCTCTTCCGGATATATCGCGTTGCCGAGTTTCTTCGACATCTTCTTCCCGTCGCTCGTGACGATGAAGCCGTGCGTCAAGACACACTCATAGGGCGCCGTCCCCTTGACCGCAACCGCGGGCAGCAGCGAAGACTGGAACCAGCCGCGATACTGGTCGCTGCCCTCGATGTAGAGGTCGGCGGGAAAGGAAAGGCCCTCCGTCGTCTCGAGCACTGCCCGATGGCTGACACCCGATTCGAACCAGACATCGAGGATGTCCTCCTCTTTTCTGAATTCGCTCGAACCACATTCACAAGCGGCTCCGGGGGGCAGCAACTCGCCGGCCTTTTTTGTGAACCAAACGTCGACACCCTCGGCAGAAACGAGCGCCTTGAGGTGTTCAAAGGACCGTTCGTCAAAAAAATGCCTTTCACAGTTCGTGCAGTAGAACATCGGTATCGGTACGCCCCACGACCGCTGACGGGAAATGCACCAGTCCGGCCTGTTGGCCACCATCCCGTAAATCCTCTCCTCGCCCCATGCCGGAATCCAACGGACCCTTCGCACCTCTTCTAACGTCCGCTGCCTGAGAGAATTCGCATCAACCGTAATGAACCATTGAGGCGTCGCGCGGAAAATGATGGGATTAGAGCACCGCCAGCAGTGGGGATACTGATGAACTATCTCCTCGCTTTGCAGCAACAGTCCCCTCTTTTGAAGCCGCTCGATGATTCCTTCGTTCGCGTCGAATACCTGCTGCCCCTCAAACCGGGGCACGTCCGAAGTGAAACAACCATCGTCGTTGACAGGCGAGAACACCGGCAGGTCGTATTTGAGGCCGATAATATAATCCTCCTGGCCATGACCCGGCGCCGTATGCACAAGGCCGGTGCCCTGCTCCAGAGTCACATGCTCGCCGACAATTACCGGATTGACCCGGTCGGCAAGCGGATGCCGGTAGCGCACGTCCTTCAGGTCGGTCCCCTTGAATCGACCGACCACGGGCGCCTGCGGGTTCGCCCCGACTTTTTCAAGCACAGCCGGCTTCAGGTATTCCGCCACAATGTAAACTTCAGAATCCACCTGAACGGCGACATAATCGAAATTCGGATGAACGCATGTTGCCAGATTGGCCGGCAGTGTCCACGGCGTCGTCGTCCAGATCACGAGAAACGCTTTCCCGCCCAAATCTTTGAGTCCCTCCACCACCTCGAATTTTACATAGATGGACGGTGAACGGTGGTCGCCGTATTCCACTTCCGCTTCCGCGAGGGCCGTCCGGCAACTCGAGCACCATGTTATCGGCTTCAGTCCGCGATAGATGTATCCGCGGCCGTACATCTCGCCGAAAACCGTGAAAATCTGCTCCTCGTACTTATGGCTCAGCGTCAGGTAAGGATGCGCCCAATCGCCGAAAACCCCCAATCGCTCGAAATCCCGGGTCATGACATCCACATATTTCAGCGCGTACTCGGTGCAACGTCTTCTGATCTCGGGCTTTGTGAGGGCGCTGTCGTTTTTCCCCAATTCGCTCAACACCTTATACTCGATGGGTAGACCGTGACAATCGTAGCCGGGAACAAACGGGGCGTCGTATCCCGTCATGGTCTTGAACTTAATGATTATGTCCTTCAATATCTTGTTCAGAGCCGTTCCCAAGTGGATGTCGCCATTTGCATAGGGAGGACCGTCATGGAGGATGAATTTCGGATATCCCATCATTTTTTTACGGATGGCTCCATAAACGTCCGACTCTTTCCAAAACGAGACCAGATCAGGCTCCCTTTTGGGGAGGTTACCCTTCATGGGGAACGTCGTGCGGGGAAGATTCAGCGTCTTCGCGTAGTCTTTCTCCCCGTCTTTCACCGTTTTCGGCATTGCTTTTTCACCGCTTCTTCGAGACCAACCGCCCAAAACAAACGTAGCATCATAATTTACCACACACGCGCACCTTTGTCAAGGATGGAGAACCGCCTGTTCGACGATTAAGGCAAGCCGTAGCGCAGAAGATAAATGCATGGCTTGAAACAGGTTACAAGCGAGGCGGCGGCGCGCCGGATGGCGCCTCGTCCTCCGCGTTGTACTCCGGCGGGGACAGTATCTCGAAGGAATCAAAAAGCGGTGCGTAGCGATAATAGTTTCGGCCCGGATACAGCCGCATCAGCGCTTCGTTCGAACTGCGAAGGTCTCGCGCAAATATCAGGTCGCCCTTCAAGTCCGGATCGTTTCGCCACAGGCCGGCGCCGTATGCCAGGGTGCGCGGAAACTCATCGATGAAAATGAGGGCATTCGAGATGTCTCTCGATTCGATGTGCTTCCAAATCGGCGCAGGCACTCCCCTATGAACGTACGAATCCGGACTGTAGTACTGAAGCGTCCGGGGGAAAAATTGGCAGCCGTTGTAAACGAGGCAGAGGAGAACCAGCACACCGGCGAAGGAACGGATATGAGACTGCTCCGCCTCGCGACCGGACAGGCGCCTCCAAAGTTCGGGAAGCGACTGAAAGCCTCGAACGGTGAGGATAACCGCGGGCGGAATAGTGGAGAAGTAATACCGCGGCCCCATCAGGAAATCCTGATGGAAGAAAAAGAAATAAGCTGCGGGGACCGACGCGAAACTGGCCAACATCAGATAATCCCACTTGTCCTTGCTCGGAAGGGCGAATGGAATCATTGCAAACAACAGCGGAGGGATGGGCCATCCCAACAGGTACTTGTTGAGATAAAACAACCCGTTATTCAGATTCGTCAAACCGCGCACGGGCGTGTGTTGCTTTGCGGTGAAAACCACTTCCGCCGGCGGTTTCACGAATCCAAGACGAAAATCCTTGCCATACAATGCCGTATAGCCGAATGTAAAGGGGTCGCCATTCGTAACGGTGTTGTATGCAAGCAACAACCCGGCCGGGACCAAAACGCCGATAACGAGCGCGCATGCGCCCCTGAACCTGATTCGCCCGGTAAAGAACAGCCATAGCGAGAATGTGGCCCAAGGAATCGAGACGGCAAAGCCCGTAAGGGGTCTCGTCAATATCATGCCGCCCAGGGCGAGACCCGCCAGGACGAAGATGCCCGCCCGTTTCGTGTCCATTGCCTTCAGATAGAGATACAGGAAGAGCAGAAAGAAAAACGCCGTCGCCGTGTGTGACATGTGCACCGAGGAAAGCATGAGGAAGAAGGGAGAGACGACCATCAGGGCGGCGGCAAAGCGCGCGAGCCGCTCATCGAACATCCTCTTTGCCGCATGGAAAATCAAAAGCACGCTGGCCGCCGCGAGCGCCGGATTCACAATCCAAGTGGCCCCCGCCAGGACACCCGCCGCAAGGAGGAGCGGGAATCCGGGAGCGACAACGGAATACCATTTATCTCCGCTCATTACGAATTTCACATATTGAAAGAATTCGGGATATTCCGGCGTTTGCGCGTACAGACGGCCGCTGGCGAATATTTTCGCCTGGAATATGTAATTCACCTCGTCGGCGCAAACCGGAATGTGCCGAAACTGGAACCAGGAAATCGCGCTCGTTTCCAGAAAGACGGCCAAAACCACGCCGGCCAGAAAGAACCGCCGGGGAGAGCGCACGAGAAACCGGTCGCCGATGTGATACAGGGATTCACACGTCCGCCGCAGGTTGAGAAACAGCAATCCCGCCGCCCCCGCCGTTGCGCCGATAAGGAAAACGTTTTCGACAAGCGCGCGTGTGCTCTCCATCATTCCCAGCGAGAACCCGTAAATCGTACCCTTGTTCCGCGGATGGAAAAGCATGGTGAACGCCACGAACGCTGCAACGAGAAATGGCGCAAACCTCTGTGTCGCCGGCTTCGACGACAGCCGCTGAATGAAACCTTCTATCGACCGACCGTTTCGGAGCGTGACAACAAGAACCAGGAGGGCGGTAAGTGAAAGGTGCACGAAGTGTTGCGTTGTGGAATCTTCGTCCCCCGTTGCAAAATAATCGTTTCGCATCAAGACGAAGCTCAAGAGACAGTACGCCGTGACGGCGCTGAGGGCCAGATTTTTCTTTCCTTTATCGCTCATTGATTTTCCGCAACGTCTTGATAAGACCGCTCGTTCTGCAGTCCCGAAATCGCAAGCGTTTGAGCAATCTTTGTCACCCGTTCGGAAAGGATGGAAAGCTGGATGGAAAAATAGATGAGCACGAGCACGACGAAACCCATCGACACAAACGTCAATGCCGAAGACGGAAAAAACACCTGAAGAATCCGAGTGGCGGCGTGGGACAGCGGAGCAATGACGGTCAGGCACACGACACCGGCAATCAGGAGAAGCCACGCAACGGCATAGCCCACATAAAGGCGCAGCCTGAGAAGTTGATGAAATACGAGGGCAGCCATGGCGAGAGCAGCAACGCATACGAGACCGATTCCCGGCGTGGTCATCTTCTTTTCCTCCCTTCAAAATAGGCCCTGAAAACCGCAATCGCCACAAGAAGCATCGTTTTCAGGGGATATGTAACGTGACTCAGCCAGTTGTACATCGAGCGACCGGACGTTCGCTCGGCCATGCGGACCGGGTGCTCGACGATTCGCATGCCGGCAAAGCTGAGAGACACTATCGCTTCCGCATGGAAATCGACGAACTGTTCGGAGACCAGGCTCTCATACGCCCTCCTGTTGACGGCCTTGAATCCGGACGTCGTATCGTAAATCCGGGCACCGGTGGCGAACAGCGTGACCCAGGAAAACAACCACATCCCCATCCGCCGCCCGAGCGGTCCGGTGAGCTTGCGGTCTCCAATGAAGCGGGAGCCGATGACCACATCGGCCTTCTCCCGTTTCAACGCCGACAGCAACCCGTCGATGTCTTCCGGATTATGCTGGCCGTCGCCATCCAGAAAGACGACCATCTCATACCCCTTCATCCGGGCATATTTGATACCCGTCTGCACGGCTCGGGCATAGCCGAGGTTACATGGAAGCCGAAGCAGCGAGACCCCCTGCGCCCGCGCCACGCGAGCCGTATCATCCGACGAACCGTCGTCGACAACCACGATGTCGCATGCGGCCGCGTGCGTTTTCACCCTTTCGATGACCCGTCCAATCGAGTCCCGCTCATTATAGGCGGGAATGATAACAAGCGTATTGTTCTCAGTCACCATCGTTCCGGACAGTCTGTTTCTGCGCGATCAGTATGGTGTTCATCCCGAAGAAAAATTCCGCATCGAAAACCTTTAACGGGCCCGTCATGAATCGGGGCATTTTGTTCGGGAAAATCATGCCGGTGGAACATAGATGTCGGACCGCCAGCTTGTTGGTCTCGGCGCATCGCCTGAGAAAAGCCCGCGAGAACCGTAACCCGCCCCGCTCGTGACGCACGAGCAGCGAAAACAGGGCGACCGCGGGGTTGGCGCGGTTCGGTTCCACCAGCACGACGTATTCCCGGCTCACTCGCTTCAGTTCCGCGACCACGGAGATGGGATCCGGCACATGGTGAAGCAAACATGCCGAGAGCACAACATCGAACGCTCCGTCTCGAAACGGTAAGCAGAGAGCATCGGCAAGGGCCTTCCTGCATGGATTCATGCGAAGAAGCTTCATGGACGCATCGACAGCGAAACACTCGGCGTGCTCTCGAAGATAGTACGAATACGTACCGTTTCCCGAGCCGACATCCAGAATACGGGTTCCCTTGCGCAGCGGCACACGCTCGAGGATGAGATTCAACTTGGGAACAACACATGCGCGGACGACAGGGTGCCACGGAGGCCGGTAGGCGATGCCCGCTTCCCAATATTCGCGCTGATACTTCTGCGATTGTCGGCTTGTGCTCACTAAATTTGTGATCGGGCCGCACGTTTCAGGTCGAGCATCAACTCGAGCATCGATTGGTAGCGATTCTTCGGATTCTTCTCGATCGCCCTCATTATCACCCTGTCAACGTGGTGATGCAACTCGGGTTTATGCTTGGAAAGCGGCGTCGGTTTCAATCGCCTGTTTACTATCTCTCGCGTGATTTCTTCCGCCGTTTTGCCGGGGTAAGGGGATTGGCCGGTGAAAAGCTCGTAACTTGTCACACCAAGCGAGTATATGTCTGTCCGAACGTCCACCTTCTTTCGGGTGAGCTGTTCCGGCGCCATATATTTCTTCGTGCCCCGAAGCTTGTCGCGAGTCAGCGAAAAGAAGCTGTTCGCCTGAGAGAGACCGAAGTCGGCTATCTTCACGGCGCCCTTCGGCGAAATGAGAATGTTCTCCGGCTTCATGTCTCCGTGTACGATACCATGTTGGTGGATATACTCGAGCCCCTGGCAAACCGCAATGGTCAGGTCCACCGCCTGGAACATCGTGAGGTCCTGTTCCACAATGTGACGGCGCATGTTCCACCCTTCGACAAGCTCCATCACCAGGTAGCCGCGCTTCGTCTTTTGCTTCGGGCTCTGAGTTTTAATGAGTCGAAAAAATCGGATGATATTGGGATGCTGCAACTCAAGCGCAATCTTGAATTCGTGGTCAAGGTATTGGGATTTGCGCCGGTCGGAAAGAAAGTCTTCCGGAAGCACCTTGACGGCGACAAGCTGGCCCTTCGTTTCGTCGACGGCCTTATAAACGATTCCCATTCCTCCCCGACCGATCTCGTTCAGGAGGCGATAATTCTCTATCCTGTCATTCGAAGAAGAGCCCGCTCCACTCATCCTTTCACACCTCGGGACGTCGTCTTCCCAAATTTTCAGCACCATTTTAGCACTTCACAATGGGAGTGTCAACAAGAGATTGCAGAGATTATCCGGCGGTTTTTCCGGCTTCCCCGGACCGGTTCCCCACCTCGGGGAGAGGCGCTGGAGACGAACCTGAAGGTATGAGAATCGTGTCCGATTGCACATGAAAGCCCGCTGAGTATCGCTCACGCACCCATTTATCAACCAGCTCCAATCGAGCCTGCGCCCATGCCGCTTCTTCCGAATCGCTCGACAAAATGAGTGCGGGCGGGACACGCCCGAGCTCGGCAAGCATGAGCGTCTGCAACCGTGCAGGAATCGCGTAGGCGGCCTGACAGTAGGATGTCGAATTGGCTCGGTCAGCCAGGAAATAGTACGCTCCCTGGTTCGAAAAATCAAAAATCGGCTCGTCCACAGACGAGTTCCTGCAAATGAGTTCCGTCGTTCTCTTTATCTGTTCGGCCTGCTCCGGCGGAACCTTGATTCCTCCTGACTGCGGGATATCGAGAACCGCGCAACGGGGCAGATTCTTTTCTTTCCATGTCTCGAGCCGCGCCCGTCGGGCGACAATCCCCCCGTTCCTGCACGTGGCGGCGAAATAAAGAGCCAGTCCGATTATCATCAGGCCGATAACAGGATAACCGAGACCGAGCCGCCTCAGCTTCTCGAAGCGGGCGTCGGAGCGGCCGAAATCATTCCCTTCACAACCCCGACGGAAGAGAAAAGCCCTTTCAAGGTAGCAGACATTCAGGACCCAGAACGGCGCGATCGAATACATGAGGTGACCTTCATCGGCCCGACCCATTGCGGAACGGAAGAAGACGAGCCCCATGACCGTCACCAGGAGCAGGATGCTTTCCTCCCGCTGAAGACGCCTCCGCATGAGCGTGGCCCCGACGAAAAGCGCCACACAGAAATACACAAAAGCCGGATAGTACCATTTCACGAAGAGATACAGAGCCCGGTTGCGCGCGGTTGCGTTTTCGAAAGGCCCCATCAAGCCGGCCGGCGAGGGCGGGGCCATTCCCCATGTCACCGCCTGATATCTGACCTGAAAATAACAATTCCGAAAGAACTCGTCGAGTATTCCGACCCACACGAGATACGTCAGAAACGGCAGGGCTCCGACAAAGATTCCCAGCGTGTATGCCGACACCGCGCGCCCGAACGTTTCCGTCGGGAGCCGTCGGCCATACGAATTGAGAGGAATAAAAACCGCGGCAATGGCGAGAGCGTAAAGACCGGTGTCGAGACTGTAGAAAACCCCGAGCGCGGCGAACATGCCCGCAAAAAAGAGCGGCAGTCTCGCACTGCCGTCTCCCGCCGCGAGCATTGCGACGCTGAGGAAACAAAGAAGGTGCCGGTCATTAATCAGCACGTCTGCAAACGCCAGCAGCAGGAAAGCGGGAAGAATCCAGAGTTTGCGCCGAAACAGCCCGTAGAGAAAGAAATAGACCCCCGTCCACGATGCGGCAATGAGGAACCCGCTCACGTCGCCGTGAGTCATCCGCCTGTTGGCCGCGACCGACGCGCCGAAGAGCGAGAAGGCTGCTCTCGTTTTCAGGAGGTTGACTCCCCAGCCGTGCTGGAGGTAGACGTCGCGGAAGGGCAGTTTTCCCCGAAGAGTCTCGGATGCCGGCGAGAGCGATTCTCCCTCATGAAAAAGGTCGACGGGACCATGAATGTTGGAATCATAAAAGGCGAAATAAAGGAGGACGGGAATCACAAAGAGAGCGACAATGCGACGAACAGGGTGGTTGTTCTTCGTTCGGGGTTCGCTCATTGAAAGCCGGCCTGTCGATTCGCCAGGGAGCGCTTATTCACAGAAGGAGATGGTCATAACCTTCGTCGTCCAACATATCCCGGTACTTCTGATAAACGGATTTGGTTATCGGAATAAGTTTCAGGGCCTTGGGAACGCTGCCTTTCGCCTTGATACGTCCCCTCGCGATTGCGAGCGGCACATTCTCTTTGCCCTGGAAATACTTGTTCGCGACGTCCGAATCCATTTTCATCTCGACCTCGGGTTCCCACTCGCATGTACCCCATTTCCATCTCAGGAAATGTCCCTTCTTCGCCGCTGCCGGGTCGGCATACGTGGCATTCAGAACCAGGCCGAGGTCGGAGAATTCCCAGCGCTGCGGCACGCGCGCCGCGGCGAGTTTCGGCCCCATGCGAGGGTCGGTGCTCATCAGCGTGAACAGCTTGTCGAAGACTTCTTTGAATTCTTTCTTGCTCTTGAATTTCGCCTCGGCCATCCCTTCTTCCCTCCCGGTGTTCCGCGAAAGCTCTCTCTTTCGCCCGCTTCCCGTTGCTCGGCCGCGCCGCTCCGGCAAGACGAAGGAACAGCGCGACCCGCTTCTAATTATTTCCAAAAACGTGCTTGTTCACCTCCATCAACCCTCCGATGTCGTACACGTCCGTGTCGAAAAAAGGCACCACCCGGATGTTAGTCGATTCCCCGTTCGTGTGTTCGAGCAGCCGACGAATGTTTTCTTCGTCTATCTCGGCGAGGTTCTCGAAATTTTTCAAGTTCCCGATCAGACGCGCAGTTACCGAATGCATCGCCCGTTCTTCCCTGTCGTTTTGGGAGAGAGAGGCGCTGAGCTTCCGCGCCAGTTCCGCAGAAGCTCCGTCCGACAACAGGCGGACCGTCTGAGCATCGAGTCGAAAGCCGATGTGCGCCTTGTTCACTATGAGGCCGAAGAACGGCATATCGTACTCGATGAGCTTGTCATAGAAATACATCGCCTCCTCGACGGTGATGTCCTCCGGGCTGGTAACCAGCAGAAACCCGGTTGTTCGGTCCCGAAGAAGCTCGTAGACACCGCTCGCTCGCTCCTTGAACCCGTCATACATTCCCTCGAACGCAAGAAAGAACTCGGAAGCGACTTTCAGCGCGGCAATGCCGGTGACCCGTTCGAGCGTTTTCAGGATGACGGCCGACCCTTTCTGGAACACGCGAATGCCCGCCCTGCCAGCCGAGAAGTAGGGTTTCAGGAACCACTTGAGCACACTGCCGTCGAGAAACTCCGTCATCCGCCGCGGGGCATCCAGAAAGTCCAGCGCGTGCTTCGTCGGCGGCGTGTCGAGCACAATCAGGTCGTATTTGTCTTCGTAATAAATCTCATACAGCTTTTCCATCGCCATGTATTCCTGCGAACCGGCAAACGCGTCCGAGATATTCTTGTAAAGAACATTGTTCAGAATCCGGTCCCGCATTTCGTCGTTCACGGAATATTTGATGACCAGTTCGTCAAATGTCCGTTTGGTGTCCAGCATCATGGCGTAGAGTTCGCCCTTGGGCTTGATGCCCGCCTCCGCAAATTTTCCGGGAGAGACGCGCCGTTCTTCATTGCCGAGTTCGCTCAGGCCGAGCGAGTTTGCGAGCCGCTTCGCGGGGTCGATCGTCAGCACGATCACCTTCTGACCGAGAACGGCCGCCTGAATCGCGACCGCCGCGGCTGTCGTCGTCTTGCCGACCCCGCCGCTGCCGCAGCAGACTATGATCTCCTTTTTTCTGATTAGCTGCTCGAAGGGCGTCATGCTCTGTTTCGTTTCCCGATTGACCGCGTCATGAACGCAGCGACCTCCTCGACCAGATGAATATCGAAGCTCTTTGCGAACACGAAAGGGATTTCCAGAAACTCATGCTTGAGCAGTCGTTTCAACTTCGAAATGTAGAACTTGTTCAGTTCTCTTCTTCGCGCTGCGGCTTCGTAACATTCGAAAAGCATGTCGGTGAATTTTTGTTCCGTTCGATTCAATGCTCTCAAATCTCCGGATGCCGCCCGTTGCCTCATCGTGTTGAGGACTGTCATATCCCGCTTCCTCAAAACCTCGGGCAACACGGAGTTGATTATGATGTAGCCGATGGGTATCGCCAATTTTTCGTTCACGGTCTGAACCATCTCGAGCGTTTCGTTGACCGGCATTTCCTCGGGAAGCGTGACAATATTCAATACTGTTTTGGCCGGATCGGTCATGAGCTCGATGATGCGGTCGGCCTGTTTCCTGACCCATCCCAGCTTTACCGTCTCCGCCGCCGCAAACGGGACCCGCAGAAACGCAACGCCGTGACCGGTCGCAGGGGCATCGAGAATAATCACATCGTACTTCAAACGCCCGTTGCGTTCCGTCTCCTCCTCCAGCAGCATGATCTTCCCCAACGTCACGAACTCCTTGAGCCCGGGCGCGGCAGCGACGAAATAGCGATATATCTGGCTGTCGATTATCTGTCGGGCGATCCGGTTCGACCGTACCTGGGCACGGACAAAATCGTCCATCGAGTTCATCGGCTTCAGATTCCTGGCATAGATATTCCGATGAACGACCGCCCCCTCGTACCCGGCCTCGGGAGTCCCGAAAAGACGAGAAATGCGCTCCTTCTCGTCCATCTCGACAAGGAGCACGCGCTTGCCCTGTCGAGAAGCGGCAAGGGCGAGAGCCGCGCAAACGGTGCTTTTCCCCACCCCGCCTTTTCCCGAAACAATCAGGAAGCGCTTTTCGAATATGTCCAGCTGCTTCATTGTCCGCCTATCATGGATTCCCGTTGACCGCGCCAAGCACCTCTCGGAAAACCTGCTTCGAGAAAAGCAGCGCGATATGTCCCGTATTCCGAATCATAACATTGCGGCACAGCCCCGAAAGTTTGGCATTGTCGGGCGGCAGGACAACATTATCGAATTCAGACCACAAAGCCGTGAATGCGACACGCCCGCCTCGGCTCAACGGCTCGCTCAGCCCCGCAAGGACTTCGGAACCCGGGGAAAACTGTTTTGACGACGGGAAAAGCCCGAGCGCCGCCATTTTTGTCCCGAAGTTCGGCGTTCCGACCGTTACCGCCGCGCGCACGCACGAGCGGCCGTCCAGATGCTCAATGAAATAGCGAACCACCAGTCCGCCCATGCTGTGGCCGACGAGGTCCACCTCGTTGCATCCCGCCCTCGCCATGGCGGTCCGCGCCGTCTCCGAGAGCTGGCGGGCGAAGAGAGCAACAGAACCGGACGCAGGCCGAAAATTCGGCGCTATCACATTCTTCCTGCCGGCATGTGAGAGGCGGCGCCGAAGCACCAGGAACGCCGACCTGTTGTGCATATAGCCATGGCAGAGAATAAGCGGGCGTTCCCCTGCGTCGAACCGGGCCGGCGCCTCGTTGATAACGTATCCGAGAGGGTATAACACGAGGGAACAAAACGACGCCAGAATCTCGCCGGCGATACCGCATATTCTCTCACCAGGGCCGGCCTCGCCGAATTGCCCCGACGGAGCCCGCCGGTTTCCGGTCTCGTACACCCAAATAGCATATGTGCCGAGCACAAGCGCGGCGTCGATGACCAAAAGTATGGCGAGAACTTTCAGGATAACCATCGGAAGAGGTCAAGAACCACTGTCGTAAGCGCGAGGCGCATCAATTCGAAGTCAATCTCTCATGTTCGAGCCCACGCAAGCAGCTCGTAATCTTCATAGTTCGGCACGAGTCGAATGATGGCCTGTTGAATCTCGTTCCTCACCTCCTCCGCGGTGGACAAATGAAGCAGGCTGGAGGCAAGCTCTTCGACATCCTTGAGCGACACCGACCGAACAAGTTTCTTCACTTCGGGAATGGCGGTCGCGGCCATGCTGAATTCTTTCAAACCCAGCCCCATGAGCACGAGCACCAGAGGAAGTTCGCCGGCAATCTCGCCGCACACGCTCAAGTTCACCCCCCCGCTTCGCGCGGCATCGATGACCATCTTCATCATTCGAAGTATTCCCGGATGAGTCGGCTGGTAGAGGTGCGCGATGCGGGCGTTCACCCTGTCTACCGCAAGGGTGTACTGAATGAGGTCGTTCGTTCCCACGCTGAAAAAATCCACCTCTTTTGCCAGCAAATCCGCAATCATTACCGCAGCAGGCGTCTCCACCATCACGCCGACCGGCATGTCGGGGTTGAAAAAAATGCCTTCCGAATTCAGCTCTTCCTTGGCCTCCTCGACTGCGGCTCTCGCCTGCCGGAGTTCCGGAAGAGTGGAGACCATCGGAAAAATGAGTTTGACCCGTCCGTTCGCGCTTGCCCGCAAAATGGCCCGCAACTGCGGTTTGAATATTTCCGGATGGTCCAGGCAGAACCTGATCGCCCGGCATCCCATGAAAGGATTGACTTCCTTGTATCGCGGGTGTCCGCCAAGAAGCTTGTCGCCGCCTATATCCAGCGTCCTGATGATAACCGGGTTCGGGCTGACCAGCTTCGCCACCCGGCAGTATGCCTCGGCCTGCTCGTCCTCGCCGGGAGGCATCGCCCTGTTCAAGTAGAGAAACTCGGTTCGGAGCAATCCCACTCCCTGGGCGCCATGCCGCAGCGCCGACTCCACTTCTTCCGGCAGGTCGATGTTGGCCGACAGAACAATCGTGTGACCGTCGAGTGTCTGCGCCGGCAGGTCCTTCAGCCGCTCGAGCGCCCGCTCCGATTCGAGAAACCGGTCGCGGCGAATCTGATACTCGTTCAGAGTCCGCTCATCGGGGGCAAGGATCACCACACCCTGAATACCGTCCACGATTACAACGTCGTCGCTCCTCACGTGCCGCGTCACATTTTGCAGCCCGACGACGGCCGGAATCTCTAGCGCTTTCGCCATGATAACCGTGTGCGAGGTGCGTCCTCCGACATCCGTGACGAACGCGGTCACATTCTCCTTGTCCATGCTCGCGGTTTCCGCCGGCGTCAGATCATGCGCCACCAAGATAACCTTTTCATTCAGGAGGGAGAGGCTCTGCCGCTCTCTCCGGAGCAACTTGCGAAGAATTCTGCCGCTGACTGCTTGAATGTCCTGCACGCGCTGCCGAAAATACTCGTCCTCCAACAAAAAGAATTTCTTCTCCAGCGCCTCAACGTTCTCGGAAAAAATGGACTCGATGCTCTTTTTCTCTTCTCGGACCCGCCTGATCGTCTCTTCCTTGAGCACCACGTCTTCGAGCAGATGAATATGCGTGTCGAAAATCTCCGCCAAACCGGCCGTGTCGGGTTTCTCTTCGAATTTCTCTTTGACCGACAGAATCTCCTGTTTGCTCTCCTCGATCGCTTGCAAGAACCGCTCAATATCGCGCTCGACTTGTTCTTCCGATACCTCGCGGGGGAAAATCCTGAAAATCTCGCCGTGAAGAACGTACGCCCGGCCGATAACAATGCCGGGCGAGGCCGGTATGCCCTCGAGTTTTCTCACGTGTTCACCTGTGTGTTCTCGCCCAGACGCTCCTGAAACATGCGCTCGACGACGTCGAGCACCTCCTCGGCGTCGTCTCCCTCGGCAATCACCATGAGCTCCGTCCCTTTGATTGCCGCAAGGGTCAACACGCCGATAATGCTTTTCGCGTTGACCCGATAGTCATCCTTCTCGATAAACACATCGGATTCATACTTGTTGAGTTCGGTCACGAGGTTTTTCGCAGGCCGCGCGTGCAATCCCACCTCGTTCTGAACAACGACTTTTCGCTTGTGAATCTGGGCTTCCCGCCTTCTTGGTTTCCTCATTTCCTTCGTAAATCCCTGTGCGAAACCCTCGCTTCTATTCCCTTGTTCCGCAAAAACTTCCCGAGCGAATTCGCAAATACGACCGACCGGTGCCGTCCCCCCGTGCATCCGAATGCGACGGTCAAATAACTCTTGCCCTCTCTTTGAAATTCGGGCAGAAGAAACTCCATCAGGTTTTGCAGCTTTTCCAGAAACTCTCTGCTCGTGGGCGAGCGCATGACGTAGTCGAGAACCTTCTTCTGGTTCCCCGTGCTCGTCTTGAGCTGGGGCACGTAATTCGGATTCGGGAGAAAGCGCACATCGAACACCATGTCCACCTCGGCCGGAACTCCGTAGCGGTACCCGAATGAAAGCACGCTGACGTTCAGTTGGCGCGATGCGTCCACCGAAAAAATCTTCACGAGCCGTTCTTTGAGCTGGTGGATGTTCAGGTCGGACGTATCGATAATGTGGTCCGCAAGTCGTCGCAGTTTCGACATCTTCTTCCGTTCGCCCTCGATCGCCTCGGGCAGGGAACGGTGTTCGCTCAATGGGTGCTTCCGCCGTGTCTCGCTGTACCGGTTTATCAATACCTCGGTGCGCGCCTCGAGAAAAAGAATCTCGCAGCTCACTTCATTCTTCCGCAAAGCGTCCAGTTCCTGGAAGAACGTGTTCAAGAACTGTCCCTCTCGAATGTCGATTCCCAATCCCACTCGTTGCAAACGCCCGTGCCGGCTCTCCCTGCAGATTTCGGCAAACGTGGGGATCAACATCGTCGGAAGGTTGTCAACACAGAAAAAACCGATATCTTCGAGACACTTGATCGCCTGGCTCTTGCCCGCCCCGGAAAGACCCGTGATTATGACAAAATGGCTCCCCTTCATGGTTCATAATCGTCCGGGGACTTTTCATTTGAGGTGATAGCCCGGGTGAGTTGCTCGCTCAGCAGTTCTTCGCTGTCGAGACCCATTTCCCGGAGACGATGGTTCAGGGCGGCAACTTCAACGATGATCGCCATGTTCCTCCCCGGCCTGACCGGTACCGTGATCTTTGGGAGCTTCACCTCAAGCACGGTATATGAGTCCTCCGTAATCCCCACACGATCGTATTCCTTCGAAGCGTCCCAGTCTTCCAGCTCCACGATAAGGCCGATTCGTTTCGTGTTCCTGATGGCGCCCACACCGAAAATATTGCGAACGTCGAAAATCCCGACGCCCCGTATCTCCATGTGATGGCGCAACAGGCTTGACCCCTGCCCGTACAGGAACCGGTCACCCCTCCTGCGCACGAAAACGACGTCGTCGGCCACCAGACGATGCCCCCGCTCGATAAGCTCAAGCGCGCATTCACTTTTGCCGACCCCCGCGCGTCCCATGATCAAAACGCCCACGCCGTAGACATCCACCAAAACGCCGTGCAGATTCGTTTCCGGCGAGAACTCATTGTCCAGAAACACTATTATTTTGCTCACGACCTTCGTCGTTGTCAGCAACGAGCGGAGAACGGGGACCGACGCGCAGTTCGCCGCTTCAACGAATTCCTCCGGCGGCGTCAGTCCTCGAGTAACAATGAAACACGGGATCTCGTATTTCAACACGCGCTCGAGCCGCTCGCTCAACGAATCGCTGCCGAGCTGCCGCATATAGTTGATTTCGGTCAATCCCATAACCTGCACGCGGTCAAACGCAAAAAAGTCGAGATAGCCCGCAAGGGCCAAGCCGGGCCGGTTGATGTCGGAAATGGCGATGGTCCTGTCGAGGCCGCTTTCGCCGCACAAAACCTGAAGCTTCAGGTTTTCCTTTGTCTTCTCGATGAAATCGCCGATGGTCAGACTCTTGATCATGGCCGCAAAATCCGTCGCTCAAAACTGTCGCCTGAGCAGACAGTATTCCCCCCCTTTGTCACGATAGACAACATTGACCTCATCGGTCTTCGCATTCACAAATGCCAGGAATTCATCTTCCGAAACATCAAGTTGCATGATCGCTTCTTCCACCGACATCGGTTTCGGCGCAAACTTGTCACTGATGAGAACGCGATAGGGGCCATGCTGCTCATGAACTTCCTGCGATTCAGCCGGCTCGGCCGCGGGTTCTTCCGCCGGCGGGGGTTCCGCTTCTTTCCGCCGTTTCGACTGTCGAACTTTTGTCGTCTTCCGCCTGAGCTGACGCTCGATCTTCTCGATCGCCTTGTCAATCGAGACGTACATGTCGTCGGTCGCCTCGCGACTGTGCAGATTGATTCCATTCCCCGCAGAGATGTTTACTTCCGCAAACTGCCGGTATTTCTCGACCGAGAGAACCACCCGCACCTCGATGATGCGGTCGAAATATGGTTTGATCTTCTGCATCTTCTTCTCGATGTGCTCGCGAATCGGATCGGTGATATCAACATGGCGGCCTGTTACTTGAATCTGCATCCTCTCGCTCCTTACCTGTTGGGTATCCCCGCGCACAATGGCGCCGCCCCTGCCACCCTTCTTATAAAAGAGTGTGAGCGGAGGCCGTTCCGCGCAAATCGACCCCCGCAGGGCCGCGGTCCGAAATGAATAACACCCGCGAAGTCAAACAAATCAAACAAATTATAGCATCCGGGCATAGGGGTGTCAATTGACCCGAAGTCCCTTCGCGCCACGGCAAACCTCTCCGCACAACCGCTCGCAGGAGCCGTTCCGACGCGACCATGGCTGCGGCCCAAACGCCAGCCGGAAACCGTACATCCGATCCACGGATTGCGGAGGGCAGGGGGCTATGAATCTCTCCCGCGGCCGCTCTTTCGGGTTATTGGGGGACACCATTCGGCATGGTGTCCCCCAATAACCCCTGAACGAATCACGCGCATTGCGTCCGTAATTCTTCGCACAGCGCCTTGCGCCAGGCGCAAGGCGAACACAATCATTGTCCGGATTCCGTCGACCTTCGCGGCCGCTTCTTCTTTTTCACGCGGGGCCTCTGAAATTGAAACTGTTCGCCCAGGTAGACCTGTCGCGCGCGCGGGCTGGTAACGAGTTCATGCGAACTCCCGGACACTTCCACCCTGCCCTCGTAGATGAGGTATGCGCGGTCCACGACCTCGAGCGTCTCGCGGACGCTGTGGTCCGTCAGCAGGATGCCGATGCCGCGCTCTTTCAGGTCCCGAATGAGTTCCTGCAGGCTGAACACGGAGATGGGGTCCACCCCGGAAAACGGTTCGTCGAGCATGATGAAATAGGGCGAATTGACCAGCGAACGACAGATTTCCAGCCGTCTTCGTTCCCCGCCGGAAAGCGTGTAGGCGCGTTGCTTGGCGAGATGGCCAAGCTTGAACTCTTCGAGCAACCGGTCGGCTTTTTCTTTTCGCTCCACGGCCGCACAACCGGAGTACTCCAAAATGGCAAGCAGGTTCTCCTCCACGGTCAGCTTCTGAAAAACCGACGAATCCTGCGGAAGATAGCTGATCCCCAATCGCGCGCGCTTGTACATCGGCAACCGGGTTATCTTTCGGCCGTTGAGCAGCACCTCTCCCTTATCCGGAGGAACGAGCCCGATTACCATATTGAACGTGGTCGTTTTGCCCGCGCCGTTGGGACCCAACAACCCGACTATTTCGCCCGACGTAAGCTCCAGCGAGACGGAATCCACAACCTTCCGGTCCCTGTAATATTTATCCAACGACACCGTGAGAAGCGATGCCCTGCCTGATGACGGCTGCGCTTTCATTCCGCAGATGCTTCCTCAAACGCTTCCGGGTACACGATTCCCCGCACATTCCCCTCGGCCACAACATCATCTGAATCCAGAAAAATGGTTATCTTGTTCGCGCTCAGTTCGCCGCGCGCATCGCGAACATACGGGTCGATCAAAAGTTCAATGATGTTTTCCCCGCCCCGATACACGGCGAGTTCGGCCGTCGCCACACTGCCCAGCCGGCTTATCTTCACATGCCCCTCGGCTTCCATTTTCTCGACTTCCTTCAAGTCCTGCTCGTAATAAATCGTGATCTTTTCGGCCTTGATTCTCGTCTCTTCCTTCGCTTTGTCAATCATGATGATGTCGACCGCTCCCTCGAACACTTGCGGTTTTGCTTTCTGGCGGGTGAGCGTCATCGAATCGGCGTGAATCAGGCGAAACTCCTCGACCTCCGGCGCCCGCGCGGCTATTCCCGCGGCCGATTCCTGATCGTCGCCCGCCGTTTCCTCGGCCGAATGAACAGGCACGGAAAGGGAGACTGCAAGCAGCAGTGCGCCCATCCAGACGCGAATCATAAATCCATATCCTCCTTATGCACTATGCCCTCCACCTGATAGATTTTGAATGTCTCGAGTTCGGGCAGAAGATGGAAGCGCTTCCCCTTGATGATAGAGCCGCCGCTGGTTATCCTCACGTTTCCCTCGCCGTCGAGCGTCCCGGCTTCCTGGTCCCATTTCAGAACGTCGGCCCTCATACGTCTCCCATCGGAAGTCTCCACCACCACATTGCCGCGAAGCAGCGCATTGCGCGTATCAGGCTCGTAAACGCCGGAATCGCCTGTGACAACGACCGTCCCGCCGTCTTCCGCATAATAGGTCATTCTGACATCGTTCAGCTTCGTCGGGCCCTCCATCATTTGTTCGACCGATTTCGCCACCAGCTCCCACTGAAGCCGGCCTCCCTTGCTTTGAATATAGCGCACATCCTGCAATTCCTGCGAGATCTCGAGGGAAACCCCTGTCTCCTGTTCGGGAACACGCTCGGCCGTGGAGGGAAGAGCCAGTTTCTCCGGTTCGTCGGAACACGACCCCAATGCTATCAGAATGAAAAGAGCTATAAAGAGAGGGGAGCATCGTGTTATTCTCATCGATGCCATTGTAGTTCATCGGCAAATCTTTGACAAGGCGCCCCGGCCTGCGAATCAAAAAGCGCCTCGGAGACTGTCTCACGATTACCAAGCGCAGGGGACTGTCCCAGATTTACGGGCACGAAGTGCCGTAGAATCGGGACTGTCCCCGAAGCGAACAACCTTCACCATGAATCGTGAGACAGTCTCCTCGGGGGCATCGCTCATGGCCGGTTCTTTTCGTAGATAATCCGGAGGCCCACCAGCGTGAGCAGCGGGCTCACTTCCTCTATCTCCTTGGAATGCTCTGCGATTATGCGAGCGTACCCTCCCGTGGCGATGACGCGAGGGTCGCCTTCCATCTCCTTCCGTATGCGCCGAACCATGCCGTCCACCAACTCGGCATAGCCGAAAACGAGGCCCGACTTGATGCTCGACGCCGTATCTTTTCCGATCACTGTTCGCGGCGCGACGAGTTCGACGCGGGGCAGTTTCGCCGTCCTCTGAAACAGAGCTTCCGCGGAAATCGAGATGCCCGGCACGATTGCTCCCCCCAGGTACTGCGCCTTTCCGGAGATTGCGTCGAATGTGGTTGCCGTGCCGAAATCGACGATGATGAGCGGACAGCCGTACAACTGAATGCCTGCAACGGAATTTACTATCCTGTCGGCGCCGACCTCCCGCGGGTTGTCGTACATAATCGACAGGCCCGTTTTGACGCCGGGTTCAACGACAACGGGTGTCACGCGAAAGTACCGGGCGCAAACATCTTCGAGCATGCCTTGAAGCGGCGGAACGACCGATGAGATACAGACCCCGTCCACCGACGTCGTATCAAGGTTGGCCTCGCGGAAGAGGTTTCTCAGAATCACCCAGAACTCGTCGGCCGACTTCCGAAAGTCGGTCGAAAGACGCCAATTCACGAGGAGTTCCTCGCCGTCGTAGGCACCCATGACGGTTTGCGTGTTGCCGACATCAATAACGAGTAACATTCCCGTTCACCCCTGCTTTTTCCGCACCCTTCCCTTGCCCGCAGGTTCTTTCAGGTGTCAACCCAATCATGCCGACACTGCCTGCGTTGCCTCGTGGCGAATCACCGCACGATCGTCACATCGCCATACGCGACTGTCTCGAGGCGGCCGCCCTCGACTTCGACCAGGAGTGAACCGTCCCGGTCGAGGTCCCTCGCAACCCCTTCTATGCTTCCATCGCGCAACTGTACCCTGACATGTCTGCCAAGCGTGCAGGAAAGGTTCCGCCATTCGTTCAGCAGGTCCGCTCCGCCCTTTTCCGTGAAACAGACATACAGGCGGTCGAGTTCGCGAAGCGCCGCCCTGAACACCTCAGCCCGGTCGAAGAGATGACCCGCTTCGAGCAGCATCGATGTGGCGACCGACGCTATGTCCGGCGGAAACATCGAGTGCGTTTGGTTCACATTCAGGCCGAAACTTGCGATGACATATCTGACTTGGTCTTGCTCGGCCACCATTTCCGTAAGCGCCCCGCAAATCTTCTGACCGTTCGCGAGAACATCGTTCGGCCATTTGATCCTCGCTTCAATGCCATAGCGCTCGATTAACACCTTTGCCACGCTCACCGCCGTCATCAGGGTGAGCTTCGGCGCCTCCCGGGGCGATATCGCCGGCCGAAGAATGATCGATGTCCATATGCCGCTGCCGGCGGGAGAACTCCATTTCCGGCCCAGCCTGCCCCGCCCCCCCGTCTGGAATTCGGCCACGATGACGGTTCCCTCGGGACACCCCGCAAGGGCGAGCGCGCTGGCGACATCGATGGTCGAGGAGACAGAATCGTATGAAAGCACGGTTGTACCGATGATGCGCGTCCCGAGGCCGACCTCGATAGCCACATCGACCGGCCGCTCCGGTTCGCCCTCCAGCCTGTATCCGCGCTTCGCAGACGAATCGATCCGGAATCCCTTCTCTCGCAAAGCGCCGACGGTCTTCCAAATGGTCGTGCGCGAAACCCCGAGCCTGCGCGCTATCTCCTGGCCGGAGACGTGCGAACCCGTGTCCCGGCGCAAGAGCTTCAGAACTTCTTTTTCCATGCGAGAATCTTCCACTCTATCCCGGCTCCAGCTCCAGGGACATATCGAGAGCCCGAGCGGAGTGGGTCAGCGCGCCCACAGAGATGGCATCGACCCCCGTCGCTGCAATCGCGCGAACCGTCCGGAGCGACACGCTGCCCGAGGCCTCCAGAAGAATCGGCTGTCCGGATTTCCGAACGATTTCCACCGCAGCGGCAAGCGTGTCGATGTCCATGTTATCCAGGAGTATCGCATCCGCGCCCGCTTCAACCGCCGCCCCGACTTGTTCCAAATTCTCGGCTTCGACCTCTGTTCTCCGAAGATGGCCGGCTGCCCGCTTTGCCGCCGCGACAGCCATTTTCACCGATTTCGCACCATCGCCCGGCCCGCTTGCGTCCTGGAGCCTCAGATGGTTGTCCTTTATCAGGATTCCATCATACAGACCGAGCCGATGATTGTGGCCGCCTCCCATCCGAACGGCATACTTTTCAAGAACCCTGAAACCCGGAGTTGTCTTTCTCGTATCGAGAATCCTCACCGGATAGTCTTGAACCGCATCGACGAATTTCGCCGTGAGAGTGGCAATGCCCGACAGCCGTTGAAGAAAATTGACCGCCGTGCGCTCGGCGGTAAGAATGGATGCCGCAGGCCCCGACAGCCATGCGAGCCCGCAATTGCGAGATACCCGCGCGCCGTCCTCGACAAGCTGTTCGAACTCGACGCGCGCGTCGAGCCGGCGAAAGCAGAGTGCGGCAACCGGAATCCCGGCCACCACACCGGCGGACTTCGCAATCAATTGTCCGCGCGCCGTCGCCTCCCTCGGTATCACGGAATCGGTGGTCACATCTCCGGCCCCGATGTCCTCGACCAAGGCCCCATCGACTATGCGGCACACCTCCAGAAGATTCATCTCCGGACTCTTTCCGGCGGGTTCCTACGTTTTTGTCACATTGGCTTTCCGCCGTGCCCTCGCCTTCTCGGTTCCCTGCCGTTTCCGCAAGAAGGTCTGCTGCCAAATGACAAGCGTGGGACTCGCTATAAAGATGGAGGAGTACGTTCCGGTTATGACACCAACGAAAAGGCAAAACGCGAAATCGCGTGTGACTTCGCTGCCGAGGATATACAGAGTCAGAACGACGAAAAGAGTGGTGAGCGACGTGACGAAGGTCCTCGACAGGGTCTCATTGATGCTCGAATCGACGAGCTTCGCGAACTCCTGCCCGCGCCGCATTTTCATGTTTTCGCGGATTCGGTCGAAAACGACGATGGTGTCGTTGATCGAATAACCGAAAATCGTAAGCAAGGCGGCCACCACCGGCAATTGGATTTCACGCCCCGCGAGCGCGAGCGCGCCCATCGTTATCAAAACATCGTGGAAAAGCGCCAGAACGGCGCCGACGGCAAACCGGAACTCGAAGCGAAGCGAAATATATATGATAATGCCCACCGTCGAATACACGATTGCAAGCAACGCCTTGTTCTGAAGGTCCTCGCTCACCGCCCTCCCCACTTCCTCGGTCCGCTCGATCTCGAACGGTGTTCCAATATTCGCCCGCAGGGAATCGGCTATCCTCTCACCGACAAGCGTCGCGCCCCCGCCGCTCTCCGGTGTCTCATCGGGGGCCGCGGTCGTCCGAATAAGAATTTCTCGCGGACCGCCGTACTGCTGAACCACGACTTGTGTCAGCCCCGCCTGCGACAGCGCCCTTCTCACTTCCTCCGTGGTGGTCGGCTCGTCGAACCTGACCTGCACGATTGTTCCCTGGGCGAAGTCAATACCGAGATTGTCGCTGCCCCGCGCAATGAATGTGCCCATGCCGACCGCAATAGCAATCAGGGAGACCGTCATCCCGATGTATCGTTTCGGGATAAACGCTATGTGGGTCTCCTTGAGCGCCTCCATCATGGTGATTCTCGAGAGCCACCTCCGCCTGGTAATCAAATCGAATATCGCGCGCGTCACAAACAGGGCGGTAAACATGCTGATCAAAATGCCGATGCTCAGCGTGACGGCGAACCCTTTCACCGGACCCGTGCCGAACTGGAACAGCACAACGGCGGTGATCAGGGTCGTGACGTTGGCGTCCAGGATCGTCAGCAACGCCTTGGAGTATCCCGTATCGACGGCAGACCGGATTGTCTTCCCCTTTTTCAGCTCTTCCCGGATGCGTTCGAATACGAGCACGTTCGCGTCGACCGCCATGCCGATTGTCAGAATGATTCCGCCGATGCCCGGCAGCGTGAGGGTTGCCCGAAAATATGTCAGGAACGCAAGCAGAACCACGATGTTCATGAAAAGCGCAAGGTCGGCAATCGCGCCGGCGACCCGGTAATACACGAGCATGAACACCGCTACGATCACAAGGCTGATGACAGCGGCCCTGAATCCATAGCGAATCGACTCGATTCCCAGCGTTGGCCCAACCGTCCGCTGCTCGATAATCTCGACCGGCGCCGGCAGCGCGCCGCTCCGGAGCACTATCGCAAGGTCTTCGGCTTCGTCCAGTGTGAATTGCCCCGTAATCTGTCCCCGGCTCGTTATCTTCGACTGGATGGTCGGCGCCGACTCGACAAAGCCGTCGAGCACTATCGCGAGTTGTTTGTACAGGTTTGCTTCGGTAAGTTTTCCGAATTGAGCCGCGCCCGCCCGATCCAACTGAAAGTTCACCGCCGCCCCGCCCAACTCGTCGGCGGCGATCCGCGCGTCCAGAAGGTCGGCGCCCGTCACGGATGCCTCTTTTTCCAAGAGATAGAACATCTGCTGCCCGCGCACCACCTGGCCGCGAACCGGCGCAAGAAACGCAGTGCGGGGAATCTTCTGGTCATATTTCGCAAGTATTTGCTCCTTGGGCGCGGGACCATCAAGCACAATGTGAAAGCTGAGCTGTGCGGTCTTTCCGAGCAGGTCTATGACACGGTCAGGGTCTTCAACGCCGGGCAGTTGGATCAGAATCCGGTCCTCTCCTTCGCGCTGCAAAACGGGCTCGGCGACACCGAACTCGTCGACCCGGTTTCGAATCGTCTCCAACGCCTGCCGCACCGACAGGCTGCGCTGGCGTTCGAATTGGCTTCTCGGCATCGAGACCAACAGCCGGTCTCCGCGGTCCTCTATGTGAAACTGGCCGTCGAAATAGCTGTCTACCGCCCTCTTCACCTCTTCCCGCGGCGACACGGTTATCGGAATCTCTATCCTCTGGTCCTCGACCTCCATCGAGCCAACAATGAGCCGGTCGTCTATCAGGCGTCTCCTCAGGTTGTTCTTGTGACGAACCATTTCGTTCGTGATCGCCGTTTCCGCGTCAACCTGCAGCACCAGATGCATTCCGCCCTGAAGGTCCAGACCCAGGTTGAGAATCTTCGTCTTGTCACCCTTGTACCAGCGATACAAGTAGGTCTCGATTTTCTCGCCGGCTGTGGGGTCCGGGTTTTCGGCGTCATAGCGGGAATATTCTTCCATCAGCGCCGAGCGTTCGGACTTATCGAGAGTCGTCCATTTTATGGTGGGATAGATGTACCACAGGGCCAGCAGCAGGACCGCGCCGATGAGGGCGAAGCGCCAGCCTAATTGCCTGCGCATTTAGTACCTCCGAAACACTGCACGTGTCATCCGTTCAGGTTGGTGGGGGAAGCATCACGGTTTCGACATAAAAGAACCCTGCTCGTCGGAGAGAGACAGGGCCTGCATTTGCCGCATCGTCACAGCGGCAAGTCGCTGAGTGGGCGGTTCTTATCTCGACCCTTTCTTTTCTGATTCTTCTTTGTCTCGTACCGTCGCGATGGCGCCGAGGGTAAACCGCATGTTCACCTTGTCGGCAACCTCCAGTATGACATCCTTGTCAGTCACTTTGACGACAACGCCATACAGCCCGCCGCTGGTAATCACCTTATCGCCCTTCTGCAGATTCTTCAGCATCTCCTGATGCTGGCGCTGCCGTTTCGATTGAGGTCGAATCAGCAAAAAATAGAAGACCCCAAACATCAGGATAAGCGGAAAAAGCATGCCGCCCAGGGGGGACATGCTCCCGCCGCCGGACTGCGCTTGGGCTGCAAACGCTATAGATTCCATTGTCTCCCGGACGCTCGGCGTGTTACCAAAACGCGCCGCCGCGATACCTGCCTAGAAAGGATTCTTTGAATTCCGTGTAACGGTTGGAAAGAATTGCTTCCCGAATTTCGCGCAGTAATGTTAGCATAAAATGCACATTATGTAAAGTTGCCAGCCGCATGGCGGTTATCTCTCCGGCCTTGAAAAGATGCCGCAAATATGCCCGCGTGTACCTGCGACACGTGGGGCACCCGCACTCTGGGTCGACCGGCGAGAAATCGTTCGCATACTCCGCATTCTTCACAATGACAACGCCCCTCGATGTCATAAGCGAGGCGTTGCGGGCGTTGCGGGTCGGCATCACACAATCGAACAGGTCGACACCCCGATCCACGGCCTCGAAAATGTCCGCCGGAGGACCGCTGCCCATCAGGTAGCGCGGTTTCTCCTGCGGCAGCTCATCGACAGTGTAATCAAGAATTTCATACATCATCTGCGGCGTTTCGCCCACGCTCAGCCCCCCCACGGCGTATCCCGGAAAATCCATCCGCACGATCTCGCGCGCGCACTCGACGCGGAGGTCGCGGAAGGTGGACCCCTGGACGATACCGAAAAGAGCCTGCGTGTGATTGGCGTGAGCGGCCCTGCATCGCTCGGCCCAGTTCAGCGTGAGACGGAGCGACGTCTTCGCATAGTCGCGCTCCACCGGATACGGCAGGCATTCATCAAATGTCATTATGATGTCGGCCCCGAGCGCGTTCTGGATTTCCATGCAGATTTCCGGCGTGATGAAGTGGTATGACCCGTCAATGTGCGATTGAAACCGCACTCCGTCCTCGGTCACCTTGTTCAGTTCCGCAAGGCTGAACACCTGGAAACCGCCGCTGTCGGTCAGAATCGGTTTATCCCAGTTCATGAACGAGTGAAGCCCGCCCGCCGCCCGGATGACATCGTGGCCCGGTCTGAGATACAGATGATACGTGTTGCTCAGGATGATTTCGGCGCCAAGCTCGCGCAGGTCCTCGGAACTGAGCGTCTTTACCACGGCCTGTGTTCCGACCGGGATGAAATGCGGGGTGTTGACACCGCCATGCGGCGTCCAGAGTTTCCCGGCGCGGGCCTTGCTGGCGGAATCGTTCTTGAGCACTTCAAAGCGAAATGTTTCACCCATAAGCAGAATCTGCGGGAACTGGCGCTGTTCCCGCACATTCTCGGAGGCGGGCGCCAGCGACCCAAAAGTTAAAGAATCAGCATTGCGTCGCCGTAACTGTAAAAACGAATTTTCTCTCGCACCGCCATTTCGTACGCGCGCATGATGAGTTCGCGTCCTCCGAAAGCGCATACCAGCACAAGAAGCGAACTTCGCGGCAAATGGAAGTTCGTTATCAAGGCGTCGGTAGAACGAATTTCACGGCCCGGATGAATGAAGATATCGGCCATCCCCTCTCCCGCACGGTACGCGCGTTCCGCCGTCACTATTGTCTCGAGCAGCCGAAGCGTCGTGGTTCCGACCGCAAACACTTTTCCGCCCCTCTTCCTGACCTCGCTTAACCGCTGGGCCGTCTTCTGCGTGACATGGTACTGTTCGGGATGCAACTTGTTCTTCTCCACCTCTTCATGCTTTAGCGGCTGGAACGTGCCGAGACCGATCTGGAGTGTGACAAACTCGAGCAACACCCCCTTGTCCCGAATTGTCTTCAGCAAACTTGATGTGAAATGCAGCCCGGCGGTGGGGGCTGCGGCGGCCCCTTCCCTTCGCGCAAACACCGTCTGATATCTGTCGAAATCGGACGACTCGGGCTCCCGCTTGATGTAGGGCGGCAGCGGAATCTCGCCAACCCTCCAGCACAGCCGTCTCACGTCGTCAACCTCGAACTTCACCACCTTCGTCGCGCCGTAATTCGCGACCACCTCAGCCGTGTCGGCCTGTCGGGCGCCCTGAATTTGCAGCGTCGTCCCCACGCCGGCGCGGCGGCCGGGACGCACCAGCGCTTCCCACACCCCGACGGAGAGTTCTTTGACCAGAAGCAGTTCGACCTGCGCTCCCGACGAAGGCTTCCTCGCTCTCAACCGGGCCGGAAACACCTTCGTGTCATTCAGCACGAGGACATCTCCGTTGGCGAGGAAATCAACGACATCGCGAAACATTCCGATTTCTATCGTTCCGGTGGAACGGTCCACCGTCATGAGGCGGGATTCGTCACGGCGGAATGGGGGATATTGCGCGATAAGCTCCTCGGGCAAATTGTAATCAAAATCTGAGAGGGTCAGCATGGTTGAGGTCAGGTCGGACGAGCGTTCTTCCCGCCCCCGTGAAACCGTTCCTTCTCGCTGTATATGCATCCGCAGTACTTCTGGCGGTAGAGGTTCAATTCCCGGGACATCTGGCGCGTCTGAGACCATCCGGCCCGGAAATCCTCATAGTAAAACTCGATGCCATGCTCCATGCCTGCCGTTTGGCCGATTTCACGGACCAACTCATGCTTCTGGTATGGACTCACCAGCAGGCTCGTTGTGAACGCATCATACCGCTCGCGCGCCGCGATGCGCGCCGCTCGCTCCAAACGCATATGGTAGCATGCGGCGCACCGATGCGCCTCCCTGAACGCTACCCGCCTGAAGTACTCCTCCATGTCGTATTCGAATTCGATCGTAGCCGGAAAATCTGTTTGCTCGCTCAGTCTTCGAGCCGAGTCGAGTCGAAGCCTGTGCTCCGCGAGCGGATGAATATTCGGATTGTAAAAGAAACCGTGGACCCGGTGGCCGGCCTCGCGCAACACTTTCGTCGGATACGTCGCGCAGGGGCCGCAGCATATGTGCACTAACACGTTCATATGAGAACCCCGCTCTCGCGACGGGCCAATCCACGTGGAGAGAATCAGGGAAGAAACAGGACCGGCGCCGGCCGCAAGAATTCTAAAACAATTCGTTCTGTTGGGCGCCGCCGCGCTTGAAGCCGAGATGTTCGAACGCTCTTTGGGTCGCGACTCTGCCTTGTCGCGTCCGATTCAGGAACCCGATTTTCAAGAGATATGGTTCAACCATATCTTCCAACGTGCCCATCTCTTCGTTCAAGGTGGCTGAGAGCGCGGCGATTCCGACCGGCCCGCCGCCATAGTTTTCGATTATCGTGCGCAAAAGCTTGCGGTCGAGTTCATCCAGCCCGCGATCATCGACCCCCTCGAGCTCGAGCGCCTCCACCGCAACCCGTTCTGCCACCGTGCCATCGTGCCGGACTTCCGCAAAATCACGCACCCGGCGGAGCAGTCGATTGGCGACCCGCGGCGTTCCTCTCGCTCGTGAGGCAATCTGCTCGATCGCCCCGTCACGCACCTCGAGCCCCAGGATGCTCGCCGACCGTCTCACAATCTGAGCAATCTCTTCGGGAGGATAGAAGTCCAGATAGTGATAGATGCCGAATCGCTCCCGGAAGGGCGCCGTCAGAAATCCTGCTCTCGTGGTGGCCCCTACCAGCGTGAAATGCTTCAGTGGGACTTTTATGGTCTTGGCAAACGCGCCTTTGTCCACCAGAAAATCCACCTGGAAGTCTTCCATCGCCGGATATACGAACTCCTCGATCACCCGCGGCAGCCGATGTATTTCGTCAATGAAGAGCACGTCGCCGCGCTCAAGGTTCGTGAGCAGCCCCATGAGGTCGCCCGTGCGCTCGAGCGCCGGCCCCGATGTGGAGACAAGATTGGTTCCCATCTCATTCGCAATCACATTGGCCAAGGTGGTCTTGCCGAGTCCCGGCGGCCCGTAGAACAGCACGTGTTCGTGCGGTTCCCCGCGCGCCTTCGACGCTTGAATGGAAATCGAAAGCTTCTCGACCACGGTCCGTTGGCCGATATATTCGGAGAGAGTTTTCGGGCGAAGACTCCGGCCGAACCACTCCTCGGTCTCTGAGAGGGGCCTGCCATCCACTATGCGTTCGCGCGTCATGCCTCCGCTTCCTGCGCTCCGCGGACCTGCCGGAATATCTCCCGAATCAACTCCTCGACAGTCTCGACCTCCGCATCCGATGAGAGCGCCCTCCGAATCATCATCTCGGCCACCTCGACGGAATACCCCAACTGGAGCAAGACGTCAATCACCTCATCCTTGAAATCAGGCTCGACAGTCGGCTTCCGCACATCGTCGTCATCCCGGATCAAAGCAAATTTGGCAAGCTTGCCGTTCAGTTCCGCCACGATCTTTTCCGCCGTTCTCCGGCCTACCCCGGGAAGCGAAACGAGCGCCGGTATGTCTTTGTTCTCTATCGCGCGCGCGATCGCCTGAACGGGGGCGGACAAAGACTTCAGCGCGACCCGGATGCCCATGCCCTGAACGGTTATGAGCTTTTCGAAAAATTCCCGGTCGATCTCGCTCAAAAAGCCCGCCAGGCGAGGGATCGGGTTGGACACGCCGACACCGCCCTCCAGATAGTGAAACGTGTACAGCGTCACCTCTTTTCCCCTCTGGCCTCTCAGGCGGTGGCTGATTCCGCTCGGAATCAGAACATCATACGCCATTCCGTTGTGCTCGATGGTAACCCGGTCTTCCCGAAGCTGAACGATTTTGCCGGTTATTCTGGAAATCATCTTGGTTTCCGATTCGCAGAGTTCGGTCGCCCCAGCCCGTGCAGGACCACATTGTGGTGGCACAGCGCCACGGCCAGCGCGTCAGCCACATCGGGCGGATGGGGAAGATGCGCTAACCCGAATGTGTGCTGCACCATTCGCTGCACCTGTTCCTTGCTTGCCCTGCCGTGCCCGGTAAGAGAATTCTTAATGCGAGTGGGCGCATAGCTTACCACGGGAACCGACCGCTCGGCGGCGGCGGCATACACAACGCCGCGCGCGTGGCCCATGAGGATTGCCGTGCGGGGATGAGCGTATTTGCTGTACAATTCCTCCACCACAACTATCGTGGGAGAAAATTCGCGAATCACCTCGGCAATACCAATGTGAATCTCCAGAAGCCTTTTTTCCAGAGGTTCATCCGGCACACTGCGAACCACACCCGCTTCGATGAGTGACGGCAGTCTGCCGCTCCCGTCGATTATCCCGTAACCGGTTGCTCCAAGGCCGGGGTCCACACCCATGATTCGCATTGCACGAAGGGAACTGCTTGAGACAACTGAGGCGGCTTCGCCGGTTGAGATGTCGTTCAGCCTCCGATCTGGGCCATTATTTCTTCGGGGATATCGAAATTGGAGTATACGTGCTGTACGTCGTCGTGTTCTTCGAGAGCGTCCATGAGCTTCAATGCTGCTTCTGCCGTTTTTCCATCGAGTTTCACCGTGCTCTTCGGCAGCATGGTAATCTCGGCGCTGGCAACGGGGATGCCTTTCTCGTCGAGGGCCTCTTTCACATCCATCACATCGTTCGGCTTCGTGATGATTTCGTACGTGTCTCCTTCGGTCTGAATATCTTCGGCGCCGACGTCTATCGCGGCGTCGAACACAATCTCTTCCGACACGGCAGACCTGTCAACCATGATGAGGCCTTTCTTCTCAAAATTCCACGCCACACAGCCGCCTTCCCCGAGATTCCCGTTGTGACGGCTCATGATATGCCTGATTTCCGCCACCGTCCTGTTCTTGTTATCGGTCAGCACATCCACCATTATGGCAACGCCGCCCGGACCGTATCCCTCGTAGGTCGTCTCCTCGAACGTGGCGCCGCCGAGTTCGCCGGTGCCTTTCTTGATCGCGCGCTCGATGTTGTCGTTGGGCATGTTGGCCGCCTTGGCCGTGTTGATAATTGTTCTTAAGCGAGGATTAAACGACGGGTCCCCACCGCCATCCCGCGCGGCGACCATAATCTCCCGGATCAGCTTCGAGAAGACCTTGCCGCGCTTGGCGTCTTCTTTCGCCTTGATATGCTTGACCTTGCTCCATTTGGAATGCCCGGACATCGTGCGTTGCCCTCCGAGCGACGCTACCCCCCCGGCCTCCGCACTCACCGGACGGTCGGCCGCAGTCCGCGCCGCAAACACCCCTTGATTGAATTGTTTCGAATGTTTCCGCTCGCCAAATTATATCAGAAGCAGGCCGCTTTTTCCACTTCGGATTGCGCGGACAAAAGCGCATATACGCCGGCCAACCGCGCCGTCAATTTCCGCCGCCTCGAACCCTTCCGTTCACTCCTCTTTCGGCCCGTTCCCCATGACACCCGTAATACAATCGAGGCGGAAGGTCCTGTTCTCCCGGCGGAGGTGACAATAGGCAATGACCTTCGTGCGACGACCGCTTCCTTCGATGCGTTGAGGGGTGATTTCGCGGTCGGTCACTGTCCCGCTTGCGGAACGGTATTGTATGCGAATCGTTGTCCCGCCTTTGATGGCCGTCTCGAGCCATTGGAGCGTGGCGCCCGATTCCGGGGCAAACCGGTACGCTCCGCCACATATACGCACGAGTTCGGCGACACTCGTGTCCCACGAATGCGGCAACACCCCAACCGACCGGCGAAATATCTCCGCACAGCAACCGGCGTCCTGCAGTGCGCGATGATGACCGGTGAGAGGAACCCCGAGGTGTCGGGCGACCGCCGAAAGACCATAACCGCGCAGGCCGCGAAAGAGGGCCCTGGCAAGATTCTTTGTGCAAAGGACCAGGTTTTTCGGAGGCCTGATGCCGCCTTCGGAAAACGCCCTTTCCAAGAACCCGATATCGAAGGGAGCGTTGTGCGCCACCAAAACCGACTCGCCCAAAAACTGCGCCAGCCGGGGAAGCGCCGCGCCTATCGGAGGAGCCGTCAAAACCATTTCGTCCGTAATCCCATGAATCGCGCTGACATCGGGCGGAACCGGACGCCCCGGGTTAATAAGCTGTTCAAACACTCCGCGGGCGCCCTGTCTGTCGAATTGTACGGCTCCAACCTCGACGATTCCGTCAGTCAAGGCGTTCAGGCCCGTCGTCTCGACATCAAACGCAACGAACGAAATGTCCGACAGAGAATCCATTCCACAATCGCCCAATTGGCCGAGATGCTCAGCTCACCCGCTCCAATCCGAAGATGACCGCGTTCGTCGAATCCGGACATTGAAGCTCTTGCTTCATGTTTATCCAGTCCTCGCGTGGTGTCTCCCGATAGTATGCCGTCAGATAGGGAATAAAGGCCGGAAGCGCATACATGCACAGACCTTTCGGGCTGGCCGGCACTATCATCGGCTCTTCCACCAGAAAATAGTCGCCCTCCTTGTATCCGGCGGCGCAGTTGCCCTTCACGGAGCGTACGGTAACTTTGAGCTTGTGCATACCACACCTCCCCTTCTTTTTCGACCGTCCTTGGCCCAGATTACCATACCGTCCATCGGGTGTCAACGAGGCCCCGCATGTTGTCATAAAATAAATAAGTTGCTCTTTAAATTCCCGCAGAGAAATCCCGGCCCGGCGGGCGACGCCGTTTTGACATGCCCGCGAACAGATGCTAGAATACGGGCGAATCCGCGGTCCCGGATGAATTCGGCCATCAGCAAACCCGCGGTGATGTTCCGTTGAAAAATTGTCGAAAGGAGCGGCTCTGACTGAGAGGAAATCGCCTTGTTCAGGAAAATCGGCGCCACACTCGGAATTCTGATTGCAGCCTCCATCCTTGTCGCAGCCTTCGCTTCCCTGGTTCGCCGCCCCGTGTCCGAAGAGCGGCTGCGGGAACTGGGGGTCATCGAGCCGGACTCCCAATTCATCGAAGTCGACGGCGTGAGAACGCGATATGTCATGAAAGGAGACGGAGACGAAACTATTATCTTCATCCACGGGTTCGCCTCGTCGCTGTTCACGTGGCGGAAATGCCTCGGCCCTCTTTCCCGAGAATTCCGCGCGGTCGCGCTCGACCTGAAGGGCTTCGGCTTTTCCGACAAACCGGAAACCGGTTACACCATCGGGGAATATGCCGATTTCCTGATTCATTTCATGGACGCCCTGCAGATTGAAACGGCGACGCTGTGCGGCAACTCGATGGGAGGCAATATAGCGTGGCGATCGGCGCTGGAGTATCCCGAAAGAGTGAACAAACTCATTCTCGTCGACGCCTCCGGCTATCCGTCCGAACACAGCGGGATACCGTTCTTCCTGAAACTGGCTCGGCTGCCCGGAGTCGGGGAGGCGCTGTCTGCGGTCGTAACACGGGGAAGAATTCGTTCCTCGCTCGAGAGCGCCTATTCCGACGAAACGGAAGTTCCGCCATCCGCGGTTGACGCATATTATTACCCGATGCGCACGAACGGCGCGATGAACGCCGTGCTTGCGAGGCTCCGCGGTTTCTCCGACGAGGAGAAAGCCGCAGACCTGCGCATTCCGGAACTCGACCTGCCGACGCTCATCATATGGGGAGCCGAGGACACGTGGGTCGAGGTGGAAAACGCCCACCGGTTTCATCGGGACATCCGGAATTCAAACTTGCATATTATTCCCGAATGCGGACACTTGCCACAGGAAGAAAAACCGATCGAGTTCACCGTCGCGGTTTTGGGGTTCATGAGCGCGCGCGAGAGGGAAGAAATCCTTATCAGGGAATCTCTGCCGCGGCATGACAGAGCGCGCTCACTGACGATGTAGCGGCGACGGTGTCACACTGTGAGAGGAATCAGAACGGCAATGGCAAAAAAGAAACCGGAACCGGAAAAGCCGGCGAAAAAAGAGCCGGTCAAGAACCGAAGCAAAATCATAAAAGCATTGATCATTGGAGGCACGTTCGCCGCCATTGCGATTCTCTCTATAATCACACAGGGACCCGGCGGCGCCCGGCCCGCTCCCGGCGTAATCGCCATGAGGATTCTGCTTCTGTCGGTATGTTCGGCCCTCTATTTCTGGATGCTGTATTACACGCAGTCGAGCCGACAAAACGATAAGGGAAAACCCGGGAAATAGTTTCTTTGGCCGGGGGATTGCGCTTTTTGCCGAAAACTCGGGCTAGGGAACTCCGAGGTATCCCACGACTGGTGGCTCGTGGGACATTTGTGAAACACTCTCAAATGATGGCGTCCCGCGAAAGGGGGCAAGGAACGATGAGAAAACTGCTGACTTTCTGGTTGTCCGTTTCCATACTGTTTGTGTTCTCGAAGACGGCCGTCTCCCACGAACTCACCCCTGAAGAAGCTGGGCACCCGGTGCGGCTCGCTGCTTATGCCCTGCACCCGATAGGCTTTGTCCTCTATCACGGCATTCTGAAACCCGCCCACGGGCTGGTCTCCAAGCCCGGATTGAAAGAGGTGTTCGGCCATCAAGAAGGGGAGATGGGGGGAAAGTCCTGGGAACGATATCGGTACCACGCGCCGGCGCTCATGGAACACCCGAGTTCGGAAAGCGCGGGACCGGCATGTCTCGAGCGCGCAACCGTTTCTCACCGGCAAGGAACGCGGGCGTGTGACGCTCCCCTTCACGGCACACCCATGGGCAACGGGGCCGAATCAATGAAAGAGGAACAGAATGACTGAAAACGCGCCGGACAGACCGGAAGAAGAAAAGACCGACGTGGACGAGCTCGAGCAGGCGTTGCTGAATGCAATGAAAAGCCTCGGCCGCAAGAACAAGGAAATCGAGGAGTACCTGCAGGGTATGACACGGACAACCGAAAAACCCGCCAACGAGAACGAAACCGCTTCCGACACCTGAGTTCCCCGGGCTAGAGCGCCCGCTGGTCGATCTCCCGGTAGATCGCGTCGCAGATTCTGTCATAGTCGGGAGGAAGTTCTATCGGCACGTTCGCATGTGCCGGCTCTATTCCTCGAAGCCTGTTGGTGTGATAGCGCAGCTTGAAGTCCGTAAACTTCAATCCATGGGCGGTTGATATTACAACCACTTTTTTTTCCTTCCCGATAACGCCCTTCTCGACGAGCTTGAACAACACCGAGAGCGCCACGCCCGTGTGCGGACAACAAAACAGGCCCGTCGTATCGGCCAGAGCGGCTGCATTCGCCAGCTCGCTCTCGGTCGCCTGCTCGACGACCCCGTCGAACTCCTTCAGTATGCGCACCGCTTTCTGCAGGCTTATCGGATTCCCGATCTGAATCGCGCTGGCCAATGTCTTCTTCGCTTTCTTTGCCCTGAATTCTTTAAATCCCTTCTTGTAACTCAAGTAAAGCGGGTTCGCGTTCGCCGCCTGCGCGCATGCGATACGAGGACGTTTCCGAATGATTCCCAACCCCTCCATCAAAAGGAAGCCCTTGCCCAATGCCGCAATATTTCCTAAATTGCCTCCCGGAACAATGACCCAGTCGGGGACCTCCCACTCGAACTGTTGCACAATCTCGATGCTGACGGTCTTCTGGCCCTCGATCCGCAAGGAATTCATCGAGTTTGCCAGGTAGATGTTGTGCTTCGAACAGATTTCCTTCACCAGGCGCATACAACCGTCGAAATCGGTGTCCAACGACAACGTAATCGCGCCATTGGAAAGCGGCTGAATCAACTGCGGAATCGAGACCTTGTTGCGGGGCAAAAACACCACCGCTTGAATTCCCGCTGCGGCACAGTAGGCCGCGAGAGCCGCCGACGTGTCCCCGGTTGAAGCGCACGCCACGGCGGGAATTTGTTTGCCCTCCTGCCGCATCTGCTTGACCATCGAAACCAGCACGGTCATGCCGAGGTCCTTGAATGAGCCCGTATGGCTGTTGCCGCACTGTTTGACCCAGAGGTCGTGCAGCCCCAAATGCTTTCCCAGCCGCTCGGCCCAGAACAAATTGCTCCCGCCCTCAAACATGGAAACGACGTTTTCGTTCTCCACCGCGGGACAAACAACCTCTTTCTTGCCCCACACCGCGCTTCCATACGGCCATTCCGTCCTCATGAAGCGATAATCGAACAAGTTCTTCCACTCTTCGCCGCTCGTCTTCCTGAGGATTTCCAGGTCGTGGCGGACTTCCAGCAAGTTGCCGCAACTCGGGCAACTGTAAATAATCTCGTTCAGCTCATACCTGCCCTCGCAACCGGCAATGCATTGAAACCATGCCTTGAATTCACCGCTCTCCATAGTCCCCTTCCATTATTATTGGCCTGGTTATCGCAACCGGACGGACCGCACGTTCAAACCATTCCCTTTGCAACCTGGGCCGCAGCCTCAATCGTTCGGTCGATATCCTCCTCCTGATGCTCCGTGCACAACACCCCTCCGCCGTGCACGAGGAACACGCCTTGATTCAGCATCCCGAACTGGAACTCCATGTTCTTGAACATATCGGTCTTCGTAAACACGTCCATCGTGCAATTGATCTCGACATCGTCTCCGTACGGAAACAGCACGATGAACATCGAGGAAATTCCCATCGCCTTCGCCGTGACGCCGCAATCGCCCATGGCCTCCTCGATGCCTTTCCGGAGGAGCGCCCCCTTTCGCTCGAGCTCGGGATATATCTCCTCCCTGCGGTCGCGATAAATCCCGACCGCAATCTTGCCGGCCAGCATGGAAAGCGGGTTCGCCGAATATGTTCCGCCCCCGATAAACACCTTTTCGTCCTTGACGGACGACCTCTGCGGGTTCGCAAGCTCCATGATGTCCCTGCGACCGGCAACCGCGCCGATCGGCATTCCGCCGCCCAGGTTCTTCCCCATCGTGCACAGGTCCGGCGTGACGCCGAAATATTCCTGCCCTCCGCCGGGCGCCAGCCTGAAGCCGGTGATGACCTCGTCAAACATCAGCACCGCTCCCGTTTCGCGCGTTATTTCACGCAGCCCCCGCAGAAACTCGGGCTTGCAGGCCACGCCACCGCCCGACGTTATGACCGGCTCTATCAGAATCCCCGCAAAATCATCGCGATGCTCCTCGACGAGCTTTCTCACAAAGTCGAGATCGTTGGCGGGAAACGCTTTCGTATATTTCGTTATCTCCGGCAACAATCCCATGCTCTCCTCCATGTCGTACGGAGGCATGACGGCCACGGAGAGGTCGGGATTGCCGCCGTGCCATCCACCCTCGGCCTTCAGGATAACCTTCTTGCCCGTGAAAGCGCGCGCGAGCCGAACCGCATACATCGTCGCCTCGGTCCCCGAACAGCAAAAGCGAACCATCTCCGCGCAGGGCGCCGTGTCGCACACCAGCTCCGCAAATTCCACCTCGTGCTTGTTCACAATTCCCCAATGAGTTCCTTTCGGTATCTGCCGCCTCAACGCCTTGACTATCTCCGGCGGATTGTGGCCGAGGATCAACCCGGAATGACCGTTCCAGTAATCGATAAACTCGTTCCCGTCAACGTCTCGAAACTTCCCGCCATAGGCTTCCTTTATGTAGATGGGGTACGGAGCGCTAAAGCGAACGTTATGAGAAATCCCTCCGGGCAATACCTTCTGAGCTCTCTTGGCCAACCGCTTCGACTTCTTTGTGTTGATCGTGTATTGCATCGTTCCTCTCCTGGCGCCGAGTCCGGTTTTCGCGTCTCTGAGAAGGGCCTGTGCTTGTCACGATTATACGATGAATGCTAACCAGAATCAACAAAAACCGAGAACTCCCCCGGACTCCAATGATCCGGCAGATATGCGAATCCATCGGTATCTCTCGAACTGCCAAACGTGGCTTGTCTCGCCATCGAACAGGCGCGCGGGCGCCGAGCGTTTCCGAACATCACCGACAACCCGCCGGGATGAATCCGACCGCCTGCCCCGGGACAATGTCGTCCGGTGAATCAGCCCCGCGGTTGCTGATGCAGCTCCTTGGGGGAGACCAGCCGGCATGGTGTCCCCCAATAAGCCGTCTTTCAGCGCAGGAGGCTGTGAGTGTCTCCGATAATTGCTTGCGAAGGGGCTGTCCCCTGAGCACAGAACCGTTATGAAATTATCGGACACACTCCCTGCCCCAAGGCGGGTCCCACCGAAGCGCGACATTTCCGTGCCTGTGGCGGCGCGCTTTCCACAACCCGAAACTCATGCCAGAATTAGCTAAGAGGAAATAGTTCAAAAGAATTGCGGGATGATCCCGTATCACAAAGCGGAGCGGCGCCGCATTCGGAAGGGAGCGTATCCACATGACAACAGCAACGAAGGGACTTGAAGGAGTAGTCGTGGCCGAATCCAAGATTTCTTTCATCGACGGCGCGAAAGGAATTCTGGCATACCGCGGATACCCGATAGAGCAACTGGCCGACGGCGCAGGGTTTGAGGAGGTAATCTACTTGCTCTGGAACGCGAAACTGCCAAACCAGGACGAGCTGGACGAGTTCAAGAAGCTGTTGGTCGCCGAGCGCGGCTTGCCGCAGCCAGTGCTCGATATCGTTACGGCGGCCCCCCCCGATTCGCATCCGATGGACGTCCTCAGAACGGCCGTTAGCGCGCTCGCTCTGTACGATCCCGAGACCGAAGACCCCTCTCATGAGGCCAACCTGCGAAAAGCCGCTCGACTCGTCTCGAAGACCCCGACCATCATTGCGGCCTTCAACCGGAGACGGAACGAGTTGCCCATCGTCGAGCCTCTGAAAGAGAAAAGCCTGGCCGAAAACTTTCTCTATATGATGGCCGGACAGGAGATGATGCCAGTCCTCAATCGCGTCCTCGATGTCTGTCTTGTTCTCCATGCCGACCACGAATTCAACGCTTCGACCTTCGCCGCCCGCGTCACGATCAGCACGCTCTCCGACCTGTATTCCGCCATAACCTCCGCTGTCGGGACACTGAAGGGGCCGCTGCATGGCGGAGCGAACACGCGCGTTATGCAAATGCTCCTGGACATAGGAGAACTCGAGAAGGTGGAGGATTACATCCACAATTTGCTCGACAAGAAGGGCAGAGTCATGGGCATTGGACACAGGGTGTATAAAACCATGGACCCGCGCGCGAAAATCTTGAAACAATACTCCAAGTGGATGAGCGAGCATGGTTGTGGTCCGCTCTGGTATGGAATGCTCACCAAAATCGAGGATATCATGCGCGCGGAAAAGGGAATGGACCCGAACGTGGACTTCTATTCGGCCTCGGTCTATTACTGCATGGGCATTCCGCTCGACCTCTATACCACAATCTTCGCAATGAGTCGCATGGCCGGCTGGACGGCCCACGTTCTCGAGCAACTCTCGGATAACAGGCTCATCCGTCCCATCGCGAATTACACGGGACGCGCGAATGAGAAGTTCGTGCCCATCGAATCGCGGTAGACAATTCCGTCACGGAATCGAAGAGCCGCTTGCCCGGCGGGCGCAACTACTCGGATTGCTTCTCTGTCTTGCTCACCACGGTCATCTCTTCCACGCTGCGCGTCGAGTATGGGCCGGCCACATGCAGGCCATGCCGCCTGAGAAGCCACAGTTCGGGAATAATTTCGGATATGATCTCGCCGTCGTCGAATACCCGCACGACGGCGCTCTCGGAAACCACAACGGCAACGGCATTCGTTTCCCTCGTGATCGAAGCCGCCGCCATGTGACGGCTTCCCAGCCCCATGGGCAAATCGATGCCTTTCGAGGAAGCGTTAATGTAGCGGCACGCCGAAAGAACAACCCCGTCATCCGATATTATGAAGGCTCCATCGAGCTGGGCCAACTCTTTAACCGTCTCGCGCATGTTCGGATGCGATATGTGTTTGACTTCCGGCGGATGAAGTCCCAGAGGGTCCAGTATCAGGCTCCTTGACCGCTTCAGCACTTCATCGGAATCGGAGACGACAAACATGGTCCCTATTTTCCGGCCCTCCCTTCCCTCGCGGGCGAGCTCAACCGCCAATAGAATGACTTCCTCAAGCGTTCTCACGTTTACGGCGCGCTCGGCGCTGCAAATGTCACAGAACGGGTCCTCGGATTTGCCGTGGTTCAACATGCTCATCTCTTGACCGTAATCCTCCGCCTTCCACTGCTCGCCGCACCGCGGGAGCATCCTCCCCCGGCCTTATTATCCTGCGCGTACCCTGTCCCTTTTATTAAACCATATCCGAACACTTTTGGCAAAGCAGGCTCCGCACCCTCAGTCCCAATTTCAACGACCAGAAGACGACGCGCAGCAAAAGGCCTGTGAGAATGTGTCCGATAATTTCATTTTCTGCCGAAACACAAGCGAAAGGGACTATACCCAATTACGGAATCGCCCGTCTTTTGGTCCCGCCAAAGGCGGGATAGAATCGATTCGTGGACTGTCCCTGAAGCGCACGCAAATGGGGTATCGGACAGTTTCACAGTCCCGAATCTGCGACGCTTCGCCTCCGTAATTCTTGGGACCGCCTCCTCCGCAAGCAATTGTCGGACAGTCTCGCTCCCTATGGACGGATTTCGCGGCGGCTCTGCCGGGGCCATTTTTCGCGCCCCCGCCGTCCTTGCCCACCCGGAATCAGCGAGAGTATAATACCTTAGAGGTTGCGCGCAAGGAGGTTCTTCGTGAAAAGGGATGTGCTTGTCGAGAAAGTCAAAGGTTTTCCCGACCTGCCCGGGGTGTATCTCATGAAAAACCCCGGGGGAACAGTCATCTATGTCGGGAAAGCGAAAAGCCTGCGGAAACGAGTGCGCGCATACTTTTTACAAGGCGACGACGGGCGGGCATGGTCGCCGTTCCTCGCCTCGCGGGTGGCCGATATCGATTGCGTCGTGACCAACACCGAGAAGGAAGCCATAATCCTCGAGGACAGCGCCATCAAGGAGCACCGCCCCCGGTACAACATCAAGCTCAAGGACGACAAGAGCTTCCTGCGGCTCAAACTCACCATGCCGGAGGACTATCCGCGACTCTTAATCACGCGAAAAGTAAAGAGGGATGGCGCGCTCTATTTCGGGCCATACTCCTCTGCGCACGCGGCGCGCGAGACGTATCGTGTCGTGAACAACTATTTCATGCTCCGAAAATGCTCAAACACGACCTTCAACAGTCGCGAGCGCCCGTGCATCTATCACGACATGCACAAGTGCTTCGGCCCGTGCTGCGGTCTCATCGACAAAGACACATATGCGGAACTGGCGCAGAATGTCGTCGCCTTTCTGCAGGGGAAAAGCGACGAATTGCTCGCGGCTCTCCGCGGGCGAATGCAGCAGGCGTCGAAACAGCTCGATTTCGAACTCGCTGCCCGATTCCGCGATCAGATTCAAGCCCTGGAGAAAACGGTCGAGCGCCAGAAGGTCGCCGCGCCGGACGAATCGGACCGCGACGTGTTTGGCATGTGGGAAAAAGACGGAAACCTTGCCGTCGCCGTACTTCTCGTCCGCAGGGGAAAACTAGTCGGCAGCGAGCCCTTCCATTTTTCGGACGTGAAAATCCCTCCCGAAGAGGCGCTCGGTTCCCTGCTCACCCAATTCTACTCCGCCGGAAGACCGCCTCCGAGCGAAGTGCTTCTGCCTCTGCCGTTCGAAAATATGGAGGCGTTCGAACAATTGCTCACCGAAAGAAGGGCTGAACGCGTGAGGGTCTTGGTTCCGCAGCGCGGCGAGAAACGACGCCTCATGGATATGGCCCGACTCAACGCGCGAACCGTATTCGCGGAGCATCAGCGTGCGGCGCTCTCAAAGACAGACGCGCTCGCCGAACTGGAGCGAGCCCTGAATCTCCGCGCCAAGCCACAGCGGATCGAGGCCTTCGACATATCGAACATCTCCGGAGACCTCGCCGTCGCCTCGATGGTCGTTTTCGAGCAGGGCCACCCGAAGAAATCGGATTATCGCCGGTTCAGAATACGCGCGGTCGGAGGCGCAGATGATTACGCGATGATGCGTGAAGCGCTCACGAGACACATGAAACGAGCGACGGAAGAAGGGCCAATGCCCTCGTTGATCGTTGTTGACGGAGGGAAGGGACAGTTGAACGTCGCCCTCAGCGTGTTCGACGAACTTCAAATCATCGACCAGGACGTCGTCGGCATCGCGAAAGAGAAAATGAGATTCCGGGAAAAATCGGAGACCGCCGTCCGGGACACCGATAAGATATATGTCCCGCAGCGGAAAGACCCCATCCTCCTGCGCCGGGACTCCGCCGCCCTGCTCCTCCTGCAGCAGGTCCGCGACGAGGCCCACCGCTTCGCAATCAGCTACCACAAGAGCCTCCGCTCGAAACAGCAGACCCGGTCCGTCCTCGATGGAATAAAAGGGGTCGGCCCCCGCCGGAAGAACGCTCTGCTGAGGCGCTTCGGAAGTCTCGCGCAACTGGCGACCGCAAGCCGGGAAGAAATAGCGTCGGTGGCCGGCATCTCGCCGACGCTCGCCCAAAAAATCAAAAACACCCTCGCCCCCGCCTCAATCGACGATGGAGAGAACACAGCTTGAACGCAACCGCCGTTTCGGCAACCACCGACCGCAAGCAGATTCTCTCCCTCGCGTGGCCCGTTATTCTGAACAACCTGCTCCTCACAGTCGTCTGGATAGTCGACATGATGATGGTCGGCCGTCTCGGCTCAACGGCAGTGGCTGCCGTCGGCGTGAGCGGACAAATGTTCAACATGGTGCTCGCCCTGACACTCGCCGTGACAACAGGCGCCATTGCCTTGGTGGCGCGATATACGGGCGCAGAGAACCGGCCCATGGCCAACAGCGTGCTGGGTCACTCGCTGGCGCTCGGCGCCATTCTCGCGCTTGCCCTCACAGTCCCCGCTTTCCTGTGGAGCGAGGCTCTTTTCAAACTTTTCGGAGCCGAGGAACCGGTGACGAATGCGGGCGCCCCCTACTTGAGGATCGTGCTCGCAGGCACCATTTTCCTCGTTGTTTCATTGGTCGCGTCGTCCGCGCTCAGGGGAGCCGGCGATACGAAAACGCCGCTGGTCATCAGCGTTTCGGCAAATATCATAAACATGGCTCTGAACTACGTCCTCATTTTCGGCAAGCTCGGGATGCCCCGACTCGAGGTCGCCGGCGCCGGCATTGCCACCACCATTGCGTTCATGCTCGAGGCGTTCGCCTTCATCGTCCTGCTCGCCAGAGGCACGCTGGTCCTGAGCCTCCCCAAGAATCTGCACCGGCTGGAAAAGACGATGGCGTGGAAAATCATACGGATCGGGACCCCCGCCGCGCTCGAGCAAGGACTCATTCAGGCCGGATATCTCTGGTACATGGCCGTCATCACACGATACGGGACAGACCCTCTCGCCGCCTACATGATCGGTGTGAACATCATGTCGCTCTCGTTCATGCCCGGCTTCGGATTCTCCGTGGCGGCCTCCGCGCTCGTCGGCCACTCCCTCGGAGCCAACCGGCCGAAAAAAGCGATGGCCCTCGGATGGGAATGCTCCAGAATGGCCGTTTCCGTTATGTCGATTGTGGGAATTGTTTTGTTCGCCTTCGCCCGGCCGGTCTCGCTCGTATACGTTTCGGACCCTCATGTGGTGTCGTTAACGGCCACGTTCGTGCGGATTCTGGCGGTGTGCCAGCCCGCAATGGCGCTCCATTTCGCAATCGGCGGAGCGCTGGTGGGCGCCGCAGACACAAAGTGGCCTCTGTACGGAGGTTTCGTCGGAATGTATGTCATCAGGATGCCGCTCGCCCTGGTCGGCGCACACGCGCTCGGGGCGAAGATAACCGGGATATGGTTGATAATTCTGGCGGACCACTACGGAAAGGCCGCAATCCTGTTCCTCAGGTTTCTTTCCGGAAAATGGAAATCGCTCGCCGTGTGAACCGCCCGCCTCAGTAACCGAGCAACAGCGCGAGCAACACGACCGAAAGCGCGCCCACCGTCGTGTGGAGAAGGTTCGGAAGTTGCTTCGCCAAAAACGCCGTGCCGGGTCTCTTCGCCCGAATGTAGCTCTCCAGCACGCTGGCGCAGAAGGAGGAAATGACAACGTAAAGGATCGCTCTCTCCTGGATCAATCCCAGAATCGTCGCAATGAGCCCGAGCAGCATAGCGCCCGCAAGCCCGAGAATCGTTCCCGCCACCGAAACGGCGCCCGGGGAACCATGCGGAACAATCTCCAGAGTGGTCAGCAGCATGGGGCGGTCCCCATACAGCGGGCCGAGCTCGCTCGAACATGTGTCGGCGAGCGCGGCGCCGAATGCGCCTGCATATGCCAGCGCAAACCAGTTCGCGATAACGGACGAGTCCAACCCGCCGGACATCCCGATAAGCACCGCCAAAAACGCTCCCGGCGTGCACTTCCCGAGAACACTGCCTGCGCCCCGCAAACCTTCGGTCCTGTCATCCAGCCCGATCGCCTCCTTGCGCGCCCTGCCAATCTTGGTGACGCCCGTTCCCACAAGAAAAAAGAAGAGAAGCAGGAAAAAGGCGGGATGTCCGCCGAAGGAATAGATGGTGATCCCGTATATCATGCCGGCTATCAAGCCGGAACGGCTCACCGTGCGGGACGCGTATGCCGCAAACGCGATCGGGACGTTGATGGCGACAGCCCAGAATATGTTCGCTCGAAAAACATCCGCCGCGTTAGCGAGAGAGAGCATAGAGCAGTCCGACCATGATGCACGCGCCAGCCAAAGGAACAGTAATATTGTCGTCGACCCTGAGTCGAAGCGTCTCCAGAATCGCGCAGCAAAAAACGGTGGCGACGGCCACCGCGAACACGATATGCGTTTCTGATAAATGAAAAATCGCAAGACATTGAGCGCCGCGCCACCACGGTGGCGAACCGGCTTCGTTGGGAACAGTCCACCGGTAAAGGAACAGCGCCGCCGGTATGCCCGCCGCCAGGAAACCGGCCAATCCCTCCACCGTCTTGCCGCGATTCCACGGAAGCGGCCTTCTCCCGATTCTCCGGCCCACCATCGTGGCGGCTCCGTCGCCGAATGAGAGCACCCCCCACATCGATGCGGCCACCGGCACGGGAAAAACAAGAATGAGCACGAGAACGGAAATCGGATACAGAAGAATGCCGCTTGCAAACGCGACCGCTCGCTCTCCCCTTCGATAAAGGTACCGGGAGCTCCACGGCAGACGGGGAAGAATAAGCAAATTAAATGTCACCGCCGCCGCCGCGCAAAATAGAGCGGCAGGATAGTGTAGCCACCGCAGAAGCAGCGCAAATGTTCCAACAAAAACATGCACCACTTGCCGGCTGATTTCGGGATCAACCAATGATTCTCGATTAGCCTGTGCGCTTGAATTGTCTATCACATTCCGGGGAAAGAAAAAACCTCTCAGGCCGAAGGAGACCGGGACAACGCCAACTCGCGCGCATACAGCGCCGCCCCGAGCGCGCCCACCATCTGTGGTTCGTCGGGAATGTTGAATGAATGACCAAGCAACTCTTCCAAGGCTCGCACAACTCCCGCGTTCTTCGCGACGCCGCCGGTCATTGTCACTTCCGGCACGATGCCCACGCGTTGCGCCAACGCACGGGTTCTCTCTGCCACCGCGCGGCATAAGCCCGCAACAATATCCTCCACGTGCTCGCCCCGCGCAACCAGTGAAACGACTTCGCTTTCGGCAAATACCGTGCACATCGAACTTATGCTGAGCTTCCTTCGGGACCGCGCCGCCAATTTACCCAGATCGTCCAAGTCAACCTCCAAAGCCCTCGCCATTACTTCAAAAAAACGGCCCGTCCCGGCAGCGCACTTGTCATTCATCGCAAAATCGAGCACGTGGCCGTTGTCCCCAACACGAACAGCCTTCGAATCTTGGCCGCCGATATCCAAAATCAGCCTCGTGTTCGGAAAGAGAGCGCAGGCGCCCCGAGCATGGCAGCTTATTTCCGTAACGCTTTTCAAGCGCCCCTCAACCTGGTCGCGTCCGTATCCCGTCGACACCAGCCCCGACACCTGCTCAGCGTCGATACCGGCCTTGTCCAGGGCCTCCCGGTAGGAGAGATCTATCGCCTTCCGGCTTCTGGCGCCGGTCAGCACGATCGACAACGATACAATCCTGCCGGCTCCATCAATAATCACCGTGTCGCATGTCAGCGAACCTATGTCGATACCGGCAAAATAATTCATCTTCTCCTCTCCGTGGCTTTGCTACATCGCTCATTATAAAGGATTCCGAAAACCGTGGCAAGTAGAAAAACCGGTGCGCAAATTTTGCGCTTGCGCTTTCTCCACGGCTCTGGTATATTGATGCCCGCCCAACGGCAGGGGCTCTCTTTGCGGAGGGGGGAATATCATTCGTCACAAGGGAATGCTGGTTCATTCCCCAGTCAAGAGCACCTTCCCGTCTCAGGGAGGAATGGTCTTTCCGGGTGTTGATAACCTGTTGAAGGAAAACAAGGCCCGGCGCTTTTCCCGAACTGAATCTTACATATTCCTGACAGCTTGAGAGGATCGAGTTTTTACTTCTGATAGACCATTGTTTCCTCGCCGGCCGGAAGGGGTAAGCGCTCCCACCCGTAAGCCCCCGCTTTACAGGAGTTTCGGTCGGCTTTTCCACAGATTGTGGATAAGTCTGTGGAAAAGTCGGCTTGTCTGTTGATAAAGCTCTCCATGGTTGCATTCCATCGGTTGTTTTTTGCAGAGAGGCCGCAATTCGTTCGCATGAATGCATTGTGGATAACTTGACGCGGAAAGGGGGGAGCGTTCCATGAATTTCGATTTGTGGGACAAGTGTCTTCAAGCGCTGCGGTCCAAGGTGGAGCCACGAGAATTTGAAGCCTGGTTGACCTGGACAAAGTTTCATTCCTATGAAAACGGCCATCTCGTCGTGCTCGTCCCGAACAACTTCATGGGAAACTGGGTGACCGAACGGTATTCCGATATCATCTCCTCGGTGATCGGCTCGTTTGCAAACGATTTCAGACAGATATCGTTCGTCCCGAGCGAAGAACTTCAAGAGGAAATGGTCCAGGACGGGCAACCGCCCCGGCAATCGCCGCCGTACCAGACCCCGACGTTCTCATCCGATTTGTTGCCCTCGCTCAATTCAAAGTATACATTCGACGAATTCGTTGTAGGCCCGTCAAACAGATTCGCTCACGCCGCCGCAAAGGCGGTATGCGAGACGCCGGCCCGAGCGTACAATCCTCTCTTCATTTACGGCGGCGCCGGACTCGGAAAAACACACCTGATGCAGGCGATCGGGCACGAAATCCTCAAGCAGAACAAACTGAATGTGGTGTATATAACATCCGAAGAATTCACAAATGAGCTGATATTGGGTATCCAGACGCGCTCCCAGCTCGCATTCAGAAATAAGTACCGAACGGTCGATGTCCTGCTCATAGATGATATCCACTTCATCGCGGGCAAGGATGCGACTCAGGAGGAATTCTTCCACACATTCAACTCTCTGCATGATGCTTTCAAACAAATAGTTCTCTCATCCGACCGGCCACCAAAGGATATACCAACCCTGGAAGAACGCCTGGTCAGCCGCTTCGAATGGGGACTCGTGACCGACATTCAGCCGCCCGACCTGGAAACACGAATTGCAATCCTTCGAAAAAAATCCGAGACCGGCAGCTTGGAATGCCCGCAAGACATGTTGTTTTTCATTGCAAATCTAGTGAAGGCGAACATCCGCGAATTAGAGGGAACCTTTAACCGCGTCGTCGGCTATGCCCGGGCGCACAACCGCCCGCTGAACCTCGAAACAGCGGAGATCGCCCTGAAGGACATCCTTGAACAATCCGCAGCCAAACAAATTACAATCGAACTTATCCAAAAAACCGTCGCTTCCCGCTTCAACGTTCGCCTCGCAGACATAATTTCACCGAAGCGGTCTAAAATGATAGCCCTCGCCCGCCAGACCGCAATGTATCTGGCGCGTGAACTCACCCAGGCGTCCCTCATTGACATAGGCGACTCCTTCGGCGGCCGCGACCATTCAACAGTGCTTCACGCCTGCAAGAAAATTCGGGAAATGATAAAAGGCGATCCCCAACTCTCAAAGGACACGGATGAAATAATGAAGGAACTCAGGGCTTGAACCGCCAACCGCCCTCACCGTCTCCACCCGAAGAAAGGCGGAACCCGCAAGAGGACCACCGGTCCGCCGCAAGCAGCTTCCCGGAAAACTCCTCGAATAGCGCGACCGCGCGCGAACAGCAAAATGTGTCTGTTGGAAAAACAGCGCTTCAAGAGTATTCTCTGTGCTCCCACGGGGAATCCTCTCAATACGTCACTATCGGACCCCTTGCCACCCACGGGCCCCTCGAAGCGGCGGAACTCCTTCCGGACAAACCAAGAGACACCGTCGATGGTTCATGTGGACGCATTGCGCAAAAAGCTGTTGACTAAATGTTGGTAAAATGTTATAAACTGTGCAAGAACTCTGGAGAACTTTCGTCGTGGCCCCACAGCCAGTTCAAAATGTGAATGGCTCAAACGGAATTTCTTCAAACTTTCGACATGAATCCTTCTCGCCACAACAAAGAAAACAAGCGTTGTTCACATCTTTCACGGAACTTACTACTAAGAATACTGATTCAAATATTTATGTAGTTTAGAAACTGAAGAAGAAAATGATTCGATTGGCGCACACGGGTCAAATCGGGGGGAGGAAACGCGTATGAAACTGGCAATGACAAGGGATGACTTACGCGACGCTATCGGGAACGTGCAAAATGTTGTCTCGACGCGAAGCACTCTTCCAATGCTGCAATATGTGCTGCTCAGCGCACAGAATGACCTGCTGAAACTTGTTGCGACTGACCTGGAAGTCGGAATCGAATGCGTTGTGGAATGCGAAACGCTGGAAAAGGAAGGAGTCGTCACGCTCCCGTGCAGAAAATTGCACGAGATCGTAAATAACCTTCCGCCTGGTCTCGTGAATATCGAGGCGAGCAGCGAGAACGTTGTCTCGCTGCATTCGGGCGTGGTGAAGTACAAGCTGATGGGAATGCCGCCTGACGAATTTCCGAAATCGCCCGATGTCAAGCGTGACGAGACACTCGTCTTGTCGCAGGCCGGCTTGAAGGAAATGCTGCGGAAGGTGAGTTTCTCGATTTCCACCGATCCAAACAGGGTGAACATAACGGGATTGTTGCTGACCGTGGTCGGCAATGAGTTGCGTCTGGTGTCGACCGACGGGAGGAGACTGTCGCTCGCGGTCCATGCGTTCGAAGACGCGCCCGGCGCCGAGAAATCGTATATCATCCCGCGGAAAACGGTCATCGAACTGGAGAGGTTGCTGGGGGCCGACGGGGATGTGCGCGTGTTCATCTCGGAGAATCAAATCGCGTTCGAATTCGCAAACCTCTTGATGCTCTCGAATCTGATCGATGGAGTGTTTCCGAATTACGAACAGGTGATTCCGCGAAACTACGAGAGAAAGGTCATTCTGGAAAAAGAACCCTTCGCGGTTGCCACTCGACGCGCACAGGTGATGACTACGGATAAGTATAATTTGGTAAAATACGAAGTGTCCAAGGGGAAGATGCACGTAACGACAAATTGCCCTGAGGTCGGTGAAGCGAAAGACGAGGTCGAGGCCGACTACGACGGAGAGTCGGTTGAAATGGGATTCAATCCCCAGTTCGTTCTCGATGTGCTAAAGGCAGTGGATGAAGACAAGGTTGTTCTCGAAATGAAGGATTCGCAAAGTTCGGGGCTTTTCAAACCGCTCGATAACGAGAACTTTATGTATGTCGTTATGCCGGTGCGCTTATGAGAAAAAAGGTCTGCAGAAAGTCGGACGGCGAGTTGGAAAGAATCGACCGGATCATAGAAAGAGTGCTCGCAACGGGAAAGGTCGGCGGTTCCGCCCAGCTTGCAGAAATCTGGACTCATTGGAGGGAGATTGTAGGGGATGATATCGCCGAGCACTGCACCCCGCAAAAGCTGAATGGCGGAAAACTTTATCTCAAAGTCGACAACCCGGTTTGGGTTCAGCAGCTCGACCTCATGAAAGAAGAGGTGAGATGTAAAATAAATGAAAAAATTGCAAGCGAAAAGGTGGACCGGCTGCTGTTTCGCACCCAATGAGTTTCCTCCTTCTGAGCACCGGAGAAGCGGGCCGGACTGCAAAAACGAAATGCGTCGCTTTCCGCCTTTTTCGAAACCAGACCTCCTTTCCTCTTCGGCCAAGCGCTCACGCTGAATCTTTTCCGGTTCCTTATGATTGAACCGGCGCTTTCCCAAGCTGATTTTACACCGGCATTCGCCTGTTTTCAAAAGTGTCCGCATCACGAAGAGGGATACGTCGCACCATATATTGAAGGACAAATTTGTTGGAAACAAAAACGATGCCGGTTCTATAGTTGGTTCATCCCGGTATACTACAATATGTTGGGTTAAACCGGAAGCTAGACTATATCATGTAGTGTGTTCCGCCAAAAATTTCGCTTTACTTTTTCCGGGCTTCTGTGATATCATAAAGAAATGAAATCAACCGTAAAATTGCTTATAAAATAAGGTAAAAATGGCGAACGAAGAAGGTCTCTACACGGCGGAAAAAATCCAGGTTCTCGAAGGCTTGGCCGCGGTTCGAAAACGACCGGCGATGTACATCGGAACCACGGGAGAACGAGGACTCCATCATATCGTTCACGAGGTTGTGGATAACAGCATCGACGAGGCGATGGCGGGCTATTGCGCAACGATCGACGTGACCATTCACCCGGATAACAGCGTGACCGTCGTGGATGATGGCAGGGGCATTCCCGTTGACACGCATCCCAAGCTGAAGAAACCCGCGTTGGAGGTCGTGATGACCATGCTCCATGCGGGAGGAAAGTTTGACAGCAAATCTTACAGAATATCCGGCGGATTGCACGGGGTCGGCGTGTCGGTCGTGAACGCGCTCTCGGAGTGGCTCGAGGTGGAAGTGTACCGCGACGGATCCGTGCACTTTCAACGGTACGAGCGGGGACTGCCCGTGCAGCCGGTGGAGGTGATCGGAAAAACGAAGAAAACGGGCACGAAGGTCACGTTCAAACCCGACAAAGAGATATTCGAGACAATCGAGTTTCGGGGGGAACTGCTGACGAATCGTCTCCGCGAACTCGCGTTCTTGAACAGGGGACTGCAAATAAGGTTTGCAGACGAACGCACGGAGGAAGAAGCCGTCGCGTTCCGCTACGCGAACGGCATCAAAGACTTTATCGAGCATTTGAACCGCAGCAGAAACACGCTTCACAAGGTCTGCTACTGCGAGCGCGAGCGAGAAAGCGTCGTCGTCGAGATAGCCTTTCAGTATAACGACGGCTACACGGAAAACATCTTCAGCTTCGCCAACAATATTAACACCGTCGAGGGCGGAACCCACCTCATCGGATTCAAGTCTGCGCTCACCCGAAGCGTGAATGAATATGCGCGAAAAAATAATGTTGTAAGAAATTCGAAGGTGTCGATATCGGGAGAAGACGTTCGAGAAGGACTGGCCGCCGTCATCTCGGTAAAGCTCAGCAGCCCGCAGTTCGAGGGCCAGACGAAAACAAAACTCGGCAACAGTGAAATAAAAGGAATCACCGAGTCTGTCGTGAATGAGGCGCTGACGGAATTCTTCGAGGAAAACCCGGCGGCCGCGCGAAAAGTAATTGAAAAGGTCCACAGCACCGCGCTCGCGCGCGAGGCGGCGCGAAAGGCGCGCGACCTGACAAGACGCAAAGGGGTGCTCGACTCGGGCGATCTTCCGGGTAAACTTGCAGACTGCTCGGAACGCGACCCGGCGCTCTGCGAAATATACGTCGTTGAGGGGGACTCGGCCGGCGGCTCGGCAAAACAGGGGCGGGACAGGCGTTTCCAGGCGATTCTGCCCATAAAGGGAAAGATCCTCAACGTTCTCAAGGCGCGCCTGGACAAGATGCTGAGCAACGAGGAAATTCGCACGCTGTTCTCGGCCATAGGATGCGGCGTGGGAGCGGACGAATTCAGGCCGGAAAAGGCGCGCTACCACAAGATAATTATCATGACCGACGCGGATGTGGACGGCTCCCATATTCGAACGCTTCTGCTGACGTTTTTCTACCGGGAAATGAAGGAACTGATTAACCGCGGTTACATCTATATCGCGCAACCACCGCTGTTCAAGATAAAGCGGGGCAAGAGAGAGAAATATATCAAGAGCGACCGTGAAATGGACGACTTCCTCATCGAGGAGGGTATCAAAGGACTTACCGTAAGTCGAAACGGGAACGAGGGGGCGTTCAGCGATGCGGCGCTCAAGGAGGTCGCAGAAGCGCTGCGAGACCTCGAACGGTTTTCAAACACGATGGAACGAAAAGGAGTGACGTTCCGGGAGTATCTGTCCAGCCGCGACCCAACCACCGGAAAGCTTCCCCTCTACCTGATCGATACGGAGGAAGTGCGGCAATATCTGTATTCGGAAAAGGAGTATGCGAAATTCCGGGAAGAGATGGAGGAAAAAAAGCAAGGGGAACTCCCGTTTGACCGTGAGGACGATGAGGCATCCGAAAGCGATGAGGAACAGAAGGCTGTCCAGGTGGTCGAGTTCGTGGAATCAAAAGAAATAGAGGCCCTCTTTCAGAAACTCCGCCGCCATGGCATTAGCCCGGACAATTTTTTCGGACCGCGCGACGAGGGGACGCAGGAAGAGCCCGGCGCCGGCCAGTTCGTAATACGGAAGAACGGCGAAGAGATGCCGGTCCGCTACGCCCATGCGATCCTGCCCGCCATTAAGGAAAACGCGCGCCAGGGCCTCTCGATCCAGCGGTACAAGGGACTCGGCGAAATGAATCCGGACCAACTCTGGGAGACGACGATGAACCCCGAGACGAGAACCATCCTCCAGGTAAAGCTCGAGGACGCCATCGAAGCCGAAGAAGTCTTCAACAACCTTATGGGAGAAAAAGTGGAGCCCCGCCGCGAATTCATCGAAACCCATGCCCGTGATGTCAGGAATCTTGACATTTAGCGGCGCCTGAGGCGCCAATAACCCGGCGCCGGTGCGCCGCTTCCCGGAGAGCCCGCATACAGGAGGATGGCAGTCCGTATCTGATTCCGACTATGTACACGCAAAATGAAAAAATCATTCCGGTCAACCTCGAGACCGAGATGAAACGGTCGTTCATCGATTACGCGATGAGCGTGATAGTCTCCCGGGCGCTGCCGGATGTTCGGGACGGCCTCAAACCCGTGCATCGGCGCATCCTGTTCGCGATGAATGAACTGGGACTCACGTCGCGGCGGGGATACAGAAAATGCGCTCGCATCGTGGGCGATACGATGGGAAAGTATCATCCGCACGGCGATTCGCCCATCTATGATTCGCTTGTCAGGATGGCTCAGCCATTCGCGATGCGTTACACCCTGGTCGACGGGCAGGGGAATTTCGGCTCGATCGACGGAGATAACGCTGCCGCGATGCGTTACACCGAGGCGCGCCTCACTCCGCTCGCCGAGGAGATGCTGGCCGACATCGAGAAGGATACCGTCGATTACCGGCCCAACTTCGACGAGTCGCTCCAGGAGCCCGTCGTATTGCCTTCCGCTTTGCCGAACCTCATCGTGAACGGGTCCTCCGGTATCGCTGTGGGGATGGCGACAAATATTCCTCCGCACAACCTCGGCGAAGTGGTGGACGCCCTGTGCCTGCTGATCGAGGACCCCCAGGCGTCGCTCGGAGAACTGATACGCCGCGTCAAGGGTCCCGATTTTCCGACGGGCGGCGTCATTCTCGGTTCGAAAGGGATAGAGCAAGCGTACAAGACCGGCCGCGGACGTGTCGTTGTGCGGGCAAAGGTGGCGGTGGAAAAACCGGCGAGCCCGGGCGGCAAGGAAAAAATCCTCATCAGCGAAATCCCGTTTCAGGTGAACAAGAGCAAGCTCATCGAGAGCATCGCGGAGTTGGCCCAACAGAAGAAAATCGAAGGCATCTCCGACCTGCGCGACGAAAGCGACAAGGACGGCATGCGCATCGTCATCGACCTCAAACGGGGCGCGGTGGCCGAGGTCATCCTCAATCAACTCTACAAGCACACGCCGCTTCAGAACAGCTTCAGCATCATCATGCTCGCGCTCGTCGAAAACAGACCGCGCGTGCTCGGCCTGAAAGGAATGCTCGCGGAGTATATCGACCATCGAGTCGAAGTGGTCACGCGGCGAACACGCTTCGATTTGAACAAGGCCGAGGAGCGCGCGCACGTGCTCGAGGGGCTGAAAATCGCACTCGACCACATCGACGAAGTCATCGACACCATCAGAAAGTCGCACACCCCCGAACAGGCCCGCGCCTCGCTCGTCGAAAAGTTCGCCCTGACGGACAAGCAGGCACAGGCGATTCTGGAAATGAGGCTCCAGCGCTTGACCGGCCTGGAGCGCGAGAAACTCGACGCTGAGTACGAAGACCTCCTGAAAACCATGGCGAATCTCCGGTCCATTCTGGAAAGCCCGCGCATGCTGCGGGGAGTAATACGGAGCGAACTGGAAGAGATAAAGAAAAAGTATGCCGACGCGCGGCGCACCCAAATCCTCGAAGAGGCCGCCGAGTTTCAGGTCGAGGATTTCATCGCCGACGAAGACATGGTCATAACGATTTCGCATGCGGGCTATATCAAGCGAGTGCCCGTGAGCATGTACCGCAAACAGCGGCGCGGCGGTGTCGGCGTAACCGGAATGGAGACAAAAGACGAAGACTTCGTCGAGCACATCTTCATTGCGGGCACCCATGACTACATCCTCTTTTTCACGAACCTCGGGCGCGTTCACTGGCTGAAAGTTCACGAACTCCCCCGGGCCGGCCGGTACTCGAAAGGACGCGCTATCGTCAACATGCTTCAGCTCGCTGACGGCGAGAACGTGACCGCTTTCCTGAATGTGAAGTCGTTCGATGACGGTAAGTACGTCATGATGGCAACAAAAAAGGGAATCGTGAAAAAAACCGAGCTGACGGCTTTCGGCAATCCCCGAGTGGGCGGAATCATCGCGCTGAGCCTCGACGAAAACGACAGCCTGCACCACGTCAAGCTCACCACCGGCGATGATGAAGTGTTGCTGGGAACAGAACACGGGCTCGCCATCCGGTTCCACGAACGGCAGGTGCGCCCGATGGGGCGGACCGCCAGGGGGGTCATGGGAATTCGTCTCGAAGAAGAGGACAGCGTCATCGGAATGGAAATAGTCGACCCGAATGCGACCATTCTCGTGGTGACCGAGAACGGATACGGTAAGCGAACCGAATTCAGCGAGTATCGCGCCCAGCACAGGGGCGGCAAGGGGATAATAAACATAAAGACGACCGCCCGCAACGGCTGCTGCATCGGCATGCGGACAGTTCGCAAAAAAGAGGAGGTCGTATGCGTGTCCTCGCGGGGCATGATCGTTCGGACCCCCGTCAGCGACATCTCCGTGATCGGACGCAATACTCAGGGAGTGCGCGTGATACGGCTGCAGGAGGAGGATTCGTTCGTGGCCGTGGCCGTGGTCATGGAACGGGAAAAGGAAGAAAAAATGGTGGAGTCGGCCGACACGAACCACGGCGGCGAATCGGCCGATGCGCACAACGAGGAAACCGAACTCGCGGAACAAGAGTGACCCGGCCGGGAAGCAAAACCGCCGAAGCGTTGTTGCATTGAGACACCCATCGTTCCCCACGCTCCCGCCCCATTAATCCTGTCTCAATCGGAACAAACGGTTGACGACCAGAAAACTGCCCGTTATAATCATTCTGTTTACGGAGAAAAACCGGGCGATGAACCAGGCAGCGCGCCGCCGCGAGAGGAGAAGTTCCGATGAAAGTGTGGCTCGAAAGCCGTGAACAGATGGAAGATATCCTGAGCCGTGTCTCCGTTGGGAGGCTCGGCCTGGCTGCGAAGGACGGTCCGTACGTCGTTCCGCTGAACTTCGCGTACAATGACGGCCACATATATTTTCATACGGGCCTCGAAGGAAAGAAGCTCGATATCATCCGGGAAAATCCCAGGGTGTGTTTCGAGGTGGACGAGATGCTCGAGCTGGTTCCGAACGAGCAGCCGTGCCTGTTCACCGCATACTACAGGAGCGTTGTCGCCATGGGAACCGCCCGACTTGTCGAAAGCGATGAGCAAAAGCTGAAGGCGCTCGAACTGCTGCTTGAGAAATACGCCGGAGGAAAGGACTATGAGCCGCCGCCGGAGCACGCGCTTGCCATCGTTACCGTCTGCGACATCGAGGTCGATACCATGACCGGAAAGGCGAACCTGCCCGAGGGCGGCCCCGGCTGAGGGGCACACATTCCCCGGCCATGACGCGGATACACCGGTCGCGTGCGCAGCCAAACCGCATCATGGGCGCGACAGAATTTCAATGCGCCCTTTTTTGGTTAGCGGCAGGGCGTGGTCGCATTCAAGGAGTCACAGGACAACGACGCTCTTTCACCAAAAAGGAGGAATGATTTGTTGTTAAACCAGTTCGAAGTTACCCCCTTTTTTTCGAATTGTTTCGTGTTGGGATGTGAGGAGTCGAGAGAGGCGGTCATTGTCGACGCGGGAGAGTTTGTGCCGGAAATCGGCCGCTTTCTTGATTCCAACAAGCTCCGGGTGAAGTATATAATTCTCACCCACTCGCATGTTGACCATGCCGGCGATGTCGGCCGTTTCAAAGAGGAAACCGGCGGAGCAATCGTGCTTCACGAGGATGAAGAGCCGCTCTACGCCAATCTGGCGGCCCAAGCGAGAATATTCGGATTGCAACTCGATGCGCCCCCGCCCGCGGACAGGCTCGTTGCCCACGGCGACGAACTTTCTTTCGGCGCCGGGCATCGCCTGGGAATCATACACTGCCCCGGGCACTCGCCGGGAGGCATGTCGATTCTGTGGGACAACAAGGTCTTCGTCGGGGATACCCTCTTTGCCGGCTCCATCGGCAGAACGGACTTGCCGGGAGGAGACTACCGGACACTCATAGAGGTCATCAAGACGAGGCTCCTGCCTCTCGGGGATTCCGTGCAAGCGCTGCCCGGCCATGGACCTGCAACGACCCTCGGAGCCGAGAAACGGTACAACCCCTTCCTCGCATAAAAAGACCGTCAGACTCCGATTTCGAAACTCGCCCTCCTGACTGATTGTCAGGGCGACACCTCCTGCAAAGCCTGTCAGATAGCCGTTTTTTCAACACTGTGAACAGGTTATCCCCAATATTGCTGTGTTTTGCGATGTCATGGCCCTGTGACTCAGGAAAATCGGGAGAAGCGGGCCGCCTCCGCGCACAAAACCCGTGAGTTGTTGCTCTTCAGGCTGGCCCCTCCACTTATCTACAAGTTATCAACAGAGGAAAATGGAGTAATTGAGTCCAATAAATCGGGAATTTCGCCAGGTCGCAAACGGGCTTGAGTGGAATTGGTAAGCATTTGCCGCACAAGAGGTTACAGCTTGCAATCGTCGTGAGCGGGGAAGAGAGAAGCTGTCGTGAGCGAGATATGCGGGTGGCCAGGACTCGGGTGAAAGCGCCAGGGTTATCCACAGTGTAAGGGATGGCAAAAGAGAAAAGCGGGGGAACGGGGGGAAGGGATCGCCGGATATCCCCGGAAAGAGGAGAACCGGATCGCTATCAGATCGGCCGGCGGAAGGAATCGAGGTTATTTGAGGAACGCGATGCCGTGCGGTGTTCCGAAATAACCGGCATCACCAACCGAGAGACATTTTCGCTGTACCCAGTTACGGAATCCCCGCCTTTTTATGGTTTTGCAGGTTGAGGACTGTCCCCCAAACAGAACAACCTTTACCATTAACGGGGGAAGCGCTCGGCCGTCGGAGAAAGCTCGTGGGGAGCATTCGTCCACATGGTTGGGTCTGGAGCGGCATTTTCAAAGGAAATCGAGCAAGGAAGTCCCGGAGTCATGTATTCCGCCGGTGAATGCGTTCCAAGCCGTTCATGTAGGGGCGAAGAGCCTCTGGAATTGTAACGGTTCCGTCCCGTTGCTGAAAGTTCTCGAGTATCGCGACGACGGTGCGGCCCACGGCCAAGCCCGAGCCGTTGAGAGTGTGAACGAACTGTGGTTTCCCCTCTTTGGGACGGTAACGAATGTTCGCGCGTCTCGCCTGATAATCCTCGAAGTTGCTGCAGGAGGAGATCTCCCGGTAGGTGTTTTGCGATGGTATCCAAGCCTCGATGTCATAACATTTGGCCGCCGCTTCGCCCAAATCGCCGGTGCAAAGGGAGGCCACGCGATAGGGTATCCCGAGGAGTTGAAGTATTTTTTCGGCGTCTTTCGTGAGAAGCTCGTGCTCTTCGTAGGAGTCTTCCGGGCGGGAGAACTTGACGAGCTCCACTTTGTTGAATTGGTGGACACGGATCATGCCTCGAGTGTCTTTTCCGTATGAACCGGCTTCGCGGCGGAAGCACGCTGTGTGCGCAACCAGCCGAATCGGAAGCGCCGAGTCCTCGATGATTTCGTTGCGGTAAATGTTCGTGACGGGGACCTCCGCGGTGGGCACGAGCACATAGTCGTCGGGCCCGCAGACGAAATAATCACCCGCAAACTTGGGGAACTGTCCGGTGGCGACCATGCTGTCGATGTTGACCAGGAACGGCGGCAGGACCTCGGTATATCCATGACTCTTTGTGTGAATGTCAAGCATGAAATTCATCAGCGCGCGCTCGAGCAGGGCGCCCGAGCCGAAACTCAACGTGAATCGGGCGCCGGCGATCTTGGCGGCGCGCTGGAAATCAAGTATGCCAAGCCGCTCTCCGAGATCCGCATGGGAAAGCGGCTCGAAATCGAAGGACGGTGGTTGGCCCCATCTGCGGAGCTCTGTATTGTCGAGTTCGGTCCGTCCGCGCGGAACGGAGGAGTGCGGTATGTTGGGTATTGAGAGCCAGATGGCGCGAATTTTCTCGTCTATCTCGCGTATTTGGGCGTCGAGCGCGGCGACCTGTTCGCCGACACGCCGCATTTCGGCGATGAGCCGCTGGGCGTCTTCTTTCTTTTTTTTTAGTTCGGCTATTCTCTCGGAAACCTCGTTTCTCTTCCGTTTCAGTTCGTCGGCTTCGTAGACATGTTTGCGGCGTTGCTCGTCGAGTTGGATGAGGGCATCGATGTCTGCTTCGACTCCCCTCTCGGCAAGCGAATCCTTCACGAGTTGCGGGTTCTCTCGAATGAGCTTCAGGTCTATCATCCTAAAAATTCTCCTCGGGATTCATGAGTCTGCGGAGCAGGTTTTCGAGTTCGTCCGTTGAGTAGAATTCTATCTCGATTTTTCCTCTCTTTCCGGAACGGCGTATGCGGACCTTGGTTCCGAGCGAGCGCTGCAGTTTCTCTTCAACGAATCGAAGGTCAGGGTCGGTGACGATGGGGGAGCGCTTCCGCGGACGGGTGCGGGTCTTTACGAGTTTCTCGACCTGACGGACGGAGAGGTCTTCTTCTATGATGCGTTGGGATATTTCCTGCTGGAGTTGCGCGTCCGGAACAGACAGCAGGGCTCGGGCATGGCCCATTGAAATTGTTCCACGTGAAACGCAATCTTGAATTTGTTTGGGTAAGTTCAACAGTCGCAGTGTGTTGGCTATGGTGGAGCGGTCTTTGCCGATATGCTGCGCGAGGGAGTCTTGGGTGAGGCTGAATTCTTGTATGAGCGATTGGTATGCCGTGGCTTCTTCTATCGGATTGAGGTCTTCTCGTTGAAGATTTTCAATGAGGGCAAGCTTGAGCATTTCTTCGTCGGTTGTGTCGCGGATTATGACGGGAATAGTGGCCATTCCAGCGATCTGCGCCGCGCGCCAGCGCCGCTCGCCGGCGACGATTTGATATTTGGCGCCGGCTTTTCGAACGATTATGGGTTGGATGACGCCGTTTGCGCGTACCGAGGCGACGAGGTCGGCGAGTTTTTCTTTGTCAAAGTTTTCTCGGGGCTGCCGGGGGTTGGGCTCGATTTCGTCAAGCATGATTTGGTCGGACGCGAGTGTTTCGTAGCGGGCGAACTCTTCGGGCTCGCCGATCAATGCTTTCAGTCCTTTACCGAGTGCTTTCTTCTCCACTGTTTATCACTTCCTTCGTAAGGTTTATGTATGCCAGCGCTCCGGCGCATGAAATGTCGTAGAATACGATGGGCTTTCCGAAGCTGGGCGCTTCGCTGAGACGGATGTTCCGTGGAATGATCGTCTGGTATACCTTTTCTCCGAAAAAATTCCTTACCTCATTCTCGACTTGGCGGGAAAGATTGGTCCGGCTGTCGTACATGGTAAGGAGGATTCCTTCGATCTCCAGCCGTGGATTGAAGGCGCTTCGCACGAGTTTGAGCGTGTCAAGGAGCTGTTCGATTCCTTCGAGGGCGTAATATTCGCACTGCAGGGGAATCAGAACCGACCGGGCCGCGACAAGGGCGTTGATGGTTAAAAGGCCGAGCGAAGGCGGACAATCAATGAGAACAATATCGTAGCGCCTTTCGTCTGCGAGGAGGGGGGATGTCAGGGCGGCCGCGAGCGCCAGCCGGAGCCGTTGCTCCCGGTGTTCCACCGCAAGGAGCTCTACTTGTGCTCCGGCTAGGCGGGTCCCGGAAGGAATAATATCGAGGAGCGGAAGCACATCCCTCAGCACCACCTGGTCGAGCGGAATGTCGTCGATCAAAAGTTCGTAGATGCTCGGGCGCTGCGCCTTGCGGTCGAGACCGAACCCGCTCGTGGCGTTTGCCTGGGGATCGAGGTCGATGAGGAGGGTTTTTCTTTCGGACGCCGCCAGACATGCGGCGAGATTGACCGCCGTGGTGGTCTTTCCGACGCCCCCCTTCTGATTGGCTATTGTAATAAGCCTCATGGCGACCTCAGTTCGGGCTTCGTGGTGGGTGAGGCTGCGTAACGCGGTCACTGAATTTTCACAGATTGTAGTTCCTGGATGAGAAAAAGTCAATAGGAAAAATGTTTCACGTGGAACGGGCGGGCCGGGACTGTTGAGGATGTTGTTTTCGATGCAACTTTTCCGGCTCGCGCCCGGCGTTTGTGGGGTTCTTTATCACAATGCTCACCGAACGGCTTCGAGGGTGGTCAGGCAGTTCGTAACTGACTGATTCCACAAGCCTTGCGCCAGCCAGTCGGGCCGCACGGCCGAGCGCAACCGCGATGCTCGGATTCTCCTCGATGTCCGCGGTCTGGGCGAGGTATTTGCCGCCGGCCCTGAGAAAGGGTAATGCCAGCTCGCAGGCTTTTCCGGGACTCGCGACGGCGCGGCAGAAGGCGATGTCGAATTGTTCTCGAAGCTCCAACCGCCTCATCGCATCTTCGGCGCGTCCACGAATGATCAGAATCCCGCCCAGGTTTATCTCTCGTTTTACTGCCTTCAAAAAAGATATTTTTTTTGCGTGGGATTCGATTATGGTGAGATTCTTCCCGGGATGAAGCGCTTTTAACGGTATTCCCGGAAATCCGGCGCCGGCGCCGATGTCTATCATGCTGTCCCCGCCGCCTCGGTGAACCCGCCCTGCGGGAGAGCCCGCGGATGAGGCGTAATCATCGATGAATCGGTCGAGAATAAGGGAGTCGAGGTAGTGTTCGGTGGCGACCCGAACAGGGTCTGTGCTCGAGACCAGCCTCAGGCGCGGGTTCCATTTGCAGAGAAGCCGATAATGCGTGACCAGCAAATCGGCCCGGCGCCCGGCAAGCTCTATGCCCGTTCGGCTGGTTTGCAGGAGGAGCGCCTCACGGAAGGCGAGCTCGTTCTTGAACATTTCGGAAGTCCTTTATTTCCCAGGTTGTTTGGGTGCGGCCCTTGAGAAGGCGCTTCAACCGCCCGTTCCTGCCGCCGGCCGCCGCGGAAGCGCCTGCCGTTTTTCACGCAGCCGGATGTCTTTTTTTTTGAACGATGGCGCGCCAGGCTCACGCCACGGCCTCACGCAAACGCCGAGTAATCCATGCGGGGAAATATGTTGTTGGCGAATTCGAGCGACGCCAGATGGTTTTGGTCTATCTTTCCCCCGCTGATTTCGCGGTGCAGGCGAAGGAAATTCCTCAGGTGTCTTTCTGTTCTCTTGCGGGCATATGATTCGTTCGAACCCTGCTTCATCATGAACGCCCAGTCGCTGCTCTGGGCCAGCAGGAGTTCGCGGGCCGCCTGGTTGAGCGCCCTCCGTGTCATGGTGTCGGGCGCGTCATGCGTTCGCGCGAGTTCGGTCATCATGTCGGCGGCGCGATGGAGGTGCCGATATATCCAGTCGTTGGCGCCGTCGAGCCATGTCTCGTGATAGCCTTTGTATCCCCAGCTCGACGCTGCCGGCAAAGCGACCTGGTTGACCGGATATTCGGAAAGATATTCCCCGAGGGTTGTCAATCTCAGCGCCGGATTGGAATGCGCCTTTTTTACGAGAAAATACAGCCACTCCGGCCCCTCGAACCACCAGTGTCCGAAAAGTTCGGCATCGTAGGGCGCCACGATGACGGGCTTGCGGTCCATGAGCGCGGAAAGCCGCCTGACCTGCCGGGTCCGCGCTTCGAGGAAATGCCCGGCGTGTTCCACGGCTTTTTCCCGGGCGCGCTCGGGGTCGTATGGCTCTTTGGCGTCGGTCTTTCCGGTAATCCGATAATATTTGATTCCCGTGAATACCCGCGTTCCGTCCGGCTGTATGTAAGGCTTGATGTAATCGAGATCGAGATCGAAACCGACGTCCCGATAGAAGTCGCGGTAATCGAAATCGCCGGGATAGCCTTCGACCGAACTCCACACCTGCTTCGAGCTTTCCAGGTCGCGGCCGAACGCCGCGACGCCCGACGGACAGTAGACGGGCGCAAAAAGCCCGAATTTCGGCCTGGGCGTGGCATGCAGCACCCCATGGGCTTCGGTCAGGAAATAGCGGATGCCCGATTTCGCGAGGATGTCGTCGAGTCCGGGGTAGTAGGCGCATTCGGGCAGCCAGAATCCGTCGGGTGGCTGCCCGAAATGTTCCGTATGGTGCGAGACCCCCACGCGCACCTGCGCCGCCACCGCTTTCTCGCTCGGGGTCAGACAGGGCAAATAGCCATGGGTGGCGGCGCTCGTAATGAGCTCGATTTTGCCGAGCCGTTGAAGCTTTTTGAAAGCCTCCAGGAGATTTCCGCTGAATCTGTCCCGGAAGGCTTCCTTAAACGCCGTGAAATGTTCGTGGTACATCCGCGCGACACGGTTGAATTCTGTCAGGTTGCGCGTACGTTTGACCTCTTTCGATGACAATTCGATGAGCTTGTCGAGATGGCTCAGGTATCGAGACTGCAACAACCTGTCGCTCAGCATCGAGACCAGGGGCGGCGAGAGAGAAACGGTGAGCCTGAAATCGATACCTTCGCTCACCAGTCGCTCAAGGACATTTATCAGCGGGATGTAGGACTCCGTTATCGCTTCGAAAAGCCACTGCTCTTCGAGGAACGACTCATGTTCCGGATGTCGAACAAACGGCAGGTGGGCGTGGAGTATTAAACATAAATAGCCTTCGGACATGCAATGCGCTCCAAACAGCAAAATTCGGCTCTTGGGGAACCCGCATTATCTGCCATATCCCTGGTCGGCGGCAGCGGAATGGCCAGCCGGCACCGTTGTTTCGATGTGTTTGCGAAACCGCCGTTCGAGCATCTCTAAGAGTTTGCCGAGCGAGCGGATTTTCTCCCCTTTCGCGGGAGGCGCCCGGCCCTCGTCGCCGACTGCGGATGAAGCTGCGGGCCGAACCGGCTCTCCCTCGAAATTCATCCACATCGTTTCTTCTTCTTCTTCTTCTTCTTCTTCTTCTTCTTCTTCTGTTTCTTCTTCGGAGATGTCCGCTTGCGGCATGCGGACAGTATTCGAGCGCGCCAGCGTCACGAATTCGCCCGAGGGTCCCTCGAAACCGATATCGACACGGAAAATCTTGCCCGGTTCCGCCGCCTCGATGTACCAGTTGTCGGCCCCGCCGACGTTCTCGATATCGAGGTGGCTTCGAGCTTCTTCGCCCGCGAAACCGGCCTCGGTCACGTCGTTGACTCGCAGCTTGAGCCGTGGTCCCCCCTCGGGGGCGGACAAATCGCCGTCGTTCCCGATGGCGGCGTCTGTCTCCCAGTACACAAAGAGACAGTGGGGGTCGCGCGGCATGGCGACAATACGCTTGCCCCCATATTTTTCCGGCAAACCAGCCGGCGGTATTTTCGTGGTCCCGGACTCGGGAAGAGCGCCGTTCGCGGAGCTTTCCGGGGCAGCTTCGGGTTGACCGGCGATATCGGCCTTTTCTGATGGACGCCTCGTTCGGATTCCCGGCCGGGCGCTTCGCGGCCTTCGGGCGGCTCTCGTTGACACGCGGTTCTTCGTCGCCTTCCCGGCGGCGCGCGTCTTCTTGTCTTTCTCCGATGGTTTGATTGTTTTTGGGGGTCGCTTCGCCGAAGCGGCCTTCTTGTCGGAAGGTTTCTTCCTTTTTGTCGGATGTTTTGTCGGACGCTTTTTCACGCGCGTCTTTTGCTTCTTCTGGCGGAGCGAGGCGAGCACGAGCTTGAGAATTTCGTCTTTTCGCGCGGACGACCGGACTTTCAGGCGTCTTTTGCGCGCCATCTCGAGAAGCTCGGCCTTCGTCGCTTTTTTTAATTCTTTTTCATCCATCGCGCGCTCGTCGCTCGGCAACCATTTTCCCGGTGACCGTTCCCGTTTCAGTCGACGTCGACGCTGAGGAATCCGAACCCCTGCGCACATGCGTCGGCTGACGGCCGAAAAACAGGTCCGCGCCGATATATTCGGTCGGGAAAGAGTTGCGCCCCTCCCGCCGGTGCGTTCCTCCAACTTCGAGGAAAGGAGGACTTATTATGAAAAAGCCCGCCCGTATTGTATATTCGCGCCTTGGCATTGTCAACCGAATCGACAGCGAATCGCCTGCGGTGACTGTGAATCTGTCCGATAAATTATGGGTTTGGTCGAGAGCGAAAGCGTAGGGGGGACTGTCACTATTTACGGAATCCCCCGTCTTTTGCGTTGAGCGCAGCGAAATCCCGCGGCCTCGCGTGACAAAGCCGGGATAGATTGGCGGACTGCCCGCGAAGCGCAGGACATGGAATTATCGGACGGACTCACGGTATGCGCGAAGAGCTCCCTCATCGATTTCGAAATCACGCTTCACACGGACAGACAATTTCCGAAATGCGAAGAGGTCCATGCAATGTATCGACTGATTGCGCTAACCATGACGCCGGCGCCGCGGGCGCGACAAGAGAGCGCTCAATGGCAACGCGCGCCGACAAAAAAGCTGACCGCCGCGATGCCGCGCGCGACGGTCAGACGAATTTCTTTTTTCGGGCGATGAGCCTTTTTCGAAAGAGCAGACCGCCCTTGGCCTTACATTCCCATGCCATGCCCGTGTGGGCCGGGCATCGCGGGCTTCTTCTCTTCTTCCTTCTCGCTTATCAATGTCTCGGTGGTGAGCAGTATCCCCGCTATGCTTGCGGCGTTATGCAGCGCCGTAAGCGCGACCTTCGTCGGGTCCATGATGCCGCTCTTCAGCAGATTTTCGTATCGCATCGTGGTCGCGTTAAACCCGAGAGCGAGGTCGGCCTTTTCCTTCAGCTTCTGGACGACAACGGAACCGTCCATGCCCGCATTGGCCGCGATGCGCCGCGCCGGTTGCTCGAGCGCCCGCCCGAGTATATCGGCGCCGATCCTCTCATCTTCCGAAAGGTCGAGCTTCCGGATTGCCGCCGCGGCTCGCAAAAGCGCCACCCCGCCGCCGGGCACAATGCCTTCCTCGACCGCCGCGCGCGTCGCGGAAACGGCATCCTCGACCCGGCCTTTTCGCTCTTTCATCTCGACCTCGGTCGCGGCGCCGACCCGGATGATTGCAACGCCGCCAGCCAGCTTCGCGAGCCGTTCCTGAAGTTTCTCCCGGTCGTAGTCGGACGTGGTCTCTTCAATCTGTTTCCGTATCTGGTTGACGCGGCCTTCGATATCCTTCTTGGCGCCGGCGCCCTCGATAATGGTCGTGTTCTCTTTGTCGATCACGACGCGCCTGCACCGGCCCAGCATGTCGAACGATATGTTTTCGAGCTTGAGTCCGAGCTCCTCGGCGATAACCTGGCCGCCGGTCAGTATGGCGAGGTCCTCGAGCATCGCTTTTCGTCTGTCACCGAAGCCGGGCGCCTTCACGGCGGCCACCTTCAGCGTTCCGCGCAGCTTGTTGACCACGAGCATCGCCAGCGCCTCGCCGTCAACGTCCTCGGCGATGATAAGAAGCGACTGGCCGGATTGCGCGGTCTTCTCGAGCAGCGGCAATAAGTCCTTCATCGAGGAAATCTTCTTGTCGTGAAGCAGGATGGACGGGTTTTCCAGCACCGCCTCGAGCCGTTTCGGATCGGTCATGAAGTACGGCGAGAGATACCCTCGGTCGAACTGCATGCCTTCGACAATATCAAGGTTGGTGTCGAGCGTCTTCGACTCTTCCACCGTTATGACGCCTTCGTGGCCGACCCTTTCGAGCGCTTCGGCCACCAGCTGCCCCACTTTTGTGTCATTGTTCGAGGAGTTGGTTGCAACCTGGGCGATCTCGCCCTTCTGCTTGATGGGTTTGCTGTACGATTTGATCTCGGAGGCGACCGCCTCTACGGCCTTCTCGATTCCCCGCTTGATGGCCATCGGGTTCGCGCCCGAGGCGAGCACCTTTGTCCCCTGCTGAATCATTGACTGCGCCAGAACCGTGGCAGTTGTGGTGCCGTCGCCGGCGTCGTCCTGCGTCTTTGTGGCGACTTCCCGAAGAAGACGCGCGCCCATGTTTTCGAAATGGTCTTCGAGTTCTATGTCTTTCGCTATCGTCACGCCGTCATTGGTGATGCTCGGCGGCCCGAATTTCTTATCGAGTATCACGTAGCGCCCTCTCGGCCCGAGGGTGATGCCCACCGCGTTCGCAACGGTGTTCACTCCCCGCAGCAGGGCCTGGCGCGCCTCTTCGTCAAACAATATTTCTTTTGCTGGCATGGAAACCTCCGCTCATCTTCATGATTCGCGCTTACTCTATTCGAGAATTGCAAGGATATCTTTTTCGCTGATGATGAGGTATTCCTCGCCCTCGATCTTCACTTCGTTCCCCGAGTACTTGCCGAACAGTATCTTGTCGCCTTTCTTCACCGACGGCGCGACGACCTGGCCGTTCTTCAATCTCCTCCCGGCGCCCACGGCAGCGACCTTTCCCTGCTGCGGCTTCTCTTTCGCGGTGTCGGGCAGGAAGAGTCCTGCGCCGGTTTTCGCCTCAGCCTCGAGCACTTGGACGACGATGTTATCTTTGAGTGGTTTAAATTTCATCTATAGATTCCCTCCTTTTACCCGTTTCGGAGAACAAGCGGCACGCCTCTAGCACTCTCCTCAAGCGAGTGCTAACAGGCCGAATCATATAAAATCCGCAACAAAGAAATCAACAGCGACCCTTCGTCAATAAAGCGATTTACAGGGAAATAAGGACAAATAGAGCCGAAAATCGCACTAAAACGGCGTATTGGACCTGCCATGCCGCGGACCCGACCGGCTCCGCGCGCGCATGAGACCGCGGGGAAATCGCCAAAGGTGGCCATTGCTCAGAACTCGCCCATGTGCCGGGCGAGAGACTTGAACCTGCTCACCGAAAGCTTTTCCGCCCTCGAATCGGGACTGACGCCGGCGCTCTCCAGCGCTTCCCTCAGCCGCTCTTTGTCGGAGAACAGGGGGCTCCCCGTCGAGGCGAGCGCGTTTATTATCTTTTTGCGCCGTTGCCCGAACGCGGACCTGACAATCTCGAAAAACAACTCCCGTTCCCGCTCAGTCAGTTCCAGCCTTGGTCGGAGCGGCAGATGAACGATTGCGGATTCCACCTTCGGAACCGGGCGGAAACATTTCGGCGAGACGCGATGAACGATATACGGGCGCGAGTAGAATTGGCAGACAACGGAGAGAATTCCGTAGTCTTTCCCCCCGGGCGTCGCCACTATCCGCTCCGCTACTTCCCGCTGCGCCATGACCGTGAGCGATACGAAGCGGCGCCGGCTTTCAAGAAAATGCATCAATAAGGGAGAGGTGATGTAGTACGGCAGGTTCGAAACCATCTTAAGCTTTTCCGCGCCCGGAAGAAACTTCTCAACCAGCTCCTCCACCGGATGGTTCAGCGCGTCGCCGATGAAAACCTTCACCCGAGGGTTTTCTCCGAACCGCTCCTGTAGCGCGGGCTCGAAAGCCGGGTCGATTTCTATCGTGAGCACCCGCCCCGCCCGTCGCGCGAGCTCCTCGGTCAGGTCGCCGACTCCCGAACCGACCTCGACCACCGAATCTTCCGGCCCCACCGCCGCCGCGCCCGCCATCTTTCGGTTGATGTTTGGATCGAGCAGGATATTCTGGCCCAACGATTTCTTGAGCGAGATGCCGTATTTTTTTAACAACTCGGATGAGCGGAGTCTGTTCATTTCAGGAGGATGACCGCCGTTTTGATCGCCTCCACGAGGCTCGTTGCGAAAGCCTTGCCCGCGCCGGCGATGTCGAACGCGGCTCCGTGGTCCACCGAAGTTCGCACGAAGGGAAGGCCGAGCGTTATGTTCACGCCCTCGTCGAAGGAGATGAGTTTGAAGGGGGCGAGCCCCTGGTCGTGATACATGGCGACAACCAGGTCGTACACGCCGTCGTGCGCTTTCTTGAACAGCGTGTCCGCCGGAAGGGGGCCCTCGGCGTCGATTCCCTTCCTGCGCGCCATTCGAACCGCCGGCCTCACGAGCGCGGCGTCTTCGTCACCGAAAGCGCCCCGCTCCCCCGCGTGCGGGTTGACGCCGGCGACGCCGATGCGCGGTTTCCGCCGGCCGAATTTCATCATGGCGTCGTGTGACAGCCGGATGACCGCCAGAATTTTTTGGGGCGTTATGGCGTCGACCACCTCCCTGAGGGGAAGGTGCGTCGTCACGAGCGCCACCGAGAACCGTTTGCCCCGAAACATCATCGCCGTCTCCCGCGAGCCCGCCGCGGCCGCCAGATATTCGGTATGGCCGGTGAAATCCCGGTTTCCGCCCTTTCGAATCGCCGCCTTGCTGAGCGGCGCCGTCACAATCGCGTCGATTTCCCCGCTGAGCGCGGCTCCAACCGCCCTCTCCAGATATGCGATTGCCGCCCTTCCCGAGGCCGCCGACTCCGCGCCGATTCTGATTCCGCCGCCTGCGGGCGTCTCCACAACGGGCACTGTGTATCCTTTCGGCGATTGCCTCTTTCGCCGGAGAGCCGGCGTCGGGGACCGTGCCGCACTATCACGGGACAGACCCCCTGCCCGCGTTCTGAATGATACTTCCTTGAGAGACCGGATATGCTCGAACTCGACCCGATTCGAGAACGCGCGGGGCTGGCCCCCGAGAAAACGAGTGGTCCCGAAGACAACAGGGCGACAAATGGCGTGAACCCGGGGAACGCCGAGCGCTTTGACGATTATCTCCGGCCCGATGCCCGCAGGGTCCCCCATGGTGATTCCGATGACGGGCCTCTTCATGTCCCATCACCTTCTCCGGGCGAAGAGCGCCCGCACGCGTTCGAGGTCCGCCCGAGTTTCGACGCTTATCGACTCGTAATCCGTCGTCAGCGCCTTGATTTTGACCCCGGCCTCGAGCGCGCGCAGTTGTTCGAGCCGCTCCGCCTTTTCGAGGCTCGACTGCGGCATGCGCGAGAATTCCATCAGGAAATCGCGCCGGAACGAGTAGACGCCGATGTGTTTGAAAACGAGCCGGCTCGTGTCGGCCGCCTCGAATTCTTCGCGCGTGAGCCACGGAATCGGCGCCCGCGAAAAATACAGCGCAAAATCGTCTTTGTCGCACACGACCCGGACCATGTTGGGATTGACGAAGTCTTCGTATGTTTCGATGGGCCGCTTCAGCGTCCCCATCCGTATGCCCGGCTCGTCGAACATCATTTTGATGAGGAGGTCAACGGCGTCCGGATCGATCAGCGGCTCGTCGCCCTGCACGTTCACGTACACGTCGGCGTCGGTCTTCGCGGCGACCTCGGCCATGCGGTCGGTGCCCGAGTTGTGGGACGGCGAGGTCATCATCACCGCTGCGCCGAAACCCTCGCACGCCCGCCGTATCCGGTCGTCGTCGGTGGCGATAAGGCAGTCGGTGGCGAGCTTCGAGAGGCGGGCCCTGTCATACACGTGTTGCGCGAGCGGTTTGCGCTCGATCTCGGCGAGCGCCTTGCCGGGCAACCGCGTGGAGCCGTATCGGGCCGGTATGACAACGATGGCTTTCGGCATATCAGGACCGCGTCGGGATCGATTCGGGCGGAGCGATGAACTGCTTCTCGCAGAGGTCGCGGTAAATGGGACTGCTCGAGTAGAGGTCCGCATGCGAGCCGGCCGCCTCGATGTGTCCCTTGTCGAGCACGACTATCTTGTCGGCGTTTCGAATCGTCGACAGCCGGTGCGCGATGATGAACGTCGTGCGCCCTCGAATCAGGCGCTCGAGCGCTTCCTGTATCAGCGCTTCGCTCCTGCTGTCGAGCGAGGAGGTGGCTTCGTCGAGCACGAAAATGGCCGGATTCTTCAGCACGGTGCGCGCAATCGCGAGCCGCTGGCGCTGTCCGCCCGACAGCAGCATGCCTCGCTCGCCTATCACGGTGTCGTATCCGTTCGGCAGCTCCTCGATGAACTCGTGGGCGTTGGCCGCCTTCGCGGCCGCTACGACCTGCTCGCGCGAGTAGTTCTTGCGGCCGAACGCGATGTTGTTCACCACCGTGTCGTTGAACAGAATGGTTTCCTGCGTCACGAGCCCGATTTGCGAACGGAGCGACGCCTGCGTGACGGAGCGGATGTCGACGCCGTCGATGCGAATGCTTCCGCCGGAGACGTCATAGAAACGATGGAGCAGGTTGATGACGGTGGTCTTGCCCGCGCCGCTGTATCCGACCAGCGCCGCCGCCTCGCCCGGATTGACCTCGAGGGTGAAGTTGTCGAGCGCCTTCTTCTTGCCGTCATACGAGAAACTCACGTTATCGAACGCCACTTCACCCTTTATGGGCGGCATCTCCGCCGCGTCGGGCGAGTCCTTCACCTCGGGCAACTGGTCCATGAACTCGAATGTGCGCGTCGCTCCCGCAAGGCTGGTCTGTATCTCGCCCACCGCCTTTGACAGCTTCCGGATCGGACCGAAAATTGCCCCCAGCGCGGCGTAAAACGCGATAAAACTTCCCGACGACATATCCCCGTTCAAAACGTCCCGCCCGCCGAGCACGATGAAAAGCGCGATGCCCACCGCCGCCACCATATTGATGACCGGAGAGACAAGCTGTCGCGCCTTCACTGCGCGCATGCCGATCCTGAATCCTCGCAAATTCTCGGCGCGGAACCGCTCCCGCTCATAATCCTCCATGACGAATGATTTGACGATTTTGATGCCGAACAGCGATTCTTGCAGCATCGAGAGAATCGATGAGGAGACCCTTAAACTTTTGCGGGCGTTTTTCTTTATCTTTCGGCCGAACCGGTTGACGGCATACCCCATCAAAGGAAATCCCAGAACCGCAATCGTTGCGAGCTTGGCGTTCAGAATGAACGCGATGGTCAACCCGGCGACGATGTTCAGGGGCTCCATCAGCATCTTGTCGAACACGATGAGGGCGCCGCGATGAAGCAGCCCGGCGTCGTTGTTCATGACCGAAATGGTGGTCCCGACCCCCTGCTTCGTGAAGAATGAAATCGATTGGTCCATCAGCCTGTCGTGAAGCCCCGTGACGATGTCTATTCGGATGCGGCCCGCGAGGAACGCGCCGAGATATCCGTGAACGAACTCGAAAAGCGACCGCAGGATGGCCATGAATACGACAAACCCCGAGATTACAAGCAGCGTCCTGAACTTGTCCCGAACAGCCATGGCGTGAATCTTGTTCAGAATCGATGTTCCCAGCTCGGTATCCATGAGCGGCAGCTTCCGGTAGGCCTCGACGTCGAACTGGTCGAACAGCAGGTCGGCGGCGGGCTTAATGCCGCCGATGCTGCCGGCGAACGACGTCGCCACAAGGAATGAACTCAGGACTGTCAGCAGAATCATCCACTTGTACGGCTTGAGATAGGAAAGAATGCGGAGATAGTTCTTTAGTTCCTGCATCGATTGCTCGTAAAGTTCTCGGGGACCCGAATTTCTACAGCGAATGGATAATTCTCAAACGTGGCCATAGGCGCTTGCAACATTATACCATCCAAACACTCCAAATGCGAAAACACCCGCTTGCGAACCGCCGAAGCTCCGCCTTGCTCGCGCAGGTGCGAATTCATTCGCACAACAAGCTCTTATCTCACGCGAAGCCGCGAAGCCTCCAAGAAAGAACAATCTTTTTTTGACCACGAATTACACGAATTACACGAAAAAATTGAGGGCCTTTTCATCCGCGTTCATCCGCGGTTCCAAACGTCTTTTCCGCGCGAAGCGCGCCCCCAAAAAATCCTTTGTCTTTATTCGTGTTCTTCGTCCCATTCGTGTCATTCGTGTTCCGCTTTTTCGAACCGCAAAGGCGCAAAGAGCGCAAAGGAAAAAATTCGTGTAATTCGTGTAATTCGTGGTCCCTATCTTGCGTTTATCCGCGTTCATCTGCGCCAATCAGCGAAATCTGCGGATAAAAACTCTCTTTTCTCCAAATCAGTTTAGTTGCCCGATTCGCTGGCGTTTGCGTTATTCGTTATCCATGCTCATAGGATGTTTCGAACCGCAAAGGCGCAAAGAGCGCAAAGGAAAAAATTCGTGTAATTCGTGT